>NZ_JAWOHB010000144.1:0-131297 GCF_046496365.1 Desulfosarcina sp.
GTTTTTTACAACCGGCTGGTTCGTCTGCGCAACATGGTCCGGGAGGGCTGGAGCGGCATTGAGGTGCAGCTCAAACGCCGCACCAACCTGATTCCCAACCTGGTTGAAACCGTCAGGGGGTATATGCGACACGAGGGGGACCTGTTGGAAAAAGTGACCCAACTGCGCTCGCGGAGTCTCAAAACCGGGGATATTTCACAAAAACAGCAGGTGGAAAGTGCCCTGACCGGCGGACTGGCTCGTCTGTTTGCCGTGGCTGAAGGCTACCCCGAACTCAAGGCCAACCAGAATTTTCAGGATCTTCAAGGGCAGCTGGCGGATATTGAAGACCAGATTCAATTGGCCCGGCGCTACTACAACGGCACCGTGCGCAACCTCAATACCGCCATCGAGTCCTTTCCCGGAAACCTGGTGGCCGGATGGTTTGCCTTCCAGCCGGCCGACTTTTTCGAAATTGAGGAGCCGGCGGACCGGGCAGTGCCGACGGTATCGTTTTAATATCAGATTGATCTGAATAGGGTTGCGTGTCAGGACCGGAAGATTAGGACCGTTATGTCCGGCTGCTTACATTCTAGGGAATTGTTGTGAACCCGATCAAAACCCTTCTCCTGATTGCCTGCGTGGGCATTTTTCTCATGCCTGCCGGTATCCGGGCGCAACAGGAAAAAATTCTTTCTTTCGACAGCCATATCGATGTCTTCGCCGAAGGCGACGTCGTGGTTACCGAAACCATTCGCGTCGTCGCTGCCGGCCAGAAGATCCGTCGAGGAATTTTCAGAGACTTTCCCAGCCGTTATGGCAACAGGCGCGGCACTCAGGTCAACGTTCGCTTCGAGATCTTGGAAGTGCTGCGCGACAACCGGCCCGAGGCCTATCACACTGAACAGCAGCCCAATGGCATCCGGGTTTACATGGGCAAGAAAGAGATGTTTTTACAGCCAGGCGAATACACCTACACGCTGGTCTACCGGACCGACCGGCAGATCGGGTTTTTCGATGATTTCGACGAACTGTACTGGAACGTCACTGGTAACGGGTGGGACTTTGTCATCGAAACCGTCCGGGTGGTGGTTCAACTTCCGCCGGGGGCCGAGGTGATCCAGTATGCAGCCTATACCGGCCCTTCTGGTGCAGACGGTCAGGACTTTACCGTCGACCCGGTCGACGGCGGTTTCGGGTTTTCCACCTCACGCCGCCTCAATCCTCGTGAGGGACTCACCATCGCCGTGGCCTGGCCCAAAGGACATGTGACCGCGCCGGATACGGCAGAAAAAATCGGTCATCTGCTGGGTGACCACCGGGGGCTGACAGCGGCCTTGTGTGGACTGGTCATTCTGCTCGCCTACTATGCCGCAGCCTGGTGGAAAGTGGGGCGCGACCCGCGCGCAGGCGCTGTCATTCCCCGCTACACACCGCCCAAAGGCATCTCGCCGGCGGGCATGCGATTTGTGCTCAAGATGGGATTTGACAAGAAGGCGCTGGCCCTGGCCGTGGTGAGCATGGCGGTGAAGGGGTTTTTAACCATTTCCGAAAGCAGCGACAAGACCTATTCACTAAAAATATCCACGAGGGATGACAGTCGGTTGTCGTCTGGAGAAGCAAAGGCGGCCAGGCACCTTTTTCCGCCGGGGCGCCCCTCCATCCTGTTGAAAAACACGTCCCACCAGCGCATACGTGCGGCCTTGAAAGCCCTGCGCACCAGCCTTAGCGGCGAATACGAAAAGTTTTTTTTCCTGCGCAACACGCGATTTTTCATTCCCGGCCTGGTCATCTCTCTGCTGGCCCTGGCAGGGGTCATCCTGACAGCTTCCCAGGTGCCCGTTGCGCTGTTCATGGTGGTCTGGCTCTCCGGTTGGAGCGCCGGGGTCTATTTTCTCGGTGTGACGGTAATCGCCGCCTGGCGCAGCCGGAAAGTGGCCGGAGCCATGGGCATCACCCTCTTTGCGCTGCCTTTCCTCGGCGGCGAACTCTTGGGCCTCAGCGTGCTCGCCACGGCCATCTCTCCGTCCGGCTCGATCCTGTTTCTGGGTATTGTGGTCACCGATATCATTTTCTACCACCTGCTCAAGGCGCCGACCCTGGCCGGCAGACGGCTGCTGGACGAAATCGAGGGGTTGAAGCTTTACATGCTTGTGGCTGAAAAGGACCGCTTGAATCTGCTCAACCCCCCGGAGCGGACGCCGGAACACTTTGAAGCCTTGCTGCCCTATGCCATGGCCCTGGATGTGGAAAACGACTGGAATGAGCAGTTTGCTGATGTTCTGGCCAAGGCATCCGTCGATCCAGCATCCGGAAACCGGCCCACCCTGTCCTGGTACAGCGGCAGCACCCCTTTTAACGGCCTGGCTGCCAGTCTGGGCGGATCCTTCGCCGGTGCGGTCTCCGCGTCGTCCAGTGCACCGGGATCGTCGTCGGGAAGCGGCGGAGGCGGATCGTCGGGTGGTGGCGGCGGCGGCGGAGGGGGAGGGGGGTGGTAGGATTCCTGCGGCCGTGATCGGCTGCAGATTCAACACAATCCGGTCATTTTTCCCGCACCTTCGGGTCCGCCTGGTTCGTGTCCCCGGGTGCTTTTTGAATGGTCTGACCGAGTTCGTCAATCCAGGTTTTATGGAACAATTGAATGCCCTGGCGGTAAGCGGCACGGCCGATCAGATGCGCGGCCACCGGTGCGGTCAGCAATAAAAAGACGATGACGGCAACCGCCTTTAGGGTCGTACCCAGTTCGCCGGCGGCCATGGCTTCGGCGGCCAGGATGAACCCCGCACCCAGGGTTCCGGCCTTGGTGGCGGCGTGCATGCGGATGAGGGTGTCCGGCAGCCGAAGCATGCCTAGAGCTGCCACCAGGCAAAAGATGCTGCCGATAATCAATAGGAAGGATGCGATGATTGCGCTCATGACGCTTTTCTTTTCGTCCGTTTCTCCCCGGAACGCCTGTGGGAACGAATTAAAAACCGCGCCAAGGCCACGGTTCCTAAAAATGCGATCAGGGCGTAAGCAATGGCTAAGTCGAGAAAAGTCGTATCCCCGGCATAGACGGCGTACGCCCCCAAAAAAGCCACGATCAGCACTGAAATGAGATCCAGCGACACAATTCGGTCGGCTGCCTGGGGTCCACGGACCAATCGTATGAAAGCCAGTGCGATGCTGACGATCAACATGGTCAGGGTCAGGCGACTGGTCAACTGAAGGATTGTGTGGCCGTCGAAGATCATCGCGTTATCTCTAGTACCCGTTTTTCCAATCCGTCTTGGATGCTTTTTCGAAACTGTTCCGGATCGTCCAGAAACATGACGTGCACGAAAAGCGTACGGCGATCCTCGGACAGATCGACGCTGAGTGTACCGGGTGTCAGTGAAATCATATTGGCTACCAGGAGGATCTCCATGTCGCTTTCAGCGCGCAAGGGAACGCCGACGATGCCGGGGCGGCTGATATGCCCGGGCGTAACGACATCCCAGAACACCCGCAGGTTGGAAATCAGCAGCTCTACGAAAAAATAGCCCAGCAGCCATGCGGTCCCGGGTACGCGGAGAAAATATCGAGACCTGCCGTACAACGGCTGGGTGAGCCACAGGGCCATGTATCCGAGGGCAAAGCCGATGACCAAGCCCGACAGGGTAACCCGGCCCTGTATCCCGGCATACCCCAGCATGATAAACACGTTGATGAAGAACAGATTCACCGGATACTCCCTATCACCGCGTAAACGTAGCCCCCCGGGTCCAGCAGTTCTTCGGCGGCCTGCCGGGCAACCTGGTATAACGGCTCAGGCGACAATCCGATGAAGACGGTCAGGGCGGCCATGGCCACGACGGGCGCCAGCATCCAGGTGGAAATGGATGTCTCCGCAGCGCTCTCCGCGAGCCTGTTTTCGGGTCTCGGTTTCCAGAAGCCTTCGCTCCAGATTTTGGTCATGGAGTAAACCGTCAGCAGGCCGACGATCGCAGCGACGCAGGCCAGAACGAACTGGCCCGCTTCAAGGCTGGCCCGAATCAAGATCATTTTGGCCCAGAATCCGGACAGCGGTGGAAACCCGGCCAATGAAAAAGCCGGAATAAAAAACAGCACGGCAACGAGACCGTGGGAGCGGTACAGACCACCCGTCTGCGACAGATCGAAGGAGCCGCCCCCCTGCCGAATCAGCCCGCTGATTAAAAACAGGTTGGCCTTTACGATGATGTGGTGCAGCATGTAAAATATTGCTCCGGCCACGGCCAGTGGCGTGAACAACCCCAGGCCGAGGACCATGTATCCCACCTGGCTGACAATATGAAAAGAGAGGATGCGGCGCACATTGTCATGTGCGGCGGCGCCGAGTACGCCGACAATCATCGTGGCCGCCGCCACCAACAGCACCAGTTCCCGGAAGCCGTTGTCCCCCAACGGAAAAAGCAGGCTGAAGGTCCGAATCAGCGCGTAAACGCCCACCTTGGTCAATAGACCGGAAAAGATGGCCGAAATGGCCACCGGTGGGGTGTGGTATGACGCCGGCAGCCAGAAAAACAGTGGAAAGAGTCCGGACTTGATGCCGAAGGCGGTCAGGAACAGCACCGCCACGACCGCCGCCAGACCCGGATCGGAAACCATGCGGAGTTTGACATGCAGGTGAGCCATGTTGAGTGTTCCGGTCATGGCGTAGACCAATCCCAGGCCGGTCAGAAACAGCAGGGTTGAAATGAGGTTAATGACGACGTACTTGACGCCACCGTCCAGTTGCGCCCGGTGCCTTCCGAGTACCAGCAGGGCAAACGATGCCATCAGCATGACTTCGAACCAGACGTATAGATTGAACAGGTCGCCGGTCAGGAATGCGCCGCTGATCCCGCCAACCAGAATGTTCAGCAGCGGATAGTACCCCCGCTCAATGCAGTCGGCATCTATATCCGCCCGGGAATACACCGCCACGGCTCCGTAAATCACTCCGGTAATCAGAATCATCAGCACGCTGAGATGGTCCGCAACCAGGGCGATGCCGAAGGGTGCCGGCCAGCTTCCCACGCACAACACCCCAATGCCGTTAAGATGAACGCCGTAGAGCAGCCATCCGCCCATTGCCAGATGCAGGGCCGCAGCCAGCATCGTCGAGACGCACTGGAACAGGGGTTGGCCGCGTCCCAGCAGCGATAGGGCGGCGGCAGCAAATGGAATGATAATGGGCGCAGCCAGCCACCCGCTCATGGTTGCTGCCTTTCTTCGGACGGATCCTTATAGGTGATCGATTCGGCAACGGTCATTGCCTCGGTGTCCACGGTCCCCAACTGCTGGTAGGCTTTGAGGAAAAGTATGAAAATGAAAACCAGCAGTGCGAAACCGATCACAATTGCAGTTAGAATCAAGGCCTGGGGCAGGCTATTGGCAACTGCGGCCGTTGGATGCAGTGAACCATCGGGAATCAGTGGTGGCCGTGAGGTGTCCAGGCGGCCGGCGGTAAAAATCAACAGGTTGACAGCGTTGCTGGCCAGCACGAGGCCGAAAATGAAACGGATCAGATTTCTGCCGAGCATCAGAAATATGCTCCCGGCCAGCATCAGACCGGTCAACAGGGCCAAGACGGTCTCCATGTCAATCTTCCTCCAGGTGGAGAACCAGTGTCAAAATAGTGCCCAGCACCACCAAAAAGACGCCCGCATCGAAGACCAGGGGTGAGCCCACCGCCGGTGTGCCGTTGATGGAATCCGCGGGCCACCACAAGCCGGTCAGGTACGGCTGGCCGGCGACGACGGCCAAAAGGCCTGAACCGACGGCCAGCAGCAATCCCCAGGCAATCAAGACGAGGGGGTCGATACGCAGGGCCTGACGCACCGGTCGCGGTCCTTCGGCAATGGCAAACAGCGAGAAAGCCGTTGCGGCGACCAGCGCCGCGGAAAACCCACCGCCCGGCGCGTTGTGACCGCGCAGGAGCAGATGGATCGAATAAACCAGAATCAATCCGACCAGAATGCGATTGGCAGCGCGGAGTATGAACGATGGCATGTTTTCGGTTACTCCCTTCGCCGGGCAAGCAGGGACAGTCCGGCCAGACCAGCCGTGGCGACCACGACAATTTCACCCAAGGTGTCCAGGCTGCGGAAATCGACCAGGATCACGTTGACGATGTTGCGTCCATGGGCGGCGATATAGCTGTTCTGCTCAAAAAAGGCTGTCAGCTGCCGATCTATCGGTCCACTGGTGACCGCCAGCGTCAACGCGGCCACCAGCGTACCGGTCCCCACGGCCACCAGGGCGTCTATCCACCGGGCGGGACCGGAAGGGTGCGGTCTTTGATCCAGCGGCGGCAAACGCAGAAGGACGATGGAAACGATGATCAGGGTCAACGTTTCAACCAGAAGCTGCGTCAGGGCCAGGTCCGGCGCACCGTAGACCAGAAAAACCAGTGCGACGCCACCACCGACCATACCCAGTGCGCACACAGCCAGTATTCTCGATCGGGCCCTGACCACCACGACGACGGCCGCGGCCATCACAACGACCAGCAGCCACTGGGATATCGGCAGGTCGGGTATTCGCAGCGGCCCAAAAAGACCATTGCGGTTCAAGGTCCAAAAACCGGCCGCGGTCAGGGTGAACACGGCGATGGTGGTCAACAGATAGAAATGCAACGAACCGTTTTGCAGCCGGTTGGCGACGAGATGGGCCGTTTTCAGAAACAGGTTCAAACTGCCTTGATAGATGCGTTGGGTGGTCACAGGCAGCCGATTCAGAGAGGCGGCCAGAACATTTCCCAATGCCCTGCGGAAAAGATAGATCAGCGCCCCCAGGGTAAGGGTGATAATGCTGAGCAGCAGGGGCGTATTGAACCCGTGGAAAATGGCCAGGTGGATCTCCTCCCCGGTTGCGTTGAATGTGTGCACCGCGGGTTCGATCAGATAGGCGGAAACCCACCAGGGAATAATGCCGAACAGCAGGCACAGGCCCCCCATGATGCCGGGTCCGAACACCATGGGCCACGGGGCTTCGGCAACCGTTGTGAGGGTGTCGGGGCGTTTGCCGGTGAAGGGGCCCAGCAGGATGACGCCGGCAACGGCGGTCATCAGCGAATTGGAAACCAGGGCGATGGTTGTGGCAAAAAAAGGAAACATCTCTTCGGTGATAGCGCCCTGATACATGATCTCCTTGCCGATAAAACCAAAAAAAAGGGGAAAACCGGCCATGGACATGGTTGCGGTGGCTACAGCCAGTGTGGTCAGCGGCATGGCGCGCCAGAGTCCGCCCAACTGATCAAGCCTGCGTGTTCCGGTTTGGTGGTCAATACTGCCTACCGCCAGAAACAGGGCCGCCTTGTACAGGGCGTGAACCAGCAAAAACGTTGTCGCGGCGGTCAGGGATGCGGCGTTGTTGCCGGCCAGGAACATGGTCAATATACCCAGGGCCATGATGGTGGTATAGGCCAGCATGCGTTTCAGATCGCAGTGACCCAGGCTCTGAATGGCGCCCCATATGGCCGTGACGCCGCCGATGACCACCAGGCTGCCCATCCATTCAGGGGTTCCGCCCAACAATGGATGCGCGCGCATCAACAGATAGATGCCGGCTTTCACCATGGTTGCGGCGTGCAGAAACGCACTGATGGGGGTGGGCGCACGCATGGCATTGGGCAGCCAGAAATGAAAAGGGACCTGGGCGGATTTGGTCATGGCACCCAGCATGAAAGCGATCAAAATGAACGGATAAAGCGCATGCTCCCGGATATGGTGGTCTGACGCAGCCCACTGGCTGAGGGTGAATGCACCCCCGGCTGTTTTTAACAGGAGGATACCGATCAGCAGGGCCAAACCGCCGGCTCCCGTGACCAGAATGGCTTGTTTGGCATTGTCGCGGGTGGTTGCGGATTCGTGTTCGAAACCGATCAGCAGATAGGAAAGGATCGTGGTGGCCTCCCAGAAGACGAACAACAAGAGCAGGTTGTCAGTCAGGACGATACCCAGCATGGCCAGCATGAAGGCATGCAGAAAAACGAAGAAGCGGCCGGTATGCGGGTGACTGGCCATGTAACTGGATGCGTAGAGCGTCACCAAAAAACCAGCACCGGTGACGATCAGACCGAACAGGAGGCTCAGCCCGTCAAGGCGAAACCGCAGGTAAAGATCAAAGCTGGGTGCCCAGGGCCAGTGCGTGTAAAAAACCGCTCCCTGAACAACCTGGGGCCATACGGTGCACAGTCCGGCAAACAGGAGCAGGGGAAAAGCGCTGGAAATAAGCCCCGCCCGGCATATTCCAGAGACCTGCAATGATCTGTCCGGTTTCGGCATGGTCATGGTTATTGGGACAGGAAAAGCGGCAGGTCAGCCGATTTGATGGTTTCCAGAACCGTGTCGCCAAGCAGTTGCTTGATCAATGTCTTGTGGACGCTGTTGCCCATCACAATCAGATCGGCGTCAATATCGTGGGCGAAGGGCAGCAGATCCGATCGCGCCTGGCCGTCCAGCAGATCGGTTTGCACTTCAAACCCATGCGCCTGACAAAATTCGGCAGCGTCCCTGAGCAGGAACGGTTCGCTGTCGGCCCTTTCCTTGAAATGCACGATGTGAAGCTTGACATCGGGCCAGAGTTTCAAATGCAGGAAATGGCGGATGGCCTTGGCCGATTCCATGGAACCACTGTAGGCGATTAACGCTTTCCTGACGGGTCGGTCGGTTTCGGCTACCGCCAGGATCGGCCTGACCCCCTGGGTGACCAGTTTGATAATGGCCTTGTCCGGATCGGAGACAAACCCGTAGTCGAAGATGCTGCGCAAACCGAAGATGGTCAGATCATTGTAGCGGGCTTCGGCGATCATGGCCGTGAAGGGATCCTTCTGTTCATATTCGATGCGTCGGCACACCACGCTTTGGGCGCTGCAGCTGGCTTTGAACGCATCGATCGCCTGTTCAATTCCTTCCCGGGACACCTGCGCTTTTCTATCCCGCATGCGCTGGGCATAAAAATCGGCCCCGGCGGGCACGGGGCCCACTTTGGCCAGCTTGCCGATGTCCACCACGGTTACCCCGGTGGTCTGGGCCTGGTGCAGGCTTGCCAGTTTGGTAGCACACTGGGTGCTTACCGTTGTAAAGGGTGTTCCGCCCAATCCGACCAGAATTCTCTTAATCATGGCTCGCACCTCCTCGGGACAACCTGGTTGAATATGTATGTGGCCTTTTTCGATCAATGTCAAGAATTTAAGGACATTGCGAGATGTCCGCCAAGGGCCAGGGGCTGTTCTCTGAGAAAAAAGCCGGAAGCTGGGTCGGCACTTACAAAGACGAAGCGCCGGTTGCGTCCGGATCACTCCGGGCCGGTTCACCCGTTCCACGATTTTCCGTCGGCTTCTGAGGCTGCGTGGATGATTTTTCCGAGCCGGCCTTGGCGGGCGGCAGTGGTGTCGTATCGTCCACCGGTTTTTTCCCGGATGCATCGGACGGCAGCGCTTCCGGGAACATCCGATTGCTGCGGACCGATTTCCGAGCCAACTCCGCTTCCAGCTGGACCGCTGCTTCTTCCAGGCTCGGCGCCATGACCACCGCATCGCCCAGGGCCATGATCAGGCGCTTCAACTGCGGAATCTTCAACTCGCCCTCCTCCTGCAGGTAAACCGGTTGGATGTAAAGCAGCGATCCGTCTGAGGGCTCGATGACCATCTTGCCCAGAATCACCTCGGAGCCCTCCTGGTCCCACAAGGTGAACTGCTCGGAAATGACGACATCCTGGTTGACGAGGGAGTGGATCTGCGCCGGACCATAGACCTGCTGATCCCGGGAAAATCGGTAGGCAAAGATTTTACCATAGTTGTTTCCATCGCTGCCGGCGATCATCAGCGCCCGCAGGTTGTCGCGGCCGAAGGGGGAAAACGGCATGAATAAAAGAAAGTCTTCCTGACCTGACTCGAGGAGATCCAGGGTCAGGTAATAAGGGTTGGCTGGAACCAGGTCCCGTCCCTGAGAAATTTTGGAAAATTCCCAGATGTCTTCCTGGCGATAGAACCGCTCCGGATCCGTCTGATGATATTTGGCATAGATGGAAGCCTGAGCTTGAAACATGTCCTGGGGGTAACGGATGTGTCGGCGCAGGTTTTCCGGCATCGTTTCCAGCGGACGGAAAACCCCCGGATACATTCGGCGATAGGCGTTGATGATCGGATCGTCGGTGTCGGCAATGTAATAGGAAACCTTGCCGTGGTAGGCGTCGACGACAATTTTCACCGCGTTGCGGATGTAGTTGAAGCCCGCTTCCACCGGAGGGCTCATCGGATAGTTGTCGGCAGTGGTGTAACCGTCTTGAATCCAGAATAATCCGTCGGCTGTCATGACGATGTACGGATCCTGATCGAGTTTCAGGTACGGGGTGATGTGGACGATCCGATCGATGATGTTGCGGCGAAACAGGATCCGGCTGTGCGCGTTGGTTTTGGAGGTGAAAAAGATGTTGCGGTCCTTGAAATGAATGCCGAAAAGTAATTTCCGCCACAGAGAATCGATCCGCACCCCGCCGCTACCGTCGTAATTATTGATGGCGTCTTGCCCCTCGACAGGAGAGCCGATCTCACCGGCATCATTGGGGACGATCACGTAGGGTTTGTTCTCCAGTCCGTAATAAATGGAGGTCTGGTTGCTGGACAGACCGAATTCGGACCGGGGCGGGATATCCTTGATAAACCAGGTCATGAATGCGTCTCCGGCCTGGGCTGCCGGAATCATCACCACCCCCTGACCGTGGGTGTATTGCAAGTGAAGGTTGATCCAGTTTTGAGCGGATTCCGGCAACTTGGAAGACTGGATTTCCCTGGCCCCCAGATATACCTGGCGGGAATTGCCTTCGACGGTATAGCGGTCCACATCGATGGTCGGAAACGAGTAATAGGTTCGAATGCCCTGCAGCTCCTCGAAGACGCTGCCCAGCATCTCGCGGTCCCAGACGGGAATGTTCTGCAGGCGGCGCACCAGCGCCGGTTCGGTGGCGTCGAAATCAGGTTCTGATTGGGTCTTGAAGTCCTGGTTCTCTACGGCGTCGAGCCCATAGGCGCTAAGGGTCGATCGGATGTTGGCATCGATGAAAGGCCGTTCACGGGCGATCTGATTGGGCGCGACGATATATTTGCGTATGACATCCGTCAAATAATCAGATTGTTTTCCTGCGAAAGCCAGCGCGAACAGCAGGCCGAAAGCCATCGGCAGCTTCCATCCCGCCCTGCGGTTGACACTGATGACCAGTGCTATGCCGGTGGCCGCCAGGAAAACCGCAGCCAACCAGATGGATGGCAGAACGATGCGCATTTCGACGTAGCCCGGGCCGAAAAAGACCGGCAGATTGGCCGTTTCGTATACCAAGCCGTATCGTTCGAGCAGAAACCCCCAGCAGATGATGGCCACGGTGATCAGGGCCAGCAGGCTGACGTGCAGGCGCGCCCGCTGCGGCAGTTCCTGATCCTGGGTGGCCAGCAGGCGGCCTTCGTACCAGTAGAGAAACATCACACCCACCAGCAAAATGATGAAGGCCACAAGCACTTCTTTCTGGATCAGGGTGTAGACGGGCAGGGAAAACAGATAGAAACTGATGTCCTTTCCCAGCAGCGGGTCGGCCGCCCCGCTGTCGCCGCCGAAGAGAAACAAAAGGGCCTGGTCCCAATGGGTATACATGGGCAGGGCGATCGGCAGGGCCATTAGAAAAGAAAGGGGCAGATAAAGGCGCCGCAACCCGTTGTGCAAGGTTTTGACCAGGTTTTTTTTATGCGTGTCTGCAGTGTTTTCGGCGACACCGACAACCCGCGATGCAATCCAGAAATTGACGTAAAAAATCAAGAAAAAACCTGCTGCAAAAAAGCCGAATACCAGGTAGCGGTAGACCAATCGCAGCAGGAAATATACACTCATTTCCTGGGATTGAAACCACCAGAAATCGACGAAAAAATCGACAAAAAACAGTTTCAGCAGGGCTACCGCCGCCAGCAGCACAATCAGAGCGGCCGCCAGAACCAGTACTCTTTTTTTCAAGGGTTTCATTACAGCCAAGGCCTTTCCCGAAGACATCCGAATTGTTTGCCAAAATCGCAGTTGAATTGCTTCACGGCTTCCCCGCATGGTTACTGCACCGACCGACGCGAAGCTATTGCCGGATGACCGCATGCGCGAAGGCGCGGAGCCACTTCGCGCATCATTTTTTCATTTGACACAGCGCCCTGATGTTTCGCCCGCAGTTATCAGCACGAGGTCCGAAACTATCATACCATTAATGTCGGGGGAAGCGCATGGTTTTATCTCTTAAAAAATTAGAAACGTCAGCCACAAAATGGCAGTTGGCAATGCAGCGGCGAGGAAGATGCCTCCCGGAGACACTTCTTCGTCGAAAAAAGATTTTAGAATGCTCAACCCGGCGGGGTTGGGTGCATTGGCGATGATGGTCAGCCCGCCACCGGCCACGGCGCCGGACACGACTGCGTATTTCATACCTGGTGATAAATCGGGTACCAGGGTGCTGAGAAACGTTATCGCCGCATTGTCGTTGAAGGCCGTGAGAAGGGTGGCCCCCAGCATCAGAGGAATTTCGGTCAGATTGCCCAGCACCGGCGCGATCCACCAGCCCTGGAGGCCCCCGTGGATCACCAGGCCGCCCAGGAAAAAGCCCACCAGCAACGCCGGTTTCAGGTTGAGCCGGTTCTGGTAGGGTGCGGTCACCTGGGCAAACCCCAGGAAAAAAAGCAGCCCGGGGATGAAAAAGGGGGGATAGTGGGCATTGACAATGGTCCAGCCCATGAAGGCGAGATGCACCAGCGTCACCCAAATCGGCACCGGGTCGTCCCGGTGATCCCAGTCCGGATCCACAAATTGGGGGCGCTCCTCCGGTGGGAGGAGGCCGGGCAGGGCCCGGCGCATGCGGCGAAGCTGGATCTCCTGGTTGCGCTCCTCGAATGCCCGTCGGGCCATGTCCGGATCAACGCCTTTGCCTTTCAGGTCCGCCAGGGCCCGGGCCTCTAAGTTCCGGGTGAGTTCCCGGCCGACGTTCTTCAGTTGATCGGAAAAGGTGTCCACAAAATGGAAACGATCCTCAAGTTTTTCGATGCACTGGTCCATCATCGCTTCCACGTTGACCCGCTTGAGGTAGCGCTGCTGGATTTCATCTTTCAGGGTTTGAATGGCAAACTGCTTCTGCAGCGCTTTCAACTCACTGCGAAACATGAGAAAATAGCTCAGATTGGCCGTCAGGATGCCCAATACCGCTTTCCAGCCGAAATGGGTCAGCATGAAGGCGGTGTCCCACTGCCAGGGCGCCGCTACCATCAGCACAGGAGGCGCCGCATAGCTGGTCAGTGTGCCGCCCACGGAGATATTGACGAAGAGCAGACCAAGGGTGGCATACTTGAATTTTCTCGAAGGGGCGAGCACGAAGAATTTTTCGGCCAGCAGCATGGCGCTAATGGTCATGGCCGCCGGTTCGGTGATCAAGGAGCCCAGAATGGGGCCCACGGTCAAAATGGTCCACCACCAGGCGTTGAGTGTGCCACCCAGCAGGCCGGCGATCTTCCACATGAAACCTTCCGAGACTTTCAGAATCGGGCGCGAGGCGGCCAGGACCATGATGACCGCTACAAACATCGGTTCGGTGAAATTCACCTTGGTCAAGATGTAGCTCTTGGCCGTTGGCCAGTCGAAAAACAGTACAATGGCGCCTACCAGGATGGTGGCCCAGATGCCGAAAACCGCCTCGACCTCACCGAGGAAATGAAACAGTTCGGCGCCGTGGTGTACCGAATCCCGTGGCGCCAATCCCTTTTTTATCTTTTCGTCATGGTCATGGGCCCAGCGGTGGGCAATGACCATGAATCGGCCGGTCAGAAAGGTGTGGATGATTGCGCACAGGAAAATGAGCGACGCCACCACGTTAAACGGTTCCTGTCGGATACGGCTGCTCAGGATGGCGACGATGCCGCCCGCATCCGAATCATCGTAGCTTGACAGGCTGGGCGGGAAAACCGGTGCAGTGGCCGGCGGATTCCCGGCGGCTATGGCCATTGTGCAAACGGTGAGCGCCACTAACAAAAAGAAAACGGTTCGGGTGTGCATTTTTCGGTTTACATTAAAGACTGAATATTTTTCAAACGGTTGGCCATGTCCTGCAACCGGCCGGACATCACCCGCATGAAGCTTTTTGCATCCGGCGTGTGCTGGCCGTCGAAGGTAATGGCAATTCCCGCAAATTTGAAATCGATGGGAACCCCTTTCACGTCGATGGGTGCTTCCTGAAGAACTTTCATCACCCGGTTCAGCGCTTTTTTTGAATCGTCGCGGTTGATCATCGGCAGGACCGCCACGATGGTGTTCTTGCCCAGTTGGCCGACGATATCCACTTCGCGAAATGTTTCGGAAAGCTTGGCCAGAACGGTTTCCATGAGGATTTCATTGTTGATGACGCCGGCCGGTACCTTTGCGCGGGGTTTGATGCGCACCATGGAAAAGGCCAGGGCGGAAAAGTCGTAGGTATAGCGATTGGCCCGGGCAATCTCCTTTTCCAGGATGAATGCCATTGAACCGGCCTTGATCACGCCGGTGGGCATGATCCGGTTGGCTTCTTTGTCCTTGATCAGCTGCTTTTGCAGCGAAATCTCATCCTGGATTTTCTTGTAGTTGTTCTCATCAAACTCGCCGGCTTCCACCTTTTTTCGGACGATCTTGAGAATTTCTCCCAGTTCGTCCTGCTCACTGACGCTCTGTTCCAGCGTCTGCAGCACGCTGAGAACCTTCTGGCGGCCTGTGGTCCCGCCGTCGCCCGTCTGCCCCCTGGCCCTGATCCATTCGGCGCGCATTTGTTCCAGAACCGTTTCCATTCGGGCGTTGAGGCGGTCCTCAAGTTTGGTGATGACATCCCCGCCCACATCCATTTTCCCCAACTGACGGACGATCTTGGACTCGATGCTGCTCACCACTTTTTTCAGATGTTCCGCGTCATCCTTCTCCTGGGTCTGATCCATGGCCATCTGGCTGCCCATCTGCTCCACGTAGCCGGCCAGAATGTCCGCCAGCACATCCTCATCTCCGGTGCCCTTGCGGATTTCGGAGGCCAGGTAGATCAGCTGGGCGGCCTGCTCGGGATTCTGCTTGAATTCAGCGATCAGCTGATCGCCGTCCACACCGATCTCTTCACCGCTCTCCTGAAGGATATTGGCCAGACCTTCGCTCTGCAGCTCCTTGCTGAGCTCCTGCACCAGCTCCAGGTACTGGGTGTGGGACATGCCTTCATCCAGCAGGGCCGATTTAATTTTCGGCAGCAGCCGTTTGAGTTCGGCAGCTTCGGGCACGAGCCGCCGGAGAAGCTGGGCCATTCGTGCAGGTGTGATCTTGCCTTGCTGGTATTCGTCTCGTACCAACTGGATCAATACGCGGTCGGTAAGTTCGTTGGCATTTTCCAGAATGGCTGCTTCGTTTTCATAGGCGACGCCCAACGCTTTCTGGGCCTCGATGCCCTCGAGCAGTTGCTTCTTCATATCGAAGACGGCACCGGCCAGATCGGCAATGGCCACATCGTCTTTGCCGGCGAGGTGCTTTTCCACCTCGATGCGCATTACCTCCAGTTGTTGAAAAAGCAGGTTGCCGTGGCTCCCTGTTCCCGATCCGCCGGCGCCACCTTCACCGGCCCCTGAACCGTCAAGGGGGTCCGTCCTGCCGCCCGCTCCTGCGCCACCCGGTCCCGGGCCGGGGCCACCGCCGCCGCCCGGTCCAGATCCGCCGCCTTCTCCGTCTCCAGAGATGGCTCCGCCGGCGCCGCCCCCGTCCGGACCGATTCCACCCATTCCGCCCGGGCCTGTTCCCAAGCCATCACCAGGTCCTGGTCCACCGCCACCAGTGATGGCGCCAGTTCCGATCCCGGAACCTGACCCGCCAGTGCCGGAACCGCCGCCGCCCGAACCCTTGCCCCCGCCCGGGACAACCGCCAGATCGGCCTGGATCATGTTTCTGGAGACGGCACCAGGATTGGCCATGAGGGATTCGATGTTCAGGGTTTTGGCAAACTCTTCGGTGAGCACGCTTTCCAGCAGGGTGTCCATGAACATCTTGCGCGTCTTGGCCTCATCTTCGGCAGCCATCATCTGGGGGGTCAGATCTTTGAGTGCATCCTTGGAGATCACCTCATCATCGTCGGTCACTTTTTTATACCGCACGTGGTTGACCCTGATGCTGGTCACCCCACGGGCGAATATGGCTTTTTTAAAGCCTTCGGCGCCATCGTATTTGTTGATGTTGCCGAACACCTCCAGAAAGACCTTGATCTCCCGCCGTTCTAGACCAGGCTCCATGGAAATGGATTGAATGCCGTTGTTTTTGAACAGCATCACCAGGCGCCCCACGTTGAGACGGGGATCCAAAGGCTCCTCATCCACGAAAAACTCCTCGCGGTTGAGAATAAAGACCAGCGGAGAGATGATGTTGAGCAGCTTGACGGCGCCATCGTAAAACATGTCGATGGACTGTTCCACAAACGGGTGGTCGGGTTGGTACATCATGGAGCGATTGAACAGCAGGGCTACGGTTCGCCCGAATTGGGAGAGTTGATTCTTCGTGGCGGCGTCTAAGGGCATGGTGTCCTCATCTGGCTGAAGGTAGTGTCATCGCTGGGTTGGTTTCTTCAAAAAGTGTTCCAGCTCCGATGCAAACTCCCGGCAGGAAGGGTAGCGCTGATCCCGGTCAAAAGCCAGGGCCTTGAACAGGATCGCATCCAATGTCCGGTTGGCCACGGGATGGACCTGGGATGGCCGCTGCAGAAAGATCCGATCCTTCAAGGCAAGCTTCATCTTGAGTAGGTCCATGGCCGTCCGGTAAGGCGGATAGGGCAGTGTGGACATGAGCATCTCCAGCATCATCACTCCGGCACTGTAAATGTCCGCACGGCCGTCGACGGTTCCCGACAGGATCTGTTCCGGCGCAATATAGATGGGGGTGCCCAGGAGCAGCCGGTCACTCTTGCTCGTGGTTCGGGAAACACGGGCCACGCCGAAATCGGTGATCAACGGCCGTTTGGAGTTGTCCTCAATCATGATGTTGTCCGGTTTGATGTCGCGGTGCACGATGTCGTTGTCGTGGGCATAGGCCAGCGCATCGAGGATCTTCAGCATCAGGGAAATGACCGTCTGCAGTGGCATAAACCGTTTGGAAGGGACGATATTCTTCTGGGTTCGCCGGATGAAATAGGACAATTCGTGGCCTTTGACCAGCTGCATGGTGAAAAAGAGAAACTCCGTGGTTTCGCCCACCTCATACACGGGTATGATGTGGGGATGCGCCAGGATGGCCGCCGATTCGGCCTCTTGCTGGAAAAACGCGGCTGTTTTTTCGGTCAACAGGGATTTGGGAAGGACCTTGACGGCAATCTGTCGCTTGAGGGTTTTCTGGAAGGCCACGAACACGGCGGACATGGCACCGTGCCCCAGTTTTCTCAACAGCACGGAGGTGCCCACCTGCTGACCGACCAAGTGATCCAGATTGAGCGTCCCGATGGTTGACATGGTTGGCGTATTATCTCCGATAGCCTTTACGCAAAATTAACCCCGCCCCATTCAAACACGTCCATCTGAGGCCTTGCTATTTATTTAGGATCCAGAAGGTGGAACGAAAGATCAGATCGCTTTATGGACTGAATTCCGGCGCCTGGCTTCTTTTGGTTACATTCCGATGCCTTCGATGATCGTTTCGCAGCGGCTGCACCGGCCGTTGCGTACCCGGTTGTCGGTGATCTGAAACCCTCGGCGGGCAATTACGGTCTCCCCGCAACCGGGGCAAAAGGTGTCTTCACCACCCTGACCGGCAATATTACCTGTATAGACGTACTTAAGCCCGGCGGCAATGCCGATTTCCCTTGCCTTGAGGAGGGTACCCACCGGTGTCGAGCCACGGTCCGTCAGCCGGTAGGTTGGGTGAAACCGGCTCACATGCCAGGGGGTTTCGACGCCCAGCTCCTCGGCGATGAAGGCCGCCAGCCGGGAGAGTTCTCCGGGATCGTCGTTGAGACCGGGAATGATCAGGGTGGTTATCTCCACCCAGACGTTGAGGCGTTTCATGCGCCGCAGGGTCTCTTTCACCGGCTCCAGCCGGGCGCCGCACTGCTGTTTGTAAAAATCGTCATTATACGCTTTCAGGTCCACGTTGGCGGCATCCAGCCAGGGGCTGACCCGCTCCAGGGCCTCGGCGCTCATGAAACCATTGGTCACGAATATGTTCTTGATCCCATGGCGATTGGCCAGCTGCGCCGTTTCACAGGCAAACTCAAAAAAAACGGTCGGTTCGGTATAGGTGTAGGCGATGCTGGCGCAGCCCCGTTGCCGGGCGGCGGCTACCACCTGCTGCGGCGTGGTCGGGTCACCCGTCACCCTGCCGTTTGCATCCGCGGGCATTTGAGCGATGTCGGCATTCTGGCAGAACCGGCACTTGAAATTGCAACCGACCGTGGCGATGGAAAAAGAACGGCTGCCGGGCAACATGTGAAAAATCGGCTTTTTCTCAATGGGGTCGTCGCTGGCAGCGATCAGGCGTCCGTACACGCGTGTTTCCAGAACGCCGTCCCGGTTCTCCCTCACGCCGCAGATTCCGCGGCTGCCGCTGCCGATGATGCACATGTGACTGCACAATCGGCAGCGGACCCGCTGGCCTTGCATGGTTTCGTAGAGCCAGGCTTCCATCAGGGCGGGATCCTTTCCTGGAGTGCTGATTTTGCGGCCATCGGCACCCTTGACCCGAAAACATAAACTTTTTAATTTAAACAGTTATTTGACAGTTTTGTCAAATTGTTCTCACCTATTTCCGCCGACTGCCGCGAAAAATTGCCCCCACCGTTGGTTGGGGTCATGCTGGAGCAGCCGGCCGCACCGGCGGTGATGCCGCGGACAGTTTTGGGCTGGTATTGGATGGCCAAAGGACGTGTGCGGAATCTGGGCACCAGGGTGACGACCATGCCGGCAAAGGCACCGAAGGGGAACCGCTGGACCAGGCCAGAGCCTTCGATATGCTTCATCCAGGCCTCCCAAGGTACGGGAAGCTGGCAGACCGTGCGCCAGCACACCGGCACCGGCCCCATCAATTCCCGGACCATGCTTTTGATTTGCCAAACACTGAAGAAGGTGGCCCGGTTGAAAATGGTCGGGGTAAAAATTCCCTGGACGCGCCGGCCGATGCCGGCAAGGGCATAGCGGTTCAAAAAGCCGATGAACACCCGGTCCTTGGCCACCCGAAAGGCCTCTGAAAGCGCTTTTTTGGGGTCATCCACAAATTCGAGGCTGGTAAAGAGGCAGGCATGGTTGAAGGAGTTGTCATCAAAGGGCAGGTCTTCGGCGATTCCGCGGTACAGGGAGACCCGATTTCCAAAAGCTGCAGCCAGAATGTCCAGCATGTAAGGTGACGGGTCGATGCCTGTCGCGTCGAGCCCCTTTTCCAGCAGGGGTGCGATCGAAGCCCCGGTGCCGCAGCCAACGTCCAGCACCGTTTCCCCGGCAACCGGCTCCAGCATTCCCAGCATGAGACGGCTTTCCAGGTCAGCGGCAAAGCGGTTCCTGCGCTTACGCATCCACTGATCGTAGCGTTTGGCATCGTGAAAGTCAAAAATATAGCCCATGGCAGAAACATGTATGCAATCATGACCGGTTAATCAAGCATATCCATAATATATTTCTTGATCATCGGGTTGCAAGTTGATTGTATGCAAGCATACTTTTCCCATCTACAAGGAGGCTGCCATGGGCGAGATCTTCCAGGTGCAACCCACCGGCTGGATTCGCAAGCAGGGCAATGACGTCTGCATCGACATCGAATGCTTTACCCCCGATAGGCTCAGCCCGTCGGAGATCCGCTTGCCGGACCGGGTGTGATTGCCCATGGTGGTCTCCGATACCGACATTTTACCGGCACCTGAAGTCAATCCGGATCGAATCGCCGGTCAGATCGAACGGATCACCTACAGCGACGACCAGAGCGGTTTTACCATTGCCCAGGTGAGGGTGTCGGGTCGCCCGGGCCTGGTGACCGTGGTGGGCAGCCTGATGGCACCTGTTCCCGGGGAAGTGCTGCAGATGCAGGGGGAGTGGACTCAGCACCCCCGTTTCGGCGAACAGTTCAAGGTCGTACATTATCAGACCCAGGTACCGGCGACCGTCAGCGGAATCAAAAAATACCTGGGCTCGGGCATGGTCCGAGGACTGGGTCCCAAGATTGCCGAACGCATTGTCGATCTTTTCGGTAAGGCGACCCTGGATATTCTTGACAGCGATTCACAGCGTCTGACCGAAGTAGCGGGAATCGGAATAAAGCGCGCGGCCATGATCCAGACCGCCTGGGCTGAACAGAAGGAGATTCGCGGCGTGATGCTCTTTCTGCAGAGCCATGGGGTCAGTTGCGCCTATGCCATAAAAATCTTCAAGCAATATGGCGATCGCTGCCTTGCTGTGGTGCGGGAAAACCCCTTCCGACTGGCCACCGATATTTTCGGCATCGGCTTTGTAACCGCCGACCGGATCGCCGAGAAACTGGGCTTTGAGAAAGACGCTCCGGTGAGAATTGAGGCCGGCATCCTCTACGTGCTTCACCAGTTGGCAGACGACGGCCACGTCTACTACCCTGAAACCCAGTTGATGGCGAAGACCGCCGAAATCCTGCGGACCGAATTCGTTAGTTTGGTCGGCGCACTGGAGGTCCTCGGCAAAAGGGACCAGATTGTTGTGGAAACCCTGCCGGATGGCAGCCGGGCGGTTTACCTGGCCAAGTTTCACCTGTGTGAGACCCGCATTGCCCAACGCCTGCGGACGTTGATCGGGACGCCTCGCCAGGTTTCCCTGGTTGATGTGGCCGACGATTTGGCATGGGTGCAGGGGCACCTTTCCATCCGATTGGCGGATATGCAGGTGCAGGCGGTAAAAAGTGCCCTGGAAAGCAAGGTCATGGTGATTACCGGAGGGCCGGGCACCGGAAAAACAACCATCATCAACGCCATTTTGAAGATCGCTTCGCGAAGGAATGCATCCGTGCGTTTGGCCGCCCCCACCGGACGGGCGGCCAAACGCATGAGCGAGGCCACCGGGCACGAGGCCAAAACCATTCACCGGCTGCTGGCGTTTTCCATGGCCCGGGGCGGCTTTCAGAAAACTGAGAACAACCCGTTGTCCTGCGAACTTCTCATCATCGACGAAGCTTCCATGATCGACATCCTGCTCATGCATCACCTGTTGAAAGCGGTTCCGCCATCTGCCACCCTGATCCTGGTGGGTGATGTCAACCAACTGCCCTCGGTGGGTCCGGGCAGCGTGCTCAAGGACATCATCGACTCACAAGCCGTGGTAACCGTTCGACTCAACAAAATTTTCCGGCAGGCCGAACGGAGCCGGATCATCATCAACGCCCACCGGATCAACAGCGGCAAGATGCCAGTGACCGACAATGCAACTGACGGTGATTTCTTTTTCATTCAGCGCGAAACTCCGGAAGATGCCCTGTCGACGATTTGTACCATTGTCGGCGAACGGCTGCCCAGACTGGGGTTCGATCCGTTCAACGACATCCAGGTGCTCACCCCCATGCACCGGGGGCTTTTGGGGGCGGGAAATCTGAACCGGCAGCTTCAGGAGGTACTGAATTCCGGTGAAGACCACGTGGTACGGGGCGACCGACGATTCCGGCTGCATGACAAGGTGATGCAGATCCGCAACAATTATGACAAGGATGTGTTCAACGGCGATATCGGCCGGATTACGGCCATCACCGCTGATCTGCAACAGTTGATCGTTGATTTCGACGACCGGGCGGTGGTCTACGAATTTTCCGACCTGGACGAAATCGTTCTGGCCTATGCCGTCTCGGTGCACAAGGCTCAGGGCTCGGAGTACCCGGCCGTGGTCATGCCCGTGATGACCCAGCACTACGTGCTGCTTCAGCGCAACCTCATATATACCGCCGTCACCCGGGGGCGGCGCATGGTGGTGCTGGTGGGCACCCGGCGGGCACTGGCCATCGGTGTGAACACCCTTAAAACCCAAAAACGATTTACCCGGCTGGATGAACGCCTGAGGCCATGTGATCGCTGAACGATCCTTCCATTTGCGGAGATTTGACATTGGCGGCCCATTTTTTTATAAGCGGCCTGAACAAAATCAAGTCCGACCATACCTATCAACGAGGAGATCCCATGCCACTGACCACCCTGACCGCCGTCTCCCCGGTGGACGGCCGATACCGGCAGGCCACCGCCCCCCTGTCCGACTATTTCAGCGAAGGCGCCCTGATCCGCTATCGGGTCCGGGTGGAGATCGAATACTTCATCGCCCTGTGCCGACTGCCCCTGCCTCAACTGGCGGATGTCGATCCGGCGGTATTCAAGCGGCTGCGGGATGTCTGCAGCCGCTTCACCATGGAGGATGCGGCCACAGTCAAAAAGATCGAAAAGACCACCAATCACGATGTCAAGGCCGTCGAGTATTTCGTCAAGGACACCTTCGACCGGCTGGGCCTTTCGCCTCACAAGGAGTTCATCCACTTCGGTCTTACGTCTCAGGACATCAACAACACGGCCGTACCGCTCTCACTGAAGGAGGCCTGGCAAGCCGTGATGCTGCCGGCGCTGGAAACCGTTCTGGCCGACCTTACGGCCAGGGCCCGGGAATGGAAACTGGTGCCCATGCTGGCCCGGACCCACGGTCAGCCTGCATCCCCTACCCGGCTGGGCAAGGAGATGTATGTGTTCGTGGAACGGTTGACCCAGCAGATTGCGATGCTCGAAAGCGTGCCCTTCGCCGCCAAGTTCGGCGGCGCCACGGGCAATTTCAACGCCCACCACGTGGCCTATCCGGAGGTCGACTGGGTCGCCTTCGGCAACCACCTGGT
This sequence comes from Desulfosarcina sp., assembly GCF_046496365.1. Taxonomy (GTDB): domain Bacteria; phylum Desulfobacterota; class Desulfobacteria; order Desulfobacterales; family Desulfosarcinaceae; genus Desulfosarcina. The sequence goes on from NZ_JAWOHB010000144.1 coordinate 22,818, forward strand.
GAACGAGGAGCTGGGGCTGCACCGCTCCCGTACGACCACCCAGATCGAGCACTACGACCACCTGGCTGCTTTTTTCGACGGCGTCAAACGCATCAACACGATTTTGCTGGACCTGTGCAAAGACCTGTGGACCTATATCTCCATGGACTATTTCAAGCAGAAAATCACAACGGGCGAGATCGGTTCGTCGGCCATGCCCCATAAGGTCAATCCCATCGATTTCGAAAACGCCGAAGGCAATCTGGGGATCGCCAACGCCGTGCTGACCCATCTGGCGGCCAAACTGCCCATCTCACGCCTTCAGCGGGACCTGACCGATTCCACGGTGATCCGCAACATCGGGGTTCCGCTGGGTCATACCCTCATTGCCCTCAAATCGATCCGGCGCGGGCTGGACAAGCTGATTCTCAACGCGGACGCATTGAAAAAAGACCTGAACGCCAACTGGGCCGTGGTGGCCGAAGGCATTCAGACCATCCTGCGGCGGGAAGGCTATCCCAGACCTTACGAAACCCTGCTGGCCCTCACCCGCACCCATGCGGCCATCGACAGGGCCGCCATTGTCACCTTCATTGACGCTCTGGATGTGGCCCCGGCCGTGAAAAAGGAATTGTTGAGGATTACCCCAGAAACGTATACGGGCATTCAAGACTTCTGATTCATCAACAATTACAGTGATCGGTTGTTGCACCCATGCCCAAACTTTACCTGAAGGAATACGCGCGCGCCCTTGCCGGCAGGGAGGTTTTCATTGCCTGCAGGGAAGGTGTTCTGCGCGGCCACTTTCAGGATATCATCGCCGACATCAAGTTTCTGGTTCGCCACGGCGCCCTGACCACACTGATCCACAACATGCCCAACCGCTTCGCCAATCAGAAGCTGATCAAACAGCTGGAAAACCGGCTGCCGGCAACCGGCATTATCCGCATTTCCCCGGAGATCGATTTTTACGACGCGGTGCTCAATCACAGGCAAACCATGTTCAAGGTTCTTTTTCTGGAGCGCCGCTATCTCATTGACCACCAAGGTAACAAAATCAACGCGATTACCACCGGTCGGGTCCGTGAATCGATGGAGGACTTCGGCGATCTGATCGCCAACGTCAACTTTAAGGGTGCCATGGCGTGCATCTGTCAGAAGATCGAGGCTGGCCAGTGTGACCGCGTACACATCCTGCCTGCGGGCAAAAACACCATCAAACACGAACTTTTCACTGTGGAAGGGGCGGGCACCCTCATTGCCAACAACTTCCAGGAAGAATTCCGCCAGGTGCAGACCGACGAAGAGGTGGCCATCGTTCACCGGATTCTTGAAATGTACAAGCGCTCGGGGTTCCTGAAACCGCGCACCAAGGCTTACCTGGACCATAACCGGCACCGGTTTTTCATTACAGCCATCGACGGTATTGTGGTGGGCTGCGTGGAGCAGAAGCTGATCGACCCGCAGACCGTGGAACTAGCCGCCCTGGCCATCTCCACCCGCTTCCGCAACCAGCGGGTGGGCGTGCACATGGTGAAATCCTTTATGGCGTTGATGCATGCGCACGGATACACGCGTTTCATCTCCCTGACCAACAATCCCCGCCTGGAAGCCCTTTACACGCAACTGGGGTTTGTCCGGGAGAGCCGTCCTGAATACCGGGAGCGGCAGGCCCAGAGCCCAGATGTGAGCATGTTCTGTAAAATCGATGCACCGTTGGTTTGAGTGCGGCGGTCGGTCCCCAATTATCCGGATTGCGTTTTTCGAATCCGTAAACCTTTTGGATTGGACAAAATGGCGGCTATGGTGATTCGGCGGTGAGGCGCTGGATGGACCGGCGAAAGTGACGACGCATGTTTTCCTCGGCCGCGTCACCATCGCCGCTGCAGATGGCTTCGATAATGGCGCGGTGCTCGGGCAGGGTCTCATCCGGCCGGCGCACCAAGCCCTCTGCGAAGACCAGCTGGTAGGAAAAGCTGATGATGTTGAAGGATTCCAGAATGCTTTTTAAAAATTCACGCGACCCGATCTCGGATATGTACAGGTGAAACCGTCGATCCGCTTCGGCATAGGCCCGACTGTCGGTCACCGGCCCTTTTTCAGGGAATCGGCTGAAGAAGCCGCGCAGCTTTTTTTGCCTGTTTTTTGTTAGTGCTGCGGCCGCCCGTCTGGCGGCAAGGCCTTCGAGAACCTCTCTGAGTTCGAAAATGCTTATCGCCTCCTCCCGCGTGAAGGCACGAACAAAAAAGCCCCGTCGCGGTTTGGCTTCGACCAGCTTTTCCTTCTCTAAAAACTTCAATGCATTGATCAGCGGCGTGCGACTGATACCCATCTCGGAGGCCAGTTTTTCCTGGTGAATTTTTTCACCGGGGACCAGCTTGCGCTCAGTGATCATCTGCTTGACGATCAGGTAAACCTGATGGTCAAGGTTCTCGTGGGCCACGCCAATGTTTTTCATGGGTAATGAGTCTTCCGGCGGTTAACGGTTAATCGTGCTCCCGATGCCCGTATGACCAGCAATTCATAGCACATCTCGATTATGATCCTCAACCGGATGTCAATCAAGCGTCGGCCGCTGGGTTGCAATCTCTTCCAGCGCGGATTCGATACGGTTCAGGATTTCCGATTGAAGCTCGGGGATGTCCGCCAGTTGCCGCATGATTACGTTCAGGTGGTCCCAATCATAGGAAGGTTCACCCGGATCCGTTCTCGCAGGAGAATCGACCTTTTCGTGCAGGTCATTCTCCAGATAGAGCAAGCGGTAGTAGCCTTTTTCGGCTCTGAGTCCCGCTTTGCCCGGCGGTCTTTTTTGGGGTGATCGGGCATAGATGGCGCTTTCGAAAATAGCGTCGATCTTTGTGAACAGGTGCCGCTGCTGCGTGGGGTTCAACGCGGCCAGGGGCAGGTTTCCCAATGTCAAAGGGTCATTCAATGTCGTCCTCAACCGGTGTGGTGGTGAAAATTCGACTGCTTCGTTGCCAGGGAAAGGGCTTGCACCCATTTTTTACCACAGGTTGCCATGCAAACGCTTTTCCAAAAGCCAGGCCTGTTTATTCGGTCGCATATAACATGGTGCCGCCTGATTTCATCGTCAACCGTATTGCCCTGAAACCGGATTGGCGGTATAAGGGTGCTGTTCCAGCGATCAGGTGCAATCCTAACCCTGGAGCCAATCCGCAGCCTTTAATTTTCAGCAACGATGACGTTACAGGAGAACAACGGTGCCAAAAGCGAGCAATCTTCAGAAAGGCCGCATCATCAATATTGACAACCACCCTTACCAGGTCAGGCAGATTGATGTTCACACCCCGACGGCACGGGGGGCCAATACCCTTTACCGAGTCCGGTATGCCTCGCTGATCACGGGGCAGAAACTGGATCAGACCTACAAGGGAAACGATGTGCTGGAAGAGATGGCGGTAGACAAGCGCCGGGTCAGTTTCCTTTACCGGGACCAGAACCTGTTCACCTTCATGGACAGTGAAAACTACGATCAGTACACCCTGTCCGAGGAGACGCTCGAAGGGCAGACCCAATGGTTGGTCGACGGCTTGGAGGGCATCACGACCCTGCTCAGAGACGGTCACCCACTTTGTATTGAACTTCCCCAGACCATCGACCTGGCGATCGTGGAAACCGCGCCGGTGATCAGGGGCGCCACGGCTACCAACCGCAACAAGCCCGCCGTACTGTCCAACGGAATTTCCGTGCTGGTTCCTGAATACATGACCGCCGGGGAGGTTGTCCGCGTCAACACGGAAACCGGCCAGTACATGACCCGGGTCAAAACCTGACGCGCGCGGCAATCTCCCTGAATCATCGAAGATCGGGTGTCCTGTCCTGAGGTGACATTTTGGCAAATATCAGCGCGGCAAAGGTGCCTCCGGATGCGCATGCGTTGATCAGTCCATGCTTTACGGTCATCTTTCGCGACTTCGTTTGCACCACATCCAATGCAACCATGGGAGACCTAAGGCCCAGGGTCGGGGGCACGATGCCGTCCTGGATGGAAAGTGCCATGGCCGCTGCGCGAAAACCGCCGGAGGCGAAGTTTTCTCCCAGGGCACCTTTGATGGCCGTCACCACCGGTTTTCGATCGCCCTTAAAAAACTGCTCCAGCGCCTGGGCCTCCAACCGGTCGGATTTGATGCCGCCGCTTGCTGCGGCGTAAACCGTGTCGATGTTATCGGGGCATACGTTGGCCATGGCAGCGGCACTGTGCAGGGCCCGCAGCGGTCCGGCCGGATTGTCGGGCCAGTCGTTGGCCGGTGCCGGAGCGCTGCTCATGCCCCAGCCGGCGATTTCACAAATAATGGCTGCCCCGCGCGACCGGGCCGGTTCCAGCGCCTCGAGACAGAGCAGTCCGACCCCTTCTCCGGCCACCGGACCGTTGCGCTGCCGGTCGAAGGGGCGCGCCTGTTCCTGGGCGCCATCCTGGGGAGACAAGGCCATGAATCGCTCCAGCACGGTGAAAAGGAAAGGCGATAGAATGTCCCCGCCGCCGGCCAGCAATAGATCGGTACGTCCATGCTGGATCTGGCTTGCCGCATAAGCGATGGCCGATTCCGCTGAGGCCTCCCGGTGGTTCAGTGTGGTGTTGATGCCCCGCAGCCCCAGTTCAATGGCGGCGTGGCCGGCCGGTGCGTTCATCACGGTGTTGGGCACCAGGATGGGATTGACCCGGCGGGGCCCTTCGGTAAAAAGGGTGCTGGCGAACTGGGCGGCAACATCCGTGGCGCCGAAGGCTGTTCCCATGACGACGCCCAACCGGCTGCGGTCCGCAGCAGTAAGATCGACACCCGCATCGTCCAGGGCCATGCATGCCGAGGCGGTAACCATCTGGGAGAGGCGATCCATGCGCCGCAAGGTGCGGGGGGCGATGAAATCAGCGGGTGAAAAATTGCCCACTTCGCCCCCCAGATGAGATTTAAAGGCAGCCGTGTCGAAGCCTTCGATGGCGCGGATGCCGCAGCCACCAGCGAATAAATTCCTGGCAAACGCTGCGCGGCCGATGCCCAGGGGGGTCACCAGCCCCATTCCGGTAACCACCACCCGCCTCACCGGCCACCCCCGTTTTGTACGAACCTTCCCAATACCAGGGAGGTGTTGTTACCGCCGAAGGCAAAGGAGTTGGAAAGCACAATATCAACCGCTGCTTTCCGCGAAACACCGGGTACCACGTCCAGGTTGCAGGCTTCGTCAGGGGTCTCATGGTGAATGGTCGGCGGAATGAACCCCTGCTCGATGGCCAAGATACAAGCTACGGCTTCAATGGCGCCTGCAGCGCCCAGGGTATGGCCGATCATGGATTTGGTGGAACTGACCGGAATCTGTTGGGCCCGGTTGCCGAATACGGTCTTGATTCCCCGGATCTCCATCAGGTCATTGGCCGGCGTGGCTGTTCCGTGGGCATTGACATAGTCCACATCCTGCCGTGAAATGCCGGCATCGGCCAGGGCGGCGGTCATGGCACCCACGGCGCCGGATGCATTGGGGTCCGGGGCCGTCATGTGGCTGGCATCGCAGCTGATGCCGCAGCCGAGCACTTCGCCGTAAATCCTGGCACCCCGATGTCGGGCGTGGGTCAGCGATTCCAGAATCAATATCCCCGCACCTTCGCCCAGACTCATTCCCCGGCGATTGCGGTCAAAGGGTTTGCAGAAGTCCGGATCTACAGCCTGAAGGGCGTTGAAAGCCGAATAGGTGATGCGGCACAAGGGTTCGGTTCCACCGCAGACCATCACCTCGGCGGCTCCCTGCCGGATCAGGTCACGGGCGTAGCCGATTGCCGTGGCACCGGAGGAGCAGGCGGTCATGAAGGTGGTCTTGGGACCCATGAGTTTTAAATGCGTGGCGATATGGTCTGCCGTTGAAGCGCAGGAAAAGGCTGCAAATGGGGTGGCGGGCAACCGATCGGCCCCGTATGCCAGATAGCGGGCAAAAACCGGTTCGCACTCCAGCATACCTCCGGCCCCGCCGCCGATCACCACCCCGGTATAGGCCGCCATTTCCTTTAATACAGGCATCAACCCTGCGTCTGCCAGTGCTTCCAGCACAGCCGCCAGGGCCATGCAGTCCGAGCGTGACATGCGCTTGAGGGAGTAGGTGTCCGGGATATGCCGTCGAGGATCGAAATCGTTGACCTGGGCACCGGTATGGGTGCGATAACCGCTGGTGTCGAACAGGGTCACCGGTCCGATGCCGCAGGTGCCGGCTTTCAGGGCGGCGGCGAACTCGTCAGCATTGTTGGCAATTGCGTTGATGGTTCCCCGTCCGGTGACAACGACATGTTCTGGTTTCATAGGCCTCGTTCTGGAAGGCGCAAGGATCGAGCGAAAATCAGGTGTGATCTCGGTTAGCGGGCCGGATTTTAAGCAGATGCACCCGGGAAAGTCAAGGCGGTGAAACAGAGAAACGGGAGACTGCCGTTGTTCCATGGCAACCCGAGGGCCCTTGAAAAAATCCCCTGCGGGGCTTATTTTAGAGAGGTGTTCGATTCCTCGTGACGCACAGGCGCTCAGGTTTGGACCATGACCGGGCTCCGACCGGGTCCACTCAGGACAGAAGTTTGCTGTTGACAAGCAAAACAGGTATGATTTCACTTAATATTTTCAAAAATTGATGCGGTTTCAGTCACCGGGCGAGAGAGAGGGTCTATGGAAAGAAGAATGACAGCCGACAGGCGCCTGATTCACGTCTTTGTCTCTGACGAACGCAGAAGCGGTCCGCATGAGAGGCGGGGCGCCGAAATCAGGCATTTGGAAAGCATGCGGGAAAGGCAAAAAATAGAACGGATTCGTGCTTTCAAGCAGAAGGGGCAATCCGCTCAGCCAGCCACTCCCATGGTAACGAAAAAGCGATTGACCTACTTATGCCTGGGCCTGCTGCTCCTCATTGCTGCCGCACTCCTGCTCAACTGATCGGTTTCCCCTGCAGCGTCATTGCGAACCACGACAGCGAGCGCATTTCGCGGCGATTTTCGTGCGGAGGATTGAATCACGCCTTGAAACCGCTGGCAGTTGGCCGCCCCCTGCCACCAGATGCCGGGAACCACTATGGCGCTTTCTGGCAGGCGGGACATAGGTGACTGCTGCGCTGGGCCACGATGATGCGTTCGATGGGCGCGTTGCAGCGCGGGCAGGCTTTGCCGGTGCGCCGGAATACCTTGAGTTGATCCGCGTTGCGGCCCGGCCGGCTGCCCACCGAATAGAAGTTGCCTTTGCCGTTGCCCAGAGAGGTGCCCATGTTTTTAATTCCCTCCTTCAGAACATGCAAAATCGCCTGATGCAGCGCCTTGGCATCCCCGCCTGACAGTGAACTGCTCAAGCGTTGCGGGTGGATCCTCGCCCCCCAGAGGGCTTCATCAACGTAGATGTTGCCCATTCCGGCCAGGAAGCTCTGATCCAGCAACAGCGGTTTGATCTGGCGTCGCCGGACCTGCAGCATCCTGAGTAAGCGCTGGCTGGTGAAATCCGCTGCCAACGGCTCAGGCCCCAGTCGGCCCAGGATCGTCTCGGGTGTCCCGGTCAGGAAAATACGGCCGAACTTGCGCGTATCCTGGAAGCGCAGTTCGCCGGTTTTTTCCACTTCCAGGACCACATGCTCATGGATGTTGACAGGACTTCCCGAGGCGACCCAGTTAAGCCGCCCGGTCATTCGCAGGTGTATCAGCATGGTCAGGCCGCGGGACAGGTGAAAAACAATGTATTTGCCCCTGCGCGTGATCTGCCGGATCCGGCAGCCCGTGAGCTGTTTTTGAAACCGGGAAGGGCTCAAACCGGTAATGGTTCTGGGCCAGCTGACCCGGGCGCCGGTGATGGCGCATCCAACCATGTTGTGTTGGTTCAGGTTGTTTACTACGGTCTGAACCTCGGGCAGCTCGGGCATGCCCAAACCTCATATCGGTTCGTGTTGATGACTTCAGGGGTGATTCGCCACGCCTGATCCGACCGGTGATTGCAACAATCCGTTTCTCCCCCGCCTCAGGATTTGGATCTTTGCTTTTGAATGAATGTTTCCAACTCCACCGCTTCTTCGGCGCCCAGATCTTTCAAGATTTGCAGATGCTGCTCGGCCAGGTCGAATCTGGACATTTCGGCATAGGCCTCGCCGATATATTCATGGGCTTCGGCCAGATCCGGTTTTAAATCTATGGCCCGCTTATAGGTGCTTATCGCCCGATCGAACTGACCCTGCTTGCGGTAGCAGAACCCCAGGTTGCTGTAAGCCTCGGCATAACCGTCATCGGCCTTGACCGCTTTTTCATATTGTGCGGCTGCCTTTTCGTACTGTGCCTGCTCTTGATAGGCCTCGCCCTTCTCGAAATAGGCGTTGGCCTTCTGGCGTTTGTCATGGGATGGGTCGGTTTTTGATACGGAACGGGATGCGCTTCCGGCGGCCATGGCCGCAGCGGCGGCAAACAAAACGGCTGCCGTAACCATCGCCAGCGTCAGCATCAAAATCACAGGTAAAGGGTTGACCCGGGAAATAGTCTTTGTTTGCATGGCGACCTCCTATCAATCCTATTCGCCGATCGAGGCGAATGCACGTGAGTTGTCGATCCAAAAAGGGACCGTGCCGCCTTCGAAAGACGGCAACCGGCCCATGGGACTACTATAAGCATGGTTGGTGGCGGTCCAAGGCGGAAGTTGGGTCCAGTCGAATTTAAGAATTTCGGGCGCGCAATTTTCCGAATGCGGATCGACAAAATATTACATCGTATCGATAAAGGAATCTTGAAAAAGGATCCGGTATTTACGTTGAAATCGGCGCCTCAGTTGTGTATTTTGGATCATGACCGCTAAAGACAAAAAAAAATGGGACGCAAGGTATCTGAAGAAGCGGGGAAGCACCGATCCGGCCTTGATCCTGACGAAATTCTGGACACTGGCACCCGTTGGCAATGCTTTGGATATCGCCTGCGGCAACGGCAGAAACAGTATTTTTTTGGCTGACAACGGTTTTGCAGTGGATGCGGTGGACATATCGACGGTTGCAACGGATCACCTGGCAGGTAAAAACCCGGATATCCATGTCATCTGTGCGGATCTGGATACATGGAACATCCCGCGGAACCGCTATGATCTTATCGTTAACCTCCGGTTTTTAGACAGGCGCCTGTTTCCAATGATTCAGGAGGGGCTCAAACCTGGCGGTGTGCTGATCTTTGAATCATTCATGGATGGCAAAAAAGATGAGTATTGTCTGAAACCAAATGAATTGCTTGGCGTTTTTCAAGCTTTCCGCATTGTGTATTACGAAGAGAAAAAGGCAAACCACTCGGAAAAGTATGATCAAACCGCGTCCCTTGTTGCGATCAGACAGGCTAGTTCCATCGGGGAGGTCGAGGTCCGATTTCCAGATGCAAAATCCAATTGACCACCTTTATGGGGTGAAGACCGTTCTCGCCAGGTAAGTGGTGTAGCCGATGTAGCAAGCCAGCAAAGCGGCCCCTTCAAAGCGGTTGATGCGGCCAGGCCCCCGGAATCCGTACCCGATGATGAAAAGTGAAACGGTCAATACGGCCATGACCAGGATGTCGCGTGAGAAGACCTCAGGTCCGACCGCCATCGGGTGGATCGTTCCGGCGATCCCGACCACCGCCAAGGTATTGAACAGGTTTGAGCCGAGGACATTGCCGAGCGCGATGTCGTGTTCGTTTTTGCGGATGGCAATGATCGACGAGGCCAGCTCCGGTAGCGACGTGCCGGCCGCCACGATGGTCAGACCGATGATCAAATCACTGACTCCGAAGCCATGGGCGATCTCCACCGCACCCCAGACCAGGATGCGGGAGCTGACAATCAGCAGGATCAGACCGACGACAAGCCAGAACACCGCTCGGCGAAGCGGCATGGCGTGAGCCTCCAATTCCTGCTCCATCTCGCTGCCCAGCGCGTCGGTTTTTGATTTCATACCCTGCCAGATGGTCCAGGTCATCAACCCGCCAAACAAGGCCAGCAGAACCAGTGCATCCATACGGGTGATTTCTCCGTCCCAAATCTGCCACGCAGCCAGGGCCGTGATGGCGGTGAGGATTGGAAGCTCCTTGTGCAGCACCTGGGAATGGACGGCGATTGGGCTGATCATTGCCGTCAGGCCCAGGATAAGGGCGATGTTGGTGATGTTTGAGCCGTAGGCATTGCCCAGAGCAATGCCGGGGTTGCCCTGTGAAGCGGCCAAAGCGGAAACCACCATTTCCGGCGCGGAGGTCCCGAAGCCGACGACCACCATGCCGATCAACAGCGGCGGCATGCCGAAATGGCGTGCGGTGGAGGCTGAGCCCGCCACGAAACGGTCGGCGCTCCAGACCAGGATAGCCAGGCCAAAACCGACTGCGATAAATGCTGTAGCCATACAATTATGCGACGCCTATCAAAGTTGTAATTCAGCGCCTGTGTGACCTGCCAAAAAACGGCATGGCGCCCCATCAGGCTGCGAATCCAAGTGTACGCCAATTGCTGGGTGTGTGCAACTTTTTGAGTCGCATCCCGCCAACCCGGATGCGATAAAGGACACGGTTGTGCGCCTTTTCTAAGCAACCCATCCCGGAAAAATATCAGACAGCCCTTCGACCATAAATTGAACGGAAATGGCGATCAAAATCATTCCAAATACCCGTGAAACCAAATCCAGGGACAGGTTGCCGACGATCTTCTGGATTGCCGGGCTCAGCAAAAGGACCACGAACACAATGGCCAGCACCCCGACCAGCGTCAGGCTTAACAACATATCCGTCAGCAGTGACTGGCTCTGATAGCCGTAAATGATGGCGGTGGTAATTGCTCCCGGTCCGGCAATCACCGGTACCCCGATGGGGATGAAAATCTGTTGATAGCGGGTCAGGACCCGGTGTTTGAGATCACCGGATTCGTCGATGGGGTTCTCCTTGAGTTCAACGGCAGTGCCTTTGAGCATGCTGAATCCGAACTGCAGCAGGATCAAGCCGCCCCCGATTTTAAAGCTGGCTAGCTCGACCTTCAACTGGATCAGCAGATGGTGACCAAACCACAGAAACACCAGCAGGACGCAGGCGCTGGACAGGATGATCAAGCCGGCCAGCCACCAACGAAAATCTCTTGACCCTCCCTGGGAGGCTTGGACCCAAAGGGGAATTTTTTCCACCGGATTGACGATGGCCAGCAAGGCAATGGCAAAGTTCGATATCAAATCCCAGTTGATCTCCATAATCACCCGGCAACCTGTCCCGACCGCCATAAGGAACCGACGGTTGTCATTTCCTCATCCTTTGGATGGGTTCTTGTTTGCAGAAAAGGATCTTGATTGGCGTGGGTTCATGCTAACCGCCGAGGTGAGACAACCGAATGGGTGCGAGGCTGTATTTTCGGGGTCCCATGGCCCCATTTCATCCCAACGGGGAGCAGTCATGCAAGCGTTGTTTTCTATCCGCTGCGGCCGTCGTCGCAGGGCATATCATTATCGTGAAGACGATCGTGTTCGGCCCATTCCGGTGCTTTGAGGCATATCTCGATTTCCTCCTCGGGGCTGTCCGCCTGCACATGCCCCTTTGCTTGCCTTTCTCCATCCGCTGAAGCCAGGGCTCCCGATTCGGTGAGCACGGCACCGGCCATTTGCATCCGTGCAACGACCTGGGACGCTTGTCCGGGGTCCACCGGCCATGAGGCATCTGTGATCAGAACGACCTCAAATCCGTTCTGGCGTGCGTCCATAACGGTATCCAGGACACAGACATCCAATGCGAGTCCGCATATAAACAGCCGTCGAATACCCTGGCGCTTGAGATGAACGTCCAGCCCGGTATCGGCAAAGGCCGAGTTCTGATCGTGGTCGAATCGCGTGCCTTTGGTGATGATTGTGGCCCCGGCAGGCAGTTCCAGATCTGGATGAAACATGGCGCCCTTGGTGTCCTGGATGCAGTGGAGCGGCCACTTTCCGCCTTGCTCCACAAAGCTGGGATGATGGTTGGGGTGCCAGTCTCGGGAGGCATACACCGGGATTTGCAGTCGGTTTGCCAGATTGATCCACCGATTGACGATCGGTACTATCCGGTTGCCGTTTTGCACCGGCAAAGCGCCTCCCGGACAAAAATCGTTCTGGACGTCGACAATCAGCAGCGCGTCACCGGGTTGGTAATTTTTTGAATTGCTCATATGATCTCCCTTCCCCGCGATCCAGAACGATGCCGAAACGCATCAGAACGAAGCGGGTGCTGGTTCCGGCCCGCAGAGCCTCCAGTTTCCAGTCGTGAGCCACCGTTGCCATAAAATCGTTGCCCGGCGGTTCTTCGTTCATGCGTGTATCCTCCCGCGGTCGCCGCACCGGAGGCGCATTAGACCCCATGCAAAATATGAACTTTTATCGAAGTCGTCAACGCTGACAACTGTATTCCACGCATCGCTGCCGTGGCGTGGGTTGCACCATATATGCTTCGGGCCCGTGGGATCCATTTCCAGGCGCGGTGAGTCTGATCTCACGCAGCATCCAAGCCGGAAGCCGATATCTGGCCCAATACGGTCGGCGGCAGATACAGGATACTTAGTTTACCCTATTGTCGGGGACCTCCACCTCGCTGTACCATGTACACGATTGCCGGTAGATATTGCCCACTGCGTGACCAGCCCCTTTCCGGCAGAACCGGAAACCGTCGACTCCAATCGATCGGCAAGGGTGAAGTTATTCGACACTTTACACAACCGCATGTGAGGCGCGCTACATATGACGGATGCCTGAGGAGTGAATCCAATGAAGCAATTTAAATTTCAGGATCTGCAGCAGTTGATGTCTGTCAATGAGAAGGTGTGCATTTCCATCTATATGCCGACCGATCCAGGAGCGGCCGCAAACAGTGAGCAGCGTATTCGGTTCAAGAACATGCTGCGTCGGGCGGAACAGGCCGGTCGGGAGCGCGACCCCAAGAGCAAGACCTTTGTGGAAATGATCGCAAAAGGAAAACGGTTGCTGGAGGATGACAACTTCTGGGGAACCCAGAGTCATGGACTGGCTGTGTTCATTGCCCCTGGAATTTTTTGGTTCTATCGGCTTCCGATCACTTTTGAAGAAGCCTTTTCCGTCTTAAACCGCTTCGTCATCAAGCCGTTGATGCCTCTGTTCATGGCCGCGGGCCGTTTCAACATTCTGGCCCTGAGCCAGTCCGCCATCCGTCTGTTTTCCTGTACCCGGCACCACGTGACGGAAATCGAGTTGGTGGGTGTGCCTGACGGCATTGACGAATCGTTGCAATATGATCAAAAGGATACCCAACTCCAATTTCATACCGGCACCCCCGGTGGCGGGGGCGGCAGGCGGGCGGCCATCTTCCATGGTCAGAGCGCCGGCACCGACGATCACAAGGATGAAATCCGGCGCTACTTTCTTGATGTTGACAAGGGCCTGTCGGCGATGCTTTCCGAACCGGAAGTCCCGCTTGTATTGGCCGGCGTGGACTATCTGTTGCCCATTTTCCAGGAGGTCACCGCTTACCAATGGGTGATGCCCGACGTCATCACCGGCAATCCCGATACCCTTCGCGCCGAAGAACTCCACGAAAAGGCTTTTAAGATCGTCCGACCGGCCCTGGAGCAGCAACAGCGCGAAGCTGAGGCGCGTTATCATGAAATGGCTGGTCAGGGCTACACGGCATCTGGTGTAAGGGCCGTCCTTCCCGCCGCCGCGTACGGAAGGGTGGAAGCCCTGTTTGTGGCCTTGGATCAGCAAAGACCGGGCGTATTCGATCGGGATGCCAATGAAGTCAGGGTTGCTGAATCGAGGCCGGAATCCAGCGAAGACCTGCTGGATCTGGCCGTGGTGGAAACGATCCGGTGCGGTGGGAAGGTTTATGCGGTAGACAGCCAGCGCATGCCCGACGCCAACGCAGCGGCGGCAGCGCTGCTGCGGTACTGAACCGACGGTTGTCCCGGTATGGGTTGGGATCGCACCAAGCTATCCATTCATGGCTCGTAACGCTTCACCACCAGACAGGCATTGGTGCCGCCGAACCCGAAGGAGTTGGACATGGCGTAGACAATATCGGCCTTTCGCGCCAGGTTGGGTACGTAGTCCAGGTCGCATTCGTCGCCGGGGTTATCCAGATTGATGGTGGGGGGAATGATGCCATGCTTCAATGCCAGTACGGTAAAGGCGGTTTCGATGCCGCCGGCACCGCCCAGCAGGTGGCCGGTCATTGATTTGGTGGAGGAGATGGGCACCCTGGGAGCCAAATCGCCGAATACCTTTTTGATGGCCCGGGTCTCGTAGAGATCGTTCAGCGGGGTCGACGTGCCATGGGCGTTGATGTAGTCGATGGCTGCACAAGTGATGCCCGCGCTGTCGATGGCGGCCTGCATACACCGGATCATGCCGTCTCCGTCGGGAGACGGCGATGTCATGTGATAGCCGTCCCCGCTCTGGCCGTAACCGGCCATTTCAGCTAGAATGGGTGCTCCCCGCTCCAGCGCATGCGCCAGCTCCTCGAGGATCAGCATACCGGCGCCTTCGCCGACCACGAATCCGTCACGGTCGCGGTCAAATGGCCGTGAGGCCTTCTGCGGGTCATCGTTACGGGTGCTCAGGGCTTTCATGGAGTTGAAGCCGGCGACGCAGGTGGGTGTGATGACCGATTCGACGCCGCCGGTGATCATGGCGTCCGCCTGCCCGCGCAAAATGGTGTTGCAGGCATCGCCGATGGCATGTGCACCTGCGGCACAGGCCGTGGCCACGGAAATGTTGGGCCCCTTGGCGCCCAGGTGGATGGAGATCATTCCCGGGGCCATGTTGCCGATGATCATCGGAATGAAAAAAGGGCTGACGCGTTTGGGGCCTTTTTCTTGAACGGTGCGGGCGGTCACCTCCAGCATTTCCAGCCCGCCCAACCCGCAGCCGGTGATCACGCCGACGCGGTGACTGTTGGTCGCGTCGATGGTCAGGCGGGCGTGCTCCAAGGCCATCCGGGCCGCAGCCACGGCATAGGCAATAAATTTTTCAGTGCGTTTGGCGTCTTTTTTGGGAAGAAAATCCTCCGCGTTAAAATCTTTTACTTCGGCGGCGATTTTGGTGATGAACTCACTGGTGTCGAACCGCGTGATTTCACCGATGCCGGACCGACCCTCACACAGGGACGACCAGGTCTTGTCCACGCCGACACCCAACGGTGTCACGAGTCCCAATCCGGTTATGACAACCCGTCTGCTCAACGATACCTTCCTTCCGGTTGAAATTAATGCTTTTTAATGTAGTCGAAGGCGTCTTTAACGGTGACCAGCTTTTCGGCGTCTTCATCCGAAATGTCTACGTCGAAAGCCTCTTCCATGGACATGATCAACTCGACCAGATCCAGGCTGTCGGCCCCGAGGTCATCAACAAAGGAAGCCTCGGGAACCACCTCGGAAATGTCCACACTGAGTTTTTCGGCGATGATCTTTTTAACTTTATCTTCTACAGACATGATGTGCTCCTTTCAGGAATTAATAATTATGGAATTGAGGTATGACGGGATCTTGGAATCGAAGGGGGTCTGCCTGCATTAATGGACAGGATAGGTACCCCCATCCCTGTAATCCTCAATTCCTCCATCTTTACATGTACATGCCTCCGCTCACATGGATGGTCTGGCCGGTGATGTAATCCGCGGCAGGGGAGGCGAGAAAGGCGACGACACCGGCTATTTCCTCGGGTTTGCCGATTCGTCCCAGGGGGATTTCAGCGATGATGGCCGCCTTGGCGCTGTCGTTGAGATCACCGGTCATGTCGGTATCAATGTAGCCGGGGGCAACAGCGTTGACGGTAATGTTCCGGCTGGCCAGTTCCCGGGCTACCGCCTTGGTCAGGCCGATGATGCCCGCTTTGGAAGCCACATAATTGGCCTGGCCGGGGTTGCCGGAAACGCCCACCACCGAGGAGATGTTGATGATGCGCCCGTAGCGCTGCTTCATCATGGCTTTGGCGGCCACCTTCATGCAGTTGAAGGTTCCTTTCAGGTTGACGTCCAGAACCGCGTCCCAGTCGGCTTCCTTCATGCGCACCAGCAGACCGTCGCGGGTGATGCCCGCGTTGTTCACCAGCACATCGATCCGCCCGGACGCTTTTAAAATGGCGTTCAGGTAGTCGGCCACTGCGGATTCCGAGGCCACATCCACTTCCTCAAAACGGGCCTGGCCGCCGGCTGCTTCAATGGCCGCAGCCGTGGTTCTGGCTGCATCCAGGTTGCGGTTGTAGTTGAAATGGACCATTCTCCCCGGCGCGCTCAAGGCGGTGCAGATGGCCCGCCCGATGCCCCTCGATCCGCCGCTTACCACGATCACCCGTTCGGCTGAGTCGGTCATGACGTCCTCCCGAAAATATGGTCGGCAATGTGGTCCATGTCGTCGATCAGCCCCCGGTAGCTGCTCTCCAGGGTGGGCAGGGCCAGCGATTGCAGGAATTGATCCACGGCTGAGGCCTCGACGGTTTTGCTGCCCATCACGATCAGGCGTGCTTTTTCGGTCACCAGCCGGGCACAGGTGTTGGTAAAGACCCGGGCTGCGGCCAGAATCGTTCTGTCGGACTGTCTGGCAGCCAGTTGCGCCATGCTCTCGCCCACCTCGACGTGGGTCATCATGTCGGCCAGGGCGAACATCACCTGCTGGTGGCGGGTGAGGCGGTTGTCGTGGGCAAATTCAATGCTGCGGTTCAATGTGCGGGCGCAGGCGGCAAGCACCCGGCCGCCGGCCTGGTCGCATTCCCCGTGAAGCTCATCCAGACCCTGCGCCATGTCCTCATAAAAAGCGCCTTTGGTCTTGCGGGTTTTTTTCCAGCGAAAGGTGGAAACGATGTTCTGCTGAATTTCACTGGTGCCTTCGTAGATGCAGGTGATTTTCACATCGCGCTTGATCTTTTCCACGCCGAATTCGGTGATGTAGCCATACCCGCCCAGGGCTTGCATGGCATCGTCCGCCGCCCGGTTGGCCGCTTCGGAGGTAAATAGTTTGGCGATGGAGCCTTCCACCTGAAGGTCTTCGGCTTGGCTGTCCAGCCGCCGGGCGATGGCTTCGATGTATGCGGCGGCGGCCTTGAGGTTGACCCAGTGGGGAACGATCAGTTTGTTGGTGTAGCCTTTTTTCTCGGAAAGGGGCCCGCCGAACTGCACGCGTTCATGGGCGTAGGGGATGGCGATTCCCTCCAGGGCGGCCTCGCCGGCTCCCAGGGCCATGGCTGCCACCATCAGGCGGGTGTAACCGAACACCTGGTTGGCCTGCTTGAGCCCCTTGCCGGGGGCCTCGCCGATCATGTTCTCCACGGGAACGAAAACATCTGTAAAGGTCAGCGGCGAGGTGTTGGACGCGCGGATGCCATGCTTCTCCTCGCCCTTGTGCCGTTGGAAGCCCTGGGTGCCCTTTTCCACCACGAAGAAGGTAGGGCCTTCCGGTGTCTGCGCCAGAACGGTCACGAAGTCGGCGTAGCCACCGGTGGAGATGAACTGCTTGGAGCCGTTGATCCGATAGCCGGTAACCGTGCCCGCAGCATCCCTGACCGGTTCGGCCTTGGTTTTGAGCGATGCCAGGTTGCTGCCGGCTTCCGCTTCTGTGACTGCATAGGCCACCAAGCTGTGTCCATCGGCAACGGCGCCCAGCCACTTTTGCTTCTGGGCCTCTGTGCCGCCAACGATGATGGGGTCTGAACCCAGCTGGATAGCGAAAAAGGCCGTTCCCACGCCCAGGCAGATCTTGCTCATCTCGCGGGTGACGACGCAGCAATCCATGGCACCGCCGCCCATGCCGCCGTATGCCTCGGGAATGAACAGCAGCTGCAGGCCGATCTCCGGGCTGAGCATCTCCCGGACGGCGGCTTCGGGAAAGATTTCGTCACGGTCCCATTCCAGGACGGCTTTCTTCGTGAGCAGGCGTTTGGACAGCTGACGGACGGTGTCGACCACCATCTGCCGGGTCTCTTCGTCCAAGCCACCCTGCGGGCGATGGGCGCCGGTGTCAATCATGATTGGCTTTTCCTTGGGCAAACCGTGTGAGGAACATGGCGCATTGGCAATTCATGCGTCTTCTAATCTTCGTCGGTGGCGATAACGCGCTTGCCTTTATACTCGCCGCAATCGGGGCAGGCGTGATGGGGAAGCTTGGCTTCACCGCATCCCGGGCAGGTTCCCACTGCAGGGGCGTCAGTCTTTTTGTGGGTGCGTCGTTTGTCCCGCTTTGACTTGGATGTCTTGTGCTTTGGTACAGCCATTAGTAATCTCCTAAATTATTTAAATTGTTCACAATTATCCAGAATAAGCCCCGTTTTTACACGGTAGCGCGTCTAGTAATTAAAATGACGACGAAAGTCAAGGATTTTTCTGAAAATCTTTTGGACTGCGCTCTTGTTCAGCTATTGGGGATATGATAATGAGGTGACCGGCAACTTGGCGGAGACGATCCAATTTGGTATCATTTATAGTTATTTAAGACGGTTGCCACTTTAGATGGATTGCCTTGCCGCCATGGACGGACCGTGGCGCCATCAGTGACCGGGATGGTGGATCCATTTCGGTCCGTTCAACGGCATCACCGGCTGGGGTGCATGGATAACTGACCGTTTAACTAGTTCTGTTATTCGAACCGTTGTGCAAACGACTTATACAAGGTAGATAATCATGGCGACCATTATTACCCGATTCCCGCCGAGCCCTACGGGTTACCTGCATGTGGGCGGAGCACGCACAGCCTTGTTCAATTGGCTCTACGCGCGAAAACACCAGGGAAAGTTTGTCTTGCGCATCGAAGATACGGATGTGGTGCGTTCCACCCAGGCATCGGTGGATGCCATTTTCGAGGCCATGCATTGGCTCGAACTGGACTGGGACGAGGGACCCTATTTTCAATCCCGGCGATTTGACCTCTACCGGGAATATCTCCAGCGGCTGCTCGACTCGGGGGATGCCTATTACTGCACCTGCACCCAGGAGGAGGTGGAGGCCATGCGTAAAAAAGCCATGGCTTCCGGCGGCAAGCCCAAATACGACGGCCGCTGCCGGGAACGCGGCCTGCCGCGGTCGGACAATGCCGTGATCCGGTTCAAGTCCCCCCTGGTCGGCACCACGGTGGTGGCGGACGTGATCAAGGGCGATATCGTTTTTCAGAACACCGAGCAGGACGATTTCGTGGTCTGCCGCAGTGACGGAACCCCCACCTATAATTTTGTCGTGGTGGTGGACGATATTACCATGGGGATCAACACGGTGATCCGGGGTGACGATCACGTGATGAATACACCCAAGCAGATCCTATTATACAAGGCCCTCAACTCCCCGCTGCCTGTGTTCGGCCATGTGCCCATGGTACTGGGCAAGGACAAGACCCGATTGAGCAAGCGCCACGGGGCCATGTCGGTGACCGCTTACCGGGACATGGGCTTTTTGCCGGATGCCTTCATCAACTACCTGGCCCGGCTGGGGTGGTCCCACGGTGACCAGGAGTTTTTCACACGCCGGGAACTGGTGGAGAAGTTCAACCTGGAAAACATCGGCAAATCTGCAGGTGTTTTCGATATCGACAAGCTTACGGCCCTCAATGCCGACCATATCCGGGCCGCTTCGGTCCGGCAGCTCGCCCCACGGGTGCTGCCTTTTTTCAGGGGCAAGGGCTACCATGCCGAAGCGGACGATTACCTCGACGGTGTCATCGGCAGCCTGCATACCCGCAGCAAAACCCTGGTGGAGATGACCGAAGGGGCCCATTTCTACTACCGTGAGGATGTGCGGCCCTACGACGAAAAGGCGGCCCAGAAATTCCTCAAGCCCGAGGCGGCGCGGGTGTTGTCTCTGCTTGCCGAGCAGCTGAATGCCCTTGAGGACCTGGCCGAAAAGTCCCAGGAGGAGGCCTTTAAAAAGGTGATGGAAGATACTGGGCTGGGCTTCGGCAAGATCGCCCAACCGGTGCGGGTGGCCCTGACCGGCAATACCGTCAGCCCCGGTATTTTCGAGATCATCGCGGTGTTGGGCAAGGCCCGGGTGATGGCCCGCCTGAAGGCGGCGGTGGAATATATCCAGGCGACGGGGGCGTAACCGCAAGACGATTTTGGTCTTGACTCACCTGCCGGATTTGTGTAAACGGGCACCAATCCGATGCTGGGGGATCGTCTAACGGTAGGACAGCGGACTCTGACTCCGTCAATCAAGGTTCGAATCCTTGTCCCTCAGCCACAGTCGAATCAAGGGGTTACGGAAACTGCCGTGAGCCCTTTTTTTGTTTCTGCTGCCAGTTTGCTACCGGTTGCTTCAAAAATGTTGTTTTTAAACCGGCATTGCGGATTGAATACCCTCCACGGCGCATGAGCAGTGATCTTGCAGTGCGGCATGGGCGGCGCATAAACGCGCTACAGGTACCCGCAAGGGGGAGCAGGACACATAGGTCAAACCGATTTCATGGCAAAGTGCGATCGATTTGGGATCACCACCATGTTCCCCGCAAATCCCGCATTCCAGGTCAGAACGAATGGCACGGCCTTTTTGCACACACAGCGCCATCAACTCGCCGACGCCGTCCCGATCGAGCGTGGCAAAAGGATTTTCGGGCATGATGCCCGTTCCGATATATCGGATTAAGAATCCTGCTTCCGCGTCATCCCTTGACATGCCGAAGGTTGTCTGGGTTAAGTCATTGGTGCCGAAAGAAAAGAATTCCGCATGTTGCGCCAGTTGATGGGCGACCAGCGTGGCCCGGGGAACTTCAATCATCGTGCCGAACTTGTAATCGATTTCGATACCTTGCTCATGCATCACTTTCTTGGCCTCGACCTCCAGAATTTCGCGTTGGGAGATGAGTTCATTCACATGGCTGATCAGCGGCAGCATGACTTCGGGATGAACCTCGACCCCCTCTTTGGCCACCGTGCACGCCGCCTCAAAGATGGCGCGCACCTGCATGGTGGTCAGTTCCGGCAACTGAATTCCCAGACGCACCCCGCGTAGACCCAGCATGGGGTTGCTTTCGTGCAGGCGTTCGACGCGTTTGAGGATGTGCGCTTTTTCATTGATCTGCTGTAGCAAGGTGTCGACTTTTTCAAGGGTGTCGGCATGCTTGAGGCGGATTTTAAGATCGGTAAGGTCATGGCTCAGCTCCTTGTGATCGGGTAAAAATTCGTGCAGCGGCGGGTCGATCAGACGGGTGATGACGGGCAAGCCGTCCATGGCCCGAAAAAGCCCGATAAAATCCTCTCTTTGGAAGGGCAACAGGGCATCCAGCGCCTCGCGCCGCTCGATCGGCAGGTCGGTCATAATCATTTTGTGCAGATGGGGCAGCCGCCGGGCTTCGAAAAACATATGTTCGGTGCGGCACAAGCCGATGCCCTCGGCGCCATACAAGCGGGCGCGCCGGGCATCTTCGGGATTGTCGGCATTGGTCCGCACACCGAGACGCCGAAAACCGTCAGCCCAGGAGAGCAGCTTCATCAGCCAGGCATCCATGATATCTGGAATCATCGTAGCTATCCGGCCGCTGAATACTTCTCCTGCGGTTCCGTCTATGGAGATCCAGTCACCCTCCTTGATGATCTCATGGTTGATGCTCATTTGGCGCTGCTTGATATCGATATTCAACTCGGCTACGCCGACCACGGCCGGTTTGCCGAACTGCCGGGCAACCAAGGCCGCATGGCTGGTCCTGCCGCCCCGGCTGGTGAGAATGCCCTGGGCCGCCAGCATGCCGTGGACGTCATCCGGCCTGGTTTCGGGACGCACCATAATGACGGCTTTATGCTCATTTTTGGCCCAAGCTTCCGCCAAATCCGCATCAAAGGCCACGATACCGACCGCGGCGCCGGGCGAAACATTCAGCCCGATGGCCAGCATGGTCCCTTTCGCTTTGGCCGCGGCCCTGGCTTCGCGGTCGAACTGCGGATGCAGGAAGAAATCGACCTGCTCGGGGGTTATCCGCAGCACCGCTTCCTGCCGGGTAATCAAATTTTCTTCGGCCATGTCCACGGCAATGCGCACAGCGGCCTGGGCAGTGCGTTTGCCGCTGCGGGTTTGCAGCATCCACAGCTTTCCCTTTTCAACCGTAAATTCCACGTCCTGCATATCACGATAATGCGCTTCCAGCCGCCGCGCGATCTGTTCGAATTGGGCATGGATATCCGGCATATCCGTTTTGAGCTGCACCAGATCCAGGGTTCGACGAATGCCCGCGACCACATCTTCGCCCTGGGCATTGATTAAATAATCCCCTTCCATGCGGTTTTCGCCGGTCGTACCGTTGCGCGTCAAGGCGACGCCGGTCAGCGAGTCGTTCCCCAAATTGCCGAAGACCATGGTAACAATGTTGACGGCCGTGCCAAGGTCGTGAGCGATACCGGCCGCGTTGCGGTAATCGACAGCCCTTTTGCCATTCCAGCTCTTAAACACCGCCTCGATGGCCATTTTGAGCTGGGCGTGCGGATGGCTTGGGAAATCGGTGTGGGTGTAATGCCTGAAAATACCCTTGAACGCATCGGTCAGCTGCTGCAAATTTTCAGCGGACAGTTCGGCATCGGTGGCGGCACCGGCATCAAGGCGACATGCGCTTATTCTTTCTTCAAAGGCATCGTCGGGTATGCCCATCACCACGCTGCCGAACATTTGAACCAAACGCCGGAATGAATCATACACAAAGCGTGCATTGCCGGTCATTTCAATCAGACCTTGGGCGGTTTCATCGTTGAGACCGATGTTTAAAACGGTGTCCATCATCCCCGGCATGGAAAACTTCGCTCCGGAGCGGCACGACACCAGTAAAGGGTTTTTTGGATCCCCAAACGTATGGCCGCTTTGCCTTTCCAATTCCGTGACGGCCTGCAAAACCTGATCCCACAGTCCCTCCGGGAAATTCCCCCCTGAGGATAAATAGGTGTTGCATGCTTGCGTGGTGATCGTAAATCCGGGCGGCACGGGAATGCCAATGCGCACCATTTCCGCAAGATTCGCACCTTTGCCGCCCAAAAGCGCGCGTACGTCATCCCATCGGCCGCCCACGGCCTTTTCAGCCTGTTCGACCTCGTCGAGTAGATAGACCCATTGCTTTTGCATTGCCGGACTCCTTAGACTGAGGCTGACACCTTTACAACAGTCGTGCGGTTAACCCCTTGGCTTAAATCAAAACGCTTCTGTCATCTGTCGCTGCCGGACCGAATCAATAGAATCGGAATGTCGGCCGCCTGCAGCACCCCGGCAGCCACGCTGCCGTATGATACCCGTGGCGAACCACTCATCCCGTGCGTGGCGATGGCGATGAGATCGGCACCTATTTCAGCGGCGGTCGTCAATATGGCTTTGACGACCAGCCCATTGGCCAACCGCGTGTCCGCCCGGATGTCTTTCTCGCGCAACCTGGCTTTGAGGGCTTCGAGATAGTCTATGGAAATTTTTTTGCGTTTTTCGAATTCAACCTGATAGCGGATCAGGTCTATCACTTCGTCCTGCTCCAGTAGTAGCGGTTCTTCTTCGACTTTCAGCAGCACCACTTCGGCATCTCGGATTTTTCCCAGCTTTTCGACATGCCCCAATATCGCTTCAGCGCGCTTCGATCCATCCACCGGAATAAGAATTGTTCGATACATGGTCGCCTCCTTTTATGCATAATTTCGGGTTTGTCTCCGCTGTCGGCTTTTCCTTTGGCCAGCGTAGGTTTATGCTCGGTAGCAGATTTATCGAATTGAACCTTGAAAGTGGGTGCATTCCCCGCGGTTTGCCGCGGGGAATCTTCAATCTTTTCGGCAGGCCTGTCGGTTAAAAAATTTAACAATGTCGGCTATCTTGCATTGGCGGGAGGGGGTCCGCATGACTCATGCCCTCCCAGCCCGAGATGGAACCTGACTTGGATGAAGCATCGTCGATTTAAGTATAGAAGCCGGCTTGTTGGCTGTCAAATCTTTATTGTCTTGCATCCGATCGTGCCTATATTGTACGTGTTTGGACGCTTTGGTTGTTATCAGTAAAAGGGAGGACATCATGCGAAGTGACTGGGCCACCCCAACACGGACCCCCCTTGCCATTACCACACGGTTGGCCGTTGCAGCCTTGATGCTGACGTTTGCCGGATGTATGAACACCTACGGTCGCTTCACCCTGGATGCCGGGGTGGATCGCGCCTTTCAAACAGGTGAGCGCCAGCCGGCCTACAACTACTTCTATGCGGGCAGAGACAATATGCCCTATGCGATTATCGGTATCGACCGCGACTACACCGTCCCGTCACGCTATTGGGTCCCCTTTGATCCGCAGCCTGACAGCCTGCGCCAGATGAGCGGCAACATTTACAATGAATATCGCACCCAGCCTTACGGTGCCTTGATCCTCGATACCGACGGCAAGGCGGTCGGCGTCTGGTATTCCACCGTATACAACCGCAGCGTCAAGGTTGATCAGCACAGCCGCACGGTTGAGGTCCTGTTCAAAAACCCGGAAAATAACGATCGGCCCATGTGATCCACATGAAATCGATCTATTTTCTCAGTTTCAACATGATCTCCTTTGTGCCCTATGCGTACGGGTTTTTAAAAAGCTATGCCCGGCAGGATCCTGCCATCGCTGCTGGGTATGCGTGGCAACCCCCCTTTACGACCCCGCAGCCGGTGGACGACGTGGTCTCGCGGATTGTGGACCCTGACCTCTTGTGCCTTTCCTGCTACGTCTGGAATCACAACCAGCAGATGGCGGTCGCCCGCCGGGTCAAAACGCGCTACCCGGATTGCCTGGTGGTCTGCGGCGGACCGCATGTGCCCGACCATCCGGGTGATTTTTTCTCACGCTACCCGCAGGCCGATATTCTGGTTCACGGTGAAGGCGAAATCCCGTTTGTCGGTCTCCTGCGGGAACTGCTTGAGGTAAAGCCGGATTTCGAACGCCTGCAGGGAATCTCTTTCAACCGATCGGGCAGCACTGTCACCGCGCCAATGGGGCCCCGGCTGGGGAAAAATCTGCCGGTGCCCAGCCCTTACCTCAACGGCAGCCTGGATGCGTTTCTGGGGGAGGAACACGGGAACCGGATCGCGCTGTGGGAGACCAACCGGGGATGTCCGTTTGCCTGCTGTTTCTGCGACTGGGGGGTGCGCACCAAAAACACCGTCCGCCTGCATTCAATGGGCCGGGTGGCGCAGGAAATTGAGGTTTTGGCCGCCAGGGGCGTTCAGGATATCTACATCACCGACTCCAATTTCGGTCTGTTCAAGAGGGATCTGGAGATCGCCAGGCTGCTGGTGGATGCGCGCCGACGCACCGGCTTTCCCAGGCGTGTCCGGATCCAGTTTGCCAAGACCTCCAATGAAACGGTATTCGCCATCAGCCGGCTGCTGTTCGAAAACGACATGCTCTGGGGAACGACGCTGTCCATGCAAAGTGTGGATCTGGATGTGCTCGAGGCGGTGGCGCGGCCCCATGTCGACATCGGCGTGTATGCCGATCTGAAAAACCGCTACCAGCAGCACCATATCCCCACCTATACGGAGCTGATCCTGGGGCTGCCCCAGGAGAGCCGCGAAACCTTTGTGAGCGGCATCGGCCGTCTGCTGGAAATCGGCATGCATGACGACATCCGGGTGTTCGAACTGGCCCTTTTGCCCAACGCGCCCCTGAGCCAGCCCGGCATGCGCGAGCGCTACGGCCTGCAGACCCGCTTCAAACCGATCCGGCTGACCGAGGCGGGCTTTGAAACAGAAGTTGTCGAGCTGGTGTTCGGCACCCGGACCATGCCCTATGCGGACTGGGCCTACTGCCTGCTGTTTGCCGAGATGATTCAGGCCCTTCACAACGGGGCCTTTACCCGCTTTATCACCATCTACCTGCATCGTGAAGGGCTTTTGTCCTACCGGCGGTTTTATGACGGACTGCTGGGCCATCTGCTCGAAAATGGGCATGGCGCCGGCCGGCTCTTTGTGAGGCTCAAGAAGCTGATCGACGATTACCATGCGGACCCAAACATGCCCCAGGTCAACCGCATCCTTACCCAGCCGGACATGCTGCAGCTGCTGCGCCGCTACCACCCGACCCGCAGGGGCTGGCCGCTGTGGACCTGGCTGTGGCTGAGTATCTGTGAGGACCAGACGGAATTTTACCGGTCGGTGGCCGACTTTATCGCTTCACAGGGAATCGCGCGTGATACCATGTTGGAAGACCTTTCGCATTACCAGCAGGCGATCATGCTGACGCCGGCATACGATCCTAAACAGGGCAAGGTTGTGGCCTGTCAATACAATTGGCAGGATTACTTTTTTGAAGGCGCAGATCTCAAAGCGATGGAAACCACCTTTTTTTTCAGAGACACCCACATGGGACCCGGCCGTCAATACCCCCTGGCTGCCGACGACCGGCAAGCCTTTGTGACGGCCGCCATCGGCTATTCCTACCCCTATTCGAAGTTCAGGCATTTTTTTCATCAGCCGGATTGTTTGGAAAAAAATCAGAATAAAGACAGGAGGGACCTGCCCAAGAAGCTCAGTTCGTCATCTCCCACAGTTCCTGCAAATGATTAACGGGGAAAATGGCGACATCGGTTCTTTTTTGGACCGTTTCGCCGCCATAAACCAAGCCGCTGCCACGGTGAATATGATCTGGAAAAACCTTGGCAAAATGATTCAGACCTTTGAAATAGTCTCTGGTGATCGTCATGCCGGATTTAATTTCGATGGGGAAGATATCCGATCCGCTGACGATTAACAGGTCTACCTCGTTTCCTTTGCTGTCCCGATAAAAAAAAAGATTGCTCCTTTTGCCTTGATTGAATCGGTATTTGAGCGCCTCGGCAACCACCAGGTTTTCAAAGAGGCTGCCCCTCAGGGGGTCTCTGGCCAGTTGATTTTCGTTTTCGATGCCCAGCAAGAGGGTTGCCAGACCGACATCGTAAAAATAGAGTTTCGGCGACTTGACCAAACGTTTGGAGATATTCTGGTAGTAGGGCTGCAGTTGAAAAACGATATAACTCGCTTCAAGCAATGACAGCCAGTTTCCAGCCGTCGTGTGGGAAACGCCGGTATCGTTGGCAAGGCTGCTGACATTAAGCAACCCACCGATGCGTCCGGCGCATAGCTGCATGAACCGTTGAAACAGATTCAGATCCTTGATGGCGACGAGCTGCCTCAGGTCCCTTTCAATGTAGGTTTGGTAATAGTCACCCAGGGCTTGGGTCGGGTTGAGTTGTTTGTCCCACAAGCGTGGATAAAAACCGTGATAAAGCAACCTGTCGATACCCGGTAATACAAATGCGGTTTGAATTTCGGCCATTGAGAAAGGGAGCAGTTTCACCAGGGCGGTGCGGCCGGCCAGGGACTGGTTGATGGTTTTGCTGACTTCGAACTGCTGACTGCCGGTCAAAATAAACAGGCTGTCTTTCCGGTCTTGGTCAACCAGTGGCTGGAGATAGGAAACCAGGTCGGGTGCCCGCTGAATCTCGTCCAAAACGGCCCCGTCCGGATATTGAGCTAAAAAACCCCTCGGGTCATCCACTGCGAATTGGCGGACATCCGGTGATTCAAGATTAGCATATGGTTTGTGGATAAAAACCTTGCGGCATAGCGTGGTTTTGCCGCTCTGGCGGGGCCCTGTAATGGTGACCACCGGATACTTGCCGGCCAAATCTTTTAATACTGATTCGATCGTTCGATTAACTTTAGTCATCGTGAGCGTCTAACCCAAAATGGTGTAATTTGCAACTTCTATTTTAAATTTACACCATTGTCGCGTAAAGGGCAGCACGCAACCTTTGAATTTTCATTACACCTTTTTGCTTGCTTTCGTTGCAGCGGTTCTTGGGCTTTCACAATGTGCCGACCCACTTGAAAACGAAAACTGCTTGATGGCCCACCTGCAATCCCCGTATTCCTCTCAATCCCCCCAATTCCAAAATCCTTCAATTCGGAATGTGGTCTGCCGATTGCCCGCTTCTCGCAGCATTCATCCGTCTTGCGACTGCCGACCTCCATCCCCTGTCAATGGTCAAACGGTACCTGAACACCCAAAAGTGACCTTAAACATAATTATAGGTAATTAAACATAGAAATATTTCTTTAACGATAAATTGCAGGCTGTTGGCGGGCAAAACACCAAATATGACGCCGGGTGGCTGAAAACCCCCACGATATGGTGGTGATGCCCGTCGTGTGTGGATCAGCGGCCATGCGGGTTGATGACCCAAGGGGCCTAAAACGCTAAAAAAACTTGACACGGGGCCGGGCCGCTGGTAGAAATGCGCTAAATTATTAGGTTCACAGGTGCCGGTTGGTTCTTTTTATATGGTAAATTCAATGGGTTCACTCCGGCATGGCGCTCTTGCAAAACCGACTTCGACAGTGGAATTCGTATTTTGAAGTTTCAGGTCTTCGTTCCTTCGCTGAGGGTCTGAAATTTTAAAATAAATGCCGACGGAAAGGAGGTGGTTGGGGAGCTATCGGCAGTACCGGCTACACGCACGATGATGACAATTATTAGGTTGCAGTAAACTTCAGATTAACCGCGTTAAGGAGGAAAGACCCGAGATGAAAAAACTATTTATCATTTTTGCCGTCCTGTGCCTGGCCGCTCCGGCCATGGCCGCCGATTGGAACTTCTATGGCAGCGCCCGCTTCGCCACCTTCTGGATCGATGATGATTCCGACGTGGCCGGTGAGGACAGTGACTCAGACTTGCAGTGGAACCAGCAGGGCAACAGCCGCATCGGCGCCAACGTCAAGTTCAATGACGAAATCGGCGGCCGCTTCGAGATGAGCGACAACTTCGGCAAACGTATACTCTACGGCACCTACAACTTCGGCGCCGGCCAGCTGCTCATCGGCCAGACCTACGCCCCCAGCGCCATTTTCGCTTCCAACAGCGTCTTCGACGGTGACGGCGACCTGCTCGGCATCGGTGAGTTTTATGAGGGTCGTCTGCCCATGATCCAGGCTACCTTCGGCGGTTTTCAGCTGGCTTTGATCAAGGCTGACGTTGACGGCGTCGGTGATCAGGATCTTGACGTTTCCCTCCCCAAAATCGAAGCCGCCTACACCTTCAAAGCCGACATGTTTAAGGTCACCGGTTTTGCAGGATACCACACCTATGAAGTCACACAGGCTGGTGTGGACTACGATGTTGACTCCTACGTTGCTGGCATCGGCGCCGGCATGAACTTCGGCCCGATTTTTGTCAACCTGGGCGCCCATATCGGTCAGAACCTGGGCAACTACGGCGCCTACCAGCCGTACATCAACCAAGATGCGGGATTCGGGGCCACCGATACGCTGGACAATGACGCTTTTGGGTGGCTGGCCGTGGTTGGTTTCAATGTCTCCGAAATGATCACCCTCGAGGCCGGTTACGGTTATACCGAGGCAGAGCTGGACGACAGCAACAATACCCAAGATGCCCAGCAGATCTACCTGAACGCCACGATCAACATCACCAAGGGCTTCTTCATCGTTCCTGAAATCGGCATGCAGACAATTAGTGAGGATGCATCTCCTGAGGAGCCCGAACGTTTCTACGTAGGTGCCAAATGGCAGATCAACTTCTAATCGCCGCCTTGCGGCTGGTTTAGAAGCTTAGCCAAATACGAAAACCCGGGGCTTCGGCCCCGGGTTTTTTTGCGCGCAAACGGCGGATGCCAGATTCCGTCGGAAGTTATCGGGGACATCATCGGTCTTCGCCAATCCGGCAAAACCCAGGAGGTAAATTCCAAATCACAAGCACCAAATCCCAAATAAATTCCAATTCCCAAATTCCAATCCAGCAGTCTGCACCGGGTTGGCAGCACGAGCCTGACTTGTGAATCGTTCTTAATTATGTCCCTTTATTCCCTGGCAGAAAATTCCGAATTCCAAGCTCCAAATCCCAAAAAATTCCAATATCCAAGTTCCAAACCAATGGCCGGCATCAGCTTGTCTGTGTAGTCCATCTCGCGCACCACAGATGGCCATGGTCTTTCCGGGTAGAAGCATTCATGCTCAGTTTCCCTACTGCGTAGGACCGGCTTCCAGGCGCGATGGGCTTTAGCCGATTTCGATACCGAATCCCGGCTGGAAGCCGATCCTGCACCAAAAGGAAGAAGTTCCTGCTGATGCCGAGCTACTATCGAAACACCCATCGCAACCACCCGAAGCGGCCTACCGACCTGTTTTGAGATTTGGTGCTTGGAATTTATTTGTGATTCAGATCGAAAGCAATGATGCTGCTGACCGCATCCATAAAAGCGATGGCACCCTCTTTGGACACCACGGCGATGATCAGCTCATCCTGGCCGTCATTGTCGAGATCCCCAACCACGAAATCGCTGACCCGGCCGCCGAAATTCTGGGTTTTCCACTGGGTCGCCAGCCCGAGGCCGTCCCATTGCATGGACTCGACGCGGGCCTTGCTGAAGGAGCGGAAATCCTTGAGCATGTTCCTGGCCAGTTCATCATGCCGGGCCACCATGATCTCGGGCTTGCCGTTCCGGTCGATGTCGGTGGCCCGGATGCGCAGGGGAAAAAACTGCTGATTCTGATAGCCCCGGTCGGTTTTGGCAAGCGTGAAGTAGGCGGTGTTTCCGCCGGAGCGGTCGCCGTCTTCCCAGATCATCTCGCCGCCGTTGCCGTAAACGCGGATGCGGTCCCAGTCCGAATAGGCGATGATAACACTCTGGCCGGTGTTGGTGATATCGGCATAGGTCAGGCCCATCAGATTGGTTTTGCCGCCGGTCAAAAGCTGCGTTCCCGGAACGATACGATCGCCCTGCCAGTTCATTTCATGGATGGGGCCGTTGAAAACCGAATCGTCCCCCATGAGCTGCCGCTGGCCTAAAAGCAAGGTCCCTTTGTCGTTGGTTCGGGCAACCCGGTAGTACCAGTTGCTGCCGGAAGATATAACCTTAAATTCCCGGCCTGTGTATTCCATGACGAAAGAGTCCACGGTCGTGCGGTTGGGCCCTAGACTGGTGACATAAATTTCAGGGGTTCCATTGCCGTTGATATCACCGACATCCACGCTGAGGTAGGTGCTGGTTCGGGTTTCGGCAATTTCGGAAGATTTGACCAACTGCTGGTTCTCCATGCGGTAGATGGAGACCAGTTTTTCAGAAACCAGAACGACCTCCTGTTGTCCGTCATTGTCCACGTCGGCGATACCCAGACCGGTGATCAGGGTTTTAAAATTGCGGCTTTTCCAGTAATTGCGGGTATCGGCAGCGGTTCCTGCCGCTATCGTGGAGACAAAGGCGGGATTGGGGGCATCGCTCTGACCGGCAACGGGCGCTGGGGATTCACCCTGCACCCCGGACTGCAGCAGTTTTTCCGGGTGCATGCGCGCATCATCGGCCGGTTGGGGGGACGGCTGGCCCCCTGCGGCCGGCGCGCTTCCGGCCTGGGTCGCCGGTGCCGCCGCCGGTCGCTGGGCAACGTCGCGGCCGAAGACCGTGGCGTTGATGTTGGTGGCGAACTGGTTGATCTGGGGGATCACCTCGCCCATGCCGCGCGTCTGGGCGAAAAAGGGCAGGGGGGCCTGTTTGCCGCTGACATCCACCATTTTCGCATCGATGCTCACGCTTTCGCCGAACACGGTCAGGCTGCCGAAAAGCACATAGTCGGCCTGAACTTTAGCGCCCACCAGCAGCGCCCGGCTTTCCCCGTCGAAGCCCTCGACCGCGTCCAGCGCCGCTTTGGTTTCACGCTTATTGACCACGTCCACCCGGTCCTGCCAGGCCAGCCGCGACCCCAGCATGTCCATGATGCCATCCTGCAGAAAGGTCATGTCCTTTTCCGCGTTGATGGTAAAGGGCAAAATGGCCACCCGGGCGGGGGCGGTGTGGGCGGGAACGGCGGCGAAGAGAAGCAGCAGGGTGGCAATGAGCAGCAGAATGAATCGCCTCAAATTATGGGATTGGATCTTCAAGGGTGTCTCCTGTGTGTATGGCTTGCTTTGGATTCCCACCTGCGCGGGAATGACATGTATTGTGATTTTTAAAAAAGATTGGTTATTTTATAGTGTCGGTATTTTTGTCGTGCCTTTGGCTGTGACGGTGTCGAAAAAATTTACCCGTGGTGTCATTCCCGCGCAGGCGGGAATCTATAACTATCTGAAACGAGTGGATCCCCGCCTTTGCGGGGATGACACCGAGATGGATTTACAGCTTTTTACGATTTTATCGGTTATGCCAAGTCTACCAAGCTGATTGTCATTTCCCGCAGGCGGGTCGAAGCTTTAAATCAGACGTTGGTAAATATCTTCCCAGTTTGGATTGTTCTTTTCAATCAAATTAATCTTCCAATCACGGTTCCATTTTTTGAGCCTCTTTTCCCTTAGAATCGCTTCTTCGACGTCTTTGTAAGCTTCAAAATAGACCAAGTTTTTTAACCCATACTGTTTTGAAAAGCCTTCAACCAGACTATTCTTATGTTGCCAGATGCGTTTGATGAGATTCGATGTAATTCCAATATAAAGTGTCCCGTTTCGTTTGTTGCAAAGGATGTAGACATAATATTGTTTGTCGGGCATTTGCATTCATTTGAAACTTGATGGTTCCGTAAAAAGTCGAAATTTCAGGTTTATTGTCATCCTCGCGAAGGCGGGGATCCATAAGATTCAGATAGTTATAGACTCCCGCCTCCGCGGGAGTGACACTGTTTGTGACTTTTTACGGGTTCATCAAACTTGATGGACCCAGAAACAGTTGAGAATACATCTTTGGTGTCATTCCCGCGCAGGCGGGAATCCATTATTATTGCAATGGTTGTAGATCCCCGCCTGCGCGGGAACGACACAGATAGAGACTTTTTACCCTAACTTTTTCCGCAGTATTTCATTCACGATTTTCGGATTCGCCTTTCCCTTGGTCTGCTTCATCACCTGACCGACGAAAAACCCCATGAGCTTTTTCTGGCCGCCACGATAGCGCTGCACTTCATCCGGGTTGCCGGCGATGACCGCATCGACGATGGGGTCGATGGCCGTGGTGTCGGACACCTGCACCAGCCCTTTTTCCTCGACAATAACCTGGGCCGTTTTGCCGGAAGCGGCCATGGCTTCGAAGACCGTTTTGGCGATTTTACCGCTGACCACGTCTTCGTCCAGCAGGTTGAGCAGGCCGGCCAGGTTGGCCGGCGATATGGGCGATCGGGTGATATCGAGGCCGCGGGCGTTGAGCAGGCCCAGCAGGTCGCCCATGATCCAGTTGGCCACCGTTTTGGGCTGATCGAATTCAGCCAGGCAGGCTTCGAAGTAATCGGCCAGTTCACGGCTGGCGGTCAGAACCCGGGCATCGGCGTCGGGCAGACCCAAGTCGGCCACGTAGCGGGCCCTGCGCCGGGCCGGCAGTTCGGGCATTTCGGCACGCATGGACGCGATCCAGGCCGCGTCGATGACCAGGGGCAAAAGGTCCGGATCGGGGAAATAGCGGTAGTCGTGGGCATCTTCCTTGCCGCGCATGGATACGGTCCGGCCCTTGTCCGGCTGCCACAGGCGGGTCTCCTGGACCACCCGGCCGCCATCGTGGAGGATCTCCCGCTGGCGGGCGATTTCGTAATAGAGGGCTTTTTCGACATGCTTGAAGGAGTTGAGGTTTTTCACCTCGGTGCGGGTGCCCAAGACCGACGACCCAGTGGGCATGATGGAGACGTTGGCGTCGCAGCGGAAGCTGCCTTCCTCCATGTTGCCGTCGCTGATGTCCAGGTAGCGCAGGATGATCCGCAGCTGGCGCAGGTATTCGCCGGCGGCCTCGGGGCTGCGGATGTCCGGCTCGCTGACGATTTCCATCAGCGGCGTACCGGTTCGGTTCAGGTCCACCCGGCTGACGGGACGGTCGGGATCGTGGATGAGTTTGCCTGCATCCTCTTCCATGTGAATGCGCGTGATGCCGATGCGCAGGGGTCGGTCGTCAACCTCGATGTCCAGGTATCCGCCGGTGGCGATGGGCAGTTCGTACTGGGAGATCTGGTAGCCTTTGGGCAGATCCGGGTAAAAATAGTTTTTGCGGGCGAAGCGGCTTTCCGGCTGAACGGTGCAATGGGTTGCCAGGGCCATCTTGATGGTGAAGTCCACCACCTTCCGGTTGAGCATCGGCAGCACGCCGGGCATGCCCAGGCATACCGGACAGGTGTGGGTGTTGGGGGGCGCGCCGAAAGCCGTGGAGCAGCTGCAGAAGATCTTGGTTCGGGTTTTCAGCTGGGCGTGAACTTCGAGGCCGATGACCGGGGTGAATTCCATCTGATTGATTCCGATATGGGTGTTGCGTCTGTCTTTGAACCTGTTGAAAAGCCAGTCTCCATCCAGCCCTTCAGCCTGCCGCCTTCAACCGATCAACCTTTTTGAGTAAAGGCATGCCATAGCACCAACGGCAACGATTGTAAAGGTTGGCGCGGCCACTGACATCCTGCGGCGTCTCGCCTTTGTTCGGGCTTGGTTTTTTGGCCATTGGCATTTGTCTTCATCGTAGGCGCAAAGCCTACCATCGATCGGCCATTTCACCATTCCCCGATCGGTGCATCCTCCCACACCAAAATCGGCACCCGGCCGATGGTTTTGTGGCGGCTCCTTTAGTAAACAGCATTCAGAAATTCAGTTCCGTTAAAGTCCCCGCTTATCAATCACCTTACCGATGACCGAGACGTCTGTTTTCATGAATCGAACGACGTGATTCCGGGCGGGAAAACGAACAGCAGCGGACTCGATTCCAATCCCACGACCAACGGGCAGATGCATGCGCGTCTGTCCCCAACGCCGAAAGGTGAAAAGGAGAGGTTACATGAAGGAAAAACTGTACAAGAAGGAGATCTGGCTCACGGTGATCTTTTCCGTCCTGCTGATGCTCATGGGTCACAGTGCATCGCTTTTCGTGCTTTTGCCCGGGATGCAGTCCGGCTCCATGTGGGGCTTTCCCATCCAGTACATCCTTCCCATCCTCATGGGCTGGTTCGGCCTGGCGGCGGTCTGCCTGGTCATGACGCTGGTATGCAACAAGTTCGATGATGAGATGGATGAACTGTCTGCCAAAACCAAAAAAGAACGCATCACGGTCAAGGAATAAGGGGGGAATATGCCAGCAGAATATGCGCTCAGCAACATCTGGATGGGAGTCGGGGTCGTTGTCGCCCTGTTTGCCGTTTTCTATTACGTGGGCTGGTGGGCCAGCCGAAAAACGTCCAGCGAAGAGGACTTTTATGCAGCCGGCTTTTCCATCGGCCCGGTGACCAACGGTCTGGGCATGGCTGCCACCTGGGCGAGTCTGGCCACATTTTTAGGGGTTATCGCCCTGATCCAGAAGCTCCAGGTTCCCTTTGTCTACCTGTGGATCCAGTGGTCCATCTCCATTCCGCTGCTGACCCTTTTGTACGGCACCAGCCTGCGGCGCATGAAGGCCTTCACACCGGCCACCTTTATCCGGGCCCGCTACGGTAAACCCTCCACCGTCGTAATCGTGTGCTGGATGATGCTGATCATGGTCATGTATGCCCTCGGTCAGATGATCGGCCTGGGCCAGGCGTTCGAACTGCTCTTCGGCGTGCCCTATAATACCGGTCTGGTGGTGGCGGGTCTGGCCACCGTCGGGTTCATTACCATGGGCGGCATGTACGGGGCTTCCTATAACGCCGCCTTCCAGATGGTCGTCATGACCCTGGCCATGGTGGTTCCCATGGGCGCCATCATGAAGGCCATGGGGTCTTCAGGGTGGTGGTTCCCGCCTTTGGCTTACGGGGACATGGTGCCCAGCATGCTGGAAAAGATTCCGACCTTTTTTGACATGAAATATGACATCCGCTGGTACTTTGCGCTGATCCCGGCATTCACCCTGGGACCCGTTGCCCTGCCCCACCTGGCCATGCGCGTCTTCACCTCTTCCAGCGTCAAAAGCGCCCGCTGGGCGGTGGTCTGGTTTGTGCTCTTCCTCGGTCTGCTCTTTTCGGGGACCTATGTAGCCGGTTTTGCGGGCAACTTCTTCGCCGCCACCACCGGACGCGTCATTGCCAAGCCGGACCAGACCCTGTTGATCTTAAACGTGTTCTACAACCCCACCTTGGTGGCCGCATTCGTCATGGGCGGTGCCCTGGCCGCCGGTCTTTCCACCATCGGGGGCAACCTGATGGCCATCGCCGGCCTGGTGGGCAACGACCTTATGGGCATTATCGCCCCGAACATGGACAAGCAGAAGAAGATCCGCTGGGGCTATCTGGCGCTTGGTCTGGGTGGCGTGGCGGCTATCCTGCTGGCCTTCCAACCGCCCAAGTTCCTGGTTACCAGCATCCTGTGGGCGTTTGGTCTGCTGGCCACAACCGCAACCCCGGCCATCCTGCTGGGGGTGTGGTGGAAAGAGGCCAACAAGCTGGCCATGATGATCTCATCCGTCGTCTGCGGCGTTCTTTACATGGTGATCTCCCCCTACGTACTTCCCAGCATCTGTGTGGGCAAGGGACTGGTCGCAGCGTTGGGCATGTCCGGCGGCATGGTGACGGTACCGCTGAGCTTTGCCATGTTCATCCTCCTGTCGATTGTCTTCAACCGGATGTCGGCCCTGTCGGACTATGCACCCACCCTGGCGGACAAGATGGTCATCGACCGCATTCATGGCTGGGGCGAGGAGTATGAGGAGAGCCGCTACAACGGGATCACCGTCCCGATCATCATCTCCATCGTCTGTATTGCCGTGTTTTTCTGGGGCCTGCAGCCCTGGGCCTGATGGGTGATCGATGCTGACCCGCGTCGAGCCGGGGGAAGCGTCGGCCGACCGGTTCTGAATTGCAGCAGAGACAGCCGATGCAAACAAAAAAACGGCCAGGAATCGGTCAACATCCAGGCTGATCACCTTACGGGCACACGACCAGCGGCAGCCCGTTGACAGTGTGCCCGTAAGGGCGTCGATCGTGGCCATACGCGACGTGCGGGCCCGGATGTTGACGTCACTTTGCAAAAAAGGGAGGCAGCCGCCTCCCTTTTCTGGTATAGGGGGTCAAGCATGCAGGCGGTGGGAAACATTTCGATAAAAGGGGCGGCCATGAACTACGTTGGGCACATGTTGCGGGTCCTGAAACTGGACCCCGGCGTTTTCAGGGTGCTGGCCGCAACCCAGCTGCCCATGCGCTACTGCATGATCAATGTGACCCTTACGGGATTGATCTACGGCATGGCATCCGTTCATTTCGCCGCCTTCGTGCTGGGCCGGCAGGACGGTGCAGCGCTCTCATTCAATCCCATCATGCTCCTGCTGCTGGGTGTTTCGCTGGCGTTTATCATGCACGGCGGTCTTGCCCTTTTCGTGTGGGTTTTCTGCCGCGGCGTCGGCGGCAACCCGCAATTCATGCCGGTCTATCTCTTTATCGGCACGGCCGCCATTGCACTTTGGCCCTTGGCTCCGGCGGTGTCCGCGCTGCAATCGGGCGTTTCAGGACCGGGCTTGACCTTCTATTCCGCCGTGGCCGCGTTTTATGCTGCGGCGGTCATCTTTGTTGCCGTAAGGGCCGCTTCGGGCCTCTCGCTGGTCAAGATGTGGCTGGCCGCCGCGGCAACGGTTGTCTATGTGGGCTGTTTTCTTTACCTGTGGTTGTGAGGTCGCCGGCACATCGGTCGGGCCTTTCGCCCCTGTTGGCTGAATGGCTGACACCATGGCCATGACCCGCGGGAGAACCATGATTTTCGGCTACCATCAGTATTTCAAAGCCTTTGCCGATGTCTCCAAGGCCATCCATTCCGGTTTGGAGACCCAGGAGATCCTGGAACGCATTGTGACATCCATCACCGCGGTCATGGCCGCCAAGGGGTGCATCTATTGGATCGTCAACCGCGAGGCTGGGTGCATCGAGCACAAGGTTTCCAGCGGGTTTGACTACCGCAGCCTGTCCGGGGTGGATCTGGCCACCCTGGAGGCCCTTTTCCCGGCCGATGCCGATTCCATGGTGTTCATCGCCGATGCCCGCTGCGATGAGCGCCTGCCCGACCTCGAGCGGCTCGGCAAGCGCCGCGTGGTGTCGATCATCGGCATGCCCGTGGCGATCGTGCCCCCCTATGGCGGGATCCTGGCCGTCTACTTCGGCGTCAATCGCGACCTGAGCCGCCCCGAAGTGGAATTTCTTCGGGCACTGGGCGAGCAGGGGGCCATTGCCCTCCACAAGGCCCTGCGCTATGATGAACGGCTGCTGGACACCTTTCGCCAAACCGTTGAAGGACTGGCCCTGGCCCTGGAAGCCAAGCATCCCGAAACCCACGGCCACTCCCTGAATGTGGCCCGGCTGGCCAGAATCACTGCCCGCAAAATGGGGTTGACCGAGAAGCAGGCCCACTCCCTGTACCAGGCCGGGCTGCTGCACGACATCGGCAAGATCGGCACCGGCCGGGAGATTCTGGGGCGCCTGGGACGCCTTTCCGCCGGGGAAATGGACCTGATCCGCATGCACCCGGTGGTGGGCGCCAATATCCTGCGGCCGCTGGCGTTTCTTGCCGAACTCATCCCCATGGTGCGCCATCACCACGAACACATCGACGGCAGCGGCTATCCCGACGGTCTGAAAGGCGAGGCCATTCCCCCCGGTGCGCGCATCCTTGCCGTCTGCGATGCCTTCGAAACCATGATCGCCGGCCGGGCGGGCATCCGGCCCATCGGCCTGGAAGATGCCGCCGTTCAATTGAAAAACAGCGCCGGCAGCCGTTTCGACCCGCAGGCAGCCACGGCCCTGGTGGCCGCTGTGCGTGAAAACCCGGATGCCATGCAGGGCCACATGCGTTCCGACGCCGAACTGGCACGCTTTGAAATGCTGTTCCGGGACCATCGGGGGTTGGACAGCCTGGCCGCGTGGTGCTCGACGAGCTTTTAACCTGCGACCAGGCACCCGCGGAGGCTTTACACGAAGGTTCAAGATAGATTTAATCCATCACCACCAAAGGAGGATTGATATGGCTGATACCGTTATTGTTGACATGCTTGAAAATCACATCGCAGAGATCACCCTGAACCGTCCGGACAGCCTCAATACTTTCACGCTGACCCTGGCATCGGAGCTTACCGCCGCGCTGCAGCAGTTGGACGGCGACCCGGCGGTGCGGGTCATCATCCTCAAGGGAGCGGGCAAGGCCTTTTGTGCCGGCATCGATGTGGGGGATTTCTTCGGCAAGAGCACCCTGGAATACCGGGACTGGATCGAGTGCATGGAGACACCCCTGATCACCATCAGCCGCATGAAAAAGCCGGTGGTTGCCCAGGTTCACGGCGTGGCCGCGGCCAACGGGGCCGGTCTGGTGGCCGCATGCGATCTGGCCGTCGCCGCCGACAACGCCAAAATGGGGTTGACCGCCATCAATGTCGGCCTTAACTGCGTGGGCCCGGTGGTGCCGGTGACCCGCTCCGTGGGGCGCAAGCGGGCCATGGAACTGCTGCTTTACGGTGAATTGGTCAAAGCGCCGGCCGCCCTTGAGATGGGGTTGATCAACAAGGTGGTGCCGGCCAACGACCTGGAGATGGAAACCCGGCGCTGGGCGGCCGTACTGGCCGACAAGAGCCCTGTTGCCGTGCAGATCGCCAAGTCGGCCTTCTATGCCGCTGCGGACCTGAATTACGACAAGGCCTTTGCCTACATGAACGAAGCCTTTGCCCGGCTGTGCTCCTCCGAAGATGCCAAAGAGGGCGTCTCCGCCTTTCTGGAAAAGCGCCGGCCGACGTGGCAGGAGAAGTAGCCTGAATGAACCCCTAAAAAGCCGTTCGCCCCACAATGGTGACGCGAAAAAAATGGCGGCCTCCTTCGACATTCAGATGAAAGTGCCCTTCCACGACCTGGACCCCATGCAGGTGGTCTGGCACGGCAACTACTTTAAGTATTTCGATGTGGCCCGTTTCGGACTTTTCGATTCGGTGGGTGTCGACTTGTACGGATACCTGCAGCGCCGCAAAATGGTGTTCCCCGTCACGCGATCTTCCATTAAACACATTCTGCCCCTTCGGTTTGACGACACCTTCATCTGCCGGGCGACCGTGGTTGAAGCCCGCTACAAGATCGCGCTGGATTTCGAGATCCGCCGCCCCGGCACCGGCGAGATCTGCACCCGGGGAAGGGGTGAACAGGTGGCCGTAACCCTGCCGGACATGACCCTGGAGTTTGAAATCCCGCCGGAGATCACCCGGGCCTTGGGGTTCTGAGCATGGACCGGACCTTCTCCCTTGCCCTCGCGGCCGGCTGTGAGCGGGTGGTTGCCTGGGCGGACCTGCTCGATGAGATCAACGTCTTTCCCGTTGCCGACGGTGACACGGGCCGCAACCTGAAAATCAGCCTGGCCCCCCTTGGCGGTGCCAACGGCGGCACATGCGCACTTTCAGCGGCGCTGCTTCAAGCAGCCACGGGAAACTCCGGCAATATCGCGGCTGCATTTTTTTCACGCTTTCTGTCGACGGCGCGATCCGGCCCCCTGCCGCTTTCGCTTTCAACCGGCAGGGATGCTGCCTGGCAGTCCGTGGCCGATCCCAGGCCCGGAACCATGCTGACGGTGTTCGACGCCCTGGTGCAGGCCACCGCGCAATGGCCCGCCATGATTTCCAGAGCGGCCGTGGATGCTGTCGTCACCCATCTTGACGGGGCCGTCCGCGCCACTGCACAACTGCTTCCCGAACTGAAACGCGCCGGGGTGGTCGATGCCGGTGCCCTGGGCATGTTTATCTTTTTCGAAGGGTTTTTTTGCCGGCTGGAACGTGAAAAGGCGGATCCGGTGCCGGTGTCCGAGCGCTTTGCCGGACTGCTCGAAGTGGCGGCGGATGTGCCGGGCGGACAATTTGCAGGCTATTGCGTGAATGCAGTCATCCGTTCGCCGGAATCGGCCCACCTGACAACCGTAGCCGCCGGCCTGGGAGAAAGTGTGGTGGCCGTTGCCGACGGCGAGTGCCTCAGGCTGCACCTCCACACGCACAATCAGGAGGCCGCCCGCTCCCAAGTCGAGATCCTGGGAGAGATAGTCGACTGGCAGATCGAGTCCATGGAAACCCGCGCACCCGGGCGATTTGCAGCGGCCGAGGCTGGCGGCGTCCACATCATGACCGATGCGGCCGGTTCCATTGCCCGGGAAGAGGCCCGCGCACTCGGCATCACCCTGCTGGACAGCTACCTGCTGGTCGACGACCAGCGCGTTCCGGAAAGCCTGTATGATGCCCGCAAGCTCTACAGCGCCATGGCTGCCGGCCGGCGGGTGTCGACTGCCCAGGCGTCGGTTTTCCAGAAGCATCAAAGCTACCAGAGCGTTCTGGGGCGCTACGACCGGGTGCTCTACCTGGCCGTGGGCTCGGTTTACACGGGCAACTTCGCTACGGCCAACCGCTGGCGGGAGTCCAGCCCCGCCGCGCATCGGTTGACGGTGATCGACACCGGCGCCGCCTCCGGGCGGCTGGGGCTTGTCAGTCGCCTGACGGCCCGGTTTGCCCGGTCGGGCGCATCGCTGGAGGCGGTGGCGGCGTATGCCCGTCAGCTCATCGACAGCTGCGATGAATTGATTTTTCTGGAACAGCTCAAATACCTGGCCGCCGGCGGCCGAATATCCAAATCCAAGGGGTTTTTCGGCGATC
Source organism: Desulfosarcina sp. (assembly GCF_046496365.1). Taxonomy (GTDB): domain Bacteria; phylum Desulfobacterota; class Desulfobacteria; order Desulfobacterales; family Desulfosarcinaceae; genus Desulfosarcina. The sequence goes on from NZ_JAWOHB010000144.1 coordinate 64,235, forward strand.
TTCTTGGCATCAGGCCGGTGATCAGGCCCGCGGCCGACGGTGCGGTCAAGGCCGGCACGGTCAGACAAACAGTCGAGCAGGTTCCGTTTGCGCTGGGTCGATTGAAACAGCAGTTTACATCCGGCGATCGGTTGGCTATTTTACTGGAGTATTCAGACAATGAGCAGCGGGTGCGTAACGCCATTTTACCTGAAATCCAGCTGCAATTCCCGCGGGCGCAGATCTCGGTGAGCCGCCTTTCCCTGACCTCCGGCGCGCACATGGGGCCGGGAACCTGGGGGGTAGCCTTCTGTCCCGATTAATGCCTGTCCATCTGCAAACGGCATCCGGTGGACCAAGCCTGGACCTCAATGTGCCAATTGTGAATGGATCCGGATACCAATAAAAGCGTTTAAGAGGAAAACCCATGAAGCAGACCCGAATGATTGTGGTGTTGATCGTGGCTGCCGGCCTGACGGCGCTCTCCGGCTGCGCCTATGTGAATGTGAAATCCCCCCTGGATACGAACCTTGATCGGACCACCCTGGGTCAAAAGACAGGTGTGGCCGAGGCGCGCAGCATCCTGTGGCTGTTTGCCTGGGGCGACGCCAGCTATGCCGCTGCCGCCGCCAACGGCGGTATCACCACCATGCGGCATTCGGACCAGGAAGTGTTCAACGTTCTTTTCGGGCTGTATACCCGCTGGCGGGTGGTGGTCTATGGCGATTGATGCAGCCCCTCGGGGGCGTTTCAAGGCCGCCCTGATTGCGCTGGCCATAGCTGGCGGCCTGACCGGCTGCGCAACGGGGCCGCTGGTGGGTTTGGTCTATACCAACGTGAAGCTGCCTTTGACCCTTGACCTGAAGGAGACCCCGGTGCCGCTGCGTCCGCCCGATTCCGATCGCATCATCGAGATCAAGGAACCGTTCACCGGTCTGGGCATGTATGCCCGGGTGAGCACCAATGCCATCGGGGAGATCGCCCGGCAACACGGTGTGGGCATCCTTTACTTTGCCGACCAGGAGGTGTTCAGTATCCTGGGCGTCTGGAAAACCAATCGTGTATTCCTTTACGGGGAGGCATCCGAGGCATCCGGCGGTCCGGAAGCGCACGCGGACAGGACCAGGACCCCATGACCACGGGTTCGAAATCCACCGGGGAACCGATGGGCAAAGCCCGTTTTGCGGTGATCATTCCCACCTACAATCACGGCGGCCGGGTCGCCGCGGTGGCGCGCCAGGCCATGTCACTGGGATGGCCCGTCTTCGTCGTGGATGACGGCTCCACCGATGATACGGCGAAGATTCTCGAAAGCGTCACCGGGATCCATGTACTGCGTCATCCGCTCAACCGGGGCAAAGGGGCTGCCCTGGTTACCGGCATGCGCCGGGCCGCCGGCATCGCGGACTATGCCGTGACCGTCGATGCCGACGGCCAGCACGATCCCACAGAGGCCCTGAAATTGATGACCGCGATCCCCGCAAACCGCCGGGTCATCGTTGTGGGACGACGGGCGATGGCCGATGCGCCATGGACCAGCCGCAAGGGCCGGGCTTTCTCCAATTTCTGGGTGCGGATGTCCGGCGGGCCGATTCTGGCGGATTCCCAAAGCGGCTTTAGGATATACCCGCTTCCCGAAACGCTGGACCTGGGGGTTGTCGCCAGACGCTACCAGTTTGAGGTCGAGGTGCTGGTGCGTGCGGACTGGCAGGGCATCGCAGTGGTGGAGACGACCATTTCCGCCGATTATGGATGCAGGCTGCCCCGGATCTCCCATTTCCGCCCGTGCATCGATTTTCTGCGCAACTTCGGTGCTTTCAGCCGGCTTATCACCCGCCGGGCCTTCACCCCGTCCCTGTGGCCCGCCGCCAACCTGACCGATCGGTTCCGTTGAATCCATGAAAGCCCTATTTTACCGCATGCTTTCCCTGTTGACCCGTGTGCTCGGTCCGTGGTTTTTCAGCCTGATTTCCGGAGGCATCGCCACTGGGTATTTCATTCTCTTGCCCAGGCGGGTGGAGGTGGGCATGCGCTTCTACCGCGACCTGTTTCCCGCAAAGAGCCGGGCCTATCACCGTTTATGCACCTGGCGCCAGTTTGTGGATTTTACCCACGTCTTCCGGGACCGCCTGCTGCTGTCGGATGAGGGGAAGATTACCCACGAGTTCGACGGCCGCGAGCGTCTGCAAGCTGCCATAAAGGATAGGGGGGGGATCCTGCTCATGTCCCACGTGGGCAACTGGGAGGTGGCGGCCAGGCTGCTCAAAAGGGCGCTTCCCGACCTGCGGCTGATGCTCTATATGGGCATTAAGCAGAAGGAGCAGATTGAAGGGCTGCAGAAACAGGCCGTCCGCCAGAGCGATATCCGCATCCTGTCTGTGGATGAAGCCGGCGGGTCGCCCCTGGACATTGTCGAAGGCATCCGGTTCCTCCGCGGCGGCGGGTTGGTCTCCCTCACGGGGGATCGTGTCTGGCAGGCGGCCCAGCGGACCATTCCGGTCCATTTTATGGGGCGGACCGTCCATCTGCCCGCGGCCCCTTACGTCCTGGCAATGGCTGCCGGAGCGCCCCTGTTTGTATTTTTTGCCCTGCGCACCCAAAACCGCCACTATCGGTTTTCTGCCTCACCACCCATCCGTGTGCAGGCGGCAGACCGAAGCCAGCGCGAATCCGTTATGGCCCAAGCCGCCCAGCAGTACGCCGATCTTCTGGAAGCGGTCGTCCGGCGTCATCCTTTCCAGTGGCACCATTTTGAACCGCTGCCGGAGAATGAACGATCTTGACTGCAAATGGCAGGCCCACGCGACGGCCGCGTCGGGCAACCCAGCTATGGATTTTGACAAGGGCCATTATTTCCGCTCTCACTTTGAAATATGCTTCATTTTGTAGTAGAAGCGCATACTAAATTTATCGACGGGATAATTACCGGATGACACGCGACGAGATCGAAAAAGCAATTATCGGCATTTTCGCTGACCAATTTGAGATCGAAGACCCGGGGCTGGATGACGACCTGCGGGAGCATTACGAGTTCGACAGCATCGACGCCATCGAACTCCTGCGCGAAATCGAGATTCTCCTGAACACGCAACTGTCCCGGGAGGATAAAAAGGCGGCCATGGATATCCGCACCCTCAACCAGATCGTGGACTACGTGGCTGCACTGACCCATCGGATCGAAAAATGAGTCAAGCATTGCGGGATTAGAGAATTTCTGCAGAAAACGAACCCAATAAACCCAATAAACCCAAAACCCCTATGGAACGACGTGTCGTCATTACCGGCGGATCAGCCATTACACCCATCGGCAGCACCCGGGCCGAGATCATCCGCCATCTGACCCAGGGCATCTCCGGTGTGCGCAGAATGAAGGACGATGAACTGCTGGTAGAGCATATCCACTGCAAAGTCTTCGGTACGGTCTCCGATGCGCCGGTCTTCGATTTCGCCCGGCGGGACCGCAAAACCATGGGGCCGGTGGCTTATTATGCCTGCCAGGTGGCCAAAGATGCGTTGGCCCAGTCGGGTCTTTCCGATGAATTCATCCGCAGCGGCCGCTTGGGTGTGGCCTTCGGTTCCACCCACGGCAGTCCGACGGTCCAACGGGACATCTACCGCACGTTTTTTAGCGACGACGCCACCAAGCTGCATAATGTGGGCGCTGTGGATTATCTCAAGTCCATGGTTCATACCACGGCGGTGAACATCACCAAGATGTTTGGCATCCGGGGGCGGGTGATCAGTTCCTCCACGGCCTGCACCACGTCCAGCCAATCCATCGGATTCGGCTATGAGGCGGTGAAATACGGGTTGCAGGACGCCATGCTCTGCGGCGGCGCCGATGAATATGACACCACAACGGTGGCCGTATTCGACAACCTGCTGGCCTGCTCTACCGATTTCAACGCTGCGCCCCATCTTACCCCCCGGCCCTTCGATAAAAGGCGGGACGGCCTGGTGGTGGGCGAGGGGGCCGCTGCTGTGCTGCTTGAAGATCTGGCTTCGGCCAAAAGGCGGGGAGCGACGATCCTGGGCGAAGTGATCGGTTTTTCCTGCTACAACAACGGTGGGGACCTCATTCTGCCCAACCGGGAGGGCATCACTCTGACCATCGAACAGGGCCTGGCCAATGCGCGCATCGCCCCGGCGGATGTGGACTGGATCAGCGCCCATGCCACCGCCACCAAGATGGGCGACGTCACCGAGGCCCAGTCCATCGCCGCTGTTTACGGCGGCCGGCCGCGGGTCACCGGGCTGAAAAGCTACATGGGACACACCATGGGCTCCTGCGGGGCCATCGAAACCCTGGTGGCCCTGTACCAGATGGCCGAAGGCTTCATTGCCCCCACCTTGCATCTTGAGGCGGTGGATGACCGCTGCGCCATGCTCAATCACGTTACCGAGCTGATGGAGGCACCCATCCGGATTGCCTCAATCCAGAATTTCGCCTTCGGGGGCGTCAACACCTGCCTGTTCGTGAAGCGGTGGTCCCAATAAGAACATGAACCGCGAACACCGAACGTCCAACACCGCACGCGCAATGGAAACAAACCATCCATGGAAATGGCATCACACCCTCAAGGACCTGACCATCACCTTGATCCTGTGGGGCTACTACACGATTGGTTTTGTGATTCTATTTGCCCCGTTTTATATGTGGGCACGCCTGTTTTCAAGCGATGTGGCCCTGGCTTTTCAGCGGCTAAACGCACGCGTTTACCGTTGGTTTTTCGTTTTGCTGGATTATCTGGTTCCGAACTGCCGCCGGCAGGTGGACCCGGCGGTTAAGTCGATCCGGGGAGCGGTGATCGTAGCCAACCACGCCTCCTACCTGGATCCGATCCTGCTGATCTCCTTGTTTCCGCAACACGCCACCATTGCCAAGCGGCGGCTGTTTCACATCCCGATTTACGGCCGTATCCTGCGCCTTTCGGGCTACATTCCCTCGTCGGCGGATGGCCTGCTGGACGAGCTCATGCTGGCCAGCATGGAAAAAATGCCCGCCTTCCTATCCGGCGGCGGCAACCTAATTATTTTCCCCGAAGGCACCCGCAGCCGCGATGGGGGGGTCGGCCCCCTGAACGCGGGGGCCTTCAAGATCGCCCGGCTGTGCAAAGCCCCCATTCATGTGCTATACATGCAAAACACGGCCCGGCTCTTCCGGCCGGGGCGGTTCCTGTTCGACACCCGATTGGCCACGATCATCCGCGTGGAGCACCTGGTCTGCGTCGAACCTGGCTATGACGATCCCGGATTTTCCCTCAAGGCGTTGATGGGCAAGGTTCGCGGGATGCTTGAGGAGCGGCGCTCACATGCGCGTTAGTCGGTTGGTGCGTATGGTCGTGGAGGTATTATGAAAATCCTGCTGATGTCCATGCCTGACGCGGCACCAGTGATCATGCACGAGTCGGCCTTTCACATGCCCAGCCTGGGCATAGCCAGCATCGCAGCCAACATCGATGCGGGCCACGATGTCTATGTTGTCGACCTGATCCGCAAGCGTGTGGGGTTGAGGAAACATCTAACGCGCCTACTCAACGCCCTCAAGCCCGACCTGGTGGGCTTGTCCACCATGACCTGGCAATATGCCACCTGCGTCAAGATTCTCCACCTGGTTAAAAAACTGCTGCCGGAGACGAAGACTGTGCTCGGCGGTTATCATGCAACCCTCATGTCCGCAGAGATTGCCGCAGCGGAAGAGGCCCGCCAGATCGACTTCATGGTGCGCGGCGAGGGCGAGGAGGCTTTCCGACGCCTCGTGGCCGCCCTGGATGGCAAGGACCGTCTGACGGAGATACCCGCGCTCTCCTTTAAAAACGGTGCTGGTTTTGTGCACAATCCCAAGGGCGAGCTGCTGGATCTCTCCCGACTGAAACTGCCCCTGCGGAACAAGCGCCGCCTGACCTGGGGCTACCACGTCATGAACCGCAGCGTGGAGGTGATGGAAACCTCACGGGGCTGCACGCGCAACTGCAATTTTTGCAGTATCCGGCACATGTACGGCCGCTCCTTCCGGCCCTTTCCCATGCAGCGGATTCTGGCTGACATTGATGACATCTATTACACGCGCAAGGTGCGCCGGATTTTCGTTTCCGACGACAACCTGGTGCTGGATCCCCAACGGGTGATCCGACTGTGCGACGCCATTATCGCCCGGGGCTACCGCAACCTCTACTTTGTTGTCCAGGCCGACTGCGTCACCATTTCCCGCAACGAAACCATGGTGGAACGCATGGCCCGGGCCGGCTTCCGGTCCATCTTTCTGGGCATGGAGAACGCCTCCAAAAAGAACCTGGCCGCAGTCAACAAAGGCGATATCCTGGATGCCTCTAAAGAGGCGGTGGCGCTTTGCCATAAATACGGCATCATGGTCGTGGGGGGCATGATTTTCGGGTTCCCGGACGACGGCGAGGCGGAGATCATCCAAAATTACAGGTTTCTCAAATCCACCGGCGCGGACACCGCTTATTGCCAGATTCTCACCCCCTACCCCAAAACCGGCATCCGCCAGCAGCTGCTGGACCAGGGGCTGGTCACCAATCCGGACGATTATACGCGCTACAATGGAATGTGGGCCAACGTGCGCACCCGGCAACTCACCTCCGACCAGTTGCAGTACCTGTTCTGGTACCACAACCAGAAGATCCTGGGCTGGTGGAACCCGTCCGAACGCATCCGGAGCCAGGGCCGGCTCTGGACCGCCATCTGGCGGTATGCCTTCAAACCCCTGCTGAAGGTGATCATCGCCCGGCGGCAGCAACGAATCGGCTGGCGGGGGCGCTTCGAGCAGGAGATTAACGCCCGGGCGGCGGTGAATCGATTTGCCGACCTGGATGACCCGTAGGGATTTTTCATCGACCTTCATTTTAATTACTAAATTTATAAATAATAAAAAGTAATAGAATATAATTGACATGAAAGAATCCTGATTTATGTTTGTTGCATACAAAACAAACGCGGGGTTTTTTGCCCCGGATTTCAGGAGGAATAGAAAATGAGCAAAACCATCGGAATCGATCTTGGAACAACCAACTCTTGCGTTGCCATCATGGATGGCGGCGATGCCCGCGTGATCACCAATGCCGACGGCGGCCGCACGACCCCGTCGATGGTGGCCATCACCACCAGCGGTGAACGCCTGGTCGGCCAGATTGCCAAGCGTCAAGCGGTAACCAACCCGGAAAACACGGTTTTCGGCGTCAAGCGGTTGATCGGACGCAAGTATGACTCGAGCGAGGTGACCGCCGACAAGAAAAATCTACCCTATGCGGTGGCCAAGGCGGAAAACGGCGATGTCCGCATCGTGCTCAAAGACCGCCAGTACAGCCCGGCCGAGATTTCGTCATTTATTCTGGCGGATCTTAAAAAATCGGCGGAAGCCTACCTGGGCGAACCGGTCACCGATGCGGTGATCACCGTTCCGGCCTATTTCAATGACAGCCAGCGCCAGGCCACCAAGGATGCCGGCAAGATCGCCGGATTGAACGTCAAACGCATCATCAACGAACCCACGGCAGCCTCTCTGGCTTATGGTCTGGACAAGAGGAAGGAAGAGAAGATCGCCGTGTTCGACCTGGGCGGTGGTACCTTTGACATATCCATCATGGAACTCGGCGACGGGGTTTTTGAAGTCAAGGCCACCAATGGTGACACCCACCTGGGCGGCGAGGATTTCGACCTGCGTATCATCGACTATCTGGCCGGTGAGTTCAAGCGGGAGCAGGGTATCGACCTGCATGGCGACAAGATGGCCCTGCAACGCCTCAAGGAAGCTGCGGAAAAGGCCAAAATGGAGCTCTCCAGCGCCATGGAAACGGACATTAACCTGCCTTTTATCACCGCCGACGCCAGCGGACCCAAACACCTGAACATCAAAGTAACCCGGGCCAAGCTCGAATCCCTGGTGGAAGACCTGCTGGCGCGCCTGGAAGGCCCCTGCCGGACAGCTCTCAAGGATGCCGGTCTTTCGGGCCGCGACATTGACGAGGTGATCCTGGTGGGTGGCATGACACGCATGCCGGCGGTTGTGCAGCGGGTCAAACAGATTTTCGGTAAAGAGCCCAGCAAGGGCGTCAACCCGGATGAAGTCGTGGCCATGGGGGCCGCCATCCAGGGGGCTGTGCTGGAGGGTGATGTCAGCGACGTTCTTCTGCTGGATGTCACACCACTTTCCCTGGGCATCGAAACCCTGGGGGGTGTGATGACCAAGCTGATCCAGAAAAATACCACCATTCCCACCCGTCAAAGCCAGATTTTTTCCACCGCCGAGGACAATCAGCCGGCCGTAACGGTTCATGTGCTCCAGGGTGAGCGGGAGATGGCCGATGGCAACAAGACCCTGGGCCGCTTCGAACTGACCGGCATCCCCCCGGCACCGAGGGGAACACCCCAGATTGAGGTGACTTTCGATATTGACGCCAACGGCATCGTCGAAGTGTCGGCCAAGGACCAGGCGACGGGCAAGCAGCAGCGCATTCGCATCACCTCATCGTCGGGCCTCTCCAGCGCACAGATCGATCAGCTGGTCAAGGATGCGGAACTGCATGCCGATGCCGACCGCCGAAAAAAGGAGCTGGTGGAAGCCAAAAACAGAGCCGATGCCCTGATTCACGCAACGGAAAAAACCCTTAAAGAGATGGGCGCCAATGTCGAGGCCGGCGTGCGCATGGAAATCGACGACGCGATGTCCAACCTGAAACGGGCCCTGAAAGGTGAGGATGCGGCGGAGATCAAACAGACCACAGACGTGCTCACCCGTGCTTCCCATCGTCTGGCCGAAGCCATGTACCGGCGTCCGGGCAGCCCCCCTGGCGGCGGCGCCCAGCCGGGACAGCCTGGAAGCGGGCATGCACGTTCGCAGGCAACCGACGAAGACGTGGTGGATGCCGATTTTCACGAAGTCGCCTGAGCGCCTTGACGGGCGAATCCAAAATAGACAGTGCCATATGGATAAATCGAGGTTGCAATGAAAAAATTAACGCCCATGGTGATGCTGGCTGCCGGAATCGTGCTGGCTGTCGGCTGCGCCGGCAATCCAGACCAGATCAAGATCCCCGATGAGGCCGCTGAAATGATGGTGGATTTATCCTGGGAAGGGATTCAGGCCTGCACGCATGAATCACCGGAAATCCGCGTATCCAGCATTCCCGGTGGAACGGATGAACTGCGAGTCAAACTCAAGAATGTTGATGTGCCTGAATGGAACCACGGGGGCGGCATCGTAAAGCATGACGGGTCCGGGATTATCCCGGCTGGCGGCCTTCACCTGGGCTATAACGGACCCTGCCCGCCAGCGGGGACACGCCATGCCTACGAATTGTCGGTAATGGCTGTCGATGCCGAGGGTGCCATCATCGGTTTCGGCAAGACCCGGAAGCCGTTTCCTCCCAAGCAATAATATCCAACCTGCGCTTCCATCGGGATCTCCTGAAAGATCGAAAACACATGCAACCGGCCGGGCCGGGTCCTCGGTGATCACTGACCGGCCTGACAATCGGGACAGATGCCGAAGAAGTCGAGGCGGTGGCGGACGATGGAAAACCCGGTTTGCCGGGTCAGTTCTTCGGTCATGTCCGCCAGGGCCGAAATGTCCGGGTCGAGGATCTTCCTGCAGGCGGTACAGACCACGTGGGGATGGTCGTAAGGCTTGTTGCCGTCGTAGCGGTTGCTGTCGTCGCTGAAACCCAGTTCCAGCACCTGACCCAGGTCCTTGAGGACGGATACGTTTTTATAAATGGTTGCCAGGCTGGTTGTGGGGAAGTCGCGTTTGACCCGTTCGTAGACGGCCTCTACGCTGGGGTGGCCCTTGCTTTCAGCCAAAACGCTCAAGATGGCCAGGCGCTGGGGGGTAATCCGATATTTGTTTTCCCGCAGTGCTTCGAGCATTTTTCGCAGGCGGATTTCAGGGTCTGGCATGGGGTGTTTCCATTCGCTTGGGCGTTGATACAAAGGAAAATGATTATCAATTGTTAGCAGGGCGGGCTATGACTGTCAATACCGGCAGAACGCCAGGACAGGCATCGATTGATAAAAGAGGCGGGGGCTACCCCTTTGGGACAAGTTGGCGCACGTGTCAAAACCGGTAACGGAACGGCTGTGACCGCCGCCCCGGACTACTCGATAGCCTGAAATTTGCGCATGAACCTGCGGTCGATATAATCCTTGACGATGAAGGCCGGCCTTCCGCCAAGCTCCAGCCAGCGCTTCTTCAGGACGCCGACCCCTCCGCCCAGGTTGAAAATCAGCAGGTAGTCCCCTCCCGGGTCAAAAGACATCATGTCGCCGCCTTCCAGCCGGGCCATGATGTTGTGGAACAGCACCGGATTCTGGCGCACGGCATAGACCCCCACCTTGTCCAGCGGCTGCGCTTCAAAATAAATACAGTCGCCCCCGCCGAAAATGTCGGGATGTTGCGTGCTCTGCAAAAAACGGTTAACCCGCAGTCCGCCATCGGGGCCTGTGGCGATGCCGGAATCGGCAAAAATGGCGGATGGTTTGACGCCCAAGGCCAAAAAGATGAAATCCGCAGAAAGGGCTTCACCGTTATCCAGGGTGAGGGTATTGTGCAAGATGGATTTGACGTAGACACCTTCGCGGATGATAATTCCCCGTCGACCCAACGTATCGGTGATCTTGCGGCGAACCGATGCGGGAAAGTGTGACATGAAGGCGCTGCCGGCGCAGATGGTGATGCGCGGCATGTGCCTGCCGGTAGATGTGGCGACCTGCCAGACGTTGCCGGCCACCTCTGCTGACGACGGGCCGCCGCCGACGATGACCACAGCCGAGGCGTGCCGGCGGAAGTGGTCGACCAGGCGGCCTCTGGCTTCCATGAGCCGCTCGATGGGTTTGACGCTAAAGATGTCGCCAAGCTCACCTTCAATCACCGGTCTGGGTACATGACTGCCGGCGTTGCAGGAGAGCACGTCGTAGGGTACAATGTCTCCGTTTTCCAGAATGACGACCTTCTTTTCGGGTTCGATGGTGGCTGCTTTGCCCTGCAGGAAGGCTCCCCCCTGCTTTTCAACCACATGCCGCGTGGCGAAGCGTATCTCTGCCGGCCGGTAGGTACCCGAGAGCATGCCCGGTCCCATGCCCGAGTAGTAGTGGAAATCCGATGGACCGATGACAGTGACCCGGTGACCTTTTCCGGTGATTGCCGACAAGTTGGCCAGGGTGACCATGTGGGCATGGCCGCCGCCGATCAGGACCAGACGCTTGTGCATTTCAGGCCTCTTTTTTGAGGGTTTGCTCCATAAGCTTGCCCAGCCGGGCCAGATGGGACTTCTCTTCGTTGGCAATCTGAATCAGGGCCTTTTTACCCGCTTCGTTTTGTGCCTTCACCGATGCCCGCAGGTAGAGATCCAGGGCCTGGGCCTCGATGGACATGGCCAGTTCGATGATATCCGCCAATGTGTCGGTGGCGGGCATCAACAGGTTGGCATACTCTTCGGTGGTCAGCCCCCCCTCGAGTACGTTGGTTACCTGGCGGCTCTCGAAGACTTCCCGGGTGACCGCTTGGCCGGTCAGCTCGGCGTACTGTTCCAGAATGCGATCCTGGTGCTTGACTTCAATTTGAGACAGTTGGTGAAACAGATGTCTCGCCGGGGCATCCGCAACCTTGGCTGCCATGGATTCATAGAAATCCTTTAATCCCGCTTCCAGGGAGTAGGCCACGGCCAGTGCGTTTTCCACTGAGGTGACGCCATTGAAAAGCGCCAACCCCTTCTCTTCACCCAGAAATGCCGCTTGGCTGTTCCAGGCGTTGAATCCACCGGCCATGTTGATGATGTCCTTGAAGCCCTGACCGGAAAGCAGTTGGGCGGCCATCCGGCTGCGTCCACCGGACGCACAGTAGACCATGATCGGTTTGGTCCGGTCAAGGCGCTGAAGATTGTCGGTGAGGTCCGGCAGCGGGGCAAGAACCGCACCGGGAATGTGTCCGGCTTGGTACTCCATGGGTTGGCGAACGTCCAGAATCGTCACGTCGTCAACCTGCTTGTCCGCAAGATAGCGTCTGGCCTGGTTGGCATCGATGGATGTTACGGGAGTCAGGAATTGCCGCCAGTTCATGGTTGCCTCCATTTTTTTGTGCAGGGATGGGTCTTTTTCGGAAGGTTTTCCAAAATTATACACAAAACTGCGCCTGCTGACCATTCCTTTTTGAGTGGCACAAAGATTGCTGTGTCTCTCGAACAGTGGATTATGCTATAGTTATTGACCATGGTTGTGCATCCATCCCCCAACCCCTTTTCAGCCGACTGGAGGTCATCATGAATCTCAGCGAGTACAAGGATATCATCAAGCATGCCATTGCCAACGAGGTTGAGGCCCGAAAATTTTACGAGGATGCGGCCAGTACCCTCAACGACCCATACCTGAAAAAGCTCTTCGCCGGTCTGGCCGAGGAGGAGAAGAACCACCGTGATATCCTGACCCGGATTTACACCAGCAATACCATGGAGCGCTACTTTTCCGAATCGCGGGACTACAAGGTGGCCGAGACCGTGGACGAACCGGAGCTGTCCATGGAGATGAAGCCGGCTGATGCCTTTGCCCTGGCCATGAAAAAGGAGGAGGCGGCCATGAAGCAGTACACCGAAATGGCCGACATGTGTACGGACGACGGCAAGCGCCAGGTCTTTCTGGATCTGGCGGCCATGGAGCGGGACCACAAAATGAAAATGGAATCCGCCTTCATCGATATCGGCTATCCCGAAGTCTGGTAGACAAAGGAGCGATGATCGTGACACAATCCAAATGCCCGGTCTGCGGCTGCAAAAAATTTCATGTCAAAAATCCCGAAGACGATTACGATATTTACGAATTCGAATGTCGTGACGGTGAGGTCTGTTTTGACGAGGAGATGGATGCCGGCGAGTGCCCGGAGGTAAACGACGCCACGGAAACCTTTTGCAATCAGTGTGCGTGGCATGATAAGTTTAATAAAATCAAGTAACAGCGAACGCAACCCGTGGAGGTCGGCATGCCAACCCACGACGTAACCGTGTTCAAAATTTATCCGTTCCGCGTGGGCCAGAAAATCCATATCCAGGATGGGCCCCGCAAGGGAGACTGGGAGGTGGCTGCTGTCACCGAACGCAAGGTTAAACTGCATTGCCCCTTCAGCCATCGTGAATTCGAATGGAACCGGTTCTGCTATGCGGTCGATGAACAGTCCGGTGTTCAGTGGCCCGGAAAAGAATAGCGCCTGCAGCCCGAGCGGCGCAACGGACCATTAGGAGACGACGGTGGTACAATACGACTACGATATCGGCATCATCGGGGGAGGTGCAGCCGGACTGACCGTGGCATCGGGAGCCGCGCAGCTGGGTGCCAGGACCCTGCTCATCGAAAAAGAGCCCGCCCTGGGTGGTGACTGTCTGCACTATGGGTGTGTGCCCAGCAAGACCCTGATCCGTTCGGCCCATGTTTACCATGCGATGAAGCACGCCGATCGTTACGGCCTGCCCAGGGTTGAACTGCCGCCGGTGGATTTCACCCGGGTCGCCGGGCGGATACGGGATGTCATTGCCGTGATCCAGGAGCATGATTCGGAAGAACGGTTTTGCAAGCTGGGGGCCAAGGTGGTCTTTGGAACTGTTTTTTTCAAGAATGCGCACACCGTGGATTTGGACGGCCGGGCCATCCGTGCCAAAAACTGGGTCATTGCCACCGGGTCTTCCGCGGTCGTTCCCCCCATACCGGGACTCAAAGAGATCGACTATATCACCAATCGCGAGATTTTCTCCCTGGCAGCACTTCCGGGCAGCATGATCGTACTGGGGGCGGGCCCCATCGGCATCGAGATGGCCCAGGCGTTCAACCGGCTGGGAACTGCGGTAACGGTGGTGGACCGGGGCGCTCAGATTTTAGGCAAGGAGGATGCGGACATGGCCGCTGCCGTGCAGGCGGTCATGGGATCGGAAGGGGTAAAATTCCACTTGGGCGCCTCCGTCCAACAGGTATCTGCGGACGGTGGAAAAAAAAGGGTTACCCTGGGGCGGGGGGACGGTGCTTCGGTGAACCTGACAGCCGATGTGGTGCTGGTGGCCATGGGCCGATCAGCCAATGTCCAGGACTTGTGGCTGGATGCCGCCGGTGTGGCCTTTGAACGAACGGGCATCGGGGTGGATGCGCGGCTGCGTACCAGTCAGAAACATATTTTTGCCGCCGGCGATGTCAACGGGGGCTACCAGTTCACCCACGCCGCCGGATACGAGGGGGGTGTGGTGGTGAGCAATGCGGTATTTCACCTGCCGCGCAAGGTGAATTACACCTGGCTGCCCTGGTGCACCTACACGGATCCGGAACTGGCCAGCATCGGTTTGAACGAACGGGCAGCCAAGGATGCCGGTCTCGACTACTCCGTCTGGAAGGAGGGGTTTCAGGACAATGATCGCAGCATGGCCGAAGGGCGGACCGAAGGCTGGATCAAACTGATTCTGGATAAAAAGGAAAAGCCCCTGGGTGTGCAGATTCTCGGTCCCCGTGCCGGAGATCTGATTGCCGAATGGGTGGCGGTCCTCAATGGCGGCGTGAAACTGTCCACCCTGGCGTCGGCCATCCATCCGTATCCCACCCTGGGTGAGATCAGCAAGCGGGTCACCGGCGGTGTCTTTACGCCGAAGATCTTTTCCGAGAAGGTCCAAAAAGGGCTCAAGTTCTTTTTCAATCTGAAGGGACGGGCGTGCACACCGGTGGTGTGTGAGGGCAAAGACCTGATCTCGGAGGCATGAGAACAGCGGACTGGGGCCGGAGGAGGAAGGAGGGAACAACGGATTCAGTGTTGGGGTTATCAACGGATTGGTTGAGCGGTTTTCAGTCGCGGGTGATAATTGAAAAACCGAATAAAACGGCTATATGTAAAATCAGAAGACCACCATGAAAGCGGCAAAACCTACATCCGGAGGCAAACTCAAAGCCCTTTTTCTGGGTCTTTTCATCGTGGGTGCCATTGTGCTGATCCGGTTCACGCCGGTGAAAGACCATGTCACCGCCGAGGCACTGGCCGGCATTCTGACCGGGGCAGGATTCTGGGCGCCGCTGCTTTACATCGTGGTCTACGCGGCGGGGGTATGCCTCTTTGTTCCCGGGACCCTGCTGACCGGCCTGGGCGCAGCCATCTTTGGTCCCTACTGGGGCTTCTTATGGGTCTGGATCGGAGCCATGATCGGTTCGGCAGGCGCCTTCATCATCGGCCGTACCCTGGGGCGGGAGTTTGCCGCATCCCTCATCGGTGACCGGCTGAAAAAATATGACGAGGCCATTGAACGCAACGGTTTCGCCACGGTGCTTTACCTGCGGCTGGTCTACTTCCCCTTCACACCGATGAATTTCGGTATGGGGCTGACGCGTGTCCGGTTCGTGGACTACATGACGGGTACTGGTCTGGGAATCATCGTGGGCACCTTCATCTTCACCTTCTTCATCGGCACACTGAAGGACGTCTGGGTGTCGGGCAACTGGAGCGGACTGATCTCGTTAGAGGTTTTTTTCTCCGTTGTCCTGTTCATTTTCTCTTTTTTCATCCCACCGATCATCAAACGGTTCAGCGGTGAACAGCACTAGCGGCGAAGGTACCGGGATACACCCATACTGAGACACAGTGTCTCAAATAGACAGCCCTGGCACCATCGGTCTGCTTCGGGAACACACCTGTCGATTCCGTTTTTGGGCCTGCCCATCCGTTTCCGGTGATCGGGTACCCGGGCCTTTTTAACTTGACGGTAGTGGCATGGATCTTGTTACTATGGCCTCGACTGCACGCCGCTCCCGCGGAGAAAAAAATGGAACAGCAGATCCAATTCGACAATCATGTGGGGGAAACCCTCAGCGGAACCCTTCACCAACCGGAACTGAAGCCGGTCGGCGCCGTTGTCGCCGGCCATTGTTTTACCTGCTCCCGTCACACGGGGGTTCTGCGGCACATCTGTGGCGAGCTGTGTGAAGCCGGTTTCTCGGCCCTGCGCTTCGATTTTTCCGGCAATGGCCAGAGTCAGGGACGCTTTGAACAGTCCACCTGGTCCAAACAAATCCTGGAGATGGAATCGGCCATCGCGCTGATGCAGACAAAAGGCGCCCCATGGATCGGACTGGCTGGGCACTCACTGGGCGCCGCCATCGCACTGCTCGCTGCCCGGCGGATCAAGGCCGTTTCAGCCGTCTGTCGGATAGCCGGACGGGTGAGCGCAACCCGGCCCTTGCATTTTCTTACACCGGAGCAGCAGCAAACCCTTGAGCAGACCGGACTGGTAAACTTCGCCAGCCGCGGGCGGAAGCTTGCGCTCAACCGTGATTTTTTCGAAGATGCACACCGATACGATCTAAAGGATGCCACCCGCTCGTTGACGATTCCCATGCTCGTGGTTCATGGCGACCGGGACGCGATCATCCCTGTTTCCGAAGCCCACCTGGCCAAGGCAACCAACCCAGATAAGGTCGATCTGACGATCATTCCCGGAGGCGACCACATGCTGGCCCAACCGGATCACCAGCGGCAGGTGGCCCGTATGGTGACTGATTGGTTCCGTCGCCAGGTTGGTGTTTCCGAACCCTGAACCGAGAACAACCATACCGCCATTAGGAGGCTGTGGAAGATGAATCTGTCCGCAACACTGAGTGCCGACTTTATCGACGCCCAATACCGCAAATGGAAATCCGATCCATCCTCCCTTTCGGATGACTGGCAGTTTTTTTTCAACGGCTTCGAACTGGCCGGCGCAGCCGGCGCGGCGGCCGCCGACCCGGATCAGGCCCTGCGTCAGGCCAAGGTGGGTGAGCTGATTCACCGTTACCGGGATATCGGGCACCTGCTGGCCTGCATGGATCCGTTGTCGGCCTGCCCGACCTCCCACCCGTTGCTGGACCTGGACGCCTTCGGGCTGGAGGTTTCCGACCTGGAGCGTCTGTTTGCCGCTCCGGGTTTGATCGAGCAGGCTGCGGCACCATTGAAGGAGATCGTCGCCCGGTTAAAGCGGACCTACTGCCGCAGCGTCGGCGTGGAATACATGCATCTCCAGGACCCCGATGAGCGGGAATGGCTTCGGGCACGCATTGAGGCGGACGAAAATCCGGTTGATCTAACGGCGGCCGAACGGGTCGAACTGCTCGGCAGGCTCACCGCAGCATCCCTGTTCGAAGGGTTTCTAAATAAAAAATATGTGGGCGTCACCCGATTCTCCCTGGAGGGCGGCGAAGCATTGATTCCGTTTCTGGATGTTCTGCGCCGGCGGGCGGTTGAGGCCGGGTGTCGTGAAATCATATTCGGTATGGCCCATCGGGGGCGTTTGAATGTGCTGAGCAACATCCTCGAAAAGCCCGCCGAAGAGATCTTCTCCGAGTTCGAAAGCTGCTACGATCCCCAGGACCTGGTGGGTTCCGGTGACGTCAAATATCATATCGGATACTTGACCGAGCATGAGTTGGAAGACGGCGCCGCGCTGTTGCTGTGTCTCGTAAGCAACCCCAGCCACCTGGAGGCAGTCAACCCGGTGGTGGAAGGCATTGCCCGGGCCCGGCAGGATCGCCTGCCCGCCGATGGCGACAAGGTGGTGCTGCCCGTGCTGCTGCATGGCGACGCGGCCTTTGCCGGGCAGGGGGTCGTGGCCGAAACCCTGAACATGTCCCAGTTGAAGGGGTACCGGACCGGCGGGACGGTGCACGTCATCGTCAACAACCAGATCGGCTACACCACGCTGCCCGAGGACGCCCGTTCCACCCGCTATTCCACCGACGTGGCCAAGATGCTCATGGTGCCGATCTTTCATGTTCACGGGGAAGACCCCGAGGCCGTGGTCCATGTGGCCCACCTGGCCGCCGACTACCGCTACCGGTTCGGCAAGGACGTGGTTGTCGATCTGGTCTGCTACCGCCGCTACGGACATAACGAGGGGGATGAGCCTTACTTCACCCAGCCGACCATGTACCAGCGCATCCGCGAGCGCCAGCCGCTGAACCGGGTTTATGCCGACCGGCTGACGGCCGATGAGGTGCTTTCAGCAACCGATGTGGCGGCCATGGAAAAGGCTGTCAACGACCGGCTGGAGGCGGCCCACAAAGAGATCCACGGCACCACCTGTCATTTTCCCGAACCGCGATTTTTTTCCGGGTGGGAAACCTACAGCGGCACGTTCAGCGATGACCCCGTAAAGACCGCTGTGAACAGCAAGACGCTGGTCGACCTGGCTGCCAGGATGGCCGAGGTGCCCGATGGGTTTAGCGTTCATCCCAGGCTCAAGGGCGTGCTGGATAAGCGGCTCGACGCCGTAAACAGCGGGGAAGGAATCGACTGGGCCGGGGCGGAGGCCCTGGCGTTCGCCTCCCTGTTGAAAGAGGGGCATCCCATCCGGCTCAGCGGCCAGGATGTGGGCCGCGGCACATTCAGTCAGCGGCACAGCGTATTGTGGGATTACGATACCGGCCGGCCCCATATCCCGCTGAACCATCTGGGGGAGGGTCAGGCGCCATATGAGGTGTTCAACAGCCTGCTGGCCGAGGCCAGTGTGCTGGGCTTCGAATACGGCTACGCGGTTGTCCGGCCTCAGGTCCTGACCTTATGGGAGGCGCAGTTCGGTGACTTTGCCAACAATGCCCAAAGCGTCATCGATCTGTTTATTGCCAGCGGTCAGGCCAAGTGGCAGCAGTTGTGCGGATTGACCCTGCTGCTGCCTCACGGCTGGGAAGGTTTGGGACCCGAGCATTCCAGTGCCCGGCTGGAGCGTTTTCTCCAGTTGTGCGCCAACGGCAACATGCAGGTGAGCAATCCGACCACGCCGGCCCAGTACTTCCATCTGCTGCGTCGGCAGATCAAGGCCCCATTCCGCAAGCCGTTGATCCTCATGACGCCCAAGAGCCTGCTGCGTCATCCCATGGCTGTTTCCTCCTTGAAGGATCTGACGCATGGGCAGTTTTTACCGTTGCTGGAGGATGCAGAGGCGGCGGCCTCGGCGAAAAAAGTCATTTTCTGCAGCGGCAAGATCTACTACCAATTGATCACCCGGCGGCAGCAGATCAGCGCCCACGACACCGCCATCGTTCGGGTCGAAATGCTGCATCCGTTCCCGGAAAAGGCCATTCGGGCGGTTATCGGCCGATACAAAAAGGCCACTGCCTGGATCTGGGTGCAGGAGGAACCGGAGAACATGGGCGCCTGGCAGTTCATGCGGCCGCGCATGGATGTCCTGCTGAAAAAACCCCTGGTCTATGTGGGACGCAACGCCTCAGCCAGCCCGGCAACAGGTTTTCCCAAGATTTACAAAATGGAGCAGGACAGCCTGGTGGACCGGGCCATCGGCTCGCATAATCAGGCCGAGGGGATGGCCGGGTGACCGAAGTCAGCGGTCACACATTATGATCTTCGGCCCCGGCGATCCAACTGTAATACAATCAACCCAACCCGATCAATCAACCCAACGAACCCAAGAAACTAACCAAGGAGCCCGCATGTCCATCGAAGTCAAGATTCCCAGTGTTGGCGAGTCGGTTCAGGAAGCAGTCCTGGCCGAGTGGTTCAAACAGGATGGTGACACCGTCCGCAAGGACGACCCCCTGTTTGTCATCGAAACCGACAAGGTCACCCTGGAGGTGGTAGCGGAGGCCGACGGGGTTCTGAAGATCATCGTGCAGGCCGGAGAAACCGTTGCCATCGGCGCCGTGGTGGGCGCTATCGAACCCTCCGATGCTTCGGTTGAATCCAAACCGAAGGCCAAACCGGAAAAGGAAGCGCAGGAAAAGCCGAAAGGGGACGCGGATGAGGACAAATCCGAAGCCGCTGATAAATCGAAAGAGAGAAGGCCCGCAAAGGAGTACGAACCCGAACCGTCGGTGACCCATGCACCGAAACCGTCCGGGTCCGGCGGTACGGACCCTGACGATGTTCCTCTGGCGCCGTCGGTGCGTCGGCTAGTGGCTGAAAAAAACCTCGATGCATCCAAAATTCAGGGGACGGGGCCCGGCGGCCGCATCAACAAGGGCGATGTGCTGCTCTATCTGGAAAACACCCCTGCCGGCATGCCCGAGAAATCCGATGTACCCGCGGCCGCAACCGATCGCGGCGTGTCGGTTGACGCCGAGGAGCGCAAAGCCATGTCGCCCATCCGCAAACGCATTGCCGAGCGACTGCTGGAATCCAAGCAGAACACGGCCACGCTGACCACCTTCAACGAAATTGACATGTCGCGGGCCATGGAGATCCGATCACGGTACAAGGAGGCTTTCCAGAAGCGCCACGGGGTTTCGCTGGGGTTCATGTCTTTTTTCGTCAAGGCCTGCGTGGAGGCGCTCAAGGAAATCCGTGAAATCAACGCCTTCATCGACGGCAGCGACATCATCTACCATAATTACCAGCATATCGGTGTGGCCGTGGGCACGGAGCGGGGCCTGGTGGTGCCGGTGATCCGGCATGCCGAACGTCTGAGTTTTGCCCAGGTGGAAAAGTCCATCGTGGATTACGTGGCCAAGATCAATGAGAATCGGCTGGAACTGGCTGACCTGGAGGGCGGCACCTTTACGGTCAGCAACGGCGGGGTTTACGGCAGCCTGCTTTCCACCCCGATCCTCAACATGCCCCAGAGCGGCATTCTGGGCATGCACAAAATCGAAAAACGGCCCATGGTGATCGATGACCAGATGGTGATCCGGCCCATGATGTACGTGGCGCTCAGCTACGATCACCGCATTGTGGACGGCAAGGGCGCGGTGACCTTTCTCAAGCGGGTCAAGGCGTTGGTCGAAAACCCGGAACGTTTGGTATTGGAGGTGTAGAGATGGCACAGCAAGCACAGTTCGATTTGGTGATCATCGGTTCCGGACCCGGCGGTTATGTGGCGGCCGTGCGTGCAGCCCAGCTCGGTCTGAAGACCGCCGTGGTGGAGAAAGCCTCCCGGCTGGGGGGTGTCTGCCTCAATGTGGGATGCATTCCCAGCAAGGCCTTGCTGGATTCTTCAGAGTACTATCACCTGGCCAGGGATCGTTTCGCCGAACATGGCATCAAGACGGGAAAAGTCACCCTGGACCTTCCCGCCATGCTGGCCCGCAAGGACAAGGTGGTGGAGGAACTCACCGAAAACGTGCGCAGGCTGCTGGAAGGCAACAAGATCGAAACCTTCCACGGTACGGCGACGGTCAAAGCACCGGGAACCGTCGAGGTGGAAACGGGCAAAAAGAGATCGACCACCCTGTCGGCCCGAAACATCCTGCTGGCGACCGGTTCCGAACCCATCGAGGTAAAGGGGCTGGAATTTGACGGCAAGCACATTGTCAGCTCCACCGAGGCGCTTTCATTTGACGCTGTTCCCAAACGCCTGGGTATTGTCGGCGGTGGATATATCGGCCTGGAACTGGGGTCGGTCTGGAACCGGCTGGGTTCCATGGTCACCGTCATCGAGATGCTGCCCAGAATTGCCGCTACCCTGGACGGCCAGGTGGGGCGGGCCCTGGACCGTATTCTGAAAAAGCAGGGCCTGGCATTCAAGCTGAACACCCGGGTGGTCGAGGCCAACGTCTCCCGCGGCAAGGTCAAGGCCGTTTTGGAAAATGATGGCAAAACCGAAAAGATGACCTTTGACCGCCTGCTGGTGTCCATCGGCCGGCGTCCCCTCACCCGGGACCTGGGCGTCGAGGCATTGAAGATCAAGACCGATCCGAAAACCGGACAGATCCTGGTGGACGAAGCCTACCGTACCAGCCTTGACGGCGTCTACGCCATCGGCGACCTGGTTCCCGGTCCCATGCTGGCCCACAAGGCTTCTGCCGAAGGGATTGCAGCCGTGGAGTGCATCGCCGGCCGCGCCGGCGAAGTCAACTACGACACCATCCCGTCGGTGGTCTACACCTGGCCTGAGGTGGCCAGCGTGGGCCTCACCGAGGAGCAGGTGCGCGAAAGAAAGATTCCCTACTGTGTGGGCAGTTTTCCCTTTTCCGGGGCGGGGCGGGCCCGCTGCATGGGCGAGACCGACGGTTTTGTCAAACTCATCTCCCACGGCAAGACCGACCGTATTTTGGGCGTCCACATCATCGGCCCCCGGGCGGCGGACATGATCGCCGAGTGCGTGCTGGCCCTTGAGTTCGGCGCCAGCTCGGAGGATATCGCCCGCACCATTCATGGCCACCCCACCTTTTCCGAAGCGCTGCAGGAGGCGGCCATGAATGTTCGTAATTGCTCAATTTATGCGTCTTGAGCGCCGGCTTCAAAAGGCCCCATTGTCGACCCATATCGGTGCTGAGCGTCCATTTCAAATTTTGACACAGCGCCGCTGCGCCTCTGGTTGAATGAAAAAGCAATTTTTAGGTTAGCTTTTGATTTGCCTCTTGATTCTTTTGCGTTTGATGTTAATTTCTCGCCGTGCTTGCAATCTAAAAGTTTACCTGTTTGGTGGTCCTGGATCATTCAAACATTCCGAGTCAGGATAATTCAATGAATAAGAAAGAGCTCGAATATTTTCGCAATTTGTTGCAGGAAGAGCTGGATGCATTGCTGGTAAAGGCAGGCATTGTGGTTGGCGAACTGATCGGCACAGCCTACACCAATGAATCCGACCCGCTGGATCGAGCCACTGAGGAGCAGGCCCGCAACAATCAACTGCGCATCCGGGACAGGGAGAGCCGGCTGATCGGCAAGATCAGGAAAAGCCTCCAGGCCATCGATGAGGGCACCTATGGCATCTGTGAAGCGTGTGAGGAGCCCATTGACATTGCCCGTTTAAAGGCCAGGCCGGTTACCAGCTACTGTATTACCTGCAAAACCAAACAGGAGGCGTTTGAGCGGGTCATCGGCAGTTAACGGTGAACATCCCTATGAGCATAAACGCCATCTTGTCCCATCCACGACTGAAGCTGCTGCTGGCCCTTTCCCGCACCCCCCACGGGGTCATCGACATCGCCACACCGGCACTGGCCGCGCTGCTGTGCCTGGGTCGCTTTCCATCACTCGCTGTGACGCTGCTGGGCCTGGTCACCGTCTTTGCAGGCTATACGGCCGTATATGCCCTCAACGACCTGGTTGACTACCGCACGGACAGCCACAAAGTCCGTGCCGGCGGATACGGTGACGGCGAGGATTATCTGGACGGTGTGCTGGTGCGCCACCCGCTGGCCAAGGGGGTCCTGACCCTGCCCGAGGGCATCCTGTGGACCGGAGGATGGGCATTGGTGGCCATGGTCGGGGCCTGGATGCTCAATCCGGTGTGCTTTTACATCTTCCTTGCCGGTGGCCTGCTGGAGGCAATCTACTGCCTGTTGTGGCGGGTGACGCCCCTGCGTGCGCTGATCAACGGTATCGTCAAATCCCTGGGCGCCGCAGCCGCCGTTTATGCCGTCAACCCGCAGCCGTCCATTGTTTATATCGTCGTCCTTTTCGGATGGATCTTTTTCTGGGAGATCGGTGGACAGAATATTCCCAATGATTGGACCGACATCGAGGAAGACCGCCGCTTCAAGGCCAAGACCATTCCCGTGAGACTGGGACTGGCGCGGGCCGGTATGCTGGCCCTGGTCTGTCTGCTGGCGGCCTTCTTCCTCACCTTTGTGCTGGTGTGGATCTCACCGCTCACCTTCGGTTTCGTTCACCTGCTGGCCCTGGCAGGGCTGGGCGTCTGGCTGTTGCTGCTGCCGGCCCTGCGTCTGGTGGACGCCGGCGGCCGCCAAGAGGCCATGCAGCTTTTCAACAAGGCCAGTTTCTTTCCCCTGAGTGTTTTTGTGGTGGTGCTGGTCCGTCTGCTTTTTTTCTAAGCGCCAAGTTCAAAACGCCCCATTTAAGCCGATATGGGCCGCAAGGTGCACGGTTGTTAACGTTTGACCCCCACATGCGCGACACTGATCCCGTTGGTCATGGATTTCCAGCCCAGGTGATCTAGTCCCACATCCGCCAGCATGGATGATAGTTCTTCGGGTAGAGGAAACATGCGGATGGTTTCGGGCAGGCAGGCATATGATTCGGATGAGCCGGCCAGCAACTGACCCAGGGCCGGCATGATGTTGAACGAGTAGAAATCGTACAGGCAGCGGAATACGGGGTTGATGGGCCTTGAAAATTCCAGGCACAGGAATCGTCCGCCGGGTTTGAGCACCCGGACCATTTCGGAAAAGCCCTGTTTCAGATGGGTGAGGTTGCGGATACCGAAACCCACCATGGTGCAGTCAAAGCTGTTATCTGGGAACGCCATGTGTTCTGCATCCCCCTGGACGTAGCCGATGTGGGACAAAGCCGGAAACGGATCGATTTTGTGGCGGCCGGCCTGGATCATGGCGTAGTTGATGTCATAGATCGTCACCTGACCCGTGGGGCCCGTGCGGTGGCCCGCCAGGATGGCCAGGTCGCCAGTACCACCGCATACATCCAGCACCCTGTCTCCGCGCTGAACGCCGAGCAGCCTTATGGCGGCCCGTTTCCACGCATGCTGAATGCCGAAACTGAGCAGTGAATTCATAAAATCGTATTTGGGGGCCACCCGGTTGAAGTGGATGCGGACTGCATCCACCTTCTTTTCCTCGTCGAATTCGCGGATACCGAAGCGGGCTTTGCCGGTGGCGCGAATATGATCGTCCAGCTGCTCCTGGCGCCTGGTATCGTCAAACCAGCGCGGGTTGTTCCAAAGGGCCATGGGTTTCCTTTTCATTTTTTAGGCTTTAAATGCATCAGATAATTCATGCGCGTGCTGCGGCTAAGGGCTGCGTATCCGCTAAAGGGAATGTATCGCAGGCCGGACAGATCCTCAACGGTCAAACCGGCTTCAGTTCCCCACTGTGCCAATTCTCCGGGTTTGACCAGCTTGGCGTATGCGTGGGTGCCTTTTCTGACGATGCCCATGACACGCTCGGCGGCAACGATCACCAAAAGCCATGCCAGCCAGGTTCGGTTAACCGTGGCAAAGAAAAGATCTCCCCCGGGTTTCACCAGGCGGGCGCAGGCATCGACGATGGATGCCGGTCGGGGCACGTGCTCGAGCAGCTCCATGCAGACCACCACGTCGAATTCGCCCGGGTTTGCATCGGCCAGCACTTCGGCCGTCGTCTGTCGGTAATCGATGCACAGTCCGTTTGTCAGCATGTGGATGCGGGCAACGGTCAGCGACGCGTCGGCCATGTCGATTCCGGTAACCTGCGCCCCGCATGAGGCCAGTGATTCGGACAGCAGGCCGCCGCCGCAGCCCACGTCCAAAACCTGTTTGCCGGTAAGATCGGTTCGATTGCGCACATAGGCCAATCGCACCGGGTTGATGTCGTGCAGGGCCTTGAACTCCCCGTTGCGGTCCCACCACACGGCGGCCATGGCCGCAAAACGGCTGATTTCACCTGCGTCGATGTTTTCCGATTGATTCATTGCCAGTTCAATTTTTTTCTGCGCGGGAGCGGCATCCTGCCGCGATTTTCACTGTACCACCGGGAAAGGGCCGCGGCGACGGCTTGGGTTCCCGTGACCGCATCCCCACGCTTGATGAGATAACAGATGGCAGCCCAGTGATCAAGGAGAAGGCAATGAAATGACCGACATGGCGTGAAGGTCATCGTGGTGACGCAGCAGTGGTTGCCACCCAAAACTTGAAAAGGTCTTGACCGCGAGCCATAAAATGGGTACCCCTGAGTTGTTCCATCCTTTTCGTTTTTCCGGTTTCTCATCACCCGATTCGATCGCAAATGCGCCATTAATTCCACCAGCGTTGTCCAATGCAGCCGGCGGCCTTTTGCAAACGTGTAGCAAAAATGAATAAAAATGAAGAGTTAAAGGTTTTTATTGTTTCGGAAGCGTCCTCGTGTGGTGAATGTGGTCAGAATTTAGGCCCCAATGCATGGATCATCCTGGCCGGAGAAAAAGGTCCCTTGTGCCTGGCATGTGCCGACTTTGATCATCTCGTCTTTCTGCCTTCAGGGGATGCCGCACTCACCCGGCGAGCCCGGAAATATGCCACATTGGCCGCCATCGTCCTGAAATGGACCCGTGCCCGGAAAAGGTACGAGCGACAGGGATTGCTTGTGGATGCGCCTGCGCTGGAGCGGGCCGAAGCGGATTGTCTGGCCGACAGCGAGGCCAGGCAAAGAAGCCGGGCCCGCGAAGCGCTCCGGCGGGAGCGCCTGGATCGTGAGTATACTGAGCGGTTTGCTCAGCGGGTGGGAGAACTTTTTCCCGGATGCCCCGCCGGGCGCGAGATGGTCATCGCCGAGCATGCCTGCCTCGCATGCAACGGCCGCATCGGGTGTACGGCCTGGGCCAGAAATTTCGATGAAGAAGCTGTGCGCCTGGCCGTCATTGCCCATCTGAGGCATACGGAGACACCCTACGACGATCTGTTGATGATGGGGCACGATCGCTGGTACGCGCGGGACATGGTGGCGGAAATGGTGGATCGGGTGGTGGCCCAATGGAAAGTGCCGACAACCCAATGCAGGTGATGGGGCCGCCTTGTGGGTCTAATCCATGATCAATCAGGTAGTTTCGGTTCGGCTTGACTTTGGCGGGATTCCCTTTATTATGATGGGTGAGTGCTCGCTCCCTGCCATCGACAAACCAACGCAACCCATCGAGGTAATGCCATGTTTTCCCACCTTGATCCCGTATTTCTGGCCCGCGCCCAGTTTGCCTTTACCGTAGCCTACCACATCACCTTTCCGGCCTTCACCATCGGCCTGGCCAGTTGGCTGGCCGTGGTTGAGTGGCGCTGGCTCAAGACCGGCAACCCCCTGTACGAGCAGATTTACCGCATGTGGGTCAAGATCTTCGCCGTGACCTTCGGCATGGGCGTAGTCACCGGTGTGGTGCTTTCCTATCAGTTCGGCACCAACTGGTCGGTGTTCTCCGACAAGGTTGGCAGCGTTCTGGGTCCGCTGCTGGGCTACGAAGTACTCACGGCCTTTTTTCTGGAGGCCTCATTTCTGGGCATCATGCTTTTCGGCTGGAACCGGGTGAGCCGCAAGATGCACTTTGCCGCCACGGTGATCGTGGCCGTGGGCACGCTGATTTCAGCCTTCTGGATCCTTTCGGCCAACAGCTGGATGCAGACGCCGGCCGGTTTTCGCGAGGGTGCCGACGGCCTGCTCTACCCGACCAACTGGATCCAGGTGATTTTCAACCCGTCCTTTCCCTACCGTTTCATCCATATGGTCACCGGGGCTTACCTGACCACTGCCTTCGTGGTCGGCGGCATCGGGGGGTATTACCTGTGGCGCGGTCTGCACGTCAAGCATGCCCGGATCATGCTGGGCATGGCCATGATCATGGCCATCTTTGTGGCCCCCATGCAGCTGTTGTTCGGGGATTTGCACGGGCTGAACACCTTCACGCACCAGCCGGTCAAAGTGGCGGCCATGGAAGGCATCTGGGAAACTGAGCGGGGTGCCGCGCTGCGGCTATTCGCATGGCCGGACCAGATCCAGGAACGCAACCGGTTTGAAATCTCCATCCCCAAACTGTCCAGTTTCATCCTCACACATGACTTCAACGGCGAAGTGAAAGGCCTCAAATCCTGGCCCCGGGGAGACCGCCCCCCCGTGGGCGTGGTCTTCTGGACCTTCCGGCTGATGGTGGGGCTGGGCATGTTGATGATCGCCACCGGTCTGATTGCGCTGGTGCTGCACTTCAAGAAACAGCTTTTTTCCACGCGCTGGTTTCACCTGTGGTGTGTGGCCATGACGCCGGCCGGCTTCGTGGCCGTGGTGGCCGGCTGGTTCGTTACCGAGGTGGGCCGGCAGCCGTTTATCGTGTTCAACGTATTGCGAACGGCGGAAACCATCTCCCCGGTGTCGGCTGGTCCTATCGCCATTTCCCTGACCGCGTTTGTCATCACCTACGGTCTGGTGTTTACCGCCGGTGCCTACTATATTCTCAAGCTCATCGGCAAGGGACCGGAATCTAATGAAGAAGACGCCTATGGAAGTCACGGGGTGAAGCAGCCACCCCTGGTCACGGATCTGGCTGCCGGAACAGGAGGGAAAGATGTTTAGTTTCGAAAGTTTTCTGGACCTTCCGCTGGTCTGGTACGCGCTGATCGGTACGGCGATCTTCCTTTATATCCTGCTGGATGGGTTCGATCTGGGTGTGGGCATCCTGTTTCCCTTTGCCCCCACCGACCAGTGCCGCGATCGCATGATGAACTCCATCGCACCCTTTTGGGACGGCAACGAAACCTGGCTGGTTCTGGGCGGCGGCGGTCTGTTTGCCGCCTTTCCCCTGGCCTACGCCATTCTCATGCCGGCTTTTTACATCCCCATCATCCTTATGCTGCTGGGCCTGATCTTCCGCGGGGTGGCTTTCGAGTTCCGCTTCAAGGCCACCGGCAAGTCACGGCGCATCTGGGACTACTCTTTTCACTTCGGCTCTCTGGCGGCCACCTTCATGCAGGGCATGGTGCTGGGGACCTTCGTTCACGGAGTCGCCGTCGACGGCCGCAACTTCGGCGGCGGTGCCTTCGACTGGTTGAATGCCTTCAGCGTCATGACCGGCGTCGCCCTGGTGACCGGCTATGCATTGCTGGGCGCCACCTGGACGATCATGAAAACCGAAGGCGACACCCAGGCGTGGGCCCGCAAGTGCGCCAGATACGTGATGTTATATGTGGCCCTGTTCATGGGGTTGGTCAGCCTGACCATGCCGCTGATGAACAGCGACATC
This sequence comes from Desulfosarcina sp., assembly GCF_046496365.1. Classification (GTDB taxonomy): domain Bacteria; phylum Desulfobacterota; class Desulfobacteria; order Desulfobacterales; family Desulfosarcinaceae; genus Desulfosarcina. The sequence goes on from NZ_JAWOHB010000144.1 coordinate 92,814, forward strand.
AAAGCGCTGTGGTTCAGCCTGCCCAACTTCTACTTTCTGCAGCCCATGCCCATCCTGTCGGTGGTTTTTTTTGCAATGCTCTGGCGGGACCTGCGCGCCGAACGGGAATACCGACCCTTTTTTCTCACCCTGGGCATCTTTTTGATGAACTACATCGGCATTGGGATCAGCACCTGGCCCTGGCTGGTGCCTTTCCAGGTAACCCTGTGGGATGCGGCCGCCGCTCCTGAATCCCAGTCCCTGCTGCTTTTGGGAACGGTCTTCCTGCTGCCCTGCGTCCTGGCCTACACCGGATATTGCTTCTGGGTGTTCCGCGGAAAGGCCTCCCATGAACATGATCCGGCTTACTGAAAAACAGCGCCAGTGGCTGTGGTTCGCCAGTCTGTTTGTCGGCGGCATGGCCGCCATGCTGGTGCTGGCGGGGATGGTGCGGCTCATGCTGGGGATGAAGCTATAGGCGCCCCCGGCCTGGCGGCAGAAAGCGCAAGGCGTGCTGATCCTGATCCGGGGATTTGTCGCGTTGATGAGACAACAGGCCGACGATCGGTCACCGTTCGTGACGTCCGGCAAAACCAATCATTGGGTGGTGTGCATGCCCACAGCCGCTGAAAATCAGGTGCTGGCTCTGCTGGCCAAGGAGTGGGACTATACCGGACCACCGGGAATATTGGACATCAGTGCCGTTGTCGCCGCGCTTCCTTTGGCTCCAAGCGAGACACTGGCGGCAGTGAAGACGTTGTTTGCAAGGGGGCTGATCGATATGAATAAACTTCAGAGCAGCGCATTTCTCACTCCGGAGGGCTATGCCGCCGTCAAGGACAACGGTGAAACCCAAATGACACCCTGATTGCCATTTGACCCAGAGTTCTGACACGCTTCGATCGAACCCTTTCGATTTCCACGCATGCTGTTGCCAAACGGTCAAGCCACCTTCAGTTGCCGGCCTGACGCTTCCAAAACAAAGCCTCCTTTGCCTTGAGCGCTCTGCGGCGGTTTGGATCGAGGAACCACTTGTATATGTCCGCCTTCATGTCGACCGGACGGCCGAGGATTTTTTCTTCGATCAAGGCGAGCGCCTCGATGGACTTGTCGCACACGGGGTAGCCTTTTTCGTCAAGATGGATCGAAGGATCCATAGACACGCCTGAAATGTTGTTGATATCCACCAGACGAATCCCGCCGCTGGCGGTGATGATCAGATTCCCCGCTCCGGCCAGGTCGGGGATGTGTCCGGCCTCACTGATCATCAGCTTTACTTTGGTGATGAACCGGGAGCCCTTTTCTCTAACTGTTTCGATCCAGTTGTCTTTTGACAGGGTCAATGGACTGTCTTGGCAACCAAAGGTCTCGTACAGCGCCGGCAGCAGGTCGGCCGCGCCGAGAATGGTCCAGGGATCCAATATCTCACCCGCGACGTATTCCTGGAATCCACACAGCATCAGGTCACGGCCTTCAGGCCCCCGGTAATCAACGATGCATTCAGTGGAGCGGGCCATGAAATCGGGTGCCAGGTAGCGTTCGACGATTTTAACCCGGCCGATTTCGAAAAGCGCGTTTTCGAGGGTTTTCAGACGGCCTCTGAAAATGCGAAACATCCTGTGCGGCGTGGCTTTGGAGAAGCATCTCACACCGGCGACCATTTTCCCGGTCTTTTCAACTTCCACGTGGGTTGGATCCAGAATCTCCATGATGTGCGAGCGAAGTCCCTGCCTGAAATGCCTCCTGAACACATATGGTGTGGATGAACGGACGAAGTTCAGTGCGGTGACATCCGCATGGCTGATCGTTGATCGGTTCCTTATGTCTGCGGGCATCGCCATCTTTCTGTTCGGTATGCAGGAACCGCCGATCCAGAATCGCTCCCGGAATTGAATTTGGTGTGTCGCTTGGACGAATTGAGAGATCCAAATCGTATCAGCCATGCTGAATTGGAAAATTGCGTTGAAGATGCAGTGGTCGGTCGGTACGCAGGTCGGTTGAAAATTGTCGATCCGGCAAACTGAGTCCCTTTTTACGGGGTTGCCGGTGAATAAAAGCGCCGCGGGTCGATTGATGCCCACGGCGCTTTCTCAAATTAGAGCTTTTCTGGTTTGCACAGATTCTTGTCGCTCACTGCGCTTCTGCCACAGTTTTTACAAAAGTGCGCTGCGGGCTGAATCAGTTTCTTAAATGCCCGGGTATCGGATTCGATAAAGCCCTCCTCCTGGAGGGCGCAAAGGGTTTTTTCAGCTGTATCACTCATCGTTTATTCCTTTCCGCCAATATAAGCAGTTTCTGATGATAAATTATCGTTTTGCCCCACCTGCCTCCGGATAAAGTAACAAGGCATCGCCGTTTGTCCAGCGACCTCAGGCGGCAGGTGCCGCGTTACATGCCTGAGAATAACTCATTGAAAAAAAATGTCATGTGCTGCCATGATCGTCGGTCTGCCGCCGGACTGTAGGCCAAGGCCGCCATACCCCGTTTGTCCGCATCGGGGTTGGTGAAACTGTGGCGGGTGCCGCCATAGGCGATGAGCTGCCAGTCGATTGATGAGGCGTTCATGGCATTGACATAGGCGGTCATGGCTTCGGGTGTGTTCATGGGGTCCGTGGCGCCGTGGCCGATCAGGATTTTCGCCCGGGTCATTTTGGCCTGCTCTATGGAAGGCGGAATCAGGGAGCCGTGAAAACTGACCACCCCTTTCAGGTCAGCGCCGCCATAAGCCAGCACCTGAACCGTGGCGCCGCCGAAGCAGTAACCGATGGCCGCCAATCGAGCTGTATCCACCTGCGGCTGTTTTGTTAAAACATCAAGTCCCGCTGTGGCCCGCTTCAACCACTGATCCATGCTGGCGTTGACAGTTTTCATCCATGCGGCGGCCTGGTCGGGGTGCTCGGTGGATTTGCCCCTGCCGTACATGTCCACGGCAAAGGCCACGTATCCCATCCGGGCCAGTTGCTCCGCGCGGGAGCGGATATATTCGTTGAGTCCCCACCATTCGTGAACCACTAAAATTCCTGGCACCTTGCCGGAAACGGCATCATCATGGGCAAGAAAACCTTCAAGGGATACGCCGTCGTGTGTGTAGGGTATTGACTGAGAGACCACCTTGGCCAAGGCGGTTCCGGTCGATAAAATAGAGATGAGTATAATCAAAAAAAGCGTTTTTTTCATAAAGACTCCTTTCAGCCGGTCAAAAAGCAATCAACAGGCTTAATGAGAGGTCGACGCTTTTGACTCGATCGGGTTAATCCGCAGCGTTAATGACCATTTTCCCGCTGATCGGTTTATGGCTTTTCACTAAGTTGCCGGCGGGTTGTCACCGCCTTGATCTTAGGGCGCCTGGGTTGGTGTAATCAACACATCGATTCGGCGGTTCATGGCACGGCCTTCGGTTGTCGTGTTGGGGGCCAGCGGCCGGTCCGGTCCATAGCCGGTGGCCCGGATGCGATTGGCCGGCAGCGTCTTGTTGGCTACCAGGTAGGTTTTGACCGCCTCGGCCCGTTTCTGGGACAATTCCTGGTTCATCTGGGCTGAACCGGTGCTGTCGGTATGCCCTTCGATGATCACGCGCGGCTGCCCGAATGTTCCGATGGCCTGCTGCACCTTGCTCAGCAGGGTGTAGTTGTCCGGACTCAGGGTCGCCTGGCCCACCGGGAATTGAATGCCGCGCATGCGGATAACCAGCTGATTGCCCTGTTTATAGACCTCGGCTTCGTCGGGTCGAAAAAAACGTTGAACCGTATCGAACTGCTCGTTGAATTCCCGTTCGGCGGCCAGTTTCTGCTTGGTCGCTTCCTGCTCGCGCGAATAGCCCCTCAGTCCGCTGAGTTGCTGCTCCAGGTTGGCCAGTTGGGCCTGGTAGGTCTGATTGGTCTTTTCCAGGGTCTGGTTTTTTTGCTGCATGGCTTCAACCGATGCGCTCAATGTGCTGACCTGAGCATCAACGGTCCGGTCCCGCAAATCGCCGGCGTCCATGCTTTCGCCCAGGCGGTCCAGCAGGTCCTCCACGTAGAGGGCTGACGCCTCCGGTGTCATGTCCTGAAACATGTCGGCGGAGGCATTGATCGCCATCATGCGCCGGGCCATGAATTCCGCATGGGCGGCTTTCTGGCTGATCGTTTCGGCCGCATAGGGGTTCTGCCCGATATAGGCGTCGGCGTCATTCAGGGCCTGAAGGGCATCGTTATAAGCGCTAGGGGCGATCTTGGCGACCTTGGCTGTTTCGGCTTGGGCCATCATGTTGCGCGCCTTGCCGATGGCACTGTCTTTGATGGCCATGATCTCCACATCCCGGAAGGCGGACTGGACTTCAGCCGCATTTTTCTGAGCATAGCTCAGATTGTCATTTTCAATGGCCTTGGTGAGCTGCAGATATTGGCTTTCCACCACCCTATAGGGTTCGCCGAGTTTATCAGCACCCACCTTGAGGGCCATATCTCTGGCTTTATTTGTTTCACTGAGAACGGTTCGGGATATTTGAGCCATCTCTTCGGCTTTCTTCAAACTGGCGTTCCCAGCGGCGACATACTCGTTGATCGTGGAAAGTTTGGCACCCCTGTCCAGGGCCTGGGTGGCATTCATGAATGCGGATTGGGCGTCGTTGAACAGGCCCGGCGCCAGGACGTCCACCTGGTTGGACCGGGCCGTGGCCAGAGCGGCTTCCAATTGCCTGACTATTTGCCCGGGATTGCTATTGGTCACACTTTCGGGTGTCGTCGTCGCACAGGCGCTGACCACTGCCAGAACCAGTGCCGATAAAAAACAACAGATTGATTTGTTCATCTTTTGCTCCTTCCGGCTGATTATTGATATCATGGAACGCACCGATGGGATCCGGTTATGGGGACCTGTGCTTCTGCCAATCAAGGCAGCCGAGCCGATCACATCCAAGATTGGGTGCTGCTCAACCGGCCAATGGCCTGAGTCATTCCAATTGACCGGTCACCCTGAAGATGACCGCCAGGTGGTGGCTGGGCAGGCCATAGCGGTCCAGGGGCAGCATGACCGTATGGGTGTTGCGCATGTGTTGTGGAAAGGCGATTGTGACCGGTACTTCTCCCACGATGGCGCCCTCTCCGTCGCAGCGGTGGCACGCGTAGAACCCGATGGCCCCGTATCCGTTGCAAAGGGGACAGCGGGCCCGGGCCCGGACCACGATGGTGGCATTCCCGCCGTGACTGGCCTGGATTCGGCTGATCGGCACCTCCAGGGTCAGGGTTCTCGGACTGCCTGATCTCGGAGGCGCCAGGCTGGAAACGTTGTTCCAGAACCAGTCGAAAATGCCGGCACCGAATGGCGCAGGTGCGCCTGAGCCTTCCATGGGTGAGATGTCACCCAAAGGGGTCGGTTTTTCTTCCGGAATCAGCGGCTCAGGTTGTGGGCGCCCTCCCGATGCAGGATAATTGCGCAATGATGAACGACTGATCTGACTTTCGTATTGGCGTCTTTTTTCGACGTTGCCCAGCACGTTGTAGGCTTCCTGAATCTGCCTGAAGCTGTCACTGCTCCCGGAGTAACGATCCGGATGATAGGCTTTGGCAAGGCGTCGGTACGCAGCTCGAATCTCCTCGGTAGTGGCCATGGATGAAATTCCCAACAAGGCATAGTAGCTTTTGGCCATGTCTGCCCTCCTGATTGTCTGATCATTTGAAGCACCAATCAATCAAATAAACGGCAACCAGTCGAATACCATTATTGAAAAAATTTATTACAAAAAAGTAATGACTATAAAAACGCTGTCAATGGGGTGCTTGATTTTTTTAACCGCCATGGCGCGCAAAATGGCGGTTATAACCAGGTCCGCAGCCAATCGGCGCGTGTTCGTCACCACGGCTTCAACGGTGTCGGTGCCTTCGATGGCCGGCATCATCTCGTCGAGATAACGCACATGAGCGGCTTTACATTCGCTCTTTTCTTTGGTTTGTCAGTGCAAACTGATGCAGAATTCAAAAGTGGTGGCCATCAATCCCGACGGACAAGCAACAAGGTGTTGCCGATGACAGTCAGACTGGAGAGCAGCATGGCCGTCGCAGCTACCAGGGGGGTCAGCATTCCGTTCATGGCGACAGGGATGCTGATCAGGTTGTAGATCCAGGCACACCAGATATTCTGGCTGACTTTGCGGTGGACTTGCCGGGACAAGCTGAAAAAATCCAGCAGTTGGCAGGGGTCTCCGCGCATGAGGGTGATGTGGGCGGCTTGCCTGGCCAGCCCCTGCCCGGAATGAACGCCCACCGCCAGATGGGACCGGGCCATGGCTGCCGCATCGTTGATGCCGTCCCCCACCATGGCCACCTGCCGTCCTTGTTCTTTCAGCGTATCGATATAGGTTGCCTTGTCTGACGGGGACAAGCTGCCCCTGGCTTGGGTCAAACCAATGGCGCGGGCCACTTCACGGGTGGCGGCGTCGCCATCCCCAGAGACCAGGTGAATATCCCGTGAAGTCCGTTTCAGCGCTGCCACCATCGATGGTACTGTCGGTCGGATCGCATCACCGAAGATCAGGGTTGCCGCCGGAAGGCTGTCGATGCCGAGATAGACGCGGGAGGTCAAGGTCCTTTCGGATTCCACCGTGACGCCTTCAGGGGGCGGCACCGCACCCCAGGCGAATTCCCGGTTGCCGATGCGCACGATCTTGTCCGCCAACCGTCCCTGAACCCCATCCGGATGAACGCTGATCTCCGCTGCCAAGGCCGGCGCGATGCCCTCAACGTGGGTATAGGCGTTGATGGAACGGGCGATTTCGTGATCCGAGGACTGTTCCAGACCGGCGGCCCAGGCGGCGATAGTCGCAGGATCGTGTCCAGGTTGGCATTCGATATGATTCAGCTTCCAGCGACCGTGGGTCAGTGTCCCGGTTTTATCGAAAACGACGGTGTCAATGCCGCCGGCCCGTTCGAAGGATTCGATTTCTCGAACCAGAATGCCACGGCGGCCGGCCAGGGAGATGCCCGCCAGGCGGGCCATGGGAACGGCCACACCGAGCGCACACGGGCATGAGATGACCAACACGGTCACCGCCCGCACCACAGCCTGGTTCATGGTCAAACCGGCCATGGCCCAGAACAGTCCCGTCCCTCCGGCGAGGGTGATGATAACGGGGACGAACCACCTGAGCATTCGATCCGTTTGGGTCTCGAACGGGCTCTTCTGTTCCAGGCTGCGGGCCATTATGGCGATCATCTGTCCCAGAACTGAATTTTCGCCTATTTTTTCGGCCCTCGCAATGACCCTGCCATGGATCATCCGGGTGCCGCTTTTGATGGAATCGCCGATTTTGACAGGGACTGCTCTGGGCTCACCGGTCAGCGAGGATTCGTCGAGTGCAGCAGTTCCGGATTCTACGCGGCCGTCCGCCGGTACAATTTCATCGGCTTCAACGGCAAAACGGTCCCCCGGTTCAAGGTGCGCGATGGCGACATACCTTCCCGTTGGCCAGGCCTCGGTGATCAGGCGCACCTTGGCCGGCTGAAGGGCGAAGAAACTGTCCAGATCCTGGCGGACGCGGCCTTTGGCCTGCTGTTCCAGGACCTTGCCCAACAGCACCAGGGTGACCAGCATGCAGGCGGTGTCAAAGTATAGATGGATGCTGCCTGTCAGCCAGTTGTAGAGGCTGTAAACAAAGGCACATCCGGCGCCCATGCCCACCAGGGTTTCCATTCCCGGTGCCCGGTGGATCAGTCCGAACCAGGCTTTGCGCAACATGGGACCGCCACCATAGACGAAAACCACTGCCGCCATGGCCACGATGGGAAGGGAGATCTTTGATACGGCGTCGCTGTCAAGGGTGGTGAAAAAGCCAGCGTAAAGCGCCCAGGAAAGCATCATGACATTGGCGGAAAGCAGGGCGGTGATCGCCAGCCGGATCAGTTCCCGCCGCTGGACCTGCTGCCCGGTAGTTCCGGCATCGTTATCCCGGATGCCGTAGCCTAAGCGTGTGACGGACTCCCGGATCTGGTCGGGTGCCACGCGGTCGGGACGATAGCGGCAGCGCATGCGGTCCGTGGAAAAATGGCAGGCCACCGTCTGCACCCCGGGCAACCGGGACACCGCCTTCTCGATCACCCAGGCGCAGGCGGTGCACCACATACCGTCGACCATCAGGTCCAAGGCCAGGGTGCCTGACCGATCCGACGCCGCTTTTTCACCTCCAACTGGATTGGCAAAGGTCTGTGTCACCTGCTTTTCCCGCTCACGAATGCGGCGAAGATCGTCCTCACTGGCGGGGATCACCCCGGCGGCCACACACTGCCGGTATAAATCGGTTTCCCTGAACCGGGTTGGATTGTCAACCGCGGCCGATTCCAGCAGCATGGTGTAGACCATCCGGCAGCCGTGACAGCAGAACCGCAACGGTTGATCGTTGGCGGAATGGGAAACGGTGCCGTGGCGCAGTGTAAGGCCGCAAAGATGGCAGACGGATTCATTCATGCGGACAGACCGGTGAACCGGAAGGGGAAAATCGGGTGGTCGTTTTCTGTCGCCGGGTCAGTTTCTCACGCCCAGGCTTTTGACGAAAGCGATGGCGTTCCATCGGTCGTCCACCTCAATGGTGGTGGCCAGGGGCGGCTGCCGGCCGCCGGCAATACCGTAGCTGATCTCCTTGAACAGCAGACCTGGGTGCATGGACTGGACCCGCGTGCTGCGCAGATCGCCGGGTGGCGGGGCAAAACTCTGGCCCACGGTGCCGTAGCCGTCAAAATATTTGCCGTGGCAGTGAATGCAGTAATACTGGTAGGTGGTTTTGCCGGCGGTGACCGCTGACGGATCGCTCAGCGAAAAAGGGGGGGTGATCTCCTCGTCGGTGGCGATCCGGTAAAGCGCTTCACCGCCGCTGTATGGGACACTTCCCGCAGCCATGACCGGAATGGGGTTTTCGTGGGGCTTGATGACCGGGGTTTGCCACATGCGCCCCACCTGCAGGATGTTGTCGTAACCGGTGATTGCGCCCCAGGCCACCAGGGCTATCGCTGAAACAATCAGGCCGACGGATAGTATGCGAACCATTTATTCTCCTCCGGCCCCTCTGACGTGCTGCGGGTTGGGCAGCCGCTGGTAAACGGCATAGGGGGACTCGGCCGGTACATCTTTTACCGGGCGGTAGGCCCAAGTGGGCTGACCCATATCCGAGACCACATAAAAAGCCAGAAATCCTTTAAACAGGATGATGCCCAACATGATGCCAAGCCATGTCCAGGTCCTGAACGGGGATTCGTGATGGTGTTCGTCGTTCATGTCAGATTTTCACTCCCAATACACCGTGCATGACAATGTAAAAAAAACCCCAGATTAAAGTCCCGGCGATGATGAGCATCATTACCAGGGGGTAGGGTGCATTGCGTTCCTCGAGGCCCTCTGCATAGCTGCCGGTGATGTTTTTTTTACATGCTTCGCTGTCCTCGCCATGCAGATGGGTAAACGCCAGACCCACACCGAAGATCACCATGAAGACCAAGGTGGGAAACAGCCAGGCCATGGTGTGCTGGAAATTCAACAATTCGAAAAATCGCATGAGTGGTACCTCTTATTTGCTGAAATAAAGGGCGAAAGCCAACACCGCCGCCGTGGCGCCCAATCCCGCCGCTGCCAGGAAGAAGAGTCCGTATATTTCGATTCGATTGAACCGGCTGGCTTTTACCGGGACTTTATCGGCATCGTCCCGCAGGGGCAGAAAACGTGCCCTCTGCTGATCGGTGAACTGGCCGGTTCGAAAGGCCCAATAAAATACCACCAGGCTGAGGACCAGACCAATGCCGATGTAGGCGATGAAGTAAGGGTAGTACATAGATGGTAATGTCAACGTTCCAATGACAAATGTCAACCAAAGGTTGAAGTCGATTTTATTGTTGTCTGCATGACCAAACATCTTTCTTGGTCCCGGCGCTGTCGGCTTCCATATATTTGGCACCGACACTACTCCTCCAATTGGCCTGCGTCATCAGGGTTTTGACATTTCTCTTACGGCTCATAGGCCGCGTCAATTCCCTTCGGTTCCATATTGGCGTCGCTGTCATCGATGAAATAGACCGCCACGTAGTTGCCCACGTCCCAGATTTTCTCCGACTCCAGTTCGCGCTTGAAGTAGGGCATGGCTGTACCGGTTATTCCGTTCATGATCTGGTAATAGAGGATTCCGCCGCTGACCTCCCGGTTCTTCAGGATGGTGAAGTTAAGCGGCGGCGGATAGATCCACGGCTGGGCCGGGCCCATGCCGTCACCCACCGGGCCGTGGCAGCCCAGGCAGAAATCCTGGTAGATCTTGTGGCCCCGCGCCAGACCCGCCTCGGTGGTGGGGTAAGGGTTGGGAATGTCCCGCCATCCCTGCGGAATGTGTTCATTGAGCCACTTGACATTGGCATCCGGTCCGGCTTCATAGGCCTTGATTGCCTCTGCTTTCCAGAAGCGCTGACGCTGCATGCGCCGGTCGGCAGCCTTCATGCCCAGACTCTGCACATAGCGGGTGAGTTCGTTGATTTTGGGTTCACCCAACCACCTGAAGGCCGGCATAAGCGACAGCGGACGCGTATAACGGGGATTAATGAAGTGGGCCACGTGCCAGTCGTCAGGATGTTCGCCGCCGGCCTGGGACAGGTCCGGACCGGTGCGCTGGGACCCCAGCAGGATGGGATGGTCGGCGATGTAATCGCCGGCCTGGGCAATGCGTTCGGCGCCCAGACCCCAGTCGATGGTGCGTATCGACTGGCTGTGGCAGTAGACGCAGCCGTTGGCGATAAAGAGTTTCCTTCCGGCGGCTTCCTCGGCCGTACGTGGACGGAAGATTTCCGAGGGTACGGTTTTGCTGGTATGTGCATAGGGCAGCAGGATGACCACGAACACGATGGCGGCCAGAAGCAGCAGAACCCCGGCCACCACGGCAATGGGGGTCATTTTCATGACAACTCTCCGGTCTTTCCAAACAAGGAGCGAACGATGTTATAAAATCCCAGAACCGCGCTGGAGAAAATCAACAGCCCCAGTCCGGCGCGTACGACGAAATAAACGTGGATTTCCGGCAGTACACGATAGACGGTCTCTCCGTTGAGCCAGGCGTTGCCCTGAATCAGGCCGGCAATGGTCAGCACCACGGTAAAACCCACCATACCGATCAGGATCATCCAATATTGGAAGTCCGCCAGAAAGCGACTGTATAGGGGTTTTCCGGATATTTTCGGTACCGTGTAGTAAATCCCGCCCAGGGCGATCATGCCCGCAAAGCCCAGCACGCCGATATGGGCATGGGCCACCACCCAGTTATTGAAATGGGTCACGCGCTGGACGTCGGGCAGGGCCATGAGCGAGCCCTGAATGCTGACGAAGAAATACATAATGGTGCCGGTGAAAACAAATTTGGCGCCGATGTCGGCGTGGATTTCACCCAACCGCCCTTTGGCCGTGTACCAGATGTTGATCAGAAAGGCCATGACCGGAATCACCATGGCCACACTGTCCACGATGGCCACCACCTTGAGCCAGGTGGGCACCGGCACCTGCAGCAGATGGTGCGTGCCGATGTGCGTGTAGATCACGATCAGGGACCAGAAGCCCAGCAGGGAAAGGGTGTGGCTGTAAAGGGGGGCACGGCAGGCCCTGGGGATCACGTAGTAAGCCACCGCCGCGCTGAGGGGCGTCAGCAGCAGCCCGAAGATATTGTGTCCGTAAAACCACAGCAGAATCGCATCGGGAATGCCCACCAGTGCACCGCTGTCGGGTTTCCAGATCACGTTACCCAAGGTGTAGGTGCAGGCCGTGAGGATGGTGGCGGCCAGCACGTACCAAACCGAAACGTAGAGAATCGGTTCACGGCGGTGTTTGACGGTCATGATGAAGTTGAAGAAAAGAAAGCAGAAGGCGGCCACCACCATGATATCCAGAGACCAGATCAACTCCGCGTATTCGCGCCCCTGGGTGTATCCGGCGGCCAGGCTGGCAACCACGCCGGCCAGGGCGATGTTCCATACGGCCACAGTGAATACCCCCAGCCGCTCACTGAACAGCCGGGTGCGCAACAGCCGGGGGATGAAATAAAAAGCCGCTGAAAGCAGGCCAGGGGTGACAAAACCGAACAGCACCAGGTTGACGTGGGTGGGCCGCACACGTCCGAAGACAATGCCGCCTAAATTTTCGGTGAGGTCCGGGGCTACCAGTTCCGTGGCCCCTAGCAAGCCGTAAAAGGTGGCGACAACCATCCAGAAAGTGGAGGTCAGGGCAAACCCCTTGGCAGTGGTATTGGTGGATTCAAGGGATTGATTTTCAGCGGCCAATGGTGGCTCCTTGTAATTTTTAATGATCAATGATGAACCGTGGCAGCGATTACATTCCCCGTCGCTTGTGGCCGGGTCGGCGGGCGCACCGCAAACCGGTTATCACCTTTAACTGTGGCAGGCCAGCCAGCAGTCCAGGTTGGCCTTTTTCTCCCGGTGGCAGTCGATGCAAAATCCCATCTTGAACCGCTGACCCTTCAGACGGTCCAGTTCTCGGACTTCGCCGTGGCACGATTCACATGCAACTTCTTTTTTGACATGGCGTTGATGGTTGAACAACACGTGCTCGGCCAGTTTGTACACCTTGACCCACGGTGTGGGTGTATCGCTGTTGAAATAGTCGTGTTCTTTCTGAATCTCCGGATGATTGGCGATGATGTAAGTGTGGCAGTAGAGGCACTTTTCCACCGGCGGCAGTCCCGGATGGGTGGACCGGCCCACATAAGGATGGCAGAACTGGCACTCGATGGCCTTATGACCGGCATGCAGCCGATGGCTGAAAGGGATGGGTTGTGCGGCACCGACGCGGGTGGCCGGCGATGCATAGAAAAAGAATAGAAATCCCATCACCAGCAACACGCAGGCGGCCACCCAGAACATGGGGCCTGCGTTTTGTCGGATGCGATCCAGCGTCTCTCCGGATGCGGTGATAAAACGCATGGGGCGTCCCCGGGTACCGATGAGGATGACAATCACCGCGAGGGTAAGCAGCGCAAAGGAGGTAATCAGTATTTCCATTAGGAATGCTCGGGAGTGATGGTTAAATAGGGTTTCAGACGGAATCCTGAACGGTTTCGTCCCAGGAGCGACCCTTCGAACGCAAGCGTTGTCCTTTTTCCATGTATCCTTGCCGCTGCCAATATCTTGTGATTCAGCATCGTGTGTCCTAGCCTGCCTCCACCTTCAGTCTACCCGCATGGTTATCCTGCAGCAGTTCGGGGAATTGTTGGAAATAGCCGGTGACAGCGGCGGCCAGCAGACCGAAAAAGCCCACGGCCACTGCCGCTTCCACCCAGCCAAGCGGCAGGTGGTGGGCATGGTGGTGAAATGCGGGGCCAAGGAGCAGGTAATGCTCCAGCCAGATGCCGGTCATGATCGCCAGGCAGATTACCGTCATGGCTTTGGGCATGGTTTTGATCCTGCGATTGATCAGGATCAGAAATGGCGCCACGAAACAGCCGACGAAAATGGTCCAGGCCAGTGCGCGCCAGGGAGCGGTCATGGTGCGTTCGATGATATAGGCGGTCTCCTCGGGGATGTTGCCGTACCAGATCACCACGAACTGGGCGTAGAAAAAATCGGCCCACACCAGACAGAATGCGAACAAAAGCTTGCCGATGTCGTGGAATTGGTTCTCCTCGACATGATAAGCGTTTCTGTTGCTCAGATGCAAAAGAGCGCTCAGAACGATCAAACCTCCGAAGCCGATGTAGACCGCTTTGACGAACGTATAGGCGCCGAAGAGGGTGGAATACCAATGTGGATCCGTGGCCATCACCAGATCGTATCCCACCAGGGAGAGGACCAGGGCAAAGGCCAGCAGATAGAGGATGCCGAAAATGGTCATGCGGCCGGCCGCGCGCTCTTCGTCCGGCGGATGTTGGACCCAGTGCGCCAGCAGCCAACGGCCGAAGGGGCCGGAGGCCCCCCGGGCCTTGAGGGTAAAGTAGAGCCGGTGGTACAAAAAGGCCAGACCGATCCCGTAGAGCAGGCAGAGTCCGGCAAAATCGCGACCGAACAGGAAGGGCAGGTTCAGCCACACCTCTTTGCCGTGCAGGTCTTCGTAAAGCCAGGGAAAGACGTGTTCTTGACCGATAAACAGGATAACGAACAGCAGCAGGGAGATCGGGAAAAAGGCGGCGAACGATTCGGCCACGTCGGCAAGCGGCCCACTCCAGCGGGCCTTTACCGTGTGCATGAGCGCAGAGAAGAGCACGGCACCCTGGGCGATGGCTGAGAAGAACAGGAAGTTGAGCAGGTACGCCTGCCAGGCCCTGGCCGGGTCTCCGGCAAGGGCTACCGTAATGAAAATCAGAAACCCCACGGCGGTCAGGCCGAAAAAGATCTTCATCAGCGGCAGTGGATTTGCTCGATTGTTGGCTGGTTGCCTTGGCATGCTCACCATTTCCTCATTACCGTTCGCTTACGGGTTTTATCTCGGCCCCGTTCTCCTCAAGAAAATGGGTCAGTTGGTCCTGCTCGTCGGCGCTGCAGCGGGCCAGGACACCGAAGCGATCTCCGGAAAAGCGTTCATCGTAATGCGCCTGGGTCCCAAAACGCGGCAGCCGCGCCTGGGAGATCAGGCCTAGGACATTGCCGAACACGGCGAACAGGATTGTGAATTCGAAGCCGACGATAAAAAAGGGTACCAGCGCCACCACCGGTTTGCCGCCGACGATCAATGACCAGCGGGTGGCGGTGAAGGCCGCCAGCAAAAAACCGGCGAAGAATCCGATGATGCCCCCCGCCAGGGTAAACCATCCCACCCTGCTTTTGGGTGGCTCCAGGGCGTTCTCGATGACGTGGCTGGGAATGGGGCTGTGAACCCGCTCGATGGTCCAAGGGGTTTCACGCAGTGCGTCGATGACCGATGCAGCCGTGTGTTCGCTGGAGAAAATCCCCATGATCGAAACCGTATCAGCCGGCATGGGAGGCTCCTTCATGCAGGGTTTCTTTCATCTCGGTCATGGAGACCGAGGGCATGTGCTTGACGAAGAGCACGAACAAGAAGAAAAAGAGCGAAAAGCTGCCGATCATGATGCCGAATTCAACCCAGCTCGGTGAGTACAGCCCCCATGCATGCGGTAGAAAGTCGTGGGCCACCGACCCGATGATGATCACAAAGCGCTCGTACCACATGCCCACATTGACCAGCAGCGAGATTCCAAACAGAAGGCGGATGTTGGTGCGCACCTTTTTAAAAAGCAACAGCAGCGGGATGATGGTGTTGCAGGTCACCATGATCCAGTATTCCAGGGCGTAGTCGCCGAACGCCCGCCAGCGGAAGGATTCCACCTCCACGGGATTGAGGCTGTACCAGGCGATAAAGATTTCGGTGGCGTAGGCGAATCCCACGATCAGGCCGGTGAAGACGATGGTTTTGGCGACGCTCTCCAGGACCCGGTCGGTGATGATCGCTTTGTATTTGAAGATCATGCGCAATGGAATCATCAAGGTGAGCACCATGGCCAATCCCGAATGGATGGCACCGGCTACGAAATAGGGCGCGAAGATGGTTGTGTGCCATCCGGGAACCACGCTCAGGGCGAAATCCCAGGAAACCACACTGTGCACCGAAATGACCAGCGGGGTGGCCAGGGCGGCGAAAAAAAGATAGCTGCGGGTGTAGTGGCGCCAGATCTCCCATTCACCGGTCCAGCCCAAAGCGAGCACCTTGAAGATCTTGTGCCGCACCCCGTGGGTGCGATCGCGGATGGTCGCCAGGTCTGGCAGCATGCCCGTGTACCAGAACAGACTGCTGACCGCCAGGTAGGTGGAGATGGCCACCACGTCGAACATCAGCGGTGACTGGAAGTTGGGCCACAGGGTGCGCTGGTTGGGAACCGGCAGCATGTAGTAGACCATCCAGACCCGTCCCAGGTGAATGAAGGGAAACAGGCCGGCGGTGCATACGGCAAAGACGGTCATGGTTTCGGCCGCCCGGGCGATGGGGTTGCGCCACCCGGCTCGGAACAGGTGCAGAATGGCCGAAATCAGCGTGCCCGAATGGGCGATTCCCACCCAGAAGACGAAGTTGATCAGATAGGTGCCCCAGTGCACCGGGTTGTTCTGGCCGCCGACGCCGATGCCCACCATGATCTGGTAAATCCAGCATCCCGCGCCCATGAGGATCCCGGCAAAAAGCAGGGCCACGACCACCCAGTAGCTGCGCCGGGGCGCAACCAGGGTGTCCAGTACGGTATCGTCGATACTGCGATAGGTCAGTGTCTGCTGCATATTTTCTTATCCGCTACCCATGGTTTTGCTGACAAACATTCTGGTCGCACACACAGGCTGCTGACAACCGACTCCTGAATTCATATATCCACCCACCCGAATACCTTCAGCCTGAGTTGCGGGCCTTCTCATACCTCCTGGGTCACTTTCTTAAGATAAATTACCGCCGGCTTGGTATTCAGGTACCCCATCACCTGGTAGGCCCGCGGGTCCCTGATCAGCCGGCTGACCCGACTCTTTTTGTCCATGAGGCTCCCAAAGATCAGGGCGCCGGTGGGGCAGGTCTGGGCGCAGGCCGGCACCACCTCGCCGTCGCGGATGCCTCGTTTTTCGTTCTTGGCCGTGTTGTGGGCGGCTTTGATGCGCTGGATGCAGAAGGAACACTTCTCCATCACCCCCTTGCTGCGCACGGTAACGTTGGGGTTGAGCTGCATCTGCATCGGTTCGGGCCATTGCCAGTCGAACCAGTTGAAACGCCGGACTTTATAGGGGCAGTTCTGGGCGCAGAACCGCGTACCGATGCAGCGGTTGTAGATCTGGTTGTTGAGTCCCTCCTTGGAGTGGTGGGGTGCATAGACCGGGCAGACCGCCTCGCAGGGAGCATTATCGCAGTGCTGGCACATCATGGGCAGAAATGTGATCCTGGCCATGTCTGCCGGGTCCTGGTAACGCTGGATCTGCAGCCAGGCCATCTCCCGGCCTTCCAGGATTCTCTTCTCCCCGACGATGCCGATGTTGTTCTCTGCGTAACAGGCGGCCACGCATGCACTACAGCCGATGCAGCGATCCATATCAACAACCATGGCCCAACGGTAACCCTCATGGTCGTGGGGCGGGTAGAGATCCCGCCTGGGATCATATCCCTCGGGTATCGGCGGCGTCAGCGGGAAGCTATCCATGGTCAGTCCCGGCTTCCCGTGGCCGGCTTGGCGGCCAATCTGTTCGATGGCCACGGTGGGAGCGATTTTCCGGCCAAGGGCCACCCGGCTGCCTGAGGTGATGGCCAACGGCACGGTTCGGCCGCTTTTTTCCAGGCCTGCCAGCAGCGCTGCCGAAGATGGTGCGCCTGAATCGGCATCCACGGATGGATTCATGATCGTGAGCGGATCGATCCCCTGTTCGCTGGCCCAGCGGCCGAAGGCGGTGTGCCCCTGACCGGCGGGAATCACAACGGTTCCCGGGAAAACGCCAGCGTAGGCATACACCGGTGCCTCGATTTGTCCGTTTTGGGTTCTCAGGACGACGACATCGCCGTCTTTGATGCCGGCGGCGGTCATGCTGTCCGGGTGCATCAGGGCCGGGGTCTGCCAGGCGATCTGAGTCAGGGTGTCAGGCGTTTCCATTAACCAGGGCCGGTTGGCGCCCCGGCCGTCAAAAAAGCGGATCGAGGGGGGCGCAAGGAGCACGTCACCGGCGGTTGGTTTCGGCAGCAAGGTCAGATACCGTTTCAGCGTGCCTGCAGCTTTCAGATCAGCTTTGGGCGCCCTGCCGGTGGGGTCTTGATCCGTAAACCGGCCACCTTTCTGGATCGTCTTGAGCCAGTTGATGGGGGTTTGGCTTGCCTGGCCGGCCAAAACGTTTTGGGTCACCAGTGTTTTGTAGTCAGGGGCCGGTCGTTTGTCAGTTGGTAGCAGGTTGAGAAACAGATCTCCCAATGCCGGGACCGGGGTAATCTTGCCCATGGTGGGCTGCAAGGTGGACAGGGTGGCGGTGTTGCTTTCGTAAGCGTCCCAGGTTTCCAGGGCCGCCTGCACCGGTACGATCAGATCTGCGCTGGCTGCCGTCTCGTCCATGAAATTGGCCACGGCTACCACAAAGCGGTTTTTGCTGCTCAGGGTTTTGGCGATGCGGCCGCCGCCGGGAAGGGCGAAAACGGGATTGACGTTGTTGAGCAGGACCAGTTCAATGGATTTGTCATCCATGGCATTGAACGCTTCAAGGACCGTTGACCGGCGATCGGCGATCTCCACCCGATGGCGATTGTCAAAATCGAACAGGGATAACCGGGGGTCCAGGGCCAGGTTGAGGAAAAGGCCGGCCAGCTCCGCGGCTACCGCATGCCCGCCATCGCTGCCGGCGCTTGTGCCTAAGACCAGGGGATGTTTTGCGGCAGACAACTGCCGGCCGACGGCGGCCTGGTCTGCAATGCTGACTCCTGAAATACGCGCCACCCTTTCGGGGGTGAAAGAAGCGGTCAAATCTGCCAGGGCCTCCTTGAGGCTGCGGTTTTTTTCCGGTCTGTCCCCACTGCCGGTCACCATCCGGATCAATCCCATGATTACGGCGGCCTCACAGCCGGGGCGGCAGGCGATCCAGCGGTCGGCATTGGCACCGGTAAGAGACTGGAAGGGGCTCACCTGGACGAACACGCCCTTCTTGCCATGGGTCAACCGGTGCATGGCCTTGAACTTGCGGGCATATTCCACCGGCGACAGCCAGGTCTCCAGAAAGTCGGCCCCAAACCCGACCAATACATCCGCCTGATCCATGTGCACTACGGGCAGGAGGGAACTGCCGAAGAGCTGCTGGTGGGCGAATTTGAGCGCCTCATAGGCCAGGGGTTCGAATACCACCGGTGGCGGGCAGTCAAATTGCTTCAATACTGCCGAAAAAAGTTCCAGCTGGGTCCGGCCGACGGTTTCGGTGATCATGGTGATGCGGCCGGATCCACGGCTGGCGGCCGCTGCGGCCTTTTTCCGGATCAGAGCTTCGGCTTCATGGAAAGGGATTTCTTGCCAGGCGCCTTCCGTTTTCAGCAGTGGCATGCGCAGCCGGTCGGGATTGTAGAGGCCCTGCAGGGCTGCCTGGCCGCGGATGCAAAGGGTGCCCCGGTTGACCGGGTGCAGACCATTGCCCTCCAGCTTGATGATGCGTCCCTCACGATTTTTTGCCAGCACACCGCACCCGGCCGGGCATTCGCGGCACGTGGACGCATACCATGCCTCCTTGCCCGTGACCATATCTTCGGTCGCCTGGACCATAGCGAACAGATGGTCTTCGGGTTTGCCGGAGCAGCCGCTGGCAAAGGCGACGCTGCCCATGGATGCAATCTTGAGAAATGTTCTGCGATTCATGCGTGATGCCCGTTTGTGCCAGGTTTACCATGCCACTGGCATGGAAAGCTCGGTTCAGGTACCGATCCTGTTGCCGGTGGACCGCTCATTGTTTGTGAGATTTACAACCCGCCGCAAATGGTGCGGTCTTGCTGCCGGGAACGTTGGGCGAAAAGGGTCTGAAACCAAATCAGCGCCACGATAGCAAAAGGCCGTCAGGGTTGTCAATCGTGTTGCGTGGGAGGCAAGCGCTATCGGACCGGGTTTGAAATGCAGGCGGTGCGCCCCCCCCCTTTTCCAGGAATCGGGAACACAGGGATCAGCGGGTCCGTAATCGTCGCCAATTATCCCTATTAGGCGTTTCTCAAGCTCTCCCTGCCCGGATCAGGGAGAACCGTCTATCCAGACGGCGGTGCGCAGCCGCCAGACAATGGCCGGTCCCGTAGTCAGCAGCGTAAAACCAGCCAGGGCCATCGCTATCCGCCAGGCTGCCTGGTGCATGCGTCTGGCGGCCGGATCGGCCAGGATCGGGTATCGGGAGCGGGTGATGTCGGCCAGCCAGAGGGCGGTGCTTTCCATGACCACCACGGCCATGCATCCGAAAATGAAGAATCCGGCGCCGTAGTATTCCGGCAGAAACAGGCACCAGGGACATGGGTGGGAAAGGACCTGGTAATAGTAGGCCGACCATACCTGTTTGACGGCGACCGTTGCTCCGATGGTCCAGAAGATCGCGATTCCGATCATCAAGGCACCTGGCCTGCGATGCGGAAACCGGATGATTATGGCCGCAAGGATGGCCAATGCCCCACTGCCCGCCAGGCTGCCCCAGAGGGAAATCGGACTGAACCACTCCATGGCCGCCGATCCGGATGCATCATTTAAAATCTGATCGTAGACCGCCGCACAGCAACTGACCGGGGGAACGCTTTCGACCTGCATCAGGGCCTGCCATGAGTAGAAAATGGCCAGAGTCAGAAAAGGGGCTGCGGTGAGCATCACCCGTGCCCCGGTTTGGGTCAATACCCCTTGTGGGTGTTGACAGTCCAGGCGATCCATCACGCGCCAGCCATACAGGGTGATCAGGGCACCTCCCCAGAAAATCATTGCCCGGCTGCCGTTGGTTCCCAGGGCTTGCAGGACACCGGTGCCGCACATGGCGCCGGGGACGATGTGGTGCCAGACCACGGCAACCCCCGTAAGGCCCAGAATGGCAGCAGCCGTCAGGCAGCCCAGGGACCAGTGCCCGAACAGAGCAGCTGTTTCCGCATGGCGTTCCCGCTGCAGTTGCACGATGTCAGCATCCGCCGGGGACCAGTTCTGAATGACGTTCAGGGCTCGAACGGCACCCAGCGCGTAGAGCAGTAAACCCGCGGCTGCCGCTATCCAGAATGCCCAGACCAGCGGATGCCAGATCACGGCGTGTGCTGTTGTGCGGGGTTGTGGGTCAATTTCGCGGATGCCAGGTGAAATCGGTGGTCAATTTCAGCCAATTCTCCGAGCCGCGGGTCGTGGGAGCAGATCACGACCACCGCCCCGTCTCGGGCGGCGCTGCAGAGTTGTGCGCCTATCTGCGCCGTGTGGCCCTGATCCTGAAAAGCGGTTGGTTCATCGGCCAGAATGAACCGGGGTCGGGTCACCAGTGCCCGGGCAATGGCCAGGCGCTGGCGCTGTCCGCCGGACAGGCGGTTTGCCGGGCTGTGGGCCAGGTCCGACAGGTCGGCTTCGACCAGTTGCCGGCGGACGGCGTCCTGCATCCGGGACCAGGCCATATTTCTTGGGATCAGGGGGATGAGAAGGTTTTCCCCTACGCTGATGTCCGGCAGCAGTGCCAGGTGTTGGAACACGATACCCACCTGCCGCCGCCAGGGGTCGCGGTGACGTGCCGGCCAGCGGGAAACCGCCTGGCCGTCGGCCCAGATTTCGCCTGCCGTGGGGCGCAACAAGCCGGCCAGCAGATGAATCAAGGTGCTCTTGCCGGCACCGGTCTCCCCGGTCACCAGGCTGATCGAGCCCGGGCTGAACGTCGCCTCCACCGACTCCAGGACGAGCGGGTCGTGCGTGTGTTTTCCCGGCCACCGGAAATTCAGTTGGCGGCAGGCCAGACCCTTGTTCAGTTCCATGGATCCCCCTGAAGCATGGTCCAGGGGTCGCCGGCCGCCCCCCTGACGCTGGTCAGAAAAACCGCCGCCAGATAGGGCAGAATCACGATGGCGATGATTTCCAGCATGGTCAGGATGGCCCCGGTGCGGTTGAGGGTCAAGGCCGGCAGGTGCTGGCCGCCTGTAATCCACAAGGCGGTGATGCCGGCAGCGGGTGGATAGAACACCGCTGCGCAGGCTGCTGCCAGCCCAAGAATTACAGCCGGAATACCTAAAAAAACAGCTTTTGCGACCTGCAGTCGTACAATCTCCCCGGTGGTCCACCCCATGGATTTGAGAAGACCCCAATGGGCCTGTCGGCCGGTGCTGTTCAAAATGGTGGAGGCGATGATCAACAGCAGGGCCAGCAAAGCCGGGATGGCGGCCACCAGCGCGATGCCGCCCGTTCGAACCGCGCGCGTATGCTGGCGTAGCGCGCTGGTGCTGCGGTCGGTGATGCGTACGGGCCAGGGGAAGGCAGCAGCCAGTTCAGCCTGGATGACCTTTTCTTCTTCCCGGCGGAACAGATGAATGGCCAGGTCGCTGGACTGGTCCGGCGCCAGGCCCAGCAGCCTGCGGGCATCATCCGATGTGATCCACACCAGGTCGTGGGTGGCCAGACCGGTATGGGCGCGAAAGGTATCGATGATGGTGACGGTAATGGGATTTTGGCCTTCCAGATTCAGGCGATTGCCGGATACGACATGGGCCACCCCCCGGCCTACCACGGCCTGTCCGGCTGACGGGGGCTTGATGCCGTCGAGCACGTCTTCGGGGACAACTGCGGTTGAGGCCACCACCGTAAGCGGGCCTTCGGGTCCAGCCACCACACCCCATAGACGGGGCGTCGGGTCGAGAACCCCGGGGATTGTTTTCGCGCAGGCCACCGCTTCTTCAGCGGGCAGGGGTGCCCATCCGCCGGCGTCGATGCGTCTGAGAACCAGATCCGGTGCCTGGTCCATGAGGCGCGTCCAGGTGACGTCCAGGGCCTGGCTGAACAGCAGGACCGTGGCGGTCAGAAAAATCAGACTGGCCAGGCTGGCGAAAAGGAGTATCGATCGGCCTGAATGGCCCAGAACATCCCTGGCGGCCCAGATGGCCAGGGGAAAATATCGGCTCGGCGCTATCACGGGGTGGCCTCGAGACCGGCACAGAAGCGTAAATCAACTGCCGGATGGACCGTCTCCGGGTGACGCATGGGGCTGCCGGCGGTCCACAATGCCGGTGCGGACAGGGTCAATGCGTTCATCCATGCACCTGCCGTGTGGTCATGATGAGGGCCTTGCCACCACAGACCGAGGACGGTGGCCAGCGTTGCCAACAGGCTGACGACCATGATGACGACCAGCAGTCGCCGCGCACCCCGGCACGGTGCCGGGTGCTGACAACGCGCTTCAACCGGCGGGCAAGCCATGCTGCGGGATTGGCCGTTCAATCCGATTTTAGCGCCGGCAGTTCGCGGCTGCTGATCTGTTTCCAAAGGCTGTCGTCGATCTGATCGAAGGTGAACACGGTTTTGCCGCCATGGCGGGTTTTGAAGGTGGCCACCTGTTCGGCGTTTCCGATGGCGATGATGGCCGGACCCATGGGGCCCACCACATCAGATCCGGCCACCCATGTCGCCGCGCGCGCATCAGTGGGTCGGCCGGAAAAATAGTCCCGGACCACGAGACGATCGATGGCGGACTGTTTTTGGTTTAGGTAGACCGTTGACCGCAGCCAGGCCCTGAGCAGGCATCCATTGCCGCAAAAATAGAAGGTCTCCCCGCTCTTCAGGGTCATGGCGGCGGCCGTCTGGGGATGTCGGGCGGGAAACATGGCACAGACAGGGCAGCGGTCGGCGTCGCTGAGGTTCATGCCTCCGTCGGCCGCCAGCGATTTCGCGGCCGGTGAGGGTCCACCGTCACCGGCCGCTGCAATACCGCAGATCATGAGCAGTGCAGCTGTTATGAGAAGTGTCGGCATCCATGGCCTGGGGTGTGGTGAGAAAATCAAATCGACACCTCCTTCGGATTTCATGTGGGTTCGGCTTCCAACCGTGATAAATGATAACGGGGTGGAATCGCATGACAACCAAAAACAGGGTATTAATGTAACCGGTTTTATGAGAAACTGCAAGCAGACGGTAGACGGAAATCGGAAGACAGAGCTCGGAAGACCCAAGGTGGATTTGGTAATTGGCGGTGCTGGGTTTGGGACGGATCGATGACAGCATCGGTTGATACGGCGGCGCTTTTCATGCTGGGACTGCTAGGCAGCGGCCATTGCATCGGCATGTGCGGCCCGTTGGTGGTGGCTCTGCCCGGACAGACCGGGCGGTTTACGGCCCATTTGGCCTACCATGCCGGCCGGCTGATCACTTACGGCATGATCGGCTCCCTGATGGGGGCGGCCGGCAGCGGATTGATCCGCCTGGCGTCGGCCGTCGGCGGCGATCCGCTGCTGTGGATGAGCCGGGTACAGGTGGGCATGAGCCTGTTGGCGGGGGTGCTGTTGCTTTTTATGGGCCTTTTCCGTTTGGGATTCGTCGCTGAGCCGCGATGGTTGAATGTTGCCGCGCCCACCCGCATACCCGGCTGGCGGCGTCTCATGTCCCGGACTGCCGCTCAGCGCAGCGACCTGGATCTTTTCCTCATGGGGTTGCTCCTGGGAAGCCTGCCGTGTGGGCTTTCCTATGCCGCCTTTATCAAGGCGCTGTCTGGTGCCCAGGTGGTGTCTGGAGCCCTGATGGCCGTAGTTTTCGGCCTGGGCACCTTGCCGGCGCTTTTGGCCGTGGGGGCCGGAGCGGCCTTCTTTTTGAATCGTTTCAGGCAGCAGGCGGACATTTTTGCCGGGTTGATCATGATCGGCATGGCGGCGACCCTCATGGTGAAGGCCCTGGAAATCTTCTGGACATGACCCGTGGATTGTTCAGGAAGGGCGGGAGAACGCGGTTTGGTTTTAAAAGTCTGAATCATCGGTTCGCGCCAACTGGCTGTCAGTGGTTTTATCGCTTTGGTCTGTTTCTTTGTCGGCGGCATGTTTGTGGCCCGCGTCGTTTACGGGGGAGGTGCGCGATTGAATGACATGGGAGTGGCTGGAGAAAAGGGGGTTGTGAATCCATGAAGACCATGGCTACGCAGCTTGCACTGCTGCTCCGGATTGGACAACAGCGCAGCAACACGCGCCTGCTGATCAAATTCATATTGGTGCTGCTCTTCCTTTTCGTCGTTTACAGCGTTCTGTTTCACCTGTTGATGCTTTACGAAGGTCGTCAACACTCCTGGATCACCGGGTTTTACTGGACCCTGACCACCATGTCCACCCTCGGATTCGGTGACATCACCTTCGGCAGCGATGTCGGCCGGCTTTTCTCGGTGGTGGTCCTGATCAGCGGCATTGTTTTTCTGTTGGTCATGCTGCCGTTTACCTTTATTCAGTTTTTCTATGCCCCCTGGCTGGAAGAGCAGAACAAGGCTCGCGCGCCGCGGGCGGTTCCGGAAAGCATGTCCGGCCACGTGATCCTGACCCATTTCGATGAGGTCGCCGTCAACTTGATCGAAAAGCTCAACCAATATGGGGTGCCCTATGTCATTGTGGCCCACGAACTGCAGAACGCTCTGGATGTGCACGATTTGGGGTTTCATGTGGTGGTCGGGGAGCTGGATGACCCGGAAACCTATCGGCGTCTCCGCATCGAGCATGCCGCCCTGGTGGTGGTGATGAACGACGACATCGTTGGCACCAACATCATCTATACCCTGCGTGAGACTGACGATAAGGTGACCACGGTGGTCAATGCGGACCTGGATGATTCCGTTGATATTCTGCGTCTGGCGGGCAGTACACATGTCTTCCAGTTTACCCGTATGCTGGGCAAGGCCCTGGCGCGGCGTGTGTTGGGCGTGAGTATGCGGGCCAATGTGATCGGCAGGTTCGATCAGCTGCTGATCGCCGAGGCGCCGGCCATGCGCACCTGGCTGCAGGGAAAGACCCTGGCCGAAAGCCGGCTGCGCCAGAGCACCGGTGTCACCGTGGTCGGTTTGTGGGAGCAGGGTCAATTCGTTATCCCAACGCCCCGGACGCGGATCGGCGAATCCACCGTGCTGGTCCTGGCCGGTACTGAGACGCAACTGGATCGCTTCGACCGATCCATCGCATTTGCGGATGACGAAGGGCCGAACAAGGGGCCGGTCCTCGTGCTGGGCGGTGGCCGCGTCGGCCAATCGGTGGCTGATGGTCTTGGTGCGCGCGGGATCGACTTCCGGGTGGTGGAAAAGCGGTCCGGAATCACCGCCAAGGACCCCCGCTTCATCCAGGGCAGCGCAGGCGACCTGGATATATTGGAGAAGGCGGGCATCAGGGATACGCCTTCGATCATCATTACCACCCATGACGACAACCTGAACATCTATCTGACGATCTATTGCCGCCGCCTCCGGCCCTCTGTCCAGATTATCAGCCGCGCCAGTCTGGATCGCAACATCAAAACTCTGCATCGGGCCGGCGCCAACTTGGTGATGTCATTCAGTTCGATGGTCACCACAACGATCATGAACCTGCTGCAGCCCCAAAAGATGCTGATGCTTTCCGAGGGGCTGAATGTCTTTCGGATCGGTTTGAACCCCAAGCTGGAAAACAATGCCCTGCTCAACATCCAGGTCCGTGAGAGCACCGGATGCAGCATTGTGGCCGTTAAAAGAAAAGAGGAGTTGATGATCAATCCGGACCCGGCAATTGTTCTGGAGCGCGGAGACGAGCTGGTTCTGATCGGGTCGGCCGAGTCCGAAAAAAAGTTCATCGAGAAGTATCCTGCCGCCCAATAGCAACCGGGCGGTCACTTGCCCAAGGGGGTGTTGAAAGGATTGGACCCATGGACATCACCATTGACCAGATCATGGTTTTCGCCATTCTTGCAGGGACACTGGTGCTCTTTGTCTGGGGGCGCTGGCGATATGATCTGGTCGCTGTGGCCGCCCTAGTGGTGGTGTTTATCGCGGGACTGGTCCCGGCCGAAGCGGTCTTTCTGGGATTCGGCCATCCGGCCGTCATCACCGTAGCCGCTGTGCTGGTGCTCAGCCGCGGCCTGCTCAACGCCGGCGTAGTGGACACCTTGTCGAGCCAAATGGCCCGGGTGGGCCCGCGTCCCATGGCCCAGGTGGGTACGCTGACCGGAATCGTGATTCTGTGCTCCGCTTTCATGAACAATGTGGGGGCCCTGGCGCTGCTGATGCCTGTGGCGATCTGGATGTCCCGCCAGAGTGGGCGGCCCCCCTCGCTGCTGCTCATGCCCCTGGCCTTCGGCTCCTTGCTGGGCGGTCTTCTGACTCTGATCGGCACCCCTCCCAATATAATCATCGCCCTTTACCGGTCAGAAATGGGCCTGCCCGCCTTCGGCATGTTCGATTTTTTACCCGTGGGCCTGGGTGCGGCCTTGATCGGGCTGCTTTTCATCACGCTGCTGGGCTGGCGGCTCACCCCGCGGCGCGAAGGGCAGCGTGCACCGGCGGATCTTTTCGAAATCGAGGACTACATCAGCGAGGTGATCGTTCCTGAGGGGGCTAGAGTCGTCGGCCGGACCATCTTTCATCTCACCGCCGCCATTGAAAAGGAGGACGAGGTGATCGTGGTCGGATTGATCCGGGGGGAGCGCCACATCCCGGCGCCGCCATGGTACGAGGTGATCCAGGCTGGTGATATATTGATGGTGGAGGTATCTCCCGAGGATTTGAAGGCCCTGATCGATGACGAGGGGCTTTCTCTGGCCGAGTGCAAAGGGGACTGCAAGGCTGCCCTGGGGTCCGATGATATCCGCCTCATGGAAGCCATCATCACCCCCGATTCGCCACTGCCCGGGAAAACGGCCATTAGCCTGCACCTGCGCCGCAATTTCGGGGTCAACCTGCTGGCCATCGCCCGCCGCGGCCGGCGGCTCGAACGCCGCCTGGGTTTGACGGAGTTTGTTATCGGCGACATCCTTCTGCTGCAGGGCAATGACGAAGCGCTGCAGGAGGTCCTCAAAACTTTCAAATGCCTGCCCCTGGCTGAGCGTGGGCTGCGCATCGGGCAGTCCCGCAAGGTTTTTTTGGCCCTGGGTATTTTCGTGGCCGCCATGGCTCTGTCCGCCTTGAACCTGATGCCGGTCCAAATCGCCTTCACCGCCGCAGCGGTGCTCATGGTGCTGGTGGACCTGGTACCCCTGGGTGACATTTACGAAAGCATCGATTGGCCGGTGGTCGTGCTTCTGGGCGCCATGTTTCCCCTGGGCCACGCCCTGGAAAACACCGGTGGCGCCCAGCTGATCGCCGAAAAGCTCCTGCTCTTGTCGGCCCATCTCACGCCCATGGCCACCCTGGCGGTGATCATGGTGGCTACCATGCTGCTTTCCAACGTGATCAACAACGCCGCCGCGGCAGTCTTAATGGCCCCCATCGCCATTACCCTGGCCAAAGGCATGGCGGTCTCGGTGGACCCTTTGCTGATGACCGTGGCCGTAGGCGCCTCCTGTGCCTTTCTCACCCCGGTGGGCCATCAATCCAATGCGATGGTCATGGCTCCCGGCGGCTACCGCTTCGGCGATTACTGGCGTCTGGGACTGCCCCTGTCCGTCCTGGTTACGGTGGTGGCCGTGCCGCTGATCCTCCATTTCTGGCCCATGGCGCCGACTTGACCCCAAAGTCCCTATTCGGCTAATCCCGCATGTTGAAGCATCGGCAGCAGGTGTGCCCGACTCTGCCGGCCGGCCTCTTCCGGTCGATCGGTATAAGGATAAAGCTCTAGGCTCATATCGTGCGCATACCCGCTTTGTCGAATAGCCCGGAACACCGTCGGAAAATCGATGCTTCCCAGGCCGGCGATGAGATGGTTGTGTTCGCGGGTGAAAGCGATGTCCTCGACGTGGATGTGACCGACCCATGGAAACAGCTCCTGGAAGGCGGCGGCCGGGTCTTCTCCGGCGCAGTAGAAGTGGCCGATGTCGAAATTGATGCCTGCGTAAGATGACTGGATTGTGGCCACGAATGGTTTGATCTCGGCGGTGCGCTCCATCAGCAGAGCCGGTTCCGGTTCAATGAGTATATGCACCCCCAGTTCCTCGGCGGTGGGGATCACCTGATCCAAACCCACATGAAAAAAGCGCAAGGCTTCCTGACGGGTCATGTTGGCCGGCAGGGGCCCGCCCGGCGGCACGGAAATGCTGCGGCAGCCAATGAATGCACCGATTTTCAGGCAGGCCAGGGTGTGGTCCACACGCATCTGCCGGCGAACGGCATCCGGTTCGATCCAGGACGGCAGGTAGGTGTCGCCCACCGCGAAAAGGGTGAAGCTGTTCAGGTTGGTGGGCTTCAGTCCGTTTTTCTCAAGTGAGGCCTTCACCGCTGTCAATGCGGCGCTGTCGTATTCGGGCGGGTAAAGGTGGGGCTGGTCACACATGATTTCTACACCGGCAAATCCCAGCCGGGCGATGCGGTCAAAGGAGTCCAGCAGGGAATATTTCACGAAGGCATTGGTGCTGTAACCAAAAACCACAGGATTGTTCCTTTCTTTTCAGTGTTCAATTCTTGGTTTGGCGGCCACGTTTTGTGCATTGCCCTGGGACTTCGCGGCGATGCGGGATTGGATCCGGGATGCCAGCCGATCCAGAGCGGTAAGCTGATTTTCAAAGGTCAGCGGTGGATTGTCACCCACGGGCTTTTTGAAATAGAATCCCAGGTCGGCAACGGTGCCGGCGAATCCGGCGGCTTGGAGGGCGACTGCCCAGCGGGCCAGATCCAGCGTCATGGGGGCTGCCAGGATGGAATCCCGACCCTGCAGGTTGAGGCGCAGACTCATGGGCATGCCGAAGATGCCCCTGATGTCGATGACGTCCCAGGCCTCCTTGGCGTCGCCCCGGGGCGGATAGTAGTCGATGTGCACCTTGTGGGCCGATCGGCCGTAGCGTTCACCCACCGGGTATCCGAGGATGTCGTCCAGCAGCTTTGTTTTGTTGTCTAATTTGCCGCAGGCGTGGTCTGGATCCATCAGGTTCAGCCCGTCGGCGTTGCCCAGGATGTTGAGGCTGTACCAGCCGTCCACATACAATCCGCGGGCTTTCAATGAGGAAGCCAGGACCACCTTGAAATAGGTCTGGCCGGTCTTGCCGTCGCGCCCGGCAATGGGGACCCCTTTGGCAATGGCAAGGTCTACGATGGCTGGTAATTCCACCGTGTTGGGGGTGAAGTTGACCACCGGGATGCCGGCATCGATGGCCGCGATGACATAAGCCAGGTCAGGCAGTCTGCCCGCACCGGCATCGGTGAGCAGGGGATCCATGCTTGTGTAGCGTGCCGGATCGGTGAGGTCGCAGGCCGCCGGCAGCAGATTGACCATGACGGGCCGTGCTTCCGGGTAGCGCTCGCGGCAGCGCTGGATATCCGCCCGCAGCTGGTTGATCTGGTCGCCAAGCGAGCGTACACCGTCGGGCGCATCGAACACGGTCATCTGCGCCAGGAGGGATTGGTAGGGCCGCCACACTCCTTCGGGCAAGACTCCGTGGCGGGTGATGGCAGCGGTGATTTCATCCTGGGACCGATCCCACCCGGCCACGGCGACGGCGGTGCTGTCACCCAGAAAGGGGAACTTCTCGGCGGTAGTGAGTCCGGGTAGAATCAGTGCCGGGTTAGCCTGCAGGGCGGCAACGGTCGCCGCCAGGGTGGTGCCAATGGCCCCTTTGACACCAGCTACCAGCAACAGCAACTTGGGTGTGCGATCTGACGGTCTGTCCATGGGTATCCGTATTCCTTATCGGCAGGCCCCTTGGCCGGGATTTTAAAACCGTCGTACCATAAAGGCAAGGGCGTCGAAAGTCAAGGCAGTGGGGGCACCTGGCTTTCCGGCGGATCAGGCTGCCGACAGCAGCTCACGGAAGTGCTGGATGTGCTTTTTCTCTTCGGCAATGATCTGATCCAGCTGGCTGGCGATCTTCGGGTCATCGATGAATGTCTTCAATATTTCGTAAAACGCGACGGTATCATCCTCGAAGCCGATAAAGGTGCGGATCATCTTGTCGGAGGTGTCGATGGCTTCAAAATCGACTTCCTGCAGGGAAAATGTCTGGCCCTGGACCACATCCTCCACCAGGGCCCGGCTCATCTCCGTCATCAGGTGGTGGTCCTCTCCCTGGACCAGGCGATCTTTCAAACCGGTAAACCAATGGGCATGACTTTGCTCTTCCCGGGCGATCCAGGTCAGAAGATCTTTCAGGTCTTTTTCCGGTGCATGCCGCCGGGCAGCCAGGTAAGTTTTCTCGCCGTTATTCTCAAGCCTTATGGCGATGTCTAAAATATCCTGAGCAGTAAACATGGTCGCACCTCATCGTTAGCATGAATTTCCTGCCGCCGCACGGTCGGTGCCCGCCTTGAGGGCGCGGATAGACGACTGGTACAATTTTTCTTTGCCCTTTAGCCGGTTGGCCAGGCCGGCGGTCACCTCATTCAGGCTGCAATGGAGCCCCCCGCGGCCTAAACCGCACTGCTGGGCGCAGGAAAGGGTGAATCCCAGCATGATGAGATTGACCGACCGGGGATCGCCGATCTCCCTGGCAACCCGGTCGGCATCGAGAAAAAACGTTTGGACCGTTGCCGGTACAGCCGAGGGCGGTGCGCTGTTCACAGCGGCCCATCCCCCTGGTTTGAGATAGCCGCCGTGCGGGGTCAGGTTTTCGGATTTGAGGACGATAAGGCCGTCGGCCTTACCCGGGTTGATCAACGGACTGGCAAAATTCCCCACCTTGAGATGAGAGATCACCGTGCCGCCGCGCTGGGCCATTCCGTGGGTTTCCGAGGTAAACACCGGCAAGCCTTTTTCGATGGCCGCTTCGGCCAGCAGCCGGGTGATGAACAGCACGCCCTGACCGCCTACACCGCTGATGACAATCTGATGATGGGGTTCATTTTTCATGGGATTTCTCTAAGTGTGCCTGTCAATGCACCTGAAGTCAGGATTTTACGACGATCGCTCCCTTGGGGCAGACGTCGATACACACCCCGCATCCGCTGCAGACCAGGGGATCAACGGCGGTATGCTGTCCATCGTCGACCACCACCAGCGCCGGACACTCGAAATGCTGATGGCAGAAACCGCATCCATCGCACGCCTCGTTCACCATGACCTCGATGGGATCGCGCGCCTGGCCCTGGCGGACCAGATCGATGATGCAGGGGTGGCGGGCGATGACCACCGCCGGCCCCTCGCTGCGGCTGAAGGCCAGCGCCTTTTTGAGCATCGCAATGAAACCGGTGGTTTCATAGGGATCGCCGACCTCAAGGAAACGGACGCCGCAACCTTTTACCAGGTTTTCCATATCTACGGCCACCAGTTTTTCCCCCGTGGCGCCGCTGCCGGTGGCCGGCGTCGGCTGGCTGCCGGTCATGGCCGTGGTGCGATTATCCAGAATAACCAGTACGAAGCGGACATTCTGAACCACGGCGTCGATGAGAGCGGGTACACCGGCGTGAAAGAAGGTCGAGTCGCCGATTGTGGCTACGATATCGGGCCGCTTGGCTGCGTGCCTGTAGGCCTGATAGAATCCGGCGGCCTGACTGATGGCTGCGCCCATGCAAAGGACCGTATCCACGGCCTTGAGGTTCAGTCCCAGGGTGTAGCAGCCGATGTCGCTGGTATAGATCCCCCGCGGCGCCGCCTGCTTGATTGCAAAAAAGCTGGCCCGGTGGGGGCAGCCCGCGCACAGGGTCGGGCGGCGACCGGGCGCCTGGGCCAGTGAAGGGATGCGGGTCTCCACAGCGCCGAAATCGGCCAGCAGCGCCTCGATCTTTTCGGGCAAAAGTTCGCCCACCCTTGGCACCGCCCCGTTTAATTTGCCTTTAACACGGCTGCGGTCCGCCAGCTGCATCTCGATGACCGCTGTGGTCTCTTCCAGGATCAGCACCTGATCATAGGCGTCCAGCAAAAGGCGGATAAAGGCGGTATGCAGCGGGAATGGCTGGTTAACCTGATAGAACGGAAGCGTGTCCCACAGGTGAAGATTTTTGAGCGCTTCGGTCGTGTAGGCGGCGGCCACCCCGCAGGACACCACGGCGGACCGCCCGCTGGCCTGCGGATTGCGCAGAACGGGTTCGGTGTCCGGGTACTCGGCGATGCGGGCCAGCTTCGCTTCCAACTCAAGATGAAGCTGGAACCGAAATTTGGGAGTGGCCGCCCAGCGCGACGGCTCCTTTTTGAAATCCGGTCTGGCTTCCAGGTGCAGGATATTGCCGGGACGCACATCCTGACGGGAATGGCACACACGGGTCGTGGGCCGCAACATAACAGGGGTTTTAAAGGCCTCGGAAAGGGCAAAGGCCGTTTTGATCATATCCTTGGCCTGACGGGGTGAATCCGGGTCCAAAACGGGGATTTTGGCCATCATGGCCATCATGCGGCTGTCCTGCTCGGTCTGGGAAGAGTGCGGGCCGGGGTCGTCGGCGCTGATGACGATGAACCCCCCCGCCGTGCCCATGTAGGCAGCGCTCATCAAGGGGTCCGAAGCCACGTTGAGACCCACCTGCTTCATGGCCACGGCCGTGCGCAGACCGGCCATGCTGCCCGCGTAGGCGATTTCCAGGGCCACTTTTTCGTTAACCGCCCACTGGGTGTGCATGGCCAGGTCGAGCTGAGTTTTGTACTTGGCCACTGAAGCCAGAATCTCCGACGAAGGCGTACCCGGATAGGCTGTCGCCATGCTGCAACCATTTTCAACCAGTCCGCGGGCAATGGCTTGGTTGCCCATCATGAGTTCTTTTCCTGATGCCTGTCGCATAGATTCCTCACAGCGATGTTACGGTACGCCTTGCTATCTTTCGACCAGGAGATGATCAATACACTTTAATTGATCAATTGTCGAGGGTGGTTGACCGATGCCACCGGGTTCTGTCAACCTCCGGGTTCGCGTGCCCTGCTGCGGCACGACAAACGGACAACCGGTTCGCAGCATGCCCGCAAGGGCATTTTTGCAGGGCACACATTGTGTCATGGCAGGTTCACAAGACGCTGCCCGATGGCAGCCTGCGTGGGATCTGAAAATGGGGCCGGCCCCTGATACTGATTTTCAACACTTGACCTGAGCCCGCGGCTGACGTAGTCTGTGGCCGCTTTGATGATCGTACTGATTCTGTCTGGAGGAACAGTGGCCGGCTTTCAGGACCTGATGCAATTCGTGTTTGCAGGAATCACCAGCGGCGCTATCTATGCGTTGATCGCCCTTGGTTTCTGCGTGGTGCACAACACCATCGGCATTGTCAACTTTACTCAGGTGGATTTTGTCTCCCTGGGCGGGATGTTCCTGTTCAGCGGCCTGTTTTGGATCGGCCTGCCAATGGTGCTTGCCCTGCCCTGTGCCGTGGCAGCCGTTGCCGTGGTGGGCATCGTTGTGGAACGCCTGGGGGTCCGGCCTTCGCGTTCCCAGAACCACCTGGTGCTTATTTTTCTGACCATCGGCATCTCCATCATTCTGCGCGGCGTCATGAAGCTGGTTTGGGGAAAAAACCGCATGGCCGTGCCGCCGCTGGCAGGTGAGGCGCCGTTGCACATTGCCGGCGCCACCATTTTGCCCCAGGCCGTGGCTGTCCTGATCGTTACCGCCCTGGCCATCGGCCTGCTGGTGGTTTTCTTTTACGGTACAAGATTAG
This sequence comes from Desulfosarcina sp., assembly GCF_046496365.1. Classification (GTDB taxonomy): domain Bacteria; phylum Desulfobacterota; class Desulfobacteria; order Desulfobacterales; family Desulfosarcinaceae; genus Desulfosarcina. The sequence goes on from NZ_JAWOHB010000144.1 coordinate 126,851, forward strand.
GTCTGGCCATGCGCGCCGTGGCCTCCAACCAGACGGCCGCTTCGGTGGTGGGTATTCCCGTTGGGCAGGTCAAAGCGGCCAGTTTTGTGCTGGCTGGCGGGTTGGGAGGGTTGGCCGGCGTGCTGGTTACCCCCATCACCACCTTGAGCTATGATGTGGGCGTTCTGCTGGGCCTCAAGGGTTTCGCCGCGGCTATTTTAGGCGGTTTCGGTTCTTTTCCGGGCGCCGTAATAGGCGGTGTGGTGCTGGGTCTGCTGGAATCTCTGGCGGCCGGTTACTGGAGCAGTGCATACAAGGATGTGGCGGCCTTTGTGGTTTTACTGCTGGTGTTGTTTATCAGGCCCAAGGGGCTGCTGGGGAAATCATGACGACCCGGGAAAATCTGTTCTATTTTCTCTGCCTGCATCGCACCGGACTAACCGTTCTGGCCCTGTCCGTCATGCTGCTGGTATGGCCGCTGTGGATCAGTAATCCTTACCATCTGGGACTGTCCAACCTGATCGCCATATACGTCATGGTGGTATTGGGTCTGAATCTGTTCATCGGCTATGCCGGACAGATCAGTCTGGGGCATGCCGCTTTTTTCGCTGTCGGTGCATACGGATCGGCCATTGGCACCACCACGCTGGGTGGACCGGCCTGGCCCGTCATGCTCGTGGTGGCGCTGGTGGCAGCGCTGGTCGCCCTGGCGGTGGGGCTTCCCGCACTCAAACTGAGCGGGCACTATCTGGCCATGGCTACCTTGGGTTTCAACATTGTGGTCTATACCATCTTGGTACAATGGGATACCGTCACCGGGGGGCCCAGCGGGTTTTCCGGTGTTCCCTACCTCGCCATCGGATCCCTGGTATTTGACAATGAAATTCGCTTTCATTACCTGGTGTGGACATTTGCCATGCTTGCCCTGCTGATGTGTCTCAATCTGGTGCGCAGCGGTGTGGGGCGCGGTCTGGCGGCTCTGGCCGAGGATGAAACCGCTGCGACGGCGTTGGGTGTGGACACCCGCCGTGCCAAGGTCAAGGTGTTTATCCTGTCGGCGGTGCTGGCCTCGGTGGCCGGCAGCCTGTTTGCGCACTGCTACGCTTTTGTGAGTCCGGATTCGTTCGACATATTCGTTTCGGTGGATTTTGTGATCATGGTGGTGGTGGGCGGCATGGGCTCCATCTGGGGAACCCTGTTCGGTACAGCCCTGATCACGATGCTGCCCGAATGGATTGAAACGCTGGAGACGGTTAAAGATATCATTCATGGTCTGATTCTGGTGCTGATTCTTATTTTTCTGCCACAGGGACTGGTCACGGGCATCGTCGACGCGGTGCGCACACGCATGGTATGGCGCCGCCATGCTTGAACTGCAGCAGGTGAGCAAATGGTTCGGCGGGCTGCCGGCCCTGCAGGAGGTCTCCTTTCGCGTTGAACCGGGGCGGGTCACGGCGCTGATCGGCCCCAACGGTGCGGGAAAATCTACCCTGATCAATTGCATCAGCGGTGTGGACAAGGTCCAAAGCGGGAGCATCCTGCTGGAAAAATGCCCCATCGAGGCCCTTCCGGCCCATGCTATCGCCGACCTTGGCGTTGCGCGGACCTTCCAGAACCTGAAACTGTTTTCCCGGCTGTCCGTGCTGGACAATGTATTGACCGGTCTGACGGTAGCGGCTGAACGCGCCTTTATCGTCTCCATGTTGCGCCTGCCGGCCCTGCGCCATCAGGAACGGCAACTTCGCCTGCGGGCCCTGGAGGCCCTGGACGAGTTCAGTCTGGTACAAAAGGCCAACTGGCCGGCATCGGCACTGTCCTACGGGGAAAAGAAACGTGTGGAGATGGCCCGCGCCTTCGTAAGCAATCCCCGGCTGGTGCTGTTGGACGAGCCGGTAGCCGGTTTGAACACGGAAGAAACGGCCCAGATCGCATGCCACATCCGTCGCCAGCGCAGGGCGGGCCACACGATGCTGCTGGTGGAGCATGACATGGAACTGGTGATGGCGGTGGCCGACCAGGTGGTTGTCCTGGACAGCGGCCGCTGCATCGCCTGCGCCAAACCGGAGGAGGTCTGCAGCAATCCCCTTGTTCTGGAGGCCTACCTGGGCCGCATGGAGGCCACGGCCTGACATGAAGCACACGCCACTGTTGGCCATCGACCAACTGACGGCCCATTACGGTGCCGCCCAGGCCCTATTCGGGGTGGATTTGACCATCGACCAGGGTGAGACTGTTGCCCTTGTGGGTGCCAATGGTGCCGGCAAGTCCACGTTGTTGAAATGTATCATGGGGCTAATGCCGGCATCCGGCGGCCGCATCGTGCTGGACGGGGTTGCGGTTCGCAAGGCGTCACCGGTAAGAATGGTGCGGCACGGACTGGCCCTGACCCCTGAAGGGCGCGAGGTCTTCGCGCATCTGACGGTGGAGGAAAACCTTGAACTGGGTGTGGCCGCGCTGAAAATCGGCCGAAAGGAAGTTGCCCGGCGCAAACAGGCCGTTTACGGCCGTTTCGGTCGTTTGGCCGAACGCAGGGTCCAGGCGGCGGGGACCCTTTCCGGTGGCGAACAGCAGATGCTGGCCATGGGACGCGCCCTGATGGCCCAGCCGCGACTACTGCTGCTGGATGAACCCAGCCTTGGACTGGCGCCCTTGATCACCGATGAGATCTTTGCCATCATCCACCAGCTGGCCCGCCTGGGCGTGACGATTCTGCTGGTGGAGCAGAATGCCGCCAGAGCACTTTCGGCCTCCCACAAAGCCTTTCTGATGGCCGGTGGACGTATCGTTCAGCAGGGTTGCAGCCATGATCTGCTGGTCGACCCCAAGCTGCGCACCGCCTTTCTGGGTGCTGCCAGCGAAAAGAAACCCGAGGCCAGCCGGTTGGGCGCAGCCGGGCTGACCAATATTCGACTGGAGAAAGCTGATATGCATCGACAGACGTTCATGCCCGACTTTCCCGACGAACAAGCCTTGGCTGCCCATCAACGCAACGGGCTGCGATGGACCGTCCGCCACGCCTTTGAAGGCTCCGGTTTCTACCGGCAACGTCTGCAAGCGGCCGGGGTCAATCCAGAGGACATCCAAAGCCTGGAAGATCTCAAGCGACTGCCCTTCACCACCGCCGATGATCTGCGTGATGGCTATCCATTCCCGTTGCGCGCGGTTCCCTTCGAGCAGATCGTTCGTATCCACGCCAGTTCAGGTACCACCGGCAAGCGTAAAATAATCGGTTACACCCAAAAGGATCTGGACGACTGGATTCACTTTTTCGCACGCTGTTACGAAATGGCCGGCGTCACCCCCCTGGACCGGGTTCAAATTGCCGTGGGGTATGGGATCTGGACGGCGGGCATGGGATTTCAACTGGGCTGCGAAAAGACCGGTGCCATGGCAGTTCCTGTGGGACCGGGAAATATCGACATGCACATTCAATTCCTGGAAGATATCCGCTCGACGGTGTTTTGCAGCACCGCCTCCATGGCCCTGCTCATGGCCGAGGAGATCCATCGCCGCGGAATCGCCGATCGAATCAGCATACGCAAAATCATCTACGGTTCCGAACGCAGCTCGCGCTCCATGCGTCGCAAGATCTCCGAACTTTTCGGCGGCGCCGAAATCTTCGACATCACCGGCCTTACAGAACTTTACGGCCCCGGTACCGGCATCGAATGCGCCGATCACGATTGCATCCACTACTGGGGCGACTACTACATCCTGGAAATCGTTGACCCGCAGACCCTGCAGCCCATGCCGGACGGCGAGTGGGGCGAAATGGTGGTCACCACCTTAAGCAAGGAGGCGGCCCCGTTGATCCGTTACCGCACCCGGGACATCACCCGCCTCATTCCCGGCCGCTGCACCTGCGGATCGGTGATGCCCCGGCACTCGCGCATCAAGGGCCGCAGCGACGACACCATCAAATTCAGAGGGGTCAACGTCTACCCCTCCACCATCGACACCATTCTTTCGGCGATTCCCGGGCTGGGCTCCGAATACCAGATTTACCTGACCCGCGACAGCGCATCCGGCAAAGATTCAATGAAACTGGTCATCGAAAGGGGGCAGGCCGTGGATGGCGCCCGGACGGCGGAGCTGGTTCATGAAACCATCTACCAGGTAAAGCGGCAGCTGCTGGTCTCAATCGATGTCGAACTGGTCGACTATGGGCAGCTGCCGCGCACTGAGCGCAAAAGCCAGCGGGTGTTTGATACGAGAATAACAGACGAAATCGTCTGATGTCCGTTTTTAAGTGGCACTTTGCGGCCCGGCTCGGCGTTCTCACAAAAACTGAATGACATAGGAGAAGGAGGAGAAGATGAAACCGATGAATCGACTGGCGGTTGTGGCCTTGGCTTTGATGCTGGTCCTGGCCGGGGGGAGCACTGCAGCGCAAGAACCCATCAAGATCGGCGCGTTTTTCGACCTGTCCGGTCCGGCGGCCTTTATCGGCACGCCCACCAAGCTGGTG
>NZ_JAWOHB010000158.1:0-3217 GCF_046496365.1 Desulfosarcina sp.
ATGCATTGCCGAAATGATCCAGGTCAAATCCTGCACAGCTCTCAACCGATGTCAGCAGGACCAGCATCTGGTCTCCGTAGTGGGTAAAATCCCCCTTTCGCTTGCCGGTGTGGTAGGAGGTGAGCGGATCCTGGTATTGTTCGACGACACCGAACTTTTTATCGATGACGCGCGTATTGTAAACCCAGTGAGCTCCCAGCGCCAGGGCATCGGCAGTGAACGATCCAAGCACCATCGCTTTTTTGTTGTTCATTCGTATCGTCTCCTCGTTTTATCCCCTTATTTTAGGCCGAGTTCAGAGAAAAGCGGGCCGGAATTCACGGTATCAAAGCTGCTATTTCCCTGCACCGTAGGGTGTTTCACCCATGGGACACTCCGTTGCTTTGCCTTTTGTCTGAGGCCGCGGCTATAAGTTAAGATGTATCCGCCGTCATGGCAAGTGAAAATGCCGGCTGAAGCTTTTCAGTTTCTGAACGGTTTCAGAGCGACACCCACCGGGTGATGTTTCACGATGCGCCTTCCGTGCAGCTAAGATTTCGGAAAAGGACGCTTGTGTCGCCTTTGCTCCACAGGCCGATATAACCGGCGATCGGTCTGGACGCAGTATATCGCAGGCGGGCTTGCCCTTTCAGAGCGCCTGTTATTTCCTTTCCCGCCACGGTCACTGCGAGCTGCAGCCAGCGGTCCATGGGGATTTCAACGGAGGTGCGTTCCCGAAAATGGCGGGTGTTGTTGATGAACTCCAACAGCTGCAATTCTCCGACGGCGGCATCCGCCGCCAATACCAGGCAATTGCCCAGATTGGTCAGACCGAAGGCCAGGCCGGCTGCGAGGTCGACGCACCCGCCGGTGATACGGATTTCAACACCTTGGCCGCCGTCTTTATGACGGCTGTCCCGCTTGACCGCCACGGGATAGTAATGCCGGGCGTGACGATTTTCCAGAAATTTGCGGTATCTTCCTCCTATCACTGTTTCCAGGGTGTCGTGCAGGGTGCAGGCGATTGTGCCGGTCATGCTCGATCCATCTTGCCGGATCACCTTTCCGCCGTCGCTGGTGGTCCGCGACCATTCGCCCACGGAGGCGTAATAGCCGGGAAGGCGCTTTTCGGAACGACCCAGAAAATCATAGTCTTCCCGGAAAAACAGGTCGGTCAGCGTCTGCACCTCGGCCTGGTTGGGAATCGCCACGTCCAACAGCCGGCTGCAGCCCAGCAGCCGGCCGGTCTGGTCAAGCACATCTTCCATGGCCGGGCGGTCAAGCCCTTTCAGGGATGCCTGCAGCATGTCGCCGCGAATTTCCACCGTATACCCCAGCCGATTTAAAACAGCGGACAAAAACTCGATGCGCAGCGCCTTGCCGGCGCTGGTGCCTGCCCCGCCGGAAAACTGGAGTGTGAGAGTGTTGGCGTCGGGGTCGTCCGAGCAGAGCGCATCCAGGTTCGAGTAATGGTAACCGAACTTTACACTGAGGTTGAGATAATCCCGCGAAACCAGGGCGTAGGAGTCCACCTTGGGAGGCGGCCCCATACTGCCGGCCATGATGGCCATGAAATTGCGCCCGCTGATATCCACGGAGCCGGACCAGGTGATGCCCGGATGAACCAGGCCGCGCCAAAGGGCCGCCATGGGTTTCGAGCGGATGTGTTCGGGAAGGATCTCATCGCAGGTGGTCAGCCCCGAAGACAGCCCGTCGCCCAGGTCGATGAAATACAGCGACAACGGGATGTTGGCGCTCAGTTTACGTGAAACAATCGAAGCGTTGCTGAGGGAAGTTAAGTTAAACATAACCGCCACAGCTTTTTCATGGGCGAAGCGGATCAGGTCATGCAGGGTTCGGCACCCGCCGGGAGTAAAATTCGCGGCTTTGGGATCGGTTAAATTGAGGGGCGAGATAAGGTCCAGCAGTTGGCGCAGGTGCAGACCGATGGGACCGCGGTCATTTTCCCGGTCATCCGCCGGCGGCTTGCGCGCCAGTTCAGGGACAATTCCCAGGTAGACCCTGGCTTCATCCGCCACCAGAGTGATTTCCTGGCCCTCGGTTATCAGCGTCGTAGCCTGGCGGGTGTCCATGAGTGCCGGAACGTTGAATTCCCGCGCCACGGATGCCAGATGACTGGCCACGCCGCCCAGATCCGTGATCAGTCCCCGCACCCGGCCCATCAGGGGGGCCAGGTTCGGTGCGGCTGTCCGGGCCACCAATATGGCATTTTCGGCTGCTGCGGGAGATAGATCAGCCGTGGCGTGAACCGCCTTTCCGGAGACCCGGCCGGGAGAGGCCGGCTGCCCGGCTGAAAAAAGCAATTTCAATCCCGAAACCTTCGGCGGGGACGCTGTGGATCCACCGCCGGCCAGATTCAGGGGGCGGGACTGAAGCAATATGATTTCACCGTGTTCGTCCTGAGCCCATTCAATGTCTTGGGGCGAGCCGAAATGCGCTTCCACCTTCAATCCGCACTGGATCAGCGAGCGCACGGCGGATTCCGCAAGCGCCGGCCTCGGACTGGCTTCATCCGCCTCGTCTCCTTTGGGCTGAATGCTGCGCTGAGCGATTTTCAGTGTGTTTCGTTCAACCCGGAACACATCCGGCGAGGCGGATCCGCTCACTACCTGATCACCCAAGCCGCTGGCGGCGTCGATGCGCGACTGCCTGCCGGAAGGCTGGGAAGGGTCCACGGTGTAGAGCACGCCGCTGGCCCTGGCATCAATCATGGCCACAACGGCCACGGCCATAGGTGTAGCCGCATCGGTGAGGCCGTAGCGCAGGCGGTAAAGAATGGCGCGTGGGCTGTATTTGCTGGCCAGGACCGTTTTGTAGGCCGATTCGATGTCATGGATTGCCACCGGCAGAACGCTGGTGTACTGGCCGGCGAAAGACGCTTCGGAGTCCTCTCCCACGGCGCTGCTGCGCACGGCCAGCAGCGGCATGGAGCCGTGCCGCTCGGCAAGCTCGCGGCAGGCCTTGTCAATGGCCTTGACCAGCGTTTTCGGCAGAGGGGCGTTTTGAATGCGGTCCTGAATGCGGCGGCATGCCTGCCCGCTGCCCGCTTCATCCGGGTCAAAGTCGGCCAGCATGTCATCGATGGTTTCCCACAACCGGTTCTCCCTCATAAACAGATCAAGGGCCGCCGTTGTAATTACAAACCCGTCGGGTGTCGGCAGTCCGAGTTCCCTGCCAAGGCGTGCCAGATTGACTGCTTTGGCCCCGGCCAGTGAAA
>NZ_JAWOHB010000075.1:0-5864 GCF_046496365.1 Desulfosarcina sp.
GGGCTGCTGCCGGCCCAACCAGCGGGACAGAAAAAGAAGCACGATTGCCAGCCCCATGACGACAACCGCATATAGGATAAGGCTGAAGAGACCGGGTTGCCATGGGTCAAGAGCACCTTGGACGTCAACGGCGTGCATCCAATCACCTTCGGTGTGAACATGTCGGTTTCAGATAGGATCAGGCAAGAAAAAAAAACCCTATTGATCGACGCATCCGCAATGGACCGTGTGTGCGATTGTAGATCGGAGCGTCGGGACTTGTCAAGCCGGATGAGGCCGAGCCAGCCGCTGGACATGGGCATACTTTTGAAGCCTCCGTGCACCAAGCCGCAGGAAATGATGCGCCTGTAACGGCAGTGCCGCGCAGCACCGCAGGGACAAACAATCGATTTTCAGTTCGCGGTTCAATAAATTGATATAAACACTCAAAATATTGACTCTAACAAATGATTGAGCCGCTGCCGGAAGGCAAGTTGGCCGGATAGCATCGTGATTGTATTGGTTTAGCGCATTTTTGACAGTTGGCCTGATACTTGTTTTATATCGGCAGGTCAAGGGGCCACCTTCAAGCCGGCGGGCAGATTTGTGCCGCAGACAGGCAACACGGACAATGGTGGGCCCGGGAAACGGTCCCCATGGAAATCAACAATCTGGAAATCAATATCCTCTATTTTATGTGCAATCCGATCAACGGACAGGCTGAGGATGGCACCATCGACAGCCGGGATGTCTTTGAACAATTTTCCGACATCCCGGCCGGCAGCATCATGTCGGCGATCAATTCAATGGTCAAAAACCGGTTGATCACCACCGATCCATCCCGATCGCGATTATGGATCACCGCCGAAGGGATCAACCGGCTTCAGTCATCCATTGCCTGCCGCATCCACCAATTCGACAGCTGTCGATGCGAGCACGCAACCGGGCGGAAGTCACAGGAATAAATAGTTAAACCCAATCCACAAGGAGAAAGGCCGTGGCCATGCGCCACTCATGAAGACGGCTCCTGGAAACGTCCGACAAGGAACTTATTTCAGGCTGAACACGACGCGCCCCGTTCCGGCAGGGGCCTGCTGCTGGTCCCCGGCGCCGAGTTTTGGTTCCACGATGAAAACCCGTTCACGCTCAACCTGGCCAGTTTCCAGCAGTTGGTTCTTGGCGTTGAAGGCCCGGTCGTTGGCCAGGCTGCGGTAATCGTTCTCCGTCACCACCGTGTTTTCACGCAGCAGTCGTTCCATTGTCTCCGGCGTCAGTTCAACGGGCTTTCCGCTGCTGTCCACCGGCAAGGCAACCTGGTCATCGGCAAACTGCGACGCCAGCAGCGCCGTTCTTTCCTCTTCGGTCAGGGAGATCTCCTCCAGCGGAACGGCGCTTTTTCCCGATTTCATCATCTGCTGCAGCTTCTTCGTCTTGAGCCGGTTCTCCAGCACGACGGCCTGCAGGGCCTCGCCGTCACCCTCCAGGGATGCCGTGCCCTGGACATCCAGTTTCAGGGCGGGCCGTTCGAAAAGGATCTTGGCCAGTTTGTCTATCTTCTCCCTATTATCCGGGCTGATGCGGCTGTCGCCCGCAGCGAAATCGATGTGGCTCAACTCCTCGCCGCCGCCGCCGGCCAGGGCACCCAGGGCGGCAAAGGGCGAGGTAATGATCTTGACGATGAGATTTTTCAGGGCCGTCAGGATCACCTTGCCGATCTTGAACTCGGGGTCATCCAGACTGCCGCTTACCGGCAGATCCAGTTCGATATTTCCCTCGCGATTCTTGAGCAGGGCCACCGCCAGCTTGATGGGCAGGTTCACGGCGTCGGGGCTCTCCACCGTATCCCCCAGAGTAAGCTGATTGATATAGATGCTGTTTTTGCCCTCCAGCCTTTTGTTCTCCATCAGATAGTCCACGTTGAAGGTCAGCTTCCCCTTCTCCATAATGTAGCCGATGTACTTTCCAGAGTAGGGTGAAAAGGGGCTCAGTTCGATATCCGAGATATTCAGGTTCAGATCCAAATAGGGGTTTTCGATCAACGGGTTGACCTGCCCGGTGATCTTCACCGGGGCCTGGTTGGACCACACCCCTTCCAGGAGTACGTCGGCCCTTTTTTCGGCCATGGACGCGAGACCGGAAACCTGGCCGCTGAGGTCGTGGAATCGGGCGTTGAAATTGGGTTCGATCAACCGGTCGGAAAAATCCACCGTCCCTTTGCTCAGGTTGACCCGGGCGATGCGGATGGTTGGTTTTTCAGGGCTGGACGACTGTACCTGGCTCGCTTCCGGCGCCGATGCGGCCCGGTCGGTCTTACCGGCATCGGTCGCCGCGGCATCATCCGGCTGATTGAACATGGAGACGATATTGACGCCGCCATCCGCGTCAATGATCACGCGGGCGAAGAAATCGGCAAGGGAAATCTGCTCAACAGCCAAACGGGTCGGCTCGACGTCGACCTCGAGCTTGTCCAGAAGCAGATCCTCCCATTTGAGAAAATCGTCGGTGTTTTTGCGGTCGATGGCTGCAAACCGGTTGAGTCCGGCCTTTCCCCGGAAAGTGACCACCGGCGAAGCCGCCTGACCCGGTTTCATCACCAGCCGACCCTGCGTATTGAAATAACCCTGGGTGACGATCAACCCCGTTTGGTCGGAGAGGTAGGGCTGAAAGGGGCGGATGTCCATCTGTTGCATCTTAACCGTCATATCCAGATCAAGGGGCGCCAGGGAGACCTCTCCGGCGGCTTGCAGCTGACCGTCCTGCTCCCAGTGCAGCGACAGCTCCGCTTTGCCGGTCGAACCGGGCGCCGTGGAAAGGTCGGCCGCGGTGAGGGCGATGTCCGCCAGGCGCAGCCGGACCGGATCGCCCGGCACCCGGTCCTCCACATCCACAGCACCCTCGGAAACACTGACCGACTTGAGCGTGACGGTCAGCGCTGCCGGTATCGGCGCTTCCGACGGTGCCGTCTGCTCACCGGCCGCTCCGACATCGTCCGGGGATCCCGCCTGGCTCCGGGGCCGAAAGGCCTTTATCAGGTTCAGGGTACCGTCCTTCTCCCTTCGGCAGAGGAGATGGGCACGGGACAGCGCGAAGCTCCCCAGGGTCACTTCACCTTGGGCCAACTCCGCGGTGGCGTCGCCAACCCGCAGCTGGTCGAAAGATATCAGCGGTGCATCGTCCGCTTCGGCCACCACCTTGAGTGCGTCCACATTCAAGGAAACGCCGGTCAAAGAGACCAGGGGCCTATTATTTTCCTGACGAAAACGGTAGCTGCCCATCAGGGAAACGCGGCCGTCCACGGTTTTGAAGCCGAATCGATCCGCATGGTAGGGATAATAGCGCGGAACCTTGACGTCGGACGCATCGATCGTCCCCGATGCCTCAAGGGGCGTGAGTGAAGCGGTCCCGGACACGGCGATCGATTCGTCGGCCTCGGTGTTGATCTGCAGTCGGTATCCGGCGGTGCGGTCGCTGTTGAGGCCGAAATTCTCCACCTCCAGGTCGAGGCGGGTGATGGTGGTGGTGAACGGCGCCCGGTTGGACAGATCCGTCAGGTGGACAATGCCCCGTGTCAGATTCAGGGCGTCGATGGTCACCACCGGCTGAAAATCTCCGGCGTCCGCTTGCGCCTTCTCCTCGGCTTTGCGATAAGCGCTTGCCGCCAGAAAGGGCAGGTAAAGATCCCCCGAAGGGAGCCGTTTGAGGAAATACTCCGGTTCATCGGATTCCACCTTGCCGAAGCGCAGCTGACCGCTGAGGACCTTGGAGGGCAGCAGGTCGAATTTCAGGTCGGGGTGGTGAAAGAAGGGTTCTCCATGGCCATCCCCCACGCGAACATCGATCAGCTCGGTCTGCCCGGCCGCCACCAGTTCCGGGGTGCCGTCCGCCAGCATCCGGAAATCGACTTCACTGTTGGTTTGCAGCGTGAAGGACTGGACGACAAGGTTCTCCGGCAGCGGGACATAGGGCAGATAGTGGCGCACCTGGCATTTTTGGAGACCGATTTCGGCCCGGGCCTCCCGACCGGGGCTGAAGGGTTTGGCCTTTCCATCCAGGGTGAACGGGGCGTCGTTGATCCGGGCGGAGAGGTTGAACCGCGTGTCCACATCCACGTCTGCCGGTCGGGAGGAAAAGTCGGCCACACCCAGGTTGAGATCGTCGATGCGGTGGCTGACGGCAGCCACCCGGTCGTCCAGGCCGATACGGCCGCCGGTGATGTTCATGTCGACGACCACCAGGGCCAACCCGCCGCCGTCGGTCGGCGCCCCGGCGGCGGTTTCCCTGCCTCCGCCGATGTCCGAAAAATTGAAGGTGGCCTCACCCGTGCGCGCCAGTTCGATCGACGGGTTGACCAACCGGACGGATTTAAGCACCAGGGCCCACTTGAACAACGATGCCGTCTGCAGGTTGGCATAGGCTTCGTCCAGCTTCGCGAAGGGGGCGCCACCGGGTTCCCGGATGTCGAGATGGCGGAGCGTGAGCGACAAGGTGAACGGGTTGACCCGCACCTGCTCAACGGTCACCTGTCGATGGATGGCCGCGGCCACCGTTTTCTCCAAAAGGTGCCGGACGATGAAAGGCGCCGCAACGAACCCGGACAGGATGTAAACCAGAACAGCGGCGGCCAGGGTGATGGCGATTTTCTTGCGCCGCGGCGTCCAATTGACTGTCTTGATCATCGGTTTGACTCCATTGGGTAAGCGGGTCGATCCTCGATTCAAGCACAGGCCGTTTCCGGAATGTCACTTCAGCGTGGCGGCGATAACTTCCAGGGCCTGTGTGACCAGTTCTTTGTCCGCCTGGGAACCCATGTGACCCAGCCGGAACACCTTTCCCGCCAGGGGACCGTAGCTGCCGGCCACCACGAGCCCTTCCGCGCGCAGCCGTCGGTCCCACGCTTCCCAGGTAAACCCCTGGGGAATCCTCGCCGCCGTCACCGTCGGCGAGGGGACGGCACCCGGAGCCGGAAACAGATCGATCCCCATCTCCACCAGCCGGCGACGGCAAAACCGGGCCACCGCATCGTGGCGGTTAAAACTGTTCTCCAGCCCCTCATCCAACAGCAGACCGGCAGCCGCATACAGGGCAGCCACGCCCTGCCAGCTGGGTGTGTAGGGGAAATAGCGGTTTTCAACGGCATGCTGAAAGGGCTTCAGTGCGTCGTAGCCCACATAGCCCACGGCATCGATTATCTCCCATGCCTTGGGACTCACCGACAGAAAGGAGATGTCCGGCGGTGCGGAAAGGCATTTCTGGGATCCGCCCAGGCACAGGTCGATATGCCAGTCATCGGCCAATACCGGAACACCGCCGGCACCGGCCACCGTGTCCACGTAAAACAGGGGCACCCGGTAGGCATGCTTCAAGCGGCCCAACTCCTCCAGCGGATTCAGGGTACCCGAGGGCGTCTCGCAGTGAACGGCGGTGATCATGCGCGGTTTGAACTCGGCGATGGCGGCTTCGATGCGGGCCATGTCGTTAATGGTTTCATCGTAGCTGAAGCCCAGGGTTTTCACCTCGGCACCGATGGACTGCGCCATTTCGCCGATGCCGTATCCAAAGACCCCAGTGGCCACCGCCAGCACCCGGTCGCCGGGCACCAGGCAGCTTTTCAGCGCACTCCACAGCACCAGCATCCCCTCTCCGGACTGGATCACGATGTCATCACGGGTGCCGAATATTGCTTTGAGGCGCCGCTGGGTGCGCGTAACCAGTTCGACAAATTCGACTTCCAGATCCCCTGAACCATAGGGCTCCAGGTAGACCTGCCGGATGGCCTCGGGAACGACCACCGGACCGGGGACCATGGGGATGGGATAGGTTTGCATGACGGTCACTCCTTGAGGACATGAAAAAGCAAGTAATTCAAAATAATCAAAAAACATGAT
>NZ_JAWOHB010000077.1:0-8913 GCF_046496365.1 Desulfosarcina sp.
AGTTTTTTCCGGCCGGCCAGGTATCCCTCCATCACCTGGTCCGAGATACCCGGGCTGATATAGGTTTTGCCCTCCAGGAGGCTGTCCACGGCCAGCATCAACTCTTTCCTGCTGGCATCCTTGATGCAGTATCCGTCGGCGCCGGCTTCAAAGGCTTCCAGCACATACTGATCGGATTCGTGGATCGTCAAGGCAAGGATACGCGTTTCCGGCAGTTCCCGTTTGACCTCTTTCATTACCGAAATACCACCCATTTTGGGCATGGACAGATCCAGCAGCACGAGTTCCGGTTTTGCCTTGCGGATGCGGGGGACCGCTTGCAGGCCATCTTCAGCCTCGCCTACGATTTCAATGTCCTCTCGCTTGCTCAGCATCGATTTCAAGCCTTCGCGAAACAATTGATGATCCTCGACGATAAACACCTGATGTTTCTTTTCCATTGCAAAGCCCTTCCGAAATTAGGGTGAGCATGCGGGCAATCGGTTAAGCGGCGGGCATGAGCGTTCTCTGGCCGCGGCAGAAACAGAATTTTTGCGAGAAATTATAGGTCAGATCCCTTTTTTTGGCAATGGGAAACCCAATCGTTTCGGGTTGATCGAGGAAATCAGGCATGGCCGTTCTGGCGGATGGTGGTCCGAATGACATCGATCAGGCGCAGGCCACCGGAACGCTCTTTGGAAAGGAAGTAGTCCGCTCCTTGCCCGATCGAAGCCGCCTCGTGCTCTGCCGAGTCGTGAGTGGTCAAGACAACAACGCGGCTCTCGGGCAGCATATCCTTTATGGACGCGATAAACGCAATACCGTCGTCCCGGGGAAGGGCAATATCGAAAAAGACGACATCCGGAGGATCATTTCTCAGGATATTTTCAGCCTGGTCGGTATTGTTCGCTTCCCTGATATCGACATGGGTTTCACTGGTCCGGATCACCTCCTTCAAGGTTCGTCGGAAGATCGGAGACGGGTCCAGAATCAACACTTTTTTGCGGTCTAACATAAATGCTCCAGAGTTTGTAGCTCGAAATCGGTGCATGGATGCTATCGCGTCTCACCACCTTGTTGGTATGGGGTGCAGGCAGTATTTGCAGCGCGCCGAATGAGCACACGACGCGATATATGCGGTTGTGGCGGTATTTGATCCGGATCTTCAGGCGGCGGTTCCTTGACCGGCGGTTCGCGAGGAACATCCCACGGTTCCTCCACGGGCGGGATTTCCGGTTTGGGTGGTTTCTTGTAAGGATCGCCCGGTTCTTCCACTGGCGGCTTTGTAGGCTCATTCGGCGGTTCCTCCACCGGCGGGTAAACGGGCGACAGATTGTACTTCTGAGATACGGCAGCCGCCGAAAGGGTTTGTTTCGCGATTCTCATGATCGTTTTTTCATCGTCATACCACATGGGGCCTCCTGGTTTTTAGGATCAACGGACAAGCGCGTCAACTTGTCTCCTTGTATCTCATGGTCAACACCGGACAGGCAGCGGAACGCACGACCTTCTCGGCTACCGACCCGAAGAACAGGCCCTTGATGCCGCTCCTACCGTGCGTGGACATAACGATCAGGTCCGCCTCTTCATTTTCTGCCAGCTCGACAATGCTTTCAGCCGGGTCGCCGATGACAACCCGATGGTCTGCCGGAACCCGCTCTTCGATATGATTCTTGATCAGGTCCTGCATGGCTTTGTGGGCATTTTCGGTCATTTGTCCCATGATTTGCGGGATCTGGTCCATGAGGTGATGCGTCAACGTATACGACGGCGACGGGGTGGGATCGATTTCAGTGATGGCATGGACCAAAACGATCGAGGCGGAATATTGCTCGGCCAGTTCAACAGCAGATTTCAATGCGGCATCGGACGGTTCACTGAAGTCCACCGGACAAATAATTTTTTTCAGATTCTTCATGGGCACGACTCCTTTGATTGATTTTGACAACGAGGTTTTCGGAATCAGCCTATCAATCCATCGGGCAGCAATAAATAAAGTGAATCCCCCATTCAGGTTAAAAGTAATCGGTAATCGGGCCGATATCGTGGACTGTGCAGACGACTATCGTGCCCATGCTCCATTGAATAGTATCGGCGCCTGCTCAAAATACCGTCGGTCATTTATTCCAAACGTTCATCCACAAGACTATGCTTCGGATTGTTTCAGGTGCGATGGCGCTGCGTCTGCGCGCACCTGCCTGGTCCGATCGCGACCATTTATCATATCAGACAAGGAGGTTAATAATGCGTTTCATATCCAGAACACCCCACGTTCCGTCAGTTGCCCGACAGGCCGACGATCGTCTTTTGCCCTGCAGACGGCCATGGACACTGTCGGTGGCCGTGCTGCTCACCTTTTATCTCATGAATCGTCCGGCCTTTGGATTGGCGTTGACCGACGATACGATTCGTCGCTCAATCGAACGGCATGTGGTTTCCGAATCCGCTTTGTCCCAGGATCAGGTCGACATCAAGGTAAAAGACGGGATTGCGATGCTTTCCGGCTCGGCCGACAACTTGCTGCAGAAAAGCCGGGTCCGGCAAATTGCCGAGAGCATTCGGGGGGTGCGATCGGTGGTCGACACCGTGGTGGTGAAACCGGTCATCCGTGAAAACGAGGCCATCGCTCGGGACGTTCGCGACAACCTTTCGCAAATCCCACCCGATCGTGGCCTGCAGGTATCCGTTTCTGTGGAGAGCGGCATCGTAACGCTCAAGGGGGCAGCGGATTCCTGGGTGCGCAGCCGGTTGGCCGTTTTTCAGGCCATGTCGATCAAAGGCGTGTCCGAAGTGGTCAATCAAATCGATGTCAGAACCCGTTTAGAAAGAGATGACACGGATATCGCCTTGGATGTAAAGCGCCGGCTCGCCGCGGATCTATATGTCGATGACGCCCTTGTCGCGGTGACGGTAAAAGACGGCCGGGTGACCCTCGAAGGCATCGTTGGAACAGCGGCCGAAAAGCGGCGTGCCGCCGAAAATGCCTGGATCGGCGGTGTGGTTGGCGTTGACGATCGGCATCTGATGGTGGACTGGCGGAAAAAAGATCGCATGCGCCGCGCATCGCCCTATATCCGGCAACCGGACGCGGTCATTTTACAGGCAGTCGAAGATGCCCTGCTGATCGATCCACGCGTGAATGCCACCAACCCGGACGTCTCGGTGGCAAACGGCGTGGTCACCCTGTCCGGAGCCGTGGATACGCTATATGCCAAACAGGCAGCCGCCGAAGATGCCCGCAGCACCACCGGTGTCTGGCGAGTGGACAACCAGCTGCAATTGCGCTACCGGTCGTTGCCCCCGGACAATCGGGTGAAGAGCATGATCGAGGATGTTTTCCAGCGTGACGCCGAACTGCATAACCTTGAAATCGATGTTGCGGTCAACGACCATCGCGTCAACCTGTCGGGGTCGGTCGATACCGTGGGACAGAAGGTCCGCGCCGAGAATATCGCCTCGCAGATCGAAGGTGTTCTGACCCTGGACAATCGGATTTCGGTCAAGGCGAAAGCGGACATCGCGAGTGATGCCGACCTGAAGGCGGCCATCGTCGACGAGTTGTTCTGGAGCCCCTATGTGGACGGCGATCGGATCGGCGTGACGGTGAAAGACGGGCAAGCCGTCTTGAAAGGCACCGCCGCCAGCCGTTTTGTGGCTCTTACGGCCGTGCAAAACGCTTTTGAGGGGGGTGCTGAAACCGTGCGAACCCAACTGGTGCTGGATGATGGAAGCACATTGAACGAATTGTTTGGAGAAGAAACCTACCCGTTCCGTCTGGGTCGTCTATTCAGGTTTCGGCCCTGAACTGAATACTTCAAATCAGACGGCCACTTGCGCCACCAGCGGTAGATGATCGGAGGCAACGGCAGCCGACACGTGCCGATGATGATGCAGGGAAATCAACCGGTTAGCGGGGTCGACCCAGATGCGATCCAGGGCCAGCAATGGCCGACGGCTGGGAAAGGTGGCCGGTGCCGGCAGGCTGCCGAATCGACGATTGACCCAGCGCAGGGGGCGTCCCCACAACAGCCATTCGTTGAAATCGCCGAGCAGGATCGTTACCTCAGCGTTCGGATCGTCCAGCAACGGCAGCAGGCGGCGTATCTGATAGCGCCGTTCCCCGGGTCGAAGGCCGAGGTGGGTGGTGACAATCCTGATGCCACTTCCGTTTAAGCGCAACCTGACCGCAAGGACGCCTCTGGATTCCCGGCCCGGCACACTGATATCCAGACGGTCGACGCGCTCCGGGGCGAACCGTGAAAGGATCGCATTACCGTAGTGGCCTTTTTTTTCCAGCAGGGTCGGCCCCGGGATGGCCTGGGCACCCATCGACCGGGCCAGGTCGGCTAAAATGTTTGTCGGGCCGCTGGTATCGAAGGCCACCTCCTGCAGGGCGGTCACATCTGCGTTGATATCTCGCAATACAGCAGCGATGCGCTCCGGGGCTTCAACGCCGTCGCAGCCGACACAGCGGTGGATGTTGTAGGTGGCGATTCGCAGCTCCATTTAACCCGGTTCCTGCAAGTCATCTGAATCCGATTTCTGGGAAGGTTGATCGGCGCGTTTGCGTTTGACCCACCGGCGAAGTCCCATAAGTCCCCCTCCAACCAGCAGAACAGCAACCCCCAGTGCGATGAAACGACCCCAATCCGGATGACGAAAGGAGTCTGAAATACGATCTGCCAGCAGAGCGATGGCCGCCACACCCGGCAGCATACCGACAAAGGTTCCGATGGCAAAATCCTTCAAGCGGATTTCGGACACGCCGGCGATCAGGTTGATCACCGAAAAGGGGGCCACGGGAACGATGCGAAAGGTGACGATCGCCGTCAAACCGGAATCCGAGAGTTTCTGGCTGAGTCGATTGAGCAGGCTGCCGGCAAATCGGCGCACGACATCGCGTCCCAATAGTCGTCCCGATCCAAAGACGACAAGTGCGCTCAATTCGGATCCGGTCAATGCATAGGCCAACCCCCACCAGGGACCGAAGACCATAACGGTAGCCATGATCATCAAGGTGACGGGAAAAGCGATCATTCCACCGAAAATATAGGCGGCGATGACCAGAAGGGGCGTCAACGGCTGCCGACGGATCCATTCGCCTGCTGCCTGGGCCGATTGTATGTCGACCCACTCACTGGCCGGTGTCCAGCGCCAAACGGCCGCCAGGGCCAGAACCCCGGCAATCAGGAAAATGACCTTCATCAGATGCCGGTAGGCAAAGGGTTGCTGCTCGGGGCGGATGAAATAGTCGAAGAGTTCATCCGGTTCGACTGGTTTTTCCGGATCCAGCAATTCCGATTCGGGAACCCATTGGTCCACCTCCGAAGGCACTTCGCCCGAGAGGGCGACCAATGCGCGGTCGCCTGTGGGTAGGGATTCGATGGCCTCGATCAACGATCCGGTTTTTTCGACTGCATTGGCAACGTCGTCGATATCGCACCCTGAATGCTCGGCGATCAACCGATTGCGCAAGCGCACGATCGCCGAGCGAACGTCCTGATCGGTGTCGGTCGCGACGGCCAGGTCACACTCCGAATCGAAGCCCATGGAGCGGTTGCTCAAATTGGAAGATCCCACCCGCACGAAATCGTCGTCGATTACCATGACCTTGGCGTGCACCATCAACGTGCATTCTGGTTCTTGGGTGATCCTCGGGTAATAGGTTCGCAGGCGGTCGTGTCGATCGGATTCCCGCAGATTGCGCAGGATCCGCCCGCGCAGAATATCCATGGTGTGCTGTTCCAGCCACCCGCCGGTTTTTTGGGGCAGAACGATCACCACCTCGGGCCCGTCGGCTTCCTCCAGCCGCTGTTTCAGCGCCTCGCCGATACGATGGGAACTGAGATATTGATTTTCGATGTAGATGGTGCGTCGGGCGGCGGCGATGCTGTCCAGATAGAGCCGTTCCACTTCCCGCACAGCTTGCCGATCCCCATAGGCCGGCAGCGTCCGTGCCACCGCCACCTCGACCTGCTCAAAATCCGGGTCGACGCTGGCGGGCCAGGGGGCATCTTTTCCCGGATCCTCCGGATCGATCGGGTTTTTCCCGGTGGCACGCACCCAACGCGCTCTGGCCAGTCGGCCCAGAACCCTGGCTGCCGGTCCATCGACGGCCATCTGAATGTCGTGGAAGGGTGGATAGGGCTTTCCATCGGGATCGACGCGTCGATCGTCGTCGGGTCGATGCGCCGGTGTATCCCAGCGCCATTGGCTCAGATCAAACCCACCGACGAAGGCAACGGCATCGTCGACCACCACGATTTTCTGATGCTGGGATGCACCGACAGGATGGTGGCCGTCCAAACAGAAATGGATGCGTTTTCGGGTTCGCCACTTGAGCTTATACCGCGGAAAAAATTCGCGTTCCAGCGTATAGATCATGGCGAAATCCCAGCCGAGCAGATAAACATGAAGCGCCTTTTTTTCGGCAACCAGGCGATCTATCAATTGACCGAGACCGGACGGGCAATCACTGCCGGTTTCTTCTCGAATCAGATTCAGATCGCTGTGGAGGTCCCACCCGACAACAAAAATGGTGTGCTGCGCGTTTAGAAACGATTCGTGCAGCGCACGAAAATAAGCTTCACCGTCGATGATGAAGGCCGCGCGGTGGGCGGTTGCCAGTTGATGGCAATTTTTTGAGGGCTCGAATATCTTTTTCAATGGTCAGGCTACCAATAGTAAGGTCTTCCGTAGAAATCGTAAAGGGTCATCTCATAGCCCCGGTTCACCGGCAGCGTCGGGTCAAATTCAGGACTGTTCTCGATCTGGCTGCTGGTCAGATCCATCAGGACCTTGCTTCGCTTCCAGTCGACCCGGTCGACCCAATCGGGCGCGACCAACACTTTCTTGCTGGCGGGCAGCCAGTTGCTGGTATCGATGACCAGATACCGGATGATCCAGGAGTCCTGGTCCACGATAAAATCTTCGATGTGGCCGAGGTCGGTATCGGACGCTTGAATGTGGTATCCAATTACCTCTTTGACGGATCGGAGATTGGGGTCGAAATCGCTCTTTTCGGGAACGCGCCGGTTCGCCTCGACACGATGCAGCAGACGCGGGTAGTCGTGTGCTCCCCAGACCGAAGGACCTCCCCAGTAATGAGCCCAGTCGTAATATTTGTTTAACGCGATTTCGTACTGCCTTGAGACCGGGACGGCGGTATCGATCGGCGGCGAACTCTTGATTTGATCTTTGGTCAAGCCGACGTTAAGCGTGCGTGTTGTCCCGTCCACATCGCCGATGGATATGGGTGAGATAAGAACCTTGCGACCCGGAAGCCATTTCTGCGTATCGGCAACAATATAGCGCACCGTCCAGTACTTGTCATCGATCAGGAAGTCGTGGCACATACCAAATTCCCCATCCTGGGCACCCAATATGTATCCTTGAATATCTTTCATACTTCTCAACATTTGCATGGCAATCTCCTCGTTGGATTGGATTGGTTGACAGCCCTGCTGCAGTCTTTCACGATAATGGGGTAATGACCTGCATGCGGCAGTGACCGGTGACGCTACTGGCGATCGCCGGTAAACCGCTCTTTGGCCTGCTTCAGACTCGCTTCAAAATCCTTCCACGCACTTTCCACGCCCGCTTTCAAGTCCTCCCATAAACTAAAAAGGCCACAACATTGGGAGAAAGACAGTCCCTTTCACCCTTGCTAGACCGGCAGCGTTTTTTGCACCCCGACTAGCATGCTGACCAGTTTGGGATGTTCGCTGTATATCCGATATTTCAACATCCGCAGGACCGCATTGAGATCGCGCCAACGGGATATGGGCAGGGGTTTTTTGGTAGCCGCGCCGATCATATCGGCTATCTGGTGCAGACTTTCTTTGACGTAGTCGGCGCTGTCCATGCGAAGGGCGCACCGGGAGACCGCCTGGATAACGGCACGCAATTGATCGACATCCAGCCAGATGCCTTGACAGTTGCCACACAAGGCCACCGAGGTCTCCGTGGCACGATCCTCGAGCCGGGTCAGGTAGTATCGACTGCATTTTGGGCAGCCCATTGAATCCGGCGCCACCGCGAAGTCACTGTTGGCTTTCCAGAAATCAATATCCAGCCAACGCAGATCCGGGTCGGTCGTTCCGATGACCTGGTCGAGTTCGCCCTGGTCGAACCAGATGCCGCCACACCGGGAGCATTCATCCATGGCGACCGGTCCCATTTTCATTGTTTGCATATTCACGTTGCACTGCGGGCATAACATGGGCCACCTTCCTTTCTCGCTTTTTATCAATGGGCGGATCTTTTTGTTTTTATGGCCCAGAATTTCCAGCACCCAGAACAGGTAGGAGGCCGTGGCTTCCTAAAAATTCCTGTGCCCGGGCGACACCGACAAACGGACTGCCTTCGTTGGCGGCCGTATCGTTGTAACGGAATGTCGACCAGGGCAGTCGAATGGCACCGGCAATCACGCGGCCGTCAAAGTGGTCGTCGGTGCGCACGTCGACGATGATCATGCCTTATTATTTCAAAGCAAGGAATTAAAAAATAATTGGAAACCTGTATTTCTTGACCGGATCGACCTGACTTTTCTAAATGAATGCGGGCCATGATAAAGTTCTGGCGATCCTTGAAAGACCCGAGCCAGACGAAGCGGCATTATCCCTCTGCTGCGGGTCGCCGGCGACAGCAAATCAAAAATACGGTCTTTACTGCAATCGACTACAGCCTATCTCCGATATCGAAGACCAATTGACCGGGTTAATCTCAGGCTTACGACCATGAAGTATGTATTTACCATCGTCGTCGTAGAGGAATGGACAAATCCACGGGGAAGCGGGACAAGAGCAGCGGGAGAATAAGCAGACCCATGAAGAAAAGGAGCGACTCACATGCCGCAGACCAAAAACAATAATCGACGCATCGTGCTGGCGTCCCGTCCGCACGGTCAACCGGTTTCCGGCGATTTCCGCCTGG
>NZ_JAWOHB010000131.1:0-15165 GCF_046496365.1 Desulfosarcina sp.
CGTTTTTTCAAGCCGGTGATGTACAAGGTGGCCTTAAAAAGATCGATGGTGGTGATGACCCCGCACAATTGGCCCTGATCATCCACCACCGGCGGACTGGAAATTTTGCGGTCCAGCATGAGATCCGCGGCTTCTTCCACGGTGCAGTCCCGGTGGACCGTGACCACTTCGCGGGTCATGATGTCGGCCACCTTGATTTTTGAAACCAGGTAGAGCAGTTCATGGATATCCAGGCTTGTGGCGTCCGAAGCTGAAGCCCGCTTCAAGTCGCGGTCGCTGAGAATGCCGCAAAGCCCTCCCTTGTGGACTACGGGAAGCAGCCTGATGTGATTTTCCTTCATCAGGATCCCGGCCTGCTGCATGGAATCTTTTTTTTCCACGGTAATCACCGGTGTGCTCATCCAGTATCTGATCAGCATGGCGGTCCTCCTTTTCTCGGCGATGGCTGACAGCGTTGGTGAAACTGGAAGCCTTTTTTTTGTCTCAGGGCGACTCGATAAAACCCGCCGGTATCGTGAGCAGCGGTATGGGTGAGCGGTGATAAATCCTGCGTGACGTCGAACCCACCACCACATCTGCCAGGTTGCTGCGGCCCTTCGTGCCAATGACCAGCAGGTTTGGTTTTTCACTTTCGATGACTGACAGCAATTCACGGTAAGGAATTCCGGCCTGAACCAGACAGCGGCAGTTTTGCGTACCCGTGGGCACGGCCTCCAACAGACCCTGCAGTCTGGTTTCGCGGTCCCGAACCTGTTCCTTGAGGTAGTTTGGAAATGAAAAGGCCTGATAACCGACCATGGCTCGCTGGACCATGTCCAGGTCGCGCTGGTTGATCACATTGACCAGCAACAGCTCCCCATCCAGCTTTCTGGCCAGCCGGGCGCTGTAACGGACAATTGCGGTCGAATAGTCGGACAAATCCACTGCTGCCATGATTTTCATCTTCTCGGCCATGGGTCGTTCCTTTCTGGTATGGGATCGAATGATGTCAGGGATTTTTCATCGCCTTGCCAATCCCTGAAGCAATGCATGTGCCATTTCAATAGAACCAATAATAATATAAACATATTGAATGGTTAAATATATATTCCAGCGAGTGGTCCCCGCGTCGGATGGGCGCGCATGTCGGGCTTTTTTTCAGGGTGTAAAGGACCGTGATGGTGCCGAAAGGCAGGGCAATGACCAAAAGGGGTGCGACGTGTGGGCGGTCATGCAAAACCGCATGGGACTGGACCCCTAAAACCGATTTTGGGAAAAGGTTGCCACGGAAAAAAAAGGCGAGGGAATCGTTGTTAGGGCGCTGCGGTTCTGATCTGCTTTAATTTGCGCCACAACGCAGCCCGGCTGATACCCAACACCTGGGCTGTTTTTGACTTGTTGCCGTTGTTGAACTCAAGAACTTCAAGGATATACTGGTTTTCGACTTCCGCCAGGGTTTTACTGTGGCTGGGTTCGCCGCGTTTCAGCGGGTTTGGATCCTTGAGAAACCGCAGTGGCAGATGTTGTCGCTCGATGGTTGTGCCTTCTGCCAGGATCACGGCCCGCTCGATGATGTGTTCAAGCTCACTGACATTTCCCGGGAAATCGTAATCAACCAGTGTTTTGACGACCTCCGGTGCAATCGAATCCACGGGTTTCGCCAATTCCTGGCGGTACTTGTCGAAAAAGTACCGGCACAGGGGCGGTATGTCATCGGTGCGCTCACGAAGCGGCGGTATGGTCAGTTCAAATACTTTGAGCCGTTGGTAAAGCGTTTTTCGGAAAGTTTCCTCGCGCACCCGCTCGGCCAGGTCCGTATCTGTGGCGACAAGGGTGCGGATATCCATGCCCATTTCTTTTCCGCCGCCGGTTCGCTGGCTGTCGGCCATGTCGATGATGCTCAGCAGTTGATCCTGCAGATTGGCGGGGAGCATTTCGACTCTGTCGAAAAGCAGGGTTCCCACCCCACCGGAACTGAAAATGCCACTGCGGGTCAGGACCGCCTCGTACAGGTTTCCGCTTTTGTACCCCAGCAGCTGCCCGGCGAGTTGTTCGCTGCCGAAATCGGCGCAGTTGATTGCCAAAAAGCGTTGATTCTTGCGCATGCTGCCGGCATGTATGGCCCTGGCAGCCAACTCCTTGCCCGTGCCCGGTTCGCCGCGCAGGGTCACCGTGCAGTCCAGCGGCGCCACCCGGGCGATGCTTTTTCTCAGATTCCGCATGGCTTGTGTTTCACCGACGATTCTCGGCAGGTCAAAACCGCCGGACCGGTTGACCTCATTTTCGAAGGCCCCCGGCTTAAAATTTAATTCAGACAATCCAGGATGGGTATGAATTTCAATTCCATGGGCCGCGGAAATTTCCGTTGAACCCTTCCGGCCCATATGCGCACCGGACGGGTGAATGACGACAACCTGACCATCGGCGTTGAGCCCTTTTATGAAACGCCAGAAATCCCCCATGGCTTCTTTTTCAAAATAGAGGGTGTTGAGCGATTCGGTGGCCTGCCTGACCTTGTCGTTGCCGTGTCCGGTTAACAGAACGGTTTTCAGACCAGGCTTGATTTCCTTGAGTTTGGTAATTGTCACCAGCCCGTTCATGTCGGGCATTTGAAGATCGACGATGGCCATGTCGATCTTATTTTTCGTTGCAATTTCGATTGCCGCCGTCCCATTGGTGGCTGTGATGGGATCAAATCCAAGTACTTTCAAGCGCTGGGCAATAGAGTGCAGCAATTTTTCTTCATCATCAACCAGCAGGACCCGTTTTGCCTGTAATCTCATGTCAGACTGTCTTTCCCCCACGGTTTTTAGGGATCATCGGAACGAAAAATAATTGATCGATTACGAACAATTTAATGTTTACAAATATAACATTATAGTATATGTGTCCTCTATAAATCGAATAGGTCCGTTAGTCAATACAAAAAAAGTTGCAAAATGAAACACTTTGATATATTGATTGTCGATGATGAACAGCGGTATGCTCAGATGCTGGCCAATCGATTCAAGTTGCGCGGTTTAAGCTGCGAGGTACGTTACGATGGCCGAACCGCCTTGGAAAGCGTAGAAAATTCATTTTTTAAATGGGTAATTCTGGACCTGAGGTTGCCCGATTGCTATGGTTCGGAAGTACTGACCCGGATTAAAAAGATCAGTCCCACGAGCGAGATCATTATCCTTACCGGGCATGGCACCGAAGCAGATCAGACCCGGTGCTTGGCCCTGGGTGCGTATGCATTTATGAACAAGCCGTTGGATATTGAACAAATGATCGCTATCATGAGCCAGAACCGTGCGAAATCAATATGATGGACCAGCTTAAATCCAACCTGAAATCTTTGTTTCCGCACTTTCGCCGGCAGGACGACGAACACCTGAATCCCTATTTTACCTTCAAGGATTATGGCCAGGTCTGGGGAATGGGGATTTTTATCCTGATGACGACGGCACTGCTGCCGCTCATCGTCATGACGCTGATCTATTATCAGCTTGTCGAGCGATCCATCGAATCTGAATCACTTCTGCGTACCGAACGTGTGGCATCCAATGCACGCAGGGCGGTCACTTTTTTTTTGGAGGAGCGCCTGGCCGCCTTGACGTTCACTGCCAAGGAAACGGGCTACGATGGTTTGACTGATCCGGAGCACCTGGATCAAGTGCTTCGGAATCTGAAACTGGGGTTCGGCGGATTGACCGATGTGAGTGTGATTGCCGACAACGGAACCCAGGTGACCTATGCCGGCCCCTTCAATCTGGAAGGCAAAGACTACAGCAGCCAGCCATGGTTTGTGGCGTGCCAGGAACACAGTGCCTGCGTCAGTGAAATTTTCTCAGGCTACCGCGATGTTCCGCATATCGTTGTGGCCGTCAAATCATTTCGTGCGGACGGGCGGTTTTTCGTCCTGCGCGCGACCCTGGAGACCGAACGCCTGATCCAGACCCTGTCATCCTACAAAACCGGGGAACACGCAGATATCTTCCTGACTAACCGTGAGGGGTTGATGCAGACGCCTTCCCATTTTTACGAAGGGGCATCGCACCGCGTGACGATTCCCGTGCCAGCCTATTCCGATCGGACGGAAACCCGAATTGCGATCGACGAAAAGGGCCAATCCATCGTTATCGGCTACGCGTTTATCGACACCACAATCGCGCCCACATCGTTTATTCTCATGGTCGTTAAACAAAGAACGGAGATGATGAAGGTATGGCTGAATCTGCGCTCCGATATCAACTGGTTCCTGTTGGTCAGCGCACTCTTCATATCCCTGGTGATCATCCTGACCTCTTCATTCATGGTTAACAAGATGTTTGATGCAGACCGGGAAAAGGCCAAAACCATGGCTGCCGCGGAGCAGAATTGCCAGTTGGCCTCCGTTGGCCAATTGGCCGCCGGGGTGGCCCATGAAATCAACAATCCGCTGGCGCTGATCAACGAAACCGCCGGCTATGTCAAAGACCTGTTCACCATCAAGGCGCAGTACCGGCATGATCCGGAATTGATCGAACATCTCGATTCGATCATCGAAACCGTTGAACGCTGCGGCACCATCACCCGTCAGCTGCTTGGGTTTGCGCGACGATTCGATGTTCAAACCCAATCCATCGATCTTAAAAACGTCGTGTCCGATGTGCTCAGCTTCCATAAAAAGGAAGCCGAATACCGCGATATTGCGATTCACGTGGACATCCCCGATTCCATCCCGCTCATCGAAACCGACAGGGGCAAACTGCAGCAGATAATTCTGAATCTGGTCAACAATGCCTTTCAGGCCATTAACAACGGGTGTTTTTTGGATATTCGCGCGGAAATGGACGGACCGGAGCGCATTAACCTGATCATCACAGACAGCGGCTGCGGCATATCCGAAGCGCATCTCCACAAAATCTTTGAACCCTTTTTTACCACCAAAAAAGAGGGCCACGGAACCGGTCTGGGCCTGTCGATTACCTACGGCCTGGTCCAAAAGCTTCACGGAAAGATCACGGTTAAGAGCAAAGAAGGCGAAGGAACCACATTTGTGGTCTCCTTACCGATTCAACTCGAAAAGGTAATCAAATCATGAGAGTTCTGCTGGTTGACGATGAAAAAAAATTTGTGATGATGCTTGCCAGACGACTTGAATTAAGAGGATTTCGAACTGAATTCGTCAATTCCGGTGACGAAGCCATCGGATTGGTGACCAAAGGGGAATCGTTTGATGTGGCCGTTTTGGATGTGAAAATGCCGGGCATCGGCGGTATTGACCTGCAGCGCAAGCTGGAAAAGTTGGACCCGAATATAAAATTTATTTTTCTTACCGGACACGGCTCCGACATCGGCAACCTGTCTGAAGTCGGTGAGGCGGCGCTTTTCCTCCCCAAGCCCCTGAAGATCAACGATCTGGTGGAGGCCCTGTTAGTGGTGGCAGGCAAAAATCAGGGGGCGAACACCTGAGGCATATTTTAAGGCAGGCATTTTACTGATTTCAGTTTGTTCTGAAAAACCCCCGAATACGGGAGGCAAGGGTGACTGACAAACAGGATATTTTCGGCTATGAAAGCCTTGCATTTTTCGGCAAAGTCAATGCGTCCATCTCCCATGAGCTGAAAAACGTCATGGCGATCATTTCCGAGACCGCCGGGTTGCTCGGCGACTTGACCGAAATGGCATCCAGCGGAAATCCAATTGAGCTTGAGGCTTTAAAATCATGCACAGAAAGTATCGCAGAGGAAATTCAACGCGGTTTTCTGACCATCAAACAGATGAACCGTTTTTCCCATAGTATCGATACCCCCGTCGAATCCGTTAATATTCAGGACCTGCTGGATCTGGTCAGGAATCTTTGCGGCTACCTTGCCTTTACCGGAAAGATTAGCGTTCAACCCTGTGAAGGCTTCCAACCGATTGCTGTGACATCTCCGTTTCTGCTTCAGGCGATCATTTATCAGGCCATGTCGGAAAGTTTTCAACATGCCGGGCAGGGGGCTGAAATAACGATTCATATCCAGCCCATTGACGAGTCGGCCTGGCGGCTGGTTTTTTCAGGTTTCGGCGTAAATGAATTTCACGCCTTTCCTGACGAATGCACCCAAAAATTTGCAGACTTGATCGGTGTTGCCATTCATTGGGACCGTTCAGCTGATCGGCTGGAATTGGAGGTGCCGCTTTCGATCTGAGATTCAAGGCAATGGATCTATGCGTGTGGATGTTTGGCAATAATTATTTTATTTAACCAATAAAGGTGGAGATTGCCATGGAAACGGAAAACTCAATTAAGATTCTGTTGGTCGATGACGAAGTCAAATTCCTCAAGGCGGTTTCCGACCGTCTGTCCATCAAGGGGTTTAAGGTCACCACGGCATCCAATGGTGAGGACGCCATCGCAGCAGCCAACAAGGGTGGTTTCGATGTGGCTGTTCTGGACCTGCAGATGCCGGGAACCGACGGTGCCCAGGTTCTGAAAATTCTTAAACAGAACCATAAATTTATTGAAATCATCATGTTGACCGGTCACGCCACGGTCGATTCGGCCGTGGAATGCACCAAACTCGGTGCGTTTAAATACCTGGAAAAGCCCTATGACTTTGAAAAATTGGTGGCGGCGCTCAAGGATGCCTATCAGGCCAGGATGCAGAAGAAGTTTGAAAGCAACCTGAAAAGAATGGAAGCCATTCAGCAGCTGTCCCTGCACCAGTCCCCGTTGGGATTGCTCAGGGCGATGGCCAAGCTGGATGATGACCGCAAATAAAACCACGAAAGCCGACCCAAGAAGGCACCGGAAACGGAAATCACAGGATAGGAGCGGCACATGTTGGCAAAGGTTTTTCCTTTTATGGCGTGGTTTAAAAACTACGATAAGGCCTCTTTTCAGGTTGACGCAATTTCGGGTCTGACCGTGGCCCTGGTCCTGATCCCTCAATCAATGGCTTACGCCCAGCTGGCGGGGCTGCCTGCCTATTACGGACTCTACGCCTCTTTTCTGCCACCGATGGTTGCCGCACTGTTCGGATCAAGCCGTCAACTGGCCACCGGACCGGTGGCGGTGGTTTCACTGATGACTGCGGCATCCCTTGCGCCGCTGGCCACTGCAGGCAGTTCCGGGTATATCGCCTATGCCATTTTGCTGGCCCTCATGGTCGGTATATTCCAGCTGACCCTGGGCCTGCTGCGGTTGGGGCTGGTGGTCAATTTCCTGTCTCACCCGGTGGTCAACGGGTTTACCAATGCCGCAGCCCTGATTATCGCCTCTTCCCAGTTGTCGAAAATGTTCGGCGTTTCCGTTGACACAGCGCCGCACCATTACGAAACCATCATCAGTGTCGTCAAGGCGGCAGTCCATTACACCCACTGGCCGACGCTGATCATGGGGGTATTTGCCTTTGGCGTCATGTACGGACTTAAGTGGCTTTCGCCGCGAATCCCCAATGTCCTCGTGGCCGTGGTTATCACCACCTTCATCTCCTGGTTCACCGGGTTCCAGCACGACCATAAAACCGGCATTGAAGCACTTGAATCCCCGGCCGCCCGCAACCTGATCCAACAGTTCAACGCGGCCTCCTCAGCGCTGCCTTCCCTTGCCGAGGAACGAACCCGCTTCAGCGAAGTGTTGAACCAGGCCAAACAGAACCACGACTCGATCGGTGTGCTGGATGCTCAGCACAATGTAAATGTGGCCAATGTGAAGATCTCACACCTGCAGGAGGAGGCCCACGTCAGGCGGGAGCAGCTCAGAGCAATCCTGCTTGCCGGTGTGCTCCAGAGTGACGGATCCATTAAATTCTACCCGCAGGACAATATCCCCGTCGGTACAAAAACCGACGGTCGAACATGGCGCATCAAGGTCCGCAACGAACCCCTGGACACCGGCAGCCTCACGATGATGGGGGGCGGCGCCGTGGTCGGTGCCATACCCAAAGGCCTGCCGTCGCTGAGCATACCGCCGATCAATTTTGGGATCATGCTGCACCTGTTGCCTTTCGCGGCCATAAT
This sequence comes from Desulfosarcina sp., assembly GCF_046496365.1. Taxonomy (GTDB): domain Bacteria; phylum Desulfobacterota; class Desulfobacteria; order Desulfobacterales; family Desulfosarcinaceae; genus Desulfosarcina. Next base: position 7,954 of record NZ_JAWOHB010000131.1, read on the forward strand.
CGCCTTGCTGGGTTTCATGGAAGCGATTTCGATTGCCAAGGCCATGGCCAGTAAAACCGGACAGCGACTGGATCCCAACCAGGAACTGATCGGCCAGGGGTTGGGTAATATCTGCGGCGCCATCGCCAAGAGTTATCCCACGTCCGGTTCATTTTCTCGTTCAGCGGTCAACCTCCAAGCCGGAGCCGTCAGCGGATTGTCAAGCGTTTTCACCAGTCTGGCAGTGGTTATTGCGCTTTTATTTTTCACACCAATGCTCTACCATCTTCCCCAATCCGTGCTGGCTGCAGTCATCATGATGGCCGTCATCGGCCTATTGAACGTTTCCGGTTTTATCCACGCCTGGAAGGCCAAATGGTACGATGGCGCCATTTCCATCATTTCTTTTGCCAGCACCCTGGCATTTGCGCCGCATTTGGATAAGGGAATCATGATCGGGGTGGCGCTCTCCCTGACGGTTTTTCTTTACAAGAGCATGCGCCCCAAAGTGGTTTCCCTGGCCAGGGCAGCGGACGAGGAACTGCGCTGCGTAACGACCCATGGGCTCAAGGAGTGTCCCTATGTAGCCCTGGTGCGCTTTGACGGACCTCTTTTTTTCGCCAACGCCAGCTATCTGGAAGACAAAATCACCGAAATCATCAGCAGCAAAAAGGACCTCAACCACATCCTTATCGTTGCCAACGGGATCAACGACATCGATTCATCCGGTGAGGAAACCCTGTCAATGCTGGTGGATCGGGTCAGAAGCAATGGGATCGACCTATCGATGAGCGGGGTCAACGAGTCGGTCATGGAAGTGTTCGGGCGAACTCATTTTCTGGCCAAGATCGGCAAGGATCACCTTTTCCCGACGATGGAAAAAGGCATTACCACCATCCATGAATCCACTCACGAGCACGGCCAGGAATCGGCTTGTCCGCTGTTGACCGTTTGCCGACTTGTTGAAGCTTAAAAAGAAGGAGTTGAACATGCCAGTCATTACGATATTCAGCGGCAGCTATTGCAATGCGCAACAGGTCGTCGAGGAGACCCGCTCCCGAACCGGTTATGGGTTGATCGCGGATACGGAAATCGTCACCGAAGCCAGTCGCTTGTCCAGTATACCTGCCAACAGGATCGAGCGGGTGTTCTCAGATAAGACCTCGGTATTCAACCGCTTGACCCGTGAACGGGAACGTTCGCTGGCTCACCTGCGGGCGGCCCTGGCAAAAAGCCTGTCCGCGGACAATCTGATCATTACCGGTTTCGCCGGTCAGCTTATACCCCGCGATATCGATCATGTGGTGCGGGTTTGCCTGATTGCGGACATGAAGTCGCGCATTGCCGCCGCCACCGGTGAACACCGGATCGCTGAACCTGAGGCCCTTAAAATCATCCACCGCGAGGATGAGAATTGTGCCGCCTGGATGCATATGCTCTTTGCCGTCAAAGACCCGTGGCATGCTTCCCTTTACGATATCGTCTTTCCAACCGATAAACTATCGCCGGACGAAATTACCCGAACCATCCAAAAAAACATCGCCAAGTCCATCGTCAAACCGGCCGGTCGATCCAGAATGGCTGTCGCTGATTTCCAGATTGCCGCCGACGTGGAAATTGCGCTGATCAAGGCCGGCCACACCGTCGGGGTCGACGTCCAGGGTGGGGTCGTCACCTTGACCATCAACAAACATGTCCTGATGCTCAATCGTCTCGAGGAAGAACTCAAGGCTATCACAGGCCGGGTGGCGGGGGTCGCGTCGGTTGAAACCAAGGTGGGACCGGGGTATTATCAGACTGACGTTTACCGCCGCCAGGATTTCGAGGCCCCGTCTAAGATTCTGTTGGTGGACGATGAGAAGAAATATGTTCAGACGCTGTCCAAACGGCTGATGATGCGTGAGCTGGATTCGGCAGTGGTCTACGACGGGGAGTCGGCCCTTGAATTGGCCCGGGAGGACGAGCCTGATGTCATGATCTTAGACCTTCGAATGCCCGGTATCGATGGCATCGAAGTCCTGCGTCGCGTCAAGAAGACCCGACCGGCGATCGAGGTGATTGTCCTGACCAGTCAGGGATCGGAGGCCGATAAAAAAACCTGCATGGAACTGGGCGCGTTTGCTTTCCTGTCAAAATCGGTGGATATCGATGAACTGAGCAGGACCATCAAGGCCGCTCACGAGAAAATCCGCCGAACCCGAGCGGAACAGGCGCCCACCCAGACGGATCATTAGGGCATGCAAAAAAAACCGCTGCTGGTTGCGCCGGATTTTGTTCGCCTCCAAGCGCGCCGGACTGTTCGGATGGTGTGCAGGCCCGAGAACATGTCAGCTGCGGGCAGCATCACCAAGCCGCTCCCGGCACTGCTGCCGGGAGCGGCTTGCGGTCTACTTCAACAGCGTTGGCATGCCCATCAACGGCCACAGCACGTAGACGGCAAAGCCGGTCACCGCCATCAGCAGAATGCTGGCCGGGATGCCGTAAAGAAAGAACTGACCGGTGGTGAACTGCCTGGAGTCATAGGCGATGGCGTTGGGCGCCGCCCCCACGAGGAGCAGAAAGGGCATGCCGGCGGTGACCAAAGAGGCGAAGAGGATGACTTCGCCGGCCACATTCAGGTAAGGGGCGATGACCAGGGCCACCGGCAGGGAGATGGCGATGGCGGCCACGTTCATGATGAAATTGGTCATCATCAGCACGAAGAAGGCGATGCCCAGAACGAAGACGAACCAGTGGGCCTTCTGGAACATGACCAGCTAGTTGATGGCCATCCACTCGGCTGCACCGGTCTCCCACAGGCAGAAGCCGATGCTCATGGCGCCGGCAAAAAGAAGGATGATGTTCCAGGGGATCGATTCCAGATCATTGATGTCCAGAATGCCGGTGATGAAAAACAGGATTGTGGATATGAGGATCAGGGCCGTTTTGTGGGGGGCGACAAAACCGGGGATGGCGGCCTCTAGGATGGCGCTCGCGCCCAGGGCCAAAATGCACAGACCCACGATGGAGGCGGCGACCAACTCCTTGCGGGTGATGCCGCCCAGTTCCGTATAAAGCCGCTTGGCGCGCTCTTTGAGACCCGGGATGGATTTCTTCTCCGGTTTGCAAACGATCATGAAAAACCCCCACAAAAGGAAGGTCATCAGCCAGCCGATGGGAAACATGTAGTAGCTTAATTCGAAAAAACCGATGTCCTGGTTCATGATGTCTTTAAAAAAGCCGAGGGCCACGGCGCCCCGGGCGGCCCCGAGCAGGGTGACGATGCTGCCGGCACCGGCCACGTAGGCCATGCCCATGAACAGGCCTCTGCCGAAACGGGTGGGCGTGTCGCCTTCGCCGTAGAGTGCGTAAATGGCCACCAGCAGCGGGTAGATGGTGGCTGCTACGGCCGTGTGGGCCATGATATGGGTGAGCGCCGAGGTGACCACAAAACATCCCAGGTAGATCATGCTGGTTTTTTCGCCCACGATGGCCAGCATTTTATAGGCCAGGCGGCGGGTCAGGCCGGTTTTGGTGAACACCAGGCCGATGACGATGGAGCCGAAGATGAACATGACCGACGGGTCCATAAAATCCTTGAAGGCCACTTTGGCCGGGCGGATGAAAAACAGGGCCTGCAGCACGCCGATGGCCAGGCTGGTCACGCCGATGGGCACGACCTCAAAGACCCACCAGGTGCCGGCCAGCAGGAACACGGCGATGGCGCCTTTGCCGGCTGTCGACAGGGCAAAGGCTTTACCCGTGGGATCGATGGCATCCGGCCAGGGCGGCGAGTAGTAGGTGAGGACGAACAGGGCAACACCTAAGCACAGCCAGATCAGTTTTTTACGGTTGGACGCTGCCTCGGCAAAAGGGGTATCGATGTCGTTAGCCATTCAACAACCTCCTCTATTTCGATTCAAACAAGTGACGATCATTGATCGGATGGGCAGGCGAGCCCACTGCCCTAATTGCAGCTTTTCATCACATGAAAAACAGCGGCGAAAACATCGGTGAGCCGTAACACCCCGATCAGGATGCCTTGTTTTCTCACCAGTAAAGATTGAAAGTGGCCCATTACCAGCATGTGAATGGCCTTGTTCAGGGATGCGTCCGCTTCGATGAATTCGCCTTCGCCCAACCTGGACATAAAATCCTCGACTCGGGTGTGGGCGGCTTTCTGACAGATGTTCTCCAAGGCACCGTCCAACAGGCTGTACTGCTCTTGAAGATCCTTCAGAAAGGATACACTGAATCCGTAATGGGCGGCCGACGATTCGGCGGCCATTTTTTGGTATTGCGGTTCAAGCGCTTTCAAGGCTGTGTGCTGGCTGATCTTGCCGACAACTTCACCGGCTTTATTCAGAACCAGAATGGCCCGGTGGCGGTATCTGGTCTGGTCGAACTCGCCCTGGGCCGTCTCCAGCGCCAGAATGGCTTCGAACAGCGTCGCCCCGATGGTCACCGTCGCATATTCCGACAGGGGAACCATCAGATCTTCAATTTTGTACGTTTTCACTGTGTGTCTCCTCTCTATCATTTTTCGCGCTCGCGTTTTTAAACCCTAGCGGCCGTATATTTTTTGGTTTTGTTTTAGCGGGGGAATTTCGATTAATGAACGAAGGCGATTGTCTACCATAGAGATGGGGGAAGATCAAGGAAATGGTGTTCGCTATTGGAACAAGCAGCCATTCAGGCGCACAATCAACCGGCGCAGGAACCAGGCCCGGTAAAAACCGCGACCGGGAGCCGCCGGAAGATCATAGGCAGCGCCGCGCAGCGGATGCGTGCGCAGGGTGCAAAAAGTTTTGCAATCAAAACAGTTTCGATTGATTTGATGACTGATTCATGGTAGTTGAGCCACATAACAGGAGGATCCCGGTGAAAAATTTCATGGTCAAGGAATTGATGGTCCCGATTTCGGAATATGCCACGGTGCCGGAGAACGCCACCTTGTTCGAAGCGGTGCTTGCATTGGAAAAAGCGCAGGAGCAGTTCCAACAGAACCGCTATTCCCACCGGGCAGTTCTGATTATGGACAAGCATAAAAAGGTGATCGGCAAGATCAGCCAGATGGACTTTCTGCGTGCACTGGAACCCAGGGACGCCAACCTGGACCAAATCCGCCGGTTCGGTCGATTCGGTTTTACCCGCAAGGCCGTTGCCCTGCAGCAGGAAGAATATCTCAAGACGTCGCCGCCGATCCTGGACGTCTATTCCAAAGCGGCAAAAAAATGTGTCACGGAATTCATGCAGCGTCCCACCGAAGGGGAATATGTGGACGAAAACGGGTCACTGGACATCGCGCTGCATCAATTGACGGCCGAATCCAATCTTTCCCTGCTGGTGACACGGGGCACGGAGATTGTGGGGGTGCTCAGGCTCGCCGATGTGTTCGCCGCCGTTTATCAGAACATGAAAAAATTCGAATTGAAGCCAACCGATGGGGAGCAGGGATGAAAGAACTGGAAAAGCTTTTCGACCGGATTGTGCAGCGCGTAAATATCAACCTCCGGGAGTTGGAGTTCGATGTCAACCCCTTTTTAAATAAACTGATCCCCACCACGCAGATGACCAAATTTTATGCATTTTACGGGATCACGCCCCATCACTCGCTCAACCTGATGTTCAAGCACTCCAATCTGGCGGGCAGCTATTTTCTGGGCAAGGTCAGTGTGACCAACTCGCTGCTTTATAAAAGCGATATCCGCGGTGATGAATTGAAAAAATCCGGTGATCTCTTTCAGTACCAGGAGTTCAACATCCCCCTGGATCAGGATGAAGAGATCACCATCGAAGACAGCTTTCTGATCAAAACCCTGGTGCACAACTATTCCCACGATCCGGAGACGCTGGAAAACTTTTTCATCAAAGACACCGTTTCCACCCATTATGCCAATATCCACGGATCACCTGCCAACGGAAGTTTCCTGGGGCCCTTTGCCACCGTTGACCTGACCACCATCCAGGATTGCGTAGTGGGCGCCTATTCCTATGTGCAGGCCGGTGAGGTCAGCCACCTGAAGATCGAACCGGGGACCGTCTGGGTCCGCAAACCCGGTGATTTCAATTTCATGTACCGCTACCCCCTGAACCAGTTGAACAACTATATCTATTTCAGCGCAGGCAATTCACCCCAGGGCATATTCATGGACTTCGTGGAAGATCGCAAGGAGGCCTTTCAGCGTGTGTTCGATGTGGTCAATATCGACCAACCGCTGTCGGTGCCCACCAGCGCCTCTCTGGATCGGTTCGCCGTGATCAAGCCCAAAACAAAAATTGGCGACAATGTACTCGTCGCGCAACGGGCCTTCCTTCAAAATTCCATGCTTGGCCGCGGAGCCAATGCTCAGGAAAACTGCTACATTATCAACGCCAAACTTGAAGGCAACAATGTTACGGCCCACGGCGCGAAAATAATCGAGGCGGATCTGAAGAAAAATGTGTTTGTGGGGTTTAACTGTTTTCTACGCGGGCGCCCCAACGCCAGAATCACCATTGGTCAGGACAGCGTTATCATGCCGCATACGATCATCGATGTCCGCAGTCCGCTGACCATCCCTCCCGGGCACCTCGTATGGGGCCTGATCAATGATCCCAAGGACCTGGAAGTCAACAGCATGTCGCTTAAGCGGTTTTCTAAAATTGATACCCGGGCGTGTATCGGCAGCATGCTGTTTGAAGGCAGCGGAGGCAGTTTTGTCTCGACCTTTCAGGAGCGGATTCACCATATCCTGCAGGCCAATGGCGCGTTTTTTGATGGGAACCTGAACCGCGGGCATGCCCAGCAAAACCAGAACATCTCCTTTAACACCCTTCAACCCTATCCCAGGGGGGCAAAGGAAGGGTTGTACCCGACCATTGTCATCAAACCCTGAAAAACCGGCGGCCCTGTTAATTTGGATTGAAAGGGCCGCCGGTTTTTTATTTGAAAAAGTTCAAGAGGGCATGCAGGTTGGTCATGGGGTGCGGCGGGCAGCCGGGGATGAACAGGTCAACCGGCAAAAGCGTATCCAGCCCTTCGCTGACTTCCCGGCTTCCCCGGAAAGGGCCGCCGGTCAGTGGGCAGCTGCCCACTGCAATCACCACCCGCGGCTTTGGGGTGGCCTCGTAGGTCTGCAGCAGAGCGGTTTTCATGTTGCGCGAAATCGGGCCGGTCACCACGATGCCGTCGGCATGCCGCGGGGAGGCCACGAAGTTGATTCCGAATCGGGCCAGATCGAAAAACGGTGTGGCCAGCACGTTCAGGTCTGC
>NZ_JAWOHB010000204.1:0-4272 GCF_046496365.1 Desulfosarcina sp.
CTGTTGGAGGCCGTGCCCACGGGTACGCAAAACTGCCGCTGTCTGGTTCAGGCCGGAATTCCTTACCGTGAATTGCTGTCAGTCATCGAAAGTGAAAAACCAAACCTGCTGGTCATTGGCACGAAGGGCCGCAGCAACCTGGCAGATGTGGTGGTGGGTTCAACGTCACGCAGGATTTATCACCGCTCACCCATACCGCTGCTCACGATACCGGCGGGTTTTATCGAGTCGCCCTGAGACAAAAAACAAAAGGCTTCCATTTTCACCAACGCTGTCAGCCATCGCCGAGAAAAGGAGGACCGCCATGCTGATCAGATACTGGATGAGCACACCGGTGATTACCGTGGGAAAAAAAGATTCCATGCAGCAGGCCGGGATCCTGATGAAGGAAAATCACATCAGGCTGCTTCCCGTAGTCCACAAGGGAGGGCTTTGCGGCATTCTCAGCGACCGCGACTTGAAGCGGGCTTCGGCTTCGGACGCCACAAGCCTGGATATCCATGAACTGCTCTACCTGGTTTCAAAAATCAAGGTGGCCGACATCATGACCCGCGAAGTGGTCACGGTCCACCGGGACTGGACCGTGGAAGAAGCCGCGGATCTCATGCTGGACCGCAAAATTTCCGGTGCGCCGGTGGTGGATGATCAGGGCCAATTGTGCGGGGTCATCACCACCATCGATCTTTTTAAGGCCACCTTGTACATCACCGGCTTGAAAAAACGGGGGTTTCATCTGGCCCTTGTCCTGGCGGACACCCCCGGATCAATCATGGAAATCGTCAACGTGGTACGGGAGTTCGGTGGACGTATGGCCAGCATTCTCTCCACCTACGAGCGGGCTCCGGCGGGGTATCGCAACGTCTACCTGCGTTTCTACGAGGTCTCCCGGGACAGAATCGAGGACATGCTGAAGGTTCTAAAAGGCAAGGCAAGATTGCGCTACATGGTGGATCACCGCGAAAACCGTCGAACCCTTTATGACAAGCATTGAACCAGCTTACTGATCGATACCAGGAGGTCCCCTATGGCACCCAGACAAAAACGGCTGTTGCTGGCATTGGATGGCTCTGATCGGGGAGTACAGACCGTACGCTACGCAGGTGAAGAGGATGCATTCAAAGGGATGAAGATTGTCCTGTTCCATGTATTCAACAGCATTCCGGATGCCTACTACGATCTTGAAAAGGAGCCCAAAAGTGTAAAGGTGGTGCGGCACGTGCGCAGCTGGGAATCCCAGCAGAAGAAAAATATCCGCAATTACATGGAAAATGCCAGGCAGATGCTGCTGGATGCCGGGCACGCCGAATCAGCGGTGGAGGTTAAGATCCAGAACCGCAAAAAAGGGGTCGCCCGGGACCTCATTATCGAAGCCCACCAAGGTTACGATGCGGTCCTGATCCGCCGCCGGGGTTTCACTGACCTGAAAAATGTTACCATGGGCAGCGTCACCAACAAGCTACTGGAAAAGCTGACCTTCATTCCAGTGCTCATCGCCGGCCGCAAGCCTGTCAACAAAAAAGTGCTGATTGCGGTGGACGGCTCTCCCTGCGCCAACCGCGCCGTCAAATTCGTGGCAGATATGTTGGGGCCATTGGGAAATTATCAGGTCAAACTGGTCCACGTGGTGCGTAGCGGATTCAAACCAGAGATGGAGGCGCTTGAGGAGAACGGCGTCCCCGAAGCTGAACCCGTTTTCAAAACCGCCGTGGACATCCTCAAAGGTGCCGGGTTGCCTCCGGAAAACATCTCAACCCAAATGATTACCGGTGTGATCAGCCGGGCCGGCGCCATTGTCAACAAGGCCGAAAAGGGCGGCTGGGGTACCATCGTAGTGGGCAGACGGGGATTGTCCAGCGTCGGCGACTTCTTCATGGGCCGGGTAAGCAACAAGGTGGTCCATGTGGGCCGCAAGGATACGGTATGGATTGTGACGTAATCACACAGAGCTGGGAGAAATTCCATGGGTGTTGAACGTTTGGATTCCATTTTCGATCCCAGATCCATCGCCGTCGTCGGCGCCTCGGCTCGTCCGGGATCGGTGGGCCAGGCGGTGGTTCACAACTTGGTCGCCGGCGGATTCGATGGCCCCATCTTTCCGGTCAATGCGCGCACGCCGTTGATCATGGGTAAAAAAGCCTACGCCGCCTTGAACCAGATCAAGGATCCGGTCGATCTGGTGGTGGTGGCGACCCCCATGGAAACCGTTCCGGAAATCATTGCCGAGTGCGTTCGAATCAAGGCCGCAGGGGCTGTAATCATCGCGGCGGGCGGAAAAGAAACCGGCCCACAAGGTCGACAACTGGAAAAAAAAATACTGGATGCGGCTGCAGGGACCGGGCTGCGAATCATCGGCCCCAACTGTCTGGGCATCATGTGCGGCGCCTCCCGCCTGAATGCCAGTTTTGCCGGCCGCATGCCCCTGGAAGGGAAATTGGCTTTCATCTCTCAAAGCGGCGCCATCTGCACGGCTATATTAGACTTCTCTGTTAAAGAGCACATCGGCTTCAGCCATTTTATCAGTCTCGGCTCCATGCTTGATGTGAATTTCGGTGATATCATCGATTATCTGGGCGCCGATCCGCAAGTCAGCAGCATTGTCATGTATGTAGAGAGCCTGACCTGTCACCGCAATTTCATGAGCGCGGCCCGGGCGGTCAGCCGGATCAAACCCATCATCGCCTTGAAGGCCGGCAGGAGCCGGGCCGGTGCCCTCGCCGCTGCTTCACATACCGGTGCCATGGCCGGAGAAGATGCGGTCTATGACGCGGCATTCCAACGCGCCGGCATCGTTCGGGTTAAAACCTTCGAAGCGCTTTTCGATGCAGCTGAAATTCTCTCCCGCAAGGGACGGTTAAAGGGTCCTGGCCTGGCCATCATCACCAATGCCGGTGGTCCGGGTGTCATGGCCGCTGATGCACTCTCGGACTATGGCATAGAACCGGCCAGGCTGTCCCCAGAGACCGGGGAGGCGCTGGATGCCGTGCTGCCCCAACAGTGGAGTCACGCCAACCCGGTAGACATTCTGGGTGATGCCACACCCGAGCGATATGCCGCCGCCGCTGCGGTCCTCACCCAGGCCAAAGAGGTGCAGGCACTGCTTGTCATGCTGGCCCCTCAAGCGATGACCGCCGCCGAGGCCGTGGCCCAAACCCTTATCGGTCAATTGAGCCAAACCACCATCCCCATAATTACCGCCTGGATGGGCGGGGCAGACGTGGAAAAGGGGCGCGAACTGTTCAACCAGGCCGGCATCGCTACTTTCGACACGCCGGAACGTGCCGTGCGCGCGTTCATGAGCCTGAATCGTCATGCACGCAACATCGAAATGCTCGAACAGATTCCACCGCGCCTGTCCACCCGGATTCAGGTGGATCGTGAAAACGCCGCCTGCATAATTGAACAGGGAATGACGTCAGCTGGCGGTCTGCTGACGGAAACAGAAGCAAAGTCCCTGATCGCGGCCTACGGCATCCCGGTAAACCCGACTGGGGCGGCGGCATCGGCCGAAGAGGCCCTATCCCTGGCCGACGGCTATGGCTTCCCGGTCGTCATGAAGATTCTTTCCCGGGAGATCAGTCACAAGTCGGATAGCGGCGGCGTGGTCCTGAATCTGAAAACCGGCGACGAGGTCAAAAAAGCCTTTGGCGATTTAGTCGCCAGGGCCGGCTCCGCGTTTCCTGATGCACACATAGCCGGCGTCACGATCCAGCCCATGATCGGTTCACCGGATTGCGAGTTAATCATGGGCTCCAAAAAAGATCCGGATTTCGGTCCGGTAATTCTGTTCGGTATGGGTGGCGTCCTGGCTGAACTCCTGGATGACCGCGCCATCGCACTGCCTCCCCTGAATCGCCTGCTGGCCGCACGGCTCATGGAGGGAACGCGAATCAACCGACTGTTCAAGGGTTATCGCAACTACTCGCCGGCCGACCCGGAGGAACTCGAATTGATTCTTATTCGGCTTTCCCAGTTGGTCACCGATTTTCCTCAGATTGCCGAACTGGACATCAACCCACTGATGATCAAAGCCGGCCGGGCTATCGCCGTCGATGCCCGTGTGGTGATAGAAGCGGCTGCATGCCCGGCACCCATGCACCTGGCCATCAGTCCCTATCCGGCCCAATATGAATCGCGGATTCAGATGCCGGAAATCGGTGCACTGCTCATCCGCCCCATACGCCCCGAAGATGCGCATCTCCTTCAGGACCTATTTGAAATCCTTTCCCCACAGAGCGTCTATTTTCGGTTCTTCTCACCCATAAAACAGCTTTC
>NZ_JAWOHB010000215.1:0-12234 GCF_046496365.1 Desulfosarcina sp.
TCGCCGACATGCGCGGCGCTGTCGAGGCACTCGAAAACGACCTGGTGCGATCCTTGAAACGGCAAACCCTGTGGGGTGGCCCGCTGGCGGACATCGATGTATTGCCCTGTCCGTCCGCCGCGAGCATCGACCGGTTCGAGGAGCAGATTGACGCGGCCCGTCGCCGGATTGAAAAACAGCGTGAAAGCAGGGCGGCCGGGCAGAGCGAAATTAATCAGATTCAGACCGAGCTTCAAGCCATGGACCGCCTGCACCAGATCCCGACCGAATCCGACCTGAAAGACGCCCGATCACTGCGGGACAGGGGTTGGGGTTTGATTCGGCACCGGCTTGCCGGCGAAGCCGTTGATCCCACTGAATCCGAAGCGTTTGTCGGCAGCGTTGCCGGCGCGGTGGGTCTGTCGGATGCCTTTGAAGGAAGCATGACCCGGGCGGACCGCATTGCCGACCGCCTGCGACGGGAAGCTGAACAGGTCATCCGCAAGGGACTGCTGGAGGCACGGCGGACAGTCGTCGAGAATGCGCTTGTCGGCATTGCCGGCGACCTTGAAGCCGCCCTGGACGAGTACCGCCGACTGACCGCCGAGTGGCAGGCGTTGTGGACGCCGGCCGGGATCACCCCCCTTTCCCCCAGGGAGATGCGCGCCTGGATTGCCGACATGGATTCACTGAGAATAAAGTCAGTGGATCTCAAAGCCAAAAAAGTTCAGTCCGAAGCCGTGGAAACCGAACTGGCCGCGCTCAAATCCAGCCTGTTGCGAGCCCTCGACGCTGCGGGCGCGCCCAGGGAAGCATCAACCGTTGCCCTTTCCACGCTCGTCAAAAGTGCCCGGGCCCAGGTCGACGCCCGAAACGATCTTGCATCCCGAATTGCGGCCGTGGACAAGGCGTCGTCTGACCTTAAAGGGGAACTGGAGGAGGTTGCTGCCGGTGTTGTGGAGTTGGAGAAGTCCCTTGCCGACTGGCAAACCAACTGGGCCAGACAGGTTGGGAAAATAGGAATGGGTGTCGATGCCAGCCCCACGGCTGCCTTGGCCGTGATCGAAAGCATCCGTGAAGCCCGAAACCTGACGAGCGAGGCCGACGTTCTGAGCAAGCGGATAGACGGCATTGACCGGGATTCAGCCGCATTTAAAAGCCGGGTGGATAAACTGGTCGAGATCCTGGCCCCGGACCTCAACGGGGAACCCCAGGACCGGGCGGCTGAACTGCTCTATGCCGGATTGACCGCTGCCAGGGAAGCGCATTCAAAACAACAGGGCCTCGACGCGCAGCTGCAGGCGGCGAAAAAAGAGATCCTGGATGCGGAAAAGCGTATTTCCCAGTGCAGTGCACTGGTTGAGTCGCTGTGTCAGGAGGCGGGGTGCCGGGAGGCTGATGCCCTTGCCGAAACGGAAAAGCGTGCCCACGCCAGAAAACATCTGCTCCTGGAGCGCAGCGGCATTGAAGTGCGCCTGCGCGGGGTGAGCGGCGGTGCCACCGTGGAGGCATTCATTGCCGAGGCTGCAGCGGTGAACGCCGATCGCATCGGTCCTGAACGGGAAGAGCTGGAGAAAGAGATTAAACGACTGGAGCAGGAGCGTTCGTCGCTGGACCAGGCCATCGGCACGGAGAAAGCCGAACTCAAGCGGATGGACGGCAGCGCCGAGGCCGCCGGTTGTGCCGAGGAGGCTGAACGTCTGCTCGGCAGCCTGGAAACGGACGTGGAGACCTATGCCCGGCTCAAAATCGCCGATTTTCTGCTTTCCCGCACCATCGAGCAGTATCGGGAAAAGCACCAGGGCCCGCTGATCCGCCGTGCCAGCGAGTTGTTCGCCAGCATGACCCGGGGAGCCTTTGCCGGGGTGCGGGCGGACTATGACGACAAGGGCAACCCGGTGCTGGTGGGGGTGCGCCAGGGCCGGGAAACGGTGGTCAAGGTGGAGGGCATGAGCGACGGCACTGCCGACCAGCTCTACCTGGCCCTTCGTCTGGCCAGCCTGGAGCAGTACCTGGACCACAATGAGCCGCTGCCCTTTGTGGTGGATGACATCCTGCTGCGCTTCGATGACGACCGCTCCCTGGCGACATTGGAGGTGCTGTGTGCATTATCCAAGAAGACCCAGGTCATTTTTTTCACGCACCACCGCCATCTGGTGGAACTGGTCGAAGCCCGGACCATGGATGGGGTGGTTGTGCAGCATGAACTGCAGACGCCATCCTTGCTTCCCGGATAGGTCATCCCTGTCAACCGGAGGTTCTCCCGCCCCACCGCTTCCCTTTTCTCCGGGATGTTTTATTGTTGGTCTTTATGCACCAGAAAATGAATGCAAACCAGCGGTGCTGCTTCGGACGAAGAGCTATCGATGCTGTCGCTGCTGATGCAAAGAGAAGAAAGGATCCAACCATGAAACGATTGACGCTATTTCTGGCAGGTTTGTTATTCATCGCGGGTGGCGCCGGCGCGGATGAGGTTATCATCGAAATGTCCATTGCCACGGACAGCGGAAAAGGTCAGGCGGTCGGAACGGTTACGGTCAAGGACACGCCTTACGGGGCACTTTTTACACCCGACCTGAATGGGCTGCCACCGGGGTTGCATGGATTTCATGTCCACGAATTTGCAAATTGCGGCCCCGGGGAGAAGGATGGGAAGAAGGTGCCGGGTCTTGCCGCCGGCGGGCACTATGACCCCGATGGGTCCGATCGGCATGCAGGACCCTATGGCGAAGGCCACCTCGGCGACCTGCCCCCGCTATACGTGAAACCTGACGGGACCTCGGTCACACCGGTGCTGGCCCCTCGGGTCAAAACGACCGACCTCAGCAGCCGCAGCCTGATGATTCACGCCGGTGGGGACAACTATGCGGACCACCCTGAAAAACTCGGCGGCGGCGGCGCCCGGATCGCCTGCGGGGTAGTCCCTTAAGGAGACGAAACCAGGGATGGGGTACCGGCCCGGCGGACACCGGGCAATCCAGCCGGAGATCGTCATTTGCGGTGGTTGCCGTCATGGCCACCAGGGTGGGCGGCGTTTTCCGAGTGGTAGTTTTGTCCTCTGAGCATACGGTCAACCGACTCACATTGTGCTGGCTTCCTGATGATGTTAAAAATACAGGAAATGAGCAGATGTCCGCCAGTCTGCAGGTATGATCGTGGAAGAGACGTGCGGAACACGACCAGCGCTAAAAACAAGGAGGTGTCATATGACCGGTCTGGAACAAACGATGGCAACCATGCGATACTTCTTGAACAACTGCTGCTTTGACCGGAAAGGGGTTGCTTTCTGTAAGCGCCGCAGTTGAACCGGGCTTTATCGGTTGCAGCACAGCCGGCAGTTGACCGAATAGGATCAAACCATGAACCACAATCGCATTAGACTGATACCCGACCCAAACCCTTCTATGAAAGAAATTTCTAATAAGCTGACTTATTGGCGTTCATCCCACCATTGTTTTTCAATCGATTACAAGGGGATAATCACTGAAATCTGTAAAGGCGAGCTTGGCTATGGTGATATGGATCGGATGGATGGCGCCATCCATGCAGCCATCGGTTGCAAGCGGAAAGGAGGCAAGGACTGCAAACTGAGGGAAGTGTAGCCGCGGCTGATATGCATGCCATTGTGGATGCTTGTGGCCAGGTGCTTGCGGGCACAGGCCGGCGGCGTTACGGCGGTTGCCGCGATGGATCAAAATGGATGGGGTTAAACGGAAAAGTGGAATGAGGAGCGACGCATATGAACACCGGTAGTTTCAGCACCACACCGTATGAGCGCCATCTGGAAGACTTCGTGGAGGGGGCTGTGCATGAATTCGGGCCGATTACCATCACGGAAGATGAAATCGTCCAGTTCGGCAGACAGTTTGATCCGCAGGTTTTTCATATGGACCCGGCGGGCGCCAGGCAAACGGTATACGGCGGCCTCATCGCCAGCGGCTGGCACACCTGCAGCCTTTTCATGCGGCTGTTCGTGGAACATTACCTCCCCGGTCCGGCCAGCCTGGGAAGTCCGGGGGTGGATGAGCTGCGTTGGCTCAGGCCAGTCCGCCCCGGTGACATGCTCTCATTGCGCATCACCGTGCACAAGGTGAAGCCGTCGCGCAGCAAACCCGATCGGGGGGTGCTGTACTCTTTTTGCGAGATGCTCAATCAAAAGCGCGACGTCGTGGCCAGCATGATGGCCATGAATCTGATTGGCTATCGCGAAAGCCGGGAGATGTCGTGATGCGCAGTGACGCTTCGCGGCAAGGGTTACCGCACCCAGTCATGGTGGCCATGCCTGTGCGGGCGGTTGCAGTCCATTTCAGCTGAAGCGTCAAACCTGTTATCCCAAAAGGATCCACCACCATGCTGAAACCCAACCTCCCAACCCTCGACGACAGGGAAGGCTGCAGCGTCCCGGCCGGTTTTCCCAAGGTCATCGATGCCCATGTGCATGTTTTTCCTGACGCCATTTTCAAGGCCGTCAGACGCTGGTTTGATGAAAATGCATGGCACATCAGGTATCCGTTAACCACCGGCGAAGTATTTGATTTCCTGTTTGCAAATGGCGTCAGCCACCTGATTGCACTCCAGTATGCCCATGCCCCGGGAATTGCCGGACAGCTCAATGGGTACATGGCCGAAAAATGCCGCCAATACCCCGGTCGGATCACGGGAATGGCGACGGTATACCCAGGTGAGCCGGACGCCGGAAAGATTTTGCAGGATGCCTTCGATGCGGGTCTGGGCGGTTTGAAACTGCATGCCCATGTGCAGTGTTTTGATATCAATTCCGAGGAGACCGACCGTGTGTTCGATGTGTGTGAAGCCAACAACAAACCGGTGGTGATTCATATCGGCAAGGAGCCCAAAAGCCCCGTCTACCGCTGTGACCCGTATAAAATCTGCGCCGCCGGCAAGCTGGAGCGCGTACTGAAGAATTTCCCGACCCTCAAGGTGTGCGTCCCCCATCTCGGTTTCAGTGAGACCCGTGAATATAAGACGATGGTCGAGCGGTATGACCATCTGTGGCTCGACACGACCATGGCGCTGACGGACTATTTTCCCATCGCGGAACGCATCGATCTCCAGGAATACAGGCTTGACAGAATCATGTATGGATCTGATTTTCCAAACATACCCTATGCCTGGGACCGGGAATTGAAATGGCTGCGGGATTCGCATCTGGGCGCTGACCAACTGGAGATGATTCTGAACAAAAACGCGGCCGAATTTTTTGGCCTCGATCCGCAGGGAGAAGGGCATGCAGATGACCGCACGCGCTGATGAAAAATATGCATTTGAGACCGGTGTTTACCGGCCGCCCAGCGAGGGTGGCAGCAACTCCCTGCTGGTCCGGTTGACGCGCAACTGTCCCTGGAACCGCTGCACGTTTTGCGGCATGTATAAAACCGAAAAGTTCCAGGTGCGATCGGTTGCTGAAATCAAAAAAGATATCGATGCCATGGCGGCCCTGCGCGACGACCTTGCGGCGCTTGCCCGGCGGTCCGGGCAAGGCGGTGAGATCGACCACCGTGCCGCCATCGCCCTGATCGGGAAAAATCCCGAACTGAACCAGCACCCCGGGTTTGGGATGTTTTACCACTGGCTGCTGTCCGGCGGTAAAACCGTTTTTCTGCAGGATGCCAACAGCCTGATCATGAAGACCGACCAGCTGGTGGAGGTGTTGACTTACCTGCGCCACACGTTTCCTTGCATTGCCCGGGTCACCACCTATGCGCGATCCAAAACCCTGGTACACAAATCCCTGGAGGACCTCAAGGCCATTCGCCGGGCCGGTCTGGACCGGCTGCATGTGGGACTGGAAAGTGGCGATGACATGGTGCTGGATAACGTACAAAAAGGCGCCACTGCCGAGATCCATATCAGGGGCGGCCGCAAAGCCCTGGCAGCGGGCTTCGAGCTTTCGGAATACTGGATGCCAGGTCTGGGCGGCAAAGCCCGCTGGCAGGAGCATGCCACCCAAACGGCCCGTGTGCTCAGCGAGATTGATCCGCACTACATCCGTTCGCGTCCGTTTCGGGCCTGGACCGGCACCCCCCTGGCCCGTGAGATGGCCGCGCAGAAATTTGTCATGCTAACCCCCGCAGAACAGCTCCGGGAATTGCGTCTGACCATGCAAAAATTGTCCGTCACCGGCAGAGTGTGCTTCGACCATGCCGGCAACCACTGGAAGAATCGTCAGGGGCGGCTCCTGTTAACCCACAGTTATGAAGGCTATAAATTTCCGCAAGAGAAGCAGACGGTCCTGGACCTGATCGACGATGGGCTGTAGACCGGCATCCGGCAGGTGCATCCAATGCGGTGCCGACCGGATCGCGACGGCAAACATTCCCGAAAAATCCTCCTGCCGCAGTCGCATTGGGGTGTTACGCCCAATCATACCATCCGACATCATGCCAATTTTCTGCCGGCTCCCGGCCCCGGTGAGACCCCGAATATCTCCTCGACTTGCAGGATCACCGCTCCCTTGGATTTGAGGGGAAAGCCGGCCTTCTCGCTCAATTCCTGGATCCAGCTGGCCGTTTCCTCATAGCGCCGGCCGCTGGTTTCGATGCTGACGCGGCCTTTGAGCTGGTAACCTTCATGACCTTCCCAGAAGGTTAGCGCCACCTGGGGGTTTGCTTGCATGTTGGCCAGGGTTTTGTTGAGGAACTGGTCGGAGATGAGTATGGTCTGGTTGTCGATGATTTTCTTGGCGCCGACCGGTACGGCGTTGGGCGTTCCGTCCGCGGTGGCGGTGGCAAGAATCGCGGTGCGAACCGTGTTGAACAAATCCTGCATTCGTTGGGTCATCTGGGCCAATTTAGGTGCCTCCTTTGAGAGATGAATTGGGGTTGATTCATGGGACTATGTTTGTCTGCCCGGCGATTGGTTTTGGCTGCCGGATCGGATGCGGTTCGAACACGCCTGGGCACGGATGCCCGAATGCCCCTCAGTCGGGCTTGCGAGCATCGACGATCAGGGATACAAAGCCTAACTTTCCATTTTTATTGCGATGGTCCTGATGCAGCGACCGGTAGACCGGACCCTGTTCCGGCGACCACGGGTTGTAGTGAAACCGGCCCTGTTCGTCGCAATACTCCAACAGGTCGACGGCGAATCCCGCCTGAACAAAGAGATCTGCAAAGCGCCGGTAGTCGTAAAGGATTCGATGACTCGCGGCCGGGTGATCCTTGGGGCCCGGTCCGCCGACCCGGGCGATGCACTGGTAGGCCGAGTCCGGGAAATTGGCATCCGGAACCGCGCAGCGCAGGTAGCCGCCCGGTTTGAGCCACCGGTAGCACAAGCCGGCGGCCGCCCGGCCCTCTGCTTCGGTCAAATGCTCCCACACATGTTCGCACAGAAACGCATCCACCAGGCGGCTGCCGAAGCTGGCTTCCCAATCGTCGGGCCGCAACAGATCCAGCGTTTCCCGGTGGGTGGCAATCCACCCGGGCCAATGCTGATCGCCGGCGCCGATGATGATCCGCAGCGGTTTTGTGGGCGGTATTCGACTGATGTCCAGCATCGATGACCGTGCATTCAAGGGTGTTGAAGCCACCTTTCCCGCATAGCAGAAATCGGGGTATTAAGCAAATGAACAAAACTATCGCGGCTTCCGGATGCGGTCATTCACTTCCCGGCGTTGGTGCTCTGGTGTGGGTTCATGGAAGCGCGCGGGACCATCAGGTACCGGCTATATAGGCATGGCCCATCCGTGAAAAAGCGTCCATGACCAGCCAGGCCCGGGCGCCGAAGACGATGTCGCCGCGTTGCAGCAGATCCCGCACCTCCTGCCGGTCCATCAGGAAGACGTCGATGTCCTCCGAATCGCTGTTGCGGCGGATGCTGGGGGTGCCGTCGACTTCGGCGAAGACCATGGCGATGGTTTCGTCCGTGAGGCCCGCGGAGGAGAAAATGGCCGGGCTTTGGCGGTAGACGCGCACCAGCTCCAGGCCGGTCTCTTCACGCAGCTCCCTGCCTGTCGTCACCGCCAGCGCTTCGCCGGGGTCCAGCAGCCCGGCGGGAAAACCGTACATGTTGCCTCCCACGGGGACGCGGAACTCCTTGATCACCACCAGCTTGTCCTCCCGTCGGTGATAGGGAACGATGATGGTTGCGTCGGGGCGCCGGTGCGCTCCGCTGATGCACTTGGGCGGCTCGCTGCGGCTGACCATGTGCCAGCGCCGGCGGTTGCCTTTGCGGTCCAGATATGCAACGGCGAAAAGGGTCACGAATTTCACTTTGGCCACGACGACGGCGTCGATTATTTTCATGGGGCGTCCTCCGAAAAGTGCGGGTTCAGTCAGGCAGCGGGGTGTATATGGTCTACATACCCTTTGCTGCACGTGAAGGAAAGGGCATTCATCCGTTCAGACCAGGGGCAGGAACGGAAGGCAGGAGACAGCACCGCCGCCGGACGCTGAACCGGTTTGAACGAAAACCTTACTTCGGAAAAATGAAGTCAGACAGGAGACAGAATCGGGGCGGGGGAGGCGGTTTATGCGGCCGCGTGGGCAACCGGCATCCGAAGAAGGTTTGTAAAAGGCAAGCGATGGGATATGGACATTGACTTAATTGTCAATCGCTTTTAGAACCCATGCAGATCGTTGGGTTTAACTTTCGGATGCGGCGAAGATGGGTAAGCGGACGCAGTTGCTGTTCAGGCTCTGCGGGCTTGTGTGCCGTTGGCCGGATCGATGAAATCACCGGTTTCAGGATGACCGGGGCCTACTGAAAAGGAGGAGCAAAATGTTTTTCGAATTCAGGCAGTACACGATATTTCCTGAAAAGCGCGCCGAGTGGGTGAAGTATATGGAAAGCGTGGTCATTCCCTTCCAGGTCTCCAAGGGAATGGTCGTCGTCGGCAGCTTTGTCGACGAAGAGGATGCGAATCTCTACTACTGGATTCGCCGGTTTAAAAACGAGAAGGAGCGCGAGCGGCTATACAAGAACGTCTACGAGAGCCCCGAGTGGAAAAACGAGATCGGCCCGCATATCGGAGAGCTGATCGACCGCAAGCTGATTGTTGTCAAACGGATCGTGCCGACCCCGAAGTCGGTGATCGCCTAGACCAAGCCGCCAAGGGCGCCAGGAAGGGCGATAAACAAAATAAAAGCAGGTGTCACGCCAAGCCGCCAAGCACGCCAAGAAGGGCAATAAAGAAGGGTTTTTTGGCCTCTGGCCAAAGTAGGCCCAGCTTTTCCTTGCGTCTTTGCGTGAGAAAAAAAACTAAAAAAGGAACCTTTACGCGCATGATTGCCCTGGACAGGACCCGACAGCTGAAAATCCACAACCGCAGGATCGATACGGTCATCTATGCGGGCGCATCCGATACGATTATCGTTGAAGGCTCCCTTCAGGACAACCGGCTCCTCGACTCCATCCATCCAGGCGGCGAGGTCCGTCCGCCTTACACCGTTCATCACATGGTCATCCGCATGGAGGTGCAGGTACCGGAGCTTTTGATTACCGATATCGAGGTGGAGATGCCCTCGGTTCCCAATGCCGCCTGCAGCGAAACACGCGATTGCCTGGCGCCGGTCAAAGGGATGCGCATCGCCGCCGGGTTTACCTCCCGGGTCAGGAAGCTGGTGGGGCGTGAAAAGGGGTGTACGCATCTGCTGGCGCTGCTGGCGGCCATGGCCCCGGCCGCCTTCCAAGGCGCCTGGAGCGCCAGGATCCGCAACCCCGTTGATCCGGAGACGTATGCCGCTATGCGCGGCCAGTTGATAAACACCTGCTGGGCCTGGCGCGAGTATGGCCCCCTGGTGGCGCAATTGAAGCGCAAGGCGTGACAACAAAAAGGTCCAGGAGAACGGAGAATGAATGGGACTCAATACGGTTCAGTGTAAGCAAATCGACGAAATCCTCCAGGCCAACGGCTACAGCGACTACCAATGGATCGATCCCCAAAAGATCATCGTGGCTCAATGGGTGCGCATGAAATGCATGTTCGGCTGCGGTGAATACGGCCGCGGCGGCGCCTGCCCGCCCAACACGCCGTCCGTGGCCGAATGCGAACGCTTTTTCAAAGAATACGCCGACGCCCTCATCCTGCACTTCGCCGGCCGGATGAACCAGCCCGAGGATCGCCACGCCTGGTCGGCCAAAATCAACGCCGGCCTGGTCAAGCTGGAGCGCGCCGTATTCCTGGCCGGTTACCCGCGCGCCTTCCAGCTGTTCATGGACTCGTGCTGCTTCTGCAAAACCTGCACCGGCAACCGCGAAACCTGCGAACAACCGCGCATGGCCCGCCCGGCCCCCGAGGCCATGGCCGTGGACGTCTATGCCACCGTGCGCCAATTCGGCTTCGAAATCAACGTGCGCACCGATTACGACCAGGAAATGGATCGGTATGCGTTTTTGATGGTGCATTGATGGATGTTGCCCCCTTGTCACAACCGTAATGGAGCTGCTATGCGTCATATTCAGGTGGCCTGCGCCATCATCGAGCGCGATGGCAAGGTGATGGCGGCCCAGCGCAGCGCGGCCATGAGCATGCCGCTCAAGTGGGAGTTTCCCGGCGGCAAGATCAAGGCCCATGAGACGCCGGCCGATGGCCTGCACCGGGAGCTGGTGGAGGAACTGGGGGTGAAGGTCGAGGTGCTTCGGGCCATGCCGCCGGCCACCCATCGCTATTCGAATTTTATCGTCACCCTGCACCCGTTTGTCTGCGTCCTGGCCGGGGGCGAACCGCGCAACAACGAACATGCGGCCCTGGTCTGGCTGCCGCCGGAAGCGCTGCCAAGCCTCGACTGGGCGGAAGCCGATTGGCCGATCATTGCCGATTACCGCCGGCTGCGGGACAGCGCTCTTGGGGAACATGCTGCAAAGCAACCGTCATAAAAACCTCGCGTCACCGCGTCTTCGCGTGCATCAAGTCCGGGAGGTGACGGAGTGAAGTTGCTGATCTCCGAAATCAGGGAGATGATTCTCTCGGGCCGCCGTGCGGCGGTCTGTGCGCCCGGAAGCAGGCGCGATCAGGGAGGTGAAAGTCCTCCCTCGGGAGATGCCCGCTCCCGATAGCCGAAGGTCCAAAGGGGTCGCATCTTAAATATTAATTATTAACAGCCCTTGCACGTTTGGGACAAGGATACCTGCCCACATGATCCAATTGCCGAGGTGTTTGCGGATGAGGTGATTGTCTCTACGTTGTGGAGACAATTGAGTTGGTCTTATTTCAAGGAACTCATCTACGGCTGCATTGCTGGCGGCTACCAGTGTGCATAAGGGGTAAGGCATGCGGTCGTTATAAAGGGCCAAACCTTGGCTTTTAACTAAGTTAGGAGATGGGGGTCGGGCCGCGCCATGTGATTGAAAATTAACAATTGTTCCCAAAACCACAACTCGATTCGGTCTTAAAAGGCCGTTTTTGGCGTCAAAATTGGTGCTTTAAGCAATGCTCATCGAAAACTACATACAAAAATTCGCCAACCTTCACACCGACCGCAATCGTAAAATCTGGACAGCGCTGACCTGCCATCGCGCACCCCACAAGCCCTTTCTCCTGCTCTCCGTCATGGATTTGATTGCCCAGGGGCAGATCATTGAAAACTTCATCGAACCCTCTTTCGACCTGGTCGATATTTGGAATGGCTATTGGGATACGGTCATGCCCGTCGGCCAACGGTCGTCCATGGCCTATCCCTTTCCCCGGCTCCAGTCCGACGGCTTCTGGCACCGGATCGCCAACCCCGGTAACGATGCCGGCATGGACTACAACATCAGTTCCATGACCCGGCTTCGTGAGGTCTATGCCGGTGCCCGGCTGGACGATGCGCTGTTTGCACACCTGCTCGACCCGGTTGACCGGGAGCGGCTGCGAAGCGTGCTGGTTCAGTCCTATTTCGCCCCGGAAATCCAGCCGCGTGTGACAGAACAGGGTTTTATCAATCTGGCGGCGTACACTTATGCCCTGGAGGTTGTCGCCGGCGTCAAGGATGGCATGCCGGGTTTTGCCGAGGCGCTGCCGGAGATTCAGCGGGTCCGCGACCAGGGATTTCGCAAGGCCATTGTTTCCCTCTACGATCACCGCTGCGCATTGTGCGGCATCCGCATGCGCACGCCCGAAGGGCATACCGTGGTCGAGGCGGCCCACATCTTGCCCTGGAGCGAGAGCCACGATGATTTTCCCACCAACGGACTCTGTCTTTGCCGCTTGTGCCACTGGTCCTTCGACGAAGGGCTGATGAGTGTCGGCAACCGGTATGAAGTGCTCGTGTCGGACCGTGTCCGGATCGACAGCAACATGCCCGGGCATGTGCT
>NZ_JAWOHB010000034.1:0-6813 GCF_046496365.1 Desulfosarcina sp.
GATCAATCTTTATCTGGAGGTCATGCGCAAAGGCCAGAAGGAGGGTCAATTGAATCCGCATGTTCGGGCAGGCGTGCTCCTGGACTTCATGTTGGGAACCGTCCAACGGGCCTTTACCATGTGGATTTCCAGGGGCCAGCAAGGTCGGCTGACCGATCAGGCCAGCATGCTTTTCGAAATGGTCTGGCGCGCCATTTCCAATCCCGACGCGAATGAGAACTGAACGCATCGGAGTTACGCTTTTGATTAAATGGCGTTATCGGGGGGCCGGTAAGACCATGGTTATCGATCA
This sequence comes from Desulfosarcina sp., assembly GCF_046496365.1. Classification (GTDB taxonomy): domain Bacteria; phylum Desulfobacterota; class Desulfobacteria; order Desulfobacterales; family Desulfosarcinaceae; genus Desulfosarcina. The sequence goes on from NZ_JAWOHB010000034.1 coordinate 293, forward strand.
ATCGTTTTAACAAAGGAGCATAGCATGTCAGAACATCCCGATTTGCAAAAATGGAAAAATTTGGCCGCCAAACAACTCAGGGGGCAGCCCCTGGAAACCCTGGAATGGGTTGCACCCGAAGGCATCCGGGTCAAGCCCCTATATACGGCAGAAGACCTTGCGGGCATGCCCCACGTCAACACCCTGCCCGGTTTTGCCCCCTATGTGCGCGGCCCCATGGCCACCATGTATACCGGGCGTCCCTGGACCATCCGGCAGTACGCCGGTTTTTCCACGGCCAAGGACTCCAACGCCTTTTACCGCCGCAACCTGGCTGCCGGCCAGAAGGGCCTTTCGGTTGCATTTGACCTGGCCACCCACCGCGGCTACGATTCCGATCACCCGCGGGTAATCGGTGATGTAGGCAAAGCCGGCGTGGCCATCGATTCGGTGGAAGATATGAAAGTGCTTTTCGACCAGATCCCCCTGGAGAAGATGAGCGTCTCCATGACCATGAATGGCGCGGTGCTGCCCATTATGGCCGGTTATATCGTCGCGGCCGAAGAGCAGGGGGTCAAACAGGCGCAGCTTTCCGGAACCATCCAGAACGACATCCTCAAGGAATACCTGACCCGCAACACTTACATCTATCCGCCCAAACCGTCCATGCGCATTGTTTCGGACATCATTGCCTACTGCTCCCGGAACATGCCCAAGTTCAACACGGTCAGCATCAGCGGCTATCATATGATGGAGGCCGGTGCCAACAGCGTGCTCCAGACGGCCTTCACTCTGGCCGATGGCCTGGAATACGTCCGCGCAGCCATTGACGCCGGACTGGACATCGACGCGTTTGCGCCGCGGCTCAGTTTTTTCTTCGGTGTGGGCATGAACTTTTTCATGGAAATCGCCATGCTGCGGGCAGCCCGCTACCTGTGGCACGATCTGATCAAGCCCTTCAATCCCCAAGACCCCAAATCTTCCATGCTGCGCACCCACGTCCAGACATCCGGCTGGAGCCTCACCCAGCAGGATCCTTACAACAACATCATCCGCACCACCTTGGAAGCCCTGGCCGCAGTGCTGGGCGGTACCCAGAGCCTGCATACCAACTCCTTTGACGAAGCTGTCGGCCTGCCCACGGACTTTTCAGCCCGCATCGCCCGCAACACCCAGATCATCATCCAGGAAGAGTCCCAGGTGTGCCACACGGTCGATCCGCTGGGGGGCTCTTATTACATCGAAGCCCTCACCGATGGCATCATTAAAGAAGCCCGCAAGATCATTAACGAAGTCGAGGAACTGGGCGGCATGGCCAAAGCCATTGAAACCGGCATGCCCAAGCTGCGTGTCGAAGAGTCGGCGGCTCGCAAACAGGCCCGCATCGACCAGGGACTGGATGTCATTGTCGGCGTCAACAAGTACAAGCTCGAAGAAGACACGCGCATGGATGTGCTCGAAGTTTCCCAGCAGGTTCGCGAGGACCAGGTTCGCATGATCAACACGCTCAAGGCCGAACGTGACGCCGCCGCCGTGCGCAGTGCACTCAACGGAGTCACCCGCGCGGCGGAAAACGGCGGCAACCTCCTGGCGGCCAGCATCGACGCCATCCGCGCCCGGGCCACCGTGGGTGAAGTGTCCGACGCCATGGAAAAGGTATTCGGGCGCTTCGTGGCAACCACCCAGTGCATCTCCGGTGTCTATGCCTCCGAATATGCGGATAGTGCTGTCATCGATGCCATTCGCAAGCGTACCAGCGATTTCATGGAAAAAGAGGGGCGCCGACCGCGCATCCTGCTCACTAAAATGGGTCAGGACGGCCACGACCGCGGCATCAAGGTGGTGGCAACCGCCTTTGCCGATCTGGGCTTTGATGTGGATATCAGCCCCATGTTCCAGACGCCGGAGGAAGCGGCCAAGATGGCCGTGGAAAACGACGTTCACCTGGTGGGCGCCTCCAGCCTGGCTGCAGGCCACAAGGCCCTGGTTCCTCAGCTCATCAAAGCGCTCAAAGAGGCGGGCGGCGAGGACATCATGGTCATTGTCGGTGGCGTGATTCCACCCAACGACTACGAATTTCTATACCAGGCCGGTGCCGTGGGCGTCTTTGGACCGGGAACAGCCATCACCGATTCGGCCAACAAGGTGCTCAACGCACTTGACGGCCGAAAATCATAACCGCACATAACGGAAACCATTTTCCCCGATGGTTGCAAAAGACACTGATTTTTATACCGACGGCGTTCGATCAGGCAACCGCCGCATCCTGGCCAAGACCATCACCCTGATCGAAAGCGCCCACCCCGCCCACCGGCAACTGGGGCGCACGGTGGTGGACCGGTTGCTCCCTGATACGGGAAAGGCCGTTCGCCTCGGCATCACCGGCGTTCCAGGTGTCGGCAAGAGCACCTTCATCGAAAGTTTCGGCATGATGCTTGTGGAGAAGGGTCATCAAGTGGCGGTTCTGGCCGTGGACCCTTCCAGCACCCGCAGCGGCGGCAGCGTCATGGCCGATAAAACCCGTATGGAAAAGTTGTCTGTTGCGCCGGGTGCGTTTATCCGCCCATCCCCTTCCGGCGGCACCTTGGGCGGCGTGGCCCGCATGACCCGGGAGACGCTGCTGGTCTGTGAGGCCGCCGGATTCGATGTGGTGATCGTGGAAACGGTAGGCGTGGGCCAGTCGGAAACGACGGTTGCCTCCATGGTGGATTTTTTCCTGGTCCTCATGCTGGCCGGCGCGGGCGATGAGCTTCAAGGCATCAAGAAAGGGGTTCTGGAGCTGGCCGATGGGGTGGCCATCAACAAAGCCGACGGCGACAACATCGAAAAGGCCGAAATGGCCCGACGATCTTATGAGATGGCCCTGCACCTGCTGAACCCGGCAACCCCCAACTGGTCGCCGCCGGTATTGACCTGCAGTGCCTTGACCCTTGCCGGCGTTGACCAGTTGTGGGAGACCGTTCAGGATCACCGGCGTCGGCTGTCGGCCAGCGGGGAATTGGACCAGAAGCGAAGCAGCCAGGCGCTGGCGTGGATGTGGTCGCGCATCGAGGACGGACTCAAGGAGCGTTTCTTCAGCAACCCTGCCATCAAGGCCCGCTTGCGGCATATCGAAGCGTCTGTCAGGCGGGGAGAACTCTCCGCCACCATAGGCGCGGAAACGCTTCTTTTTTTACTTGACAACCCTGGCTGAGTCTATAAGGGTCTGGACCTGGTGGCCGGCTCGCCATTCCAGATCGATAAACTTTTTCAACTAATTATTTTTGTGAAGGATTTGTATTTTCGGACGGCTGGCGGAGTACTTTTAAGATTGACTGGCAGCTAGTCAAAAAGTTCTGCACTACAGGTGAAAGGAATAGGACATGGGTATTGTGAAGGCAAAAATCAAGGATCTCAAGGAACGGGAAGCCCGCATTCTTGGGATGGGCGGGAAAGCGCTGATCGCCAAGCACAAGGAAAACGGCCGACTGACCGCCCGCGAACGGATTGGAAAGTTGTTCGACAAGGGAACCTTTCGGGAAATCGACATGTTCGTTCAGCACCGCTGCGTGAATTTCGGCATGCAGGATGTCGAGATACCCTCGGACGGGGTGGTGACCGGTCACGGCATGGTGGACGGCCGGCCGGTGTTCACCTTTGCCCAGGATTTTACCTCGCGAGCGGGCAGCCTCGGCGAAATGCAGGCCAAGAAGATCTGCAAGGTCATGGACATGGCCCTGAAGGCCGGCGTCCCCTTCGTGGGTCTCAACGATTCGGGCGGTGCCCGCATCCAGGAAGGGGTGGACTCTCTTTCCGGCTTCGGTCAGATCTTCTACCGCAACTCGGTAGCCTCCGGGGTAATCCCCCAGATCTCGGCCATCATGGGGCCCACCGCCGGCGGGGCGGTGTATTCACCAGCCATGACCGATTATATTTTCATGGTCAAAAACACCAGCTACATGTTCATCACCGGCCCTGAAGTGATCAAATCGGTCACCGGAGAGGAGATCAATTTCGAGGATCTGGGCGGTGCCATGACCCACAACGAAAAGAGCGGTGTGGCCCAGTTTGCCTGCGAGAACGATGAGGATGCGCTCAACCAAATCAAACGCCTGCTGGCCTATCTGCCGGCCAACAACATGGAAGAACCACCAGTGGTGGATATGGGCGACGACCCCACACGCACGGACGACGCACTCAACACCATTATCCCGGACAGCCCCAATAAATCCTACGACATGCGCGATGTCATCCGTTCCATCGTAGACAAGGGGGAGATCTTCGAACCCCACCAGTATTTTGCCACCAATATCCTGACAGCCTTTGCCCGGCTAAACGGACGGTCCATCGGCATCATCGCCAATCAGCCCATGGTCATGGCCGGTTGTCTGGATATCAACGCGTCAGACAAGGCAACCCGGTTCATTCGCTTCTGCGACGCCTTCAACATCCCGCTGCTGACCATCGCCGACGTGCCCGGCTACCTGCCCGGCAGCCAGCAGGAGTGGGGCGGAATTATCCGCCACGGGGCCAAGCTCCTTTGGTGCTACAGCGAGGCGACAGTGCCGAAGCTGTTGCTGGTGACCCGCAAGGACTACGGTGGATCCTATCTGGCGATGTGCTCCAAAGACCTGGGAGCCGATTTTGCCTTTGCCTGGCCCACCGCCGAAATCGCCGTTATGGGGGCCGGCGGGGCCGCCAATGTTATTCATCGTAAGGAGATCAAGGGCGCCGCCGATCCCAAGGCCAAACGGGCGGAGAAAATCGCCGAATACGAGAATCTGTTCTCCAACCCTTACTGCGCCGCCCAGCGGGGCTACATCGATGCCGTCATCGAACCGGCACAGACCCGGCCGCGACTCATCGACGCCCTCGAAATCATGTGCAGCAAGCGGGAACTGCGGCCGCCGAAAAAACATGGCAACATCCCGATGTAGCGGCCTGAGCAAAATGCCAATCAAACCCAGAAAAGGTGCTATTTATGGATGCAAATGAGAAAAGACTGGCCGCCGTTCTTGCCGCGGTCGTGGGTTATATCCAGACCGAGGAGGAGGCGCTGGTCATGCCGCCGCCCAGGCGGCCGGAGCGCCGTCATTTTGAGCAGGGCAACCTGTGGGCCCATGCCGGCCGGCAGGGCATGATGCAGATGCGCAATCTCATGCAGATGAAAACCTTCAACCGGTTGCGCTGATGCCGGGATAGCGGCGGGGAACCGAACAAGCCATTCAACACCCAATTTTTAAGAGGAGACCCATACGATGAGTGACCACGATCAAGTCAAGATGACCAAGATGAACTACGATGTGAAACGGCCCGCGGCGGCCAATCCGGTGAAGATCATGGATCTGAGCCTGCGTGACGGACACCAGAGCCTGTTTGCCACCCGCGGCCGCACCGAAGACATGATTCCGGTGGCCGAACTGATGGATCAGGTGGGCTTCTGGGCCGTGGAGACCTGGGGCGGCGCAACCTTCGACACCATGCACCGTTTCCTCAACGAGGATCCCTGGGAACGCATTCGCACCCTGAAGCGTTATTTCAAAAAGACCCCTTTTTCCATGCTGCTGCGTGCCCAGAACCTGGTGGGCTACCGCAACTACGCCGACGACGTGGCCAACGCGTTCATGGATCGGGCCTGCGAAAACGGCATGGACGTCTTCCGGACCTTCGACGCGCTCAACGACTACCGCAACTTCCAGACGGTCGTGCCCAAGATCAAGGAGTACGGCAGACACTTCCAAGGCTGCATCTGCTACAGCATGACCGAACCGCGCCTGGGCGGCGACGTGTACAACCTGGACTACTACGTCAAAAAGGCCAAAGAATTAGAGGCCATGGGCGCCGACAGCATCTGCATCAAGGATATGGCCGGCCTCATCGCCCCCTATGACGCCTACGCGATCGTCAAGGCATTGAAGGCCGCGGTCAAACCACCCGTTCATCTGCACAGCCATTTTACTTCGGGCATGTCACCCATGAGCCACCTCAAAGCCATCGAAGCCGGTGTGGACATCATCGACACCTGCATGAGCCCCTATGCCTACCGGACTTCGCATGCCGCAGTCGAGCCCCTGGTCATGGCCCTGCTGGGCACCAACCGCGACACCGGCTTCGACATCCAGCTGCTGGCCAAGATCAACGAGAAGCTGGAAAAGGAAGTAATGCCCAAATACAAGCACCTGCTGGACGACTCCAAGGTTTCGGTGATCGACATCAATGTGCTGCTGCACCAGACCCCCGGCGGCATGCTCTCCAACCTGGTCAACCAGCTGCGCGAAATGGACGCCCTGGACAAGATCAACGAGGTGTACAAGGAGCTGCCGCGGGTGCGCAAGGAGCTGGGCCAGATCCCGCTGGTCACTCCCACCAGCCAGATCGTGGGTATCCAGACGGTCAACAACGTGCTGTTTGACGACGACAAGCAGCGCTACAAGATGATCACCGCCCAGGTCAAGGATCTGTGCTACGGCCTTTACGGAAAGACCGCCGTACCCATCGATGCCGAAGTACAGAAAAATGCCCTCAAGGGCTATGCCCGGGGTGAAAAACCCATCACCTGCCGC
>NZ_JAWOHB010000037.1:0-129118 GCF_046496365.1 Desulfosarcina sp.
GTTTTTTTTCTTTTCCTTGGGTGTCTGGGCGGGTTTTTTTTTGGTATCTTTTTTGGTGTCGCGTGATTTTGACATGCTAAGCCTCCGGTAAAACGATTGATTGACAGATACAGCATCCGGTCCGATCAACGGCTGGAAACCGATGGATGATACTACGATCCCATGCGGTCACGCAATCGAGATTTGCGTCCTGGCTGCGGATTGGCCTGCACTGGAAAATCGTTAAATTAAAAATAAACAGGCTTCCTGTGGTTGTATTCACCGATTCCACGCTTATTATTTCCACCGCACCCCACCTGGAAACGGAGGGGTGCGATATTTTTGCGGGAAAGGTATCGATGGCCAATCCGGAAAATCGTGTGCCTTGAACCGACTTTTCATGAAAGGAGAAAATGATGACAGATCGTTCCCATATCACCCTCTACAGCGGCGGCCACAAAGGCGCCGAATCCGAATTCGGGCGCCTGGCCGAAGCCTGGGGCATCCAGGAGGTCAACTTTTCCTTCCCGGGACACACCATCGAACGCTCCCGTGGACTGCGCGAACTGGGACCTGAAGAGCTGGACAAGGGGAATGTGAGCATGGAGATCGTGTCGGCACGCATGGGCCGGAAATTTGCCCAGGCCAACAAGATCCGCAAGGTGATTCAGACCATATTTCACATGGTCAACAATGGTTATCACGTGATTGCAGTCGGCTGGATTCAGCCGGACGGCACGGTCAAGGGCGGCACCGGCTGGGGAGTTGAACTGGCCAAGCTGTTCAACCGGCCGGTGCATGTCTATGATCAGGATCGCCAGGGCTGGTTTGTCTGGGAGGGAGCCGCCTGGGTGGAAAAGACCCCGGTTATCGAACAGAACACCTTCGTGGGCACGGGTACCCGCAATTTGACCGCGGAGGGTAAAAACGCAATCCGAGGGCTCTTCGAAAGCGCCTTCGGGCCGGCCTGACCCTCGGCGGCCATTCCAGCCGATAATGGCTGCGGTTTAGGCGTTATTGCCGTAACGGTTGATGTGGACTTTGTCGCGCTGAAGCGACGTTTGCGGATGGGGTTCGGGCTGATGGGCCGGATATCCGATGGCCATGATGGCCGACACGATCAACCCTGCGGGCAAACCCACAACCTCGGCTGCGTATTCGCCGGCGGTTCTGGAGCTGTCGTGGTCCCGTTTGCGCAGCTGGATCCAGCAACTGCCCAGCTCCAGATCGGTGGCAGCCAGATGCAAAAGGGTCGTTGCGATAGCGGCATCCTCCACCCAGACATCGGACTTTTCCGGGTCCACACACACCACCACGGCCAAGGGCGCCTTGGCCAGAAAAGAGGCGCCATGAGGCTTGGCCGTTGACAGACGGGTGAGGATCTGCGGATCGGTGACCACAACAAATTCCCAGGGGTTGAATCCCCGTGAAGCGGGTGACCGCAACGCCGCCTCCACGAGCAGATCGACCTTTCCCGGTTCCACGGGTCTATCCTCGAATTTTCGAATGCTTCGCCGCGATCTTAGCAGGTCGATAAACATATTCACACCTCCGCCATTCAATGGATCTGAAGCGCACCGCCAGGATCAAAGGCGCCAGACCCGGTTTTGAGTCCTCAAGCTTGGGATCGTTGGCAACCACCGTTCTTTTTCAGGCCCCGCAGCATTTCTTGTACTTCTTGCCGCTGCCGCAGGAACACGGGTCGTTCCTTCCTATTTTCGGACCCTGGCGAACGGCCTGCACCGCCTGCGGGGCCTGGCCGTCCTTGAAATACCAGCGTCCGTTTTCACGGACAAATTCTGCAATTTCGTGGTGATCGAATGCCTTGCCGTCCTTACGGTAGCGTGCCGCGAATGTTACCGTGCCCACCGCATCGTCCGGACCGCCATTTTCGATATTGCTGATTTCCATGCGCTGCCAGTCCAGTTTCCGTGACCAGGCAGCCGTACCCTTCCGATCGGCATCCTGACGATTGGAGGGATGGGTGGTTTCAAAAATGTAGTCAAACGCCTTTTTCGCATGGGCACTGTAGCGCGAACGCATCAGCGCTTCGGCGGTATCGGCGGTTCGGTCTCCGTTGATCAGCGGCTGGCAGCAATCAGCATAGGCTTTTTCGCTTCCGCAGGGGCAAAGTTCCATGGCGTGGCTCCTGGTGTTGGATTCATATGGATAAGTTGATCAAAAATGCATACCCGCCGGTCGGGTGCCCGTCGGGCATATCTATTGCCGCAAACGACTTGCGGATCGGGCCTTGACGCATCCCCGGTAAACCCGTCAGCTTTCAATGATTGTCTTGCCGTGGTTCTCCCGTGCGGCATCTTCGGGCTGGATGCGCCAGGTAAACAGGGGCGAAAGAAGGTACAGGATCATGTACCCCAGACAGATCTGTCCGAAAATAGGGCTGAACATGCTGACGGTCAGCAGGAGCAGGTTCGCGCGGCCGAACCAGGGATGGCGACTCATCGTCCGCCCCAGGTGGATATACCGGATGGGGTAAATGTTCATGATGATTCCGGCAAACACCATGGTCCCCGTGGCAAAAAAACCCCAGAAAACGATCCGGTCCGGCGACAGCGCCAGGGCGTGGTCGAAGATCACCAGCGGAGACATGACCAGCATGGCCGCCGCCGGAGAGGGCAATCCCTTGAAAAAACCGGGTATCGGTGTCTTGTCCAGGGTAAAGTAGACCAGGCGTCCCATGCCCATCAATGCATAGAACGCGGCGATCCAACCGATGTGCAGGTTCGCTAGGCGATCCTGGCCGAATTGGCTCAAGGTGATGTAGAATATCCAGGCGGGCACGATGCAGAAGCTGATGGCATCGGCCAGATCATCCATGATGCTGCCCATGTTGATCTTCTTTTTGGGCGGATCATCGGGAAGCGGTTCCGTCAGACCTAAACGGCGGGCCAGCGCACCATCCAGTTTGTCGAAAGTGGCCGCCCCGATCATCATGAGATAGGATTCGCGCATGCGGCCCTGGTAGGCAAAAAAAACGGCGATGAGCCCCATCAGCGCGTTCATCACCGTGAGGGCGTTGGGAAATACCGACAAAATTTTCCGGCGCAGCACCTGGTCTCCGAAACACAGTTCGTCAAGGCACGCCGTACCGTACTTGCGGCAATAACCGGCAATTGAGCCCAAGTTGATGATGAAAAATAAAATCTCAACAAAAAAAAGGACCTGCAGGGAGACATTTCCCAAGTAAGAGATGCGAAAATAGATCCATGAATCCGGGCCTTCAGGAATATAAAAGGCGTAGGCGTAAAGCAGTGCACTGACCGGCGCTGCAACGATGGTTCGCATGCGATTGTACTCGCTGCTCTCCGGCTCCACCCCCTGGCGGATGGCAAATCCGCGCATGAATGAGGCAAAGCTGTCCCGAACCAACACCGTCACACAAAGCACGAGGACCAGGATCGCATGCAGCAACTGCCCATGGGTGGGGTCAACCTGCCACACCAGCAGGCGCCACATCATGCCGGCGGCAATAACCGGGAAGATGATCGAATAGACCAGCTTGTCCATCAGCCGGTCGGCCAGCGGGGCAAGGATGGCATTGGGTCTGAACCGGGCCGAGAACCAGCCATCCACCAGATCAAAAATCATGGAGAGGATCAGCAGCGAAACACCGACGGTATAGACCACCGGGTTTCTGCCCCACATGACCGCAACGGCGCAAATCATGCCGCCAAATACCAAAAATGGGCGACTGTACACGAAAAGAGCGGCCAGTCTCGCCGGCAGCGGAAATTTGTCGGTCATGGGAGTGATGTCTGTTGGCCTTGTGGGTGTTAATTAATCGCGCAACCATCGACGCATGGGGCATCATAATGGGATTGGCCACCCGAGTCAAGGCGCGAGCAGGCGGGGGGCGATCTTGCCGACGGGGTTCAGGCTTCGGGTATGGCTTTGCCGTCGAGTCCGTCCAGACTGTTTTCGGGAAGACTTTCGATGGCGGGAATCGTAAGCGGCTGGTGAATTCTCAATTCCGCCAGGTCCACATCGGCATTGTAATGCCTGAGCAGCCAGAGCGGCAGGTCGAATTTTTCCCGGCACAGGGTCCAGTAGCTGTCCCCTGGCTGGACCCGGTAACGCTGAAGTTCACCGATCCGATAGGCCGCAAAAAAATCCTCCTGCAGCCGCTTATGGAACTCATAACGTCGGGCTTCGAAATCCGCCGCGGTCACTTCGCCCAGGGGAATGATGATCTGCTTGTGCAACTGCAGCGGCTGGCCGAAGGACAGGTTGTTGAGACGACGGATGCGAGAGGCACGCACACCGGCCCACTCGGCGTAATGGCCCAGGGTCTCTTCGACCTCGACGTGAATGAGCCCCGCCGGCTGCTGCCGGAACTGGAAAATTCTGGCGAAACTGATGTCAGCGGTAAGGACGTCCGGTTTCACTCCCGGATCAGAGTCAATCCCATCTTGAGCAGCGGCCGCCTCATCGGGTTCAAGCTCAGCCACTGCCAGCATATCGGCAGGAACCGGTCCCGGACGCCGGTACCGAACGACCGAATTTTCCAAAGGGATGCGCTCCGATAGGGTGGAATAAGCGTCTTTGCGGTCTGCAGCCACCGCAGAAACCATGGAGTCCGCCGGTTTGAGTGGTTGAGCGGATGCCACCGTGCGGACCGATTCCCCGGACTGGGGAATGCGCAGGGTCTGTCGGGCATATACGGTCGCCCGCCGGTCCAGGTTGTTTGCCAGAACCAGGTCGTCCAGGTGCACATGGTGCATCCGGGCAATCTTGCCGGCCGTCTCCCCCTGTTGCACGGTGTAGAACCGGCTGGCCTTTTGACCGGGCTTGAACAGTTCCGGGGCAGCGCCGACCAGCGCTGCGCCGCCTGATTCAACCGGGACGGGAAGGTTCAGCACATAGCCCTTGGGCACATACTTCTGGCCGCTGAATACCGGCGGCCGCAGCGCCGGATTCATGGCCCGGACCAATTCCGGAGGCACCTTGAAATGGTCGCAAAGATCTGCCAGGGCCGCAAAACCATCCAGGCTCACGGACCTCGATCGCACCGGCGCACTCAGGGTCAGAGGACCGAAATAACGGTGATAGTCGGATGCCACCCGACGGGCGGCTAGAAATTCGGAATAAAAGTTTCTCGAAGCGAATTTAAAGGACCGGCCCCTGTAGGATGCCACGATTGCGGGATAGTCGCCATGGGCGGCCTTGGCCCGCTGCATGCCTGCGGCACCGTGATTGTAGGCGGTAATGGCCAGGGGCCAGCTGCCCAGCCGGTTGTGGTTTTCCTTGAGCAACTTTGCCGCTGCATGGGTGGCGGCGATGGGGTCGCGCCGCTCATCCAGCACATAATCCACGGTCATGAATCGTATGCCCGTGGATCGGGTGAACTGCCACATTCCCGCAGCACCGGACTTGCTGTACGCCTGGTTGTTGAATGATGATTCCACATGCGGCAGATAGGCCAGATCCTCGGGAACGCCATGGGATTTTAAAATGGTCCGCATCCTGTCGATATAGGCGCCTGAACGGATCAGCCCCCCCTGGAAGCGGTCCCGTTGACCGATCTGACAACGGACTCGATGACGGGCACGGTTGAATGTGCCGGCATCCGCCCGGGATCCGAACAGCGCCGACACCCGGCGGCATTCGGCATCGTCTGTCAATGGATCGGCGGCCAGCCGCTCCAGGACAAGGGCGTATCGCTGGCTTGCCTGGGTCATCCGCTGCCGGTTAACCTTCCTGGCCCCCGCTTGGTCGGCGGGTTCGAGGTCGATCACCGCGTAGACCACATCCAGATCGACGCTGTCGTGAACGACGGCCTGGGTGGTTGCATAGTGAGCATAAATGTTAACCCAGAAGGATACATTTGCATCGATGACCGCGTATTCTGGAAACGTTGCTTCGGCGCTTTTACCGAATGACAGGGTGGGTCCAAACAGAACGGAAACAATGAGAAACCAAATTTTCATACGCGTAGGAGGCATGGCGACATTTCCTTATAACAGTGCGATCGCTTGACGTTCAACCCATTCAACAAGCAATTTCGATACCACAGAAGCTGTACGGGTATTGACCGGCCGCCATGGGCGCTGAATCCCAGCCTGGCTGCACGTGTCGCCGGTCCCTCGGGATCTTGTCATCCTGCCTTTGGTGACAGATTATTGACGCCATCCGGCAGCCATTGCCGAAAAAGCCCATGGTCTGGCTGCTTTATCGGCGTTGCGCAGAAAAGACTTGAAGGAATCCGTTCAATGACCATATTCTGGTTTCGTTCAAGCCTGAAGGATGCAAATGAACCTGCTGCGAAACCTGATCCGGCCTTACCTGTACACCCGGTATGGCTTTCATCGGATAACCGGCACCGGTGCTTTTCAAAAAGACCGGATTCGGTACGTGAATTTTTCGGTCCAGCCCCAATGGAATCCACTTAAACGGGCAATCTGGAAATACCATGTCAAGCAATTTCACGAATCATCGTGCTCCGTGGCCAGTGTGGTCTCGTGCATCAACGCCATCAGGGCCTTGGAAAACGACGCTGCCCATCCCGTCAGTCAAAGGGATATCCTCGATCGGGTAACAACCGGCAACTGGAAAGCACGCATGAGCGATGGCGGCTACCGAGGACGCCGCGGGCTGCCGCTGCCGCTGCTGGGCCAGGTGGTCAAGGACAGCATCACGGCCTACAAACTGAAGGTTCGTGCTGTTGACGTTGTCCAGACACCCAAAAATGCCGCCCCGAAATCGCCTGTCCGCCGAATACTGACCAGGCGTCTGCATGATTTTGATCGCCATGGCGACGGCCTGATCATCATCCACTTCGATCAGGGATCCCTGGTCCCCGCCCTGAATATCCCCCACATATCGCCGGTCGGCGCCTATGATGCCGCCACCCGACGGGTGACCCTGCTCGATGTGGATCCGGAACAGGAAAAACCCTATCAGGTGGACCTGGAAGTTTTCTACAAGGGGTTGTCGTGCGACTACCACCATGTATTCAAAGCGTTCGGGTACGGCAGCGGCGGGTATGTCCATGTTCAGATCCGTTAAGGGATCGGTAAGTCCCAGCTGCGGTTGCATCTTCGGGAATTGATGGTTAGCATACAAAAGGACTGGCAAAAAAAGGTAGCAGCTACCGTTCGACACCACCGTCAACAAGCGTGATACGAATCAGTGCATGTCCAGGAGACGCTTCATGGGCAGGCTCGCAATGACTTTCAACGCCCTGATAGGGATGCAGTACCTGCCCCGGATGGCGCGGGTCGCCGCGGCAACACAAGATTCCGCGGCAGGGCTTCACTATCGCCCGTTGAATGGGAACAGCCTGCGGGAGATGGCCCGCCGAAAATTGCACCATGGTTCGGATGCCTTTTTAAACCCGATGAGCGTCCCGCGCAGCGGGCGATTCTGGCAGGTGCTCTCCTGGAAGCTGTTTCACAGCAATGCCTATGGTGACTTCCTGGACGACCAGCCGCTTTCGCCCGTATCCATCGACTGGGAGCCGGTCAAGGCCCACCGGGGTGTATCGGTTACGTTCATCAAGCATTCGACCCTTTTGATCAAGGATGTTGATCGCGTTCTGCTTATCGACCCGGTGTTCGACGGCATCTTCTGGTTCATAAGGGATTATACGCCCCTGGCTTTCAACCTGGATGCCATGCCACAGCCGGACCACATATTGATCACCCACGGCCACTACGATCATCTTGACCGCCGCTCCCTGGCGGCCCTTGACCCCGACACCCACGTGATCAGCCCGTTGGGCTACGACAGCGAATTCAAGGCGGTGGGGATGTCCCGTCGCACACAGTTGGACTGGTACCAGCGCTACAGTGAAGGCCCCCGGGAGATCATTTTTGTGCCGGCCAACCACTGGACCATGCGCAACCCCATCGTGGGGCCCAACCGATCCCTGTGGGGCGGCTACCTGATCAAAACCGCCGGCGGACCAGTGATCTATGTTTCGGGGGACAGCGCCTACTTCGACGGCTTCGAACAACTGGCTGACGACTATGACATTGACCTGGCCATCTTCAACACGGGGGCCTATGCGCCGCGCTGGTTCATGGCATCCAGCCACATGGACCCGGTAGAAACGGTCCGGGCATTTCAGGAGATCAGGGCCAGGCAGCTGATGATTGCCCACTGGGGGACCTTTCGACTGGGGGACGAGCCGGTTCACTTCCCCCCCCGGGATTTGGCAAAGGCCCTGGAACAAAAGGGCCTCTTGTCCCGGTGGGTCGATCTGGACCACGGACAGACCCACTTTTTCTGACAGGGCAACGCCCAAGGGAGATGGATCATGAAAAAAATTGCGCTGGCGTTGACCGTACTATTTTTCGCCTGCCCGATGGACCTGCAGGCTTTCCGCGACCACCCACCGGCGGTAAAGCCACTCGGCAGCGGCCCGGCTACCTATCCCTTGTCTCCACAGATGCGCGCCCGGCTTAAGATGCCGGTCCAGCTGCCGGTGGATTCGGTCCGGCCGGGAAAACCCGGCCAGCCGATTTATCGGGGCAGCCCGCCCGGCAGGCGCGGCCACGGCCGCCCCGCCTACTGGTGGCCCGCCGGCACCACCCAGGTTCAGGAGCCGCAGCCGATCATCATTGTCAACACCCCGCCGCCGGCGTCGCCGACATCGCCCCCCGAACCGCAAAGAACCTGGGTGCCGCCGGTCATGGACACACGCACAGAACCCGGTTATTGGGATTACGGAATCCGCAAGGTGTGGATGGGTGATCACTGGCGCTACGAACAGGACCAGGATGAAAAAACATGGGTGCCCGCGTCCACGGTCGAATACGTTAAACAGGCAGGTTATTGGAAAATCTTTGAATAGGCAGGTGGGGTTCTTTCAGCCGGCACGCCATCCGGTTCACGAATGTGAAGGTGAGCGCCATCGGCAAAGGCGGTTCTGGTGCCCATGAGACATCGCCGAGGGGCGCCACCGCCATGGCAGCGAAAGCCGGTTTTGCGGCAAGGGTCATCCCATCCCCCCTGCCGGCATCGCATCGACGGCAGTACGATGCTCAGTTAGCTCTTCCCGATGCAGGCCTCGTCGGTGCAACCCTCCTTGCCGCCAAAGGACATGGCCGTGCTCGCTGATCGCTTGTTTTTCTCTTTGGTTTCTGATTCTTGCTCAGATGGCGGCGATGCGGTCTTGACAATTTTTCCAATGCAGGCATCATCCTCGCAGACGGTTTCCGATGATACGGCGATGGATGAACGGGTCCCGGCCTTTTTTTTCTCGCCATTAACGGATTCTTTTTTCATTGCAGCCCCCTTTGGGTGAGTCGATCCACAGCGCATCCGCGGTCAGTGCGTGTTGCTGGTAAGTGAATGTAAACACATAATTCGCCCAGGTAATTGATTCAGGTCAATCAAACCGGACCGATGCTGTGGGATGCTTGATGAAAAATAAACGCCCAGGGTGAGGTCGGCAGCCTGAAAAAGGATAAAATCGACCCAACCAGGATGCACCCCACCCGTCAACAAGGACTCGGACCGTCACCGGTTTCATGGAGTAGCCAATGCAAACACATCAAGGGGCGGACACGTACCCAACCGTTGAACCGGATGTCGTCACCGGCGGGCATGAGGATCGATTCTTGAAAATCGTCAATCACCTCTCCCGCCAGAACGTAAACATGTGCTGGCACTGTTTGGCCTGCGGCGGGGGATGCCCGTTTTCCAGTCATATGGATCTGTTGCCCAATCAAGTCATCCGCCTGGTCCAGCTGGGCAGCGGGGAGGAGGCTCTCAGGTGCAGGACCATCTGGCTCTGCGTAGGCTGCCACACCTGCTCCAGCCAGTGTCCCAACAGCATCGACGTGGCGGCGGTCATGGACGCCCTCCGCCAGCTGGCCATCCGTAACGGCATAGCCGCCCCGGAAATGGACATCTTCCGGTTTCACAAATACGTGTATGGATCCATCGCACGCCACGGGCGACTGAACAAACTGGAAGCGATGGTTCAGTTCAAGGTCCTTTCGGGCCGAATTTTCTCCGATCTGCAATCGGGCCTGAAGATGATCACCCGCGGAAAGCTCGAACTCCTCTCCCAAACCGTGGCGGATCGTGATGAAGTCGATCGGATATTCGCCCACTACGACCGACGCAGGAGAAGCTTCGATACCCATGAATAGCATCGATCTGGCCTACTACCCGGGATGCACGCTCAGCTCCACCGCCCGAGAGATCGACGCGGCGCTGCACCAGGTCTGCAATCAGCTGGACATCAACCTTGCGGCCCTGCCGGACTGGAACTGCTGCGGGTCGTCGTCCATTCACGCGGTCAGGCCCCAACTGGCGGTGTCCCTTGCCGCCCGCAACCTGTTTCAGGCCCAGGCCATGGGCCGGGACCTGATGGTCATGTGCGCCGGTTGCGCCAATCGCCTGCGGGTGGCTTCCAATCAGCTTCGCAGTGATGATACGAGCCGCCGGGTGAACCGCGAAATCCTGGGCGACACACTTGAAAAGGATCTTCAGGTTCATCACCTGCTGGACCTTCTGCCGCACCGATTGATGACAGCGCCTTACCGCGATGCCCTGCGGCGTCCCCTGACGGGGTTGCGCTTTGTGCCCTATTACGGCTGTCTGCTGGCCGCGCCACCCGAGCTGAGACACTATCCCAAACTGCATGGCAGCATGGAGTCTGTCATGGGATGGCTGGGTGCCGATGCACTTGCCTGGGGATATCAGGCAAAATGCTGCGGGGCATTTTTGTCAGTGGCCAGACCGGACATTGTGGCGCCCATGGTCGCAGATATTATGAACAAGGCCATTTCCGCAGGCGCCGAATGCGTGGTCACGGCGTGCGCCATGTGCCAACTCAACCTGGAAATAAGAAGCCCCTCAGACAAGCGCCTGCCGGTATTTTCAGTCGTGGAGCTGCTGGCCTACGGCATGGGCTCAATGGATCTGCCCCTCTGGTTCAAGAAACACCTCATCGACCCCCTGCCCTTGTTTAAAAGCAAGCGCTTTGCCATCTGACGCGTTCGGACAAGCGCCATTGTCTGCCAAGAACGACCCTGTCTATCTACCCAGGCGACCACTTTTGGGTGCGTGACCACGGCTAGGCGTCCTCCTTGAGGCTCATGTAATAGCCACGTTCAAAATACTGGGATGTCTTGCTGTCCTTGACGGCTTCGTTTTCGTGAATGTACCGCGGGCCGCTGCCCCATGCGCCGCAGGCCAGCACGGCACTGTCGCCCAAACTGAACTTCCGGCCGCAGGCAGGGCACCCCAGGGCGTTGGTTGCATTGAGCGATTCAAGATCCATGAGGATTTTGGGTTTGCACGCATGCATGTCATTCATTGTTTTTTCCTTTCGCTTCAACCGGTTTGACCTGAAAAAAAATACGCATGATCTTCAAAAATGCAAACCGGCGGAATGCGCCCCCATCGGACCCGGCTACAAAAAGGGATTGCTTATTGTGTGGAGATTTGCTTTTGTCGGTCGTCGCTTTTCATGCTGGCCGATGTTTGGATGGCCATGGCACCAATTAAGGAAACAACATGGTCAAGGCCCTGGGTGCGTTTGGTGCATTGTTTGCCGCCGCCTTTGTCTTTTTAACCGGCAACGGTCTGCTCAACACCCTGCTGAGCACACGCATGGCCGTGGAAGGGTTCTCTACGGCCACTACCGGCATGGTCCTGTCGTGTTATTTCACGGGCCTGCTGGCCGGGTCATTCACCTGCCATCGGCTGATCCAGCGCGTGGGCCACATCCGGGCCTTTACCGTTTTTGCCGCCACGACCACAGCCGTCGCCCTGCTCCACGGACTGCACCTGTCCCCATGGTTTTGGGGAACGCTGCGGTTTTTAAGCGGCATCACGACCTTCGGCATGTTTATGGTCATCGAAAGCTGGCTCAACGAATGCACCGAATCGCGTTTCCGGGGACGGGTGTTTTCCATTTATATGACCCTGACCTACCTGGGCATCGGGATCGGCCAGCAGCTGCTCAACATCGGCAATGTTCAGGAGCAGGGCCTGTTCATCATTGCCGCGATCCTCTTCGCACTCTGCCTCATCCCGGTTTCGACCACCGAGGGCGTCCACCCGCGCCTGCCTGAAACCAAACCATACCACTTCATCGCCATTTTCCGCAAAGCCCCGTTGGGAATGCTTGGAAGCATGGCCGCGGGCCTGACCAACAGTGCCTTTTATGCCATGACGCCGGTGCTCTGCACCGACATCGGCCTGACGCTGCACCAGCTGTCCTGGATCATGTCCATCACGGTGTTCTCCGGCCTGACCGCCCAGTGGTTGATAGGCAACCTGTCGGACCGCTTTGACCGCATCGCAGTCCTCATCGGTGTTGCAACCGCCCTTGCCGCAGTCAGCGGATTCATGTTCATCAACGCAGAGACATCCTTTGGGGGCATGGCCGCCCAGATGGGATTGTTCGGCGCCCTGGCTTTTGCCATCTACCCGGTCTCAGTGGCCAGGGCCCATGATATCTTCGGCGGACAGGACGCGGTGGCTGTCAGCGCCGGTCTGCTGTTCGCCTACAGCATCGGCGCCAGCGTCAGTCCCGTGCTGGCATCCGGGTTGATGACCCTGCTGAGAACGCCCTTTGGTCTTTTCGTTTTCTGGTGTCTGATCAATTGCACCTTTGCCGCAGTCACTTTTTGTCTGAGGAAGCACGAGAAGGTGGAGATCGTGCCCGTGGCGGATCAGGTGGCCTTCGTGCCCATGAAGAGCACCTCTCCGGTGGTCATGGCCCTGGATCCGCGCGGCAAGATCAACGCGCAGTGATCAATTGGGCGCATCCACGCTGAAACATCAGTGCAACCCCCCGGGTCTGCGGTTCATCAGCGCCGGTTCACTGCCGGGATCGGGCAGACTGACGGCAATAACCCCGTCCGGCTCGAAGCGGATGGTCGTGAGACTGCGGCGCGAGTACCACATCCCCACCGGTTTGCCCTCGGGATCAACCATTATTGATGCAAGTCAGCGGCGGGTTGGCCGTGTTTGCGGTCCCCCTCCCGGACGCCTGCGGCGCGGCGGGGAATGGCCCTGAGGCCGCTTCAGGCCGCCGCCAGTCGCCGGCTGCGCCCGCGCTGAAGGAACCAAACGCAGGCCAGCAGCAAAACCGCCGGGATGAACATCAGATGCTTGGGCGGTATCTTGGCCGGCACGTAGATGTGCAGAATCTCCTGGTCGAAGTCCATGCCGGCCTTTTCCGCCGGACTCCCAAAGACCACATTGTCCACGAACAGTCGGCCTTCTTCCACATAGGTCTCGATGCCGATGGCCATCAGGCGTTCGGCAGCCGTGGGCTGATCGCCCACCTGCAACATCAGGCTTTTGGTGAACGGCCGGCCGCGGAAGTCTTCGCCGGCCACCTCGAGCATCAGATGGGCCCCCGCGTCGGTCCGTTCGACGATCTGTTCGATTCGGGTGGCCTTGACCTCCTGGAGCGGCGGGTAGATCATGTCCCACCAGAATCCGGGGCGCAGCAGGGTGAAAGCCACCAGCAGGAGGGCAACGGTTTCCCACATCCGGTTTTTGGTCAGAAAATATCGCTGGGTGCCGGCGGCGAAGATCAGCATGGCCACCACCGCCCCGGCGACCACCACCAGAAAATGATACCAGGCCCCGATGCCGATCATCAGCAGTTCGTTGTTGTAAATGAAGATAAACGGCAGGATTGCGGTGCGGATGTCGTATCCGAAGCCCTGGATGCCGGTGCGGATCGGATCACCGCCGGAGATTCCCGCTGCGGCAAAGGCCGCCAGACCCACCGGCGGGGTGTCGTCGGCCAGGATGCCGAAGAAAAATACGAACAGGTGGGCCGCAATCAGGGGCACGAGCAGGCCGGACCTGGCCCCCAGGTCGACGATCACCGGCGCCATGAGGGTCGAGACCACGATGTAATTGGCCGTGGTGGGCAGCCCCATGCCGAGCAGCAGACTGATGACCGCGGTGAAGATCAGGATGAGCAGCAGGTTGCCGCCGGAGATGAACTCCACGAATTCGGTCATAACCAATCCGATGCCGGTCAGGGTCACCGTGCCCACCACGATGCCGGCCGCCGCGGTGGCCACGCCGATGCCGATCATGTTGCGGCCGCCGCCGACCATGGCGGCCACCAGATCCTCCAGCCCGCGCCGAAAGGAAAACTCCGGTTCCTTGATCTTGCGGAAGTACCCCTTGAGCGGCCGCTGGGTGACGACGATCACCATCAGCAGCATCGTGGCCCAGTAGGCGGAAAGAGACGGCGAAAGCCGCTCGACCACCAGGCACCAGATCAACACCACCAGCGGCAGCAGAAAGTAGTAGCCGGTCAATAGGGTCGGCAGGAGAAACGGGAGTTTGTCGATTTCGAGGCTGGTTTCCAGCTCGGGCACCCTGCAGGCCAGGCGCAGCAGGAAGAGGTAGGCCACCAGGAGGATCGCGCCGACGATATAGATGGCTGCATCGCCGGCGGCGGTCTTGATCCATCCGATCCCGTAATAGGTCACGACGGTCAGCACGGCCATGAGCACAAAACCGCCTGCAAAGGCTGTCATTTTCTGGAGCAGCGTGGCCCCGGTGCTTGGTTTTTTCAGGCCCTTGAGTCCCATCTTGCATGCTTCCAGGTGCACGATGTAAAAAAGGGCCATGTATGAGATGACGGCCGGCAAAAAGGCGTGCTTGATCACCTCGATGTAGGAGATGCCCACGTATTCGACCATCAAAAAGGCCGCAGCTCCCATCACCGGCGGCATGAGCTGGCCGTTGGTGGAACAGGCCACCTCCACCGCCCCGGCCTTTTCCGGTGAAAACCCGACCTTTTTCATCAGCGGGATGGTGAAGGTGCCGGTGGTCACCACGTTGGCGATGGACGAGCCGGACACCAGGCCGGTCAATCCCGAAGCGACCACCGCGGCCTTGGCCGGCCCACCGCGCATGTGGCCCAATCCGGCGAAGGCCGCCCGGATGAAATAGTTGCCCGCCCCGGCCGATTCGAGCAGAGCGCCGAAGAGTACGAACATGAAGACCATTTCGGTGGAGACCCCTACGGCCACCCCGAAGACCCCCTCGGTGGAGAGCCAGTAGTGGCTCATCCCCTTGGAGAGGCTGGCCCCCTTGTGGGCGATGACGTCCGGCATGTAGGCACCGAAAAAGGTGTAGATCATGAAGACGGCCGCAACGACCATCAGCGGAGGCCCCAGGGCGCGCCGGGTCGCTTCCAGCAGCAGGATCAGCCCGATGACCCCGACCACCAGGTCAAGCTGGGTCGGGTTGCCCGGCCGCCCGGAAAGCTCGGCATAAAAGAGGAACAGATAGGCCGCACAAAAAGCCGCCACCAGGCCCAGCACCCAATCCTGGGTCGGGATATAGTCCCGGGGCGAGGATTTTTTAAAGGTGGGATAGGCCGTATAGGCCAGAAATATCGCAAACGCCAGGTGGATAGACCGGGCCTCGGTGGAGTTGAAGATCCCGAAGTTGAAAAGAAACGGCAGGGGTGAGGCGTACCAGAGCTGAAACAGGGTCCAGGCCAGCGGCACGTAAAACAAGACATGCTTGGGGATTTTTCCGGTGGGGTTGCGGGCGCCGGTTTCCGTCTGGGCAATGATCTCCCGGGCCACATCCACTGAAGGCGTGCGATCTTTCGGTTCGGTCATGGTGATCTTCCTTTGCGATCAACAGGCACAATCAGAACCACGGAAAGCGGTGGGGGGCAAGACGCTGGTCCCGTGGCGGTAAGGAAAGAAAAGGTTCAAGGCGCTGTGGCAACAGCCGGAAGCGAACCGGAAAGCGGCGGACCGCTGTGGAGCGGTCCCCCCTCTCGGAAGGAAATGGCTTACATCAAGCCCGCTTCCTTGAAGTATTTCACGGCCCCGTCATGCAGTGGGGCGGAGAGACCGTCTTTGATCATCTCCTCTGTCTTGAGGATGCCAAAGGCCGGGTGGAGCTTCTTGAATTCGTCGAAGTTATCGAAGATCGCCTTGACCACGTTGTAGATGATCTCTTCGGGAACCTTGGCCGAGGAGACAAAGGTGGCGCCCACACCGAAGGTTTTCGTGTCGGTGTCCGTTCCGCGGTACATGCCGCCGGGAAGGGTCGCATAGCGATAGTACGCGTTGTCCTTGACCAGCTTGTCAACCGCAGGCCCGGATACGTCCACCAGCACCGCGTCGCAGGAGGAGACGGCCTCCTGGATGTTGCCGGCAGGATGCCCCACGGTGTAAACGAAGGCATCGATTTTGTTGTCGCACAGGGCCTTGGAGTGTTCGTCCGGCTTCAGTTCGGAGGCCAGTTTGAAATCGTCCTTGGTCCAGCCGAGAGCCTTCATCAGCTCTTCCATGGTGCCGCGCTGGCCGGATCCGGGGTTGCCGATGTTGACCCGCTTGCCTTTGAGATCGGTGAAGGTCTTGATGCCCGAGTCGGCCCGGGCCACGACGGTGAACGGTTCCGGATGCACCGAGAAGACGGCCCGCAGGTCCTTGTCAGGGCCGGCATCGGCAAATTGACTGGTGCCTTTATACGCATGGTACTGCCAATCGGACTGGGCCACACCCATGTCGAGTTCGCCGGCCCGGATGGCGTTGAGGTTGTAAACCGAACCACCGGTGCTCTCCACCGAGCAGCGGATGCCGTGCTCCTTGCGTGACTTGTTCACCAACCGGCAGATGGCGCCGCCGGTGGGATAGTACACACCGGTGACGCCACCGGTGCCGATGGTAACAAACGTGTTTTCCGCCTGCACCGGTGCAGGACCGAAGCCCACCAGAAGTGACAGGCCAAAAAACAGGGCAGTGACAACGAGCAATGATCTTTTCATCGGAGCCTCCTTTGGTTTGGTCAACAACAGTGACCGGTTAAAAAAAACGGTTCGGACAGGGTCTCTTTTTGCCTCCTCTGCGTTGCGGCACTCGACTGGTCCGCGATGTGATCCGTCAGCCTGTTATTCAGATAAAGGCAGCCTAGATTGCCTTCGGCATCGGCACTCATTCGGGCGTGCTGAAATGGTTTCAGCAGGTCGGGGCAACCGTTTCGCCGACCAATCCTTTGGGAAAAAGTCTGTCCCCACACAGTAGAAAGCGCGGTAAGTGGATCAGCAGGCGCCGATACACTGGATAATACCGTTTTCATGAATGAACTTGAATGAAGAATCGCGCTGACATTACTTGAACTAGCTGTTGAACTAATATAAGGGAAATCGATCAATTCATCAACCTCGATTTTTTGATCCGCCATCTGTCTATGATGAGATCGACGAATCGGAGATGCCAGAGCAGTGTAGGCAGGTGATCCTTGGTGGCAACAGATGGCCCAAACACTCACCAGAATATCGATGAAGCCCCGGGTCAGCGTCATTCTGCCCACCTACAACCGCGGCTGGATCGTCGAACAGGCCGTCGATTCGGTGCTCGATCAGCAATATGACAATCTCGAGCTGATCGTCGTCGATGACGGCTCCAGCGACGACACCCCTGGGCTACTGTCGGCTTACGGACAGCGCATCCGTGTCATCCGCCAGGATAACCGGGGCGTCAGCACAGCCAGAAATGCCGGCATCCGGGCGGCAGGCGGCGACCTGATCAGCCTGCTGGACTCAGACGACATCTGGCTGCCGGGAAAAATCACCGCCCAGGTGGATTTTTTCGCCGAGAACCCCGATGCCCTGATCTGCCAGACCGAAGAGATCTGGATCCGCAACGGCGTGCGGGTCAATCCGGGCCGGCGCCACCGCAAAAAGACGGGCATGATCTTTGAAGAAAGCCTGGCCCTGTGTCTGGTGAGCCCGTCTGCGGTCATGGTGAGAAGGCCGCTGCTGGATGAGGTGGGCCTGTTCGACGAAAGCCTGCCCGCCTGCGAGGACTACGACCTGTGGCTGCGCATCGCCTGGAAATATCCGGTCCATCTGATCGACCGCCCCCTGATCGTCAAACACGGCGGCCACGCCGACCAGCTCTCGCGCATGCCCGAGCTGGACAGATACCGCATCCAATCGATCTGCAGGCTGCTTGACCGCGGATGCCTCTCCCCGGGCCAGCACAAGGCGGCCGTCGACATGCTCGAAACCAAGTGCGCCATTTACGCCCAGGGCTGCCGCAAGCGGGGACGGCTGGCAGATGCGGATCATTATGGCGGGCTGGCGGAAAAATATCACAAGGGGACGAAGGGACGACAGCCCAAAGCGTCGTCAATTCGATAATGTTAGACCTCCTTAGGAGAGCCCACGCAGATAAAAGTTCAGATTGTAAACGCTTTTATAGATGGCGACATGGCCTTTATGGAGCAACGCGCCCCAACGACCGCCCGAATCGCAGCTGAGTCTGATTCGCTTTTGAAAACATGCGGACGTCTCTTGTTAAAGCCCGGTTATTTTGGTTTCCGTCGAGGACCGCGATCATCGAGGCGACGGGTGGTGTTTATTTCGGCTACACCGGCCGTACGGGGTGATGCAAAATACAACACATTCCCAACCAACTGGCATTATTAATAAAACGTGCCATTTCTCTGCAATGCCGGCGACCCTTTGTAGCCGCTTTGATCCATTCTGGTGGTAGAAAGCGCGCAGCGCTGGTTTGAAGCATGCGATAAAGATCAATATTCCATTTAATCATAGATAGTTATTAGCCTTGAGAGACTATGGCAGACTCCTTGCTAAAATTGATCGTCAGGCTGTACCCGAACCAAGGAGGTCATCGCCATGAATACCCTTCGAAAGAAAAGCCCAGTTCCATCCAAGAAGCGCGTGGCTTGCTTCAATGTCATCGAAGATCGCTGCATCTGGATGAAGGCCGGTGTGATCAATTTTCGCATCTGCGACAACGCGTTCGACTGCAATACCTGCGCTTTTGACAAAGCCCTTCGCAAGGCCATGCGGATCGACCCCCACGTTGACACGCCAACGGCGGCTCCCCAATGGGTCGCGCATCTCATCGAACGCTACGACGGCGCCAATCGCCCCTGTCGGCATGCACTGACCGGGCGGATCGCTGCACCGAAGATCTGCCCTTATAACTACGCATGCCATCACTGCCCCTTTGATCAGATGCTGGACGAGGTGGATCTGGCGGCCGATTGGGGCAGGCCGGTCTGCAGAACGGTGTCCGGTTTCGCCCTTGCCGCTGACCACTACTATCACATGGGCCACAGTTGGGCCCGGTTTGAGCATGGCGGACGCGTCAGGGTCGGTCTGGACGATTTTGCGGCGCGTCTTTTCGGCCATCTGAACACCATTGACCTGCCGCCCCTGGGGGCCGAGGTGCTGCAGGACCGCGTCGGATGGACATTCGGACGCGAAAACCATCGGGCGGCGGTGCTCTCACCCGTGACGGGAACGGTGCTGGCGGTCAACCATCCGGTGCGGGAGCATCCGCAGCTGGTCAATGAGGATCCTTACGGCGGCGGTTGGCTCTTTATCCTAGAGCCGGACATTCCCAAGCGCAACCTGAAAAGGCTGTTCTTCGGGCAGGAGAGCGTTCAGTGGCTAGACCAGGAGAGCCAGAAGCTGCACGATTTGCTGGGCCCGCCATATCAGCTTCTGGCCGCGACCGGGGCATCGGCCGTGCGGGATATTTACGGCAGCGTAGAAACGCTCCGCTGGGAATTGTTGACCGCCATGTTCCTGCATACCAGCTGCAAGCCGTGACGATCTCCGTCCGCTCCTCAACAGCCGGACGGTTGACCAGGGCCGCATTCACGCAGCACCCGGCGCAAGGATGCCCGACAGTATCGGCAATAGTTGAGCGGAATGCCATCCAGCGCATCGACATCGCCGGAAAAATACATCAGGCACTGGCGATCCTCGCAGTGCAGCAGATTCAGCGTATGCCCCAACTCATGCAGGGCAATTTTGGCCATCCGCTCCAGGATCTGGTCGGCGCGTGGCGGGGCTCCGGAAATGGGGCTGTCCAGGCGGAAAAGTGAGACCAGGGCCACTCGCCCGTTTTGCCTGGCTTCACCCAGCAGATGCGTGAAAATGGGAGTGAACAGGTCCGCATCCAACAGCGCGATGATTTTAAAGTAGTCGTTCAGGGGCATAGCCTCAATGGCCTGAATGAGGACGGCTGCATCAACCTGCATCCGTCTGTGGTCCATGGCTTCGGCAGGAATTTCCATGGGTGCCAACGTGTCAGCCGCGAGGTTCAGGTAGCCGGAGACATGGGCGGCCAAAACCTTGGCGACGGTAATCGGTGCCAGTCCTAAAGGGACTACTGCGACCACCGGCTGCAGCCGGTGAGGCGCCCGTATCGGGATCATTGCCTACCGTTGGCAGCACCGCCGGGTTTCAACTGGTAGCGCCGGATCTTTTTATGCAGGGTGACGCGGTTGATTCCCAAGGTCCGGGCTGCCTGGGTGATGTTCCAGGCATGAGCATCCAGAATGCAGCGGATATGATCTTTTTCCATGTCACGCAGGGAGACCCCGGCGGATACACCAACTTGGGGCGGGTTAAGGAAAGCAAAGTCAGATTCATTCAGAACCCGTGACTTGGACAATACCACGGCCCGTTCGATGGCGTTTTCTAATTCCCGGATATTGCCCGGCCAGCCATAGGCCTCGAGCCTGCTGAAGGCCTGGGGCGAAATGTGATCCACGCGTTTGGTGGTTTCGTGACAGCATTTTTTCAGAAAGTGATCCGCCAGCAGCCGGATGTCCTCACGGCGCTGCCGCAGGGGGGGGATTTCGATGCGGATAACGTTGATGCGGTAATAGAAATCCTCACGAAAATCCCCGGCATTAATGGATGCGTCCAGGTTGCGGCTGGTGGCCGTAACCAGTCGGAAGTCCACGGCCACCGGCTGTCGGCTGCCCAAGCGGGTGATTCTTTTTTCTTCCAGCACCCGCAACAGGTCAACCTGCATTTTCGGGCTGATCTCACCCACTTCGTCCAGAAAGAGCGTTCCGCCATTCACGACCTCAAGAAATCCCTTGCGCTCCTGAACCGCGCCGGTGTAGGCGCCTTTCTGATGACCGAAAAGCTCGGATTCCAGCAGCGTATCGGGGATGGCCCCGCAGTTGATGGCGATAAACGGCAGATTAGCACGCGGACTTTTGGCGTGAATCGCCTTGGCGATGAGTTCCTTGCCGGTGCCGGTCTCCCCGGTGAGAAGCACCGTGGCATCGGTGACGGCAACCTCGGCGATCATTTCAAAAATGGTCGTCATCGGCGCCGACTGTCCGATGATATTGTCAAACCGGGTGATCTTCTCGAGGCGGCCTTTCAGGTAATTGTACTCGGACTGCTGCTTCTGCTGCTGGACCACCTTTGCCATCACCAGGGAGAGTTGATCCGGCTTGAAGGGTTTGAGCAGGTAGTCGGTCGCTCCGCTTTTCATGGCCTGAACGGCGGATTCGATGGATCCGTAGGCGGTGATGATGATGACGAGGGTCTCCGGGTACGTCGCCTTCACCGACGCCAGCAGTTCGATGCCGTTCATGCCGGGCATCTTGATGTCCACAAAAAGAAGGTCGAAGGGGGTTTCTTCAAGCTTTGCCAGGGCCTCGTCGCCCGAGGCGGCGGTGGCAACCTTGTGACCACTTTTCTGGAACCAGTAAAAAAAAGATTCGCGGATTATTTTTTCGTCATCGACAATCATGATTTGCATACGCCCCCCATTAACCCTTCCGTGCAGCGGCCGACGATGCAAGCGGAAACTGGATGGTAAACGTTGTGCCTTTGCCGACGTCGCTGTGAACCGAGATCTCTCCCTGGTGGCTTTTAACAACGCCGTAGACGATGGACAGGCCCATGCCGGTACCTTCTCCCATGGCTTTGGTGGTGAAAAAGGGATCGAAAATATGGTTCAGATGATTCTGGGAGATTCCCTGCCCGGTGTCCCGGATTTGGACTTCGGCGACCTGCTTGGCAGCCCTGCGGCATGAAACGATCTCCAGCCGTCCGCCGGGTCCCATGGCCTCGATGGCGTTGAACAGCAGATTGAGAAAACACTGTTGCAGCCGGTTGGTGTCTCCATGCACAAAAAGAGGTTCGGTGGTCATATCCAGCCTGAAAATCTGATCCTGCAGTTCGATGCGATGCCGGATCAGATCGGCCACGCTAGAAATCACTTCATTGAGGTCAATCTCTTTATATGCGTTGTGCGTCTCCCGTGAAAAGGAGAGCAATCCGCTGATGATTTTGCCGCAGCGTTCCAGTTCTTCCGCCATGATATCCGCAAACGCCCGCAGATCGGTGACCTCGCCCTCCGTCAAGGCGTTGCTGACCAGCATTTTTTTCATCAGGTGGCTGAAGGTCAGCAACCCCTGTATGGGGTTGTTGATCTCGTGCACGCAACTGGCCACCAGTTTGCCCAGCGAAACCAAACGATCTTCCTGGATCAGCTTGTTCAGGTCCGATTTAAGTTCCTGCTCCCGTTTTTCCCACCGGGAGGAGAGGTCCTGCGCGATGTCCCTCCAGATTTCGATGATCCGAACGGTTTTGCCGTTTGGATCCCGCACCGGATAGGTCACAATGTCGTTGAAGGTCAGCATCCCGTCTCCCGCCGCCACCGGATGGATCACCTGGGTGGGTTCACCGGTCCGCAGCGTTTCCAGCATCGGACAGGTCAACCCATTGCGCAGCGGGTCGCAGGGGGCATCGAATCCGTGAATGATCCGGTAACAGTGGTTGCCGATAACGGTTGCACGGGTCTGGCCGACGTTGCGCAGGTAGGCATCGTTGGCCGCGGCGATCGTAAAATCCGCATTGATCACCACGATGCGTTTCTGGTTCTGGTGGATCAGAAAATCGCGGAGGGTTTCCTCAAAGACGATCTGTTGTTCGGCAAACCTGAGTTTCTGATCGACCATAAACAGGTTGCGCAACAACCGGCCGACATTGTGCTCCACAATTCCTACGCGGTCGGGCCGATTCTGGATCAGCTCCATGAGCACATCCCGATTGTTGGTCAGCTCGATGATGCCGTCCAGGTCTTTCAACACAAAAAGATCTCTGAAGTCGGTGGTGGTGTAAATACCCAGTTGCCGGGCCAGGCGAAAGCCTTCGGCCTCGGGGTTGATGTCACACACGCCGACAATGTCGATGCGCAGGAAAGGCAGGCTTTCCGAGCTGAGCAGTTTCAGGAAGAATTCGCAGGCCCGTCCGCCGCCGACAATAGCCAGTTTAAGGGTAATCTCTCCGTCAGGTGGTTGGCTCATGGTCCTTACCCCCCAGATCGGCGAATTGGTGCAGACGCATTTTCATGCAGGTCGCAAAAAGGGTGGTTCAGGTTCGGAGAGGCCTTGGCAGGGGCCGGCATCAACATCAGCCCCGCCAGCGATGCACCCGGGCCGGATTGCGGCAGGCAGACGCCTGCTGGTCGGCGCCGCAGAAATTGCAGCCATCCGGATTGTGGGCATATGCTGATACTAAATGGCCCACGTCGAAATGTCAAGACGTCTCCCTAACCTGCATCCAATTGAAATAAAATAGTTTAATGACGGTCTGTGCTTGACCGCACCCCATTGGGGGTTAATTCAGAAAACCATGTCTTCAATCTGCCCGGAAGCCATGTAAGTTGAATCCTTGCCACCTATCTTAAATCATCCGCTCGATCTCTCCCACCCGCTTATTCAGCCGCTTGACCGAAACCGGCCCGTCGGTGCCCAATTCCTGGGCAAAGACCGACACCTTGTACTCTTCGATCATCCAGAAAAAAGCTTCCACGGCGGCCCGCTTTTCAGCGGATGTCGACGAATCCATGGCTTGCAGCATGCGATTGAGGTGATCGACAAACGGCGCCACCAGGGTTTCCCGGGAACGATCCTTCTCCAGGTCGGTGCTTCCCCGCTGGGCCCGGATGGAAAGGGCGCTCAGGTAGCGAACCAGGTGCGACAGACGCTCACGGTCGTACATCAGCACAAAGTTCTCGGGGAGCAGACGGGTCAGTTCGGACTGGAGGGTGTGCAGGAACTGCGCCACCACCGGAGCAGCGATCTGTTTTTGCGATAGATCAGCGATTCGGCAGCGTACCTCGTGGTGGGCTTCGACCACGGCGATGACCGCAGCGCGAAGGTCCTGGCCGCACTGGTGCATCCGCAATGCGGTCAGTTGGTTCAAACGGGCGTTGTAGTCCGAAGCGGTGAGAATATGGTGGGCGAACAACTCCCGTGTAACGCACTGGAAAAGCTGTTCCTCAATGGCGGCCATGCCACCGAAGTAGAGCGTCTGGCGTTTCAACAACGCCGGCAGCTTCAGGTTCTTTTTCAGGAATTTGAGATCCTCGGCGAAATGGCGGGCCAACAGGGCCGCAACCCCCTTGACATGCGCCGCATCGGCCGCCCCCGGATCGCTGAACAATCGGATCCGGATCTCACTGCCGTCGGCCTCCAGTCTGGGGATCAGGTGCCATGGCGCACCCCGCTGGTCTTCTTCGGTGAGCATGTGCGGCAGATCTCCGAAATCCCAGACGGTGATGCCCTGGCGTTCCCATTGCCGGGCCAGGGCCGACATGCCGTGGGGCAGAGCCGGACCCGGCCGTTTGCGCGCCAGCAGGTCTTCGTCCCGGCCGCTGGCGACCACCCGACCCTCGGCATCCACTATCGCCAGGCGCATCTTCAAATGGTCCGGCAGTGCGTCCACCGGCCAGGCCGCGGCCGGGATATCCACCTTCAGACGCTGGAAGAGAATGCGGCTCAGGGCGGCAGGCAGGCTCTCCAGGCCCCGGGGCATCTCACGCAAAATGGTCTGCACCGTGTCGGCCACCGGCACCAGCTTGACCCGATAGGCTTTGGGCAAGCCCTTGATGAGCGTGGTGATCTTCTCGGGAAGCAGGCCCGGTACCAACCAGTCCAGCTGCTGGCGAGAGACTTCACCGGTGGCTTCAACCGGGATGGTGACGGTAACCCCATCGACCTCCGCCCCCGGTTCGAAGGCGTAGTCACAGTCCAGCACCCGGTGGCCCAAGTCCAGCCGCTGGGGAAACTGTTCGAGAACGTCCGGATCCGGTGCGCAGCGGATCAGCATATCCCGGTCCAGACGCAGGAACTGGTCACCGCCCTGTTTACGGATGCGATGCTTGAGGGTCCGGATGTCGGAGACACCGGCAAGCCGCTGCCTGTAAAAATCCGCCAGCACCTCGTCGTCCACCAGGATATCCCGGCGCCGGATGCGATCCTCCATGCCGCGCACCTCCTCCACCAGGTCTGCATTGTGGCGCATGAATCCCAGCGGCTGCTTCACGTCGCCTTCGACCAGAGCGCTGCGCACGAAGATGTCCGCCGCCTGCTGCGGATCGATGCGCCCGAAGGCCACGCGCCGGTCCTGCACGATGGGCAGGCCGAACAGGGTCACCTGCTCCCGGGCAACCACCTCCCCGCGGCTGCGCTCCCAATGCGGGTCGGACCAGGTGCGGCGGCACAGGCCGCCGCCCAGCGCTTCGAGCCAAGCGACATCGATGACCGCCGCCTTGCGGGCGAACAATCGTGACGTCTCCACCATTTCGGCGGCCACGATCCAGGCGCCCGGATGCTTGAACAGACCCGATCCGGGAAAGATCATTACCTCGCGGTCCTTGGTGGCCCGAAAAAAGACATTCTCCTTCTGCATGGCGATGTTGGAGAGAAAACCACTCAGAATCGACCGATGGATGGCGGCATACAGGGGATGAAACCTTCCGTCGTCGGCTTGGTCGGCAGCCGGAAGCGCTTCGAGGGATTGACCCCCGCCTTGTCCAGGACTGAAGTGCTGCTCTCTCAAAACAGCCGTGATCTGGCCATGGATGTCCCGCCATTCCCGAATGCGCCGGAAAGAGAGAAAATTCAGGTGGCAGAACTTTTTCAGCTCGCCGATGCTGCCCGGGCGATCCGCGCCGGCATGGATCGCCTGCCAGATATTGAGCAGGGTCACAAAATCGGAAAGCGGGTCCACAAACTTCCGATGGGCCTGATCCGCCAGAGCCTCTTTGTCCGGCGGACGCTCGCGCACATCCTGAATGCTCAGTGCGGCGGCAATGACGACCACAGGTCCAAGGCAGCCTTCCCGTTGGGCTTCGATGAGCATGCGCGAGAGACGCGGATCGATGGGCAGCCGGGCCATGGTGCGGCCATTTTCAGTCAACCGATACCCGGCGGCGCCTTTGCGGTTGCCGTCCTGGTCCGCGATGGCGCCCAGTTCAAGCAGCAGGTCGAATCCATCGCGGATGCGCTTGTCCGCCGGCCGGTCGACAAAGGGGAAATCGGCAATATCCCCAAGCTTCAGGGCAATCATGCGCAGGATAACCTCGGCGAGGTTGGCGCGCAGAATCTCCGGCTGGGTGAACAGGGGCCGGTTGAGGTAATCCTTTTCGGTGTAAAGACGAATGCAGACCCCGTTGGCCACACGCCCGCAGCGCCCTTTGCGCTGGTCGGCACTGCTTCTGGAGATGGGCACCACCGGCAGCGCGGTGGTCCGAGAGCGGGGCACATACTGGGAGATACGCGCCAGACCCGTGTCCACCACATATTTGATTCCCGGAATGGTGATGGATGTCTCGGCCACGTTGGTTGCCACAATAATCTTGCGCTGCGCCGTTCCCGCAAAGACCTTGCGCTGTGCGCCGACACCGAGCCGGGCATACAACGGCAGGATCAGGCTGAGCGGAAAGCGGCGCCCTTCCAGCGTCTCGCAGGTCTCGCGGATATCCTGCTCGGTGGGCATGAAGATCAGGATATCGCCCCGGGTGCCTTGCGCAAACAACTGATCCACGGCCAGTGCCGCCAACTCAACGGGCGCCCGGTCCTCCTTGTCCTCCGGGTCGTCGTCAGGATAAAAATAGCGCGTCTCTACCGGGAACAGCCGTCCCGACACCTCGATCACCGGCGCATCGTCGAATGCCTTGGAGAATTTATCGGTGTCGATGGTGGCCGAGGTGATGATCAGCTTCAGATTGCTTCGTTTGTGGACCAGCTGTTTGAGGATTCCCAGAACGAAATCGATGTTCAGGCTGCGCTCGTGAGCCTCGTCCACGATGATGGTGTCATACTGGTTCAGCCAGGGATCTCCCTGGGTTTCCGCCAGCAGGATGCCGTCGGTGACCACCTTGATGTAGGCATCGGGATCGGTCCTGTCCTGGAAGCGGATCTTGTAGCCCACCGACCGGCCCAGATCCTCCCCCAGTTCCTCGGCGATGCGGGCGGCCACCGTTGTTGCGGCAATGCGACGGGGCTGCGTGCAGGCGATCCTGCCGTCGATTCCGCGACCTGCTGCCAGGCAGAACTTGGGAATCTGGGTGGTTTTGCCCGACCCGGTCTCACCGGAGATAATGGTCACCGGGTGATTGTGGATGCTGTCGATGATCTGGGCTTTGGCGGCGGTGATGGGCAGGTGAGCCAGATCCTGAAACCGGGGCACCCCTGCACGGCGTCGCTCGCCTCTGGCAGCGGCGTCACGGATTTTCAGCGCCAGGCCGTTCAGGCGCCGGGCAACGTCCGCGTCCGCCAGTTTTTTTCGGGAACGCGCCAGCCGGTCCAGTTCACGGCGCAGGAGGACGGCATCGCTGTGCATGGCCCTTTTAAGCAGGGCCCGGAACTGTTCAATTGGTTTTTGGTTGTCGATCACGGATGGTCCTGTTCGTCTGCCTTCACCAGACTCGCGGCAGCCATTTACTACCATGAACAATAAGGAAAACAACCCTTTTTGCCTACGGCAGTCCGCAAATCGGTCGCCCCCTGCGGATCTGAAACGCGGCAGCAGGCGCCTTCCCCGCTGCGATCAGCGGGCTCAGCCAGGGAACTGGAAATGGATTTTCATCCTTGCGGTGAATACGCCCCGCGGCAAAACCGAGGGGCGTATTCAATTGTGCCCTTTGGCGCGATCTGCTAAGCTGTCCATGAAGTCGATGCGGCCGGCGACGCGCCTGGAATCGGATCAACCATTGAGCAATGCACCCGGATTGAGGTACGAATGATGACAAAAAACGGTTTGGATCGGCGGGGATCGATCGCCCTTATCTGTATTGCCGTGCTTCTGATCGGGGCCATCGATCAGATGACCAAGGATGCACTTAAGGTCGGGCACATCCTCAGAACCATCGAAATGCACCCCCCCGGATCCGACGGCAGGGATCTGACTGCCCAAGTGACTGAAGATGAGCTCAACGCCTACATCGCCTATCGTCTGGCACAGGAGCAGGAGCCGGTTTGCGACAGCCTTACGGTGAAGCTGCTGGATCACAACCATGTTCACGGCAAACTCCGGTTTGATGCGCAGCGGCTCAACGTGGACACGCTGCTGGGCGAAAATCTGGATTTTGATTTCAAGGGCGTTTTTCTGACCCGGGAAGGAGCCGCCCGTATCGATCTGGTCTCCCTGCAGCTCAACGGCCAACCCGTCAATCCACAGGTACTGGACTTCGTTATCCACACGGCTGCGTTGGTTTACCGAACGGAATCGTCAGGCATCAATGACTGGTATGAATTGCCCAAAGGCATAAAACGGATACAGATAAACAAGGCCAAGGCTGTCTTGTATTATTGACAACATCGTTGAGCGATCGCTTGCATCCACGATTTCAGGAAAAGGCACCCCCTTCGAAGGGTCACCATAAAAAACCATCGGTTCGGGCACGCAGCCGGAACCGATGGTCGAATGGTACATTGAAGACCACAACAAACGGCCTTGGGTTTGCGATTATCCCTTCAGGGGGAACTTGGGTTGAATGGTATTGTAGTAGGCCGTTTCGGAAACACTGCCCCACGTGCCGACGACTTTCTGGAATTTTTTAAAGTCCTCGTTGACTTTGGTGGCGATGGCCGTCTTGGCCGCCTCTTCGGCCACCACCTCGTCGGACATCTTCTTCAGGTCGGCCATGACCTGTTCGGGGAACTGAACCAGCTGCGACTTTTTCTCGTTGATCAGGGTCTGCAGGGCCTGGCCGTTGAGGGACTCGAACTGAGCCAGAACCCAGTGCTCGGTCTCGGTACAGGCGGCATCGATGATGTGCTGCAGGTCCCTGGGCAGGCTCTCGTAGGCCTTCTTGTTGAAGAAATACTCCAGGTAGGTGCCCGGTTCGTGCCACCCGGGGTAGTAGTAGTACTTGGCCGCCTGCCAGAGCCCCAAGCGCAGGTCGTGGAGGGGGCCCACCCACTCGGTGGCATCGATGACGCCGCGCTCCAGGGAAGTGAAGATCTCACCGCCGGGCAGCAGCACCACGGTGCCGCCGGCCTTGGCCAGCACCTTGCCGCCCAGGCCCGGGATGCGCATCTTCAGGCCCTTGAAGTCATCGATGGTATCGATCTTCTTGTTGAACCAGCCGCCCATCTGAACGCCGGTTGAGCCGCCCGGACGGGGAATCAGGTTGAAGGGGGCATAGGTCTCCTCCCACAATTTCAATCCATTGCCGCCGTAAAACCAGGCGCTCATGCCCTGTCCGTTCAAGCCGAAGGGCACGGCCGAAAACCACTGGGTGGCCGGCTCCTTGCCCGCCCAGTAATAGGCGGCCCCGCTGCCCACCTCCACCGTGCCGTCGGAAACCGCCTGAAAGCTCTCCAGAGCCGGGACCAGTTCGCCGGCGGCGAACACCTGGATATTGATGCGGCCGTCGGAGAGTTCTCCGATGCGTTTGGCCAGTCGATCACAGCCGTCCTGCAGCACGGGCAGCTTGGGGGGCCACGTGGTGACCATTTTCCAGTTGTACTTTTTTTGCGCGATCACAGTCGGCGCATTGACCGCCGTTGCCGCAACCGCCGCCGCACCGATGCCCGCCTTCTTCAGAAAATCTCTTCTCTTCATCTCTGGACTCTCCTTGGTTAATGATGGGATGATGGAAACGATACCCGCTTGACGAAGCGCAAACCATTCATTCATCGCCCGAAGACCACTTTGGGCAGCCAGGTGGCCAACTGCGGAAAAAAAGCCACGATCGCCAGGCCGATAAGCTGCACGAAAACAAAGGGGATAATACCCCGATAGATATGCCCCGTTGATATTTCCGGCGGCGTGACCGCCTTGAGGTAAAACAGGGAGAACCCGAAGGGCGGCGTCATGAACGAGGTCTGCAGGTTGACCGCGATCAGAATGCAGAACCACACCGGATCGAATCCGAATTCGATCATGATGGGGGCCAGCACGGGTACATGGATAAAAGTGATCTCGATAAAATCCAGGAAGAAGCCGATCACGAAAATCAGCCCCATGACGATGAACAGAACCATGTTGTGGCTGTAACGGTGGGCCATGGATCCCAGAAATTCCCGCACCAGCCCGTCTCCGTTCAGGCCGCGGAACACCAGGCCGAAGGCAGCCGCTCCGCACAGGATGATAAACACCATGCAGGTCAATCGCACGGTGGTCTGCATCACCTCCTGCAGGGTCTGCAGGGTGAATTTGCGGCTGGCGATGGTCAGCAGGGTCGCACCCACGGCGCCCACGGCAGCCGCCTCGGTGGGCGAGGCGATACCGGCGAAAATGGACCCCAGCACGGCCACCATGAGGAACAGCGGCGGGACCAGCGCCTTGGCCACCCGGACCGCCAGCTGGCCGGGAGAGATGGCGTCCAGTTCGGCCCTGGGGATGGCCGGTGCCCATTTGGGCCGCAGCCAGGAGACCAGGAGAATGTAAAAGACATACAAGGACACCAGCAGCATGCCAGGCAGCACCGCACCCATGAACAGGTCGCCGACGGAGACGCCGACGATATCGCCGATCAGCACCAGCACGATACTGGGGGGGATGATCTGACCCAGTGTGCCGGAAGCGGCAACCGTGCCGGTGGCCAGTTCATTTTTATAGCCGCGGCGCAGCATGGTGGGCACGGCCAGCAGGCCCATGGTCACGACGGTCGCACCCACGATGCCGGTAGAAGCGCCCAGCAGGGCCCCGACCACCACCACGGAAACGGCCAGCCCACCGCGCAGGCGGCCGAAGAGCAGTCCCATGGTGTCGAGCAGCTCTTCAGCCAGGCCGGAGCGCTCCAGCATGACCCCCATGAAGACGAACAGCGGCATGGCGATCAGGGTGACGTTGGTCATGACCCCCCAGATGCGCAGGGGCAGCAGGTTGAAAAAGGACCAGCCAAAGCCGATCAGGCCGAAGCAAAGCGCGGTACCCAGCAGGGTGAAGGTGACCGGAAAACCGGCCATCAGCAGGATCGTCAGGGCCAGAAACATCCACGCAGCCAGATATTCCATCAGGGATTCTCCTCGTCAACAGTTTCCGCACCCAACAGCTGCAGCAGCGCATGCAGTCCCATGGAGATTCCCTGGAGCAGCAGCAGAACATAGCCCACAGTCACGGTTCCCTTGACAATGAAGCGGTAGGGGATGCCCCCCGGATCAGGGGAGCCCTCCAGCATGGAAAAGGAGTTGCTGACAAAATGCCATGAGGTGCTGATGACCAGGTAGCAACCGGGAATGAGGAAAAAGATCACGCCGAGAAGGTTGATCCAGGCCTTGCCCTTGACGCCGAGGCGCTGGTAGATGATATCGACCCGCACATGGCCGTCGTGGAGCAGGGTGTAGCCGGCACCGATGAGAAAGATGAACGCAAACAGGTGCCACTCCAGCTCCTGGACGAAAACGAAGCTGGTCCTAAACAGATAGCGCATCAGCACATCGATAAACACCAGCAGGATCAGCAGCACCGTCACCCAGGAGACCAAACGCCCCACCGCCTCGTTGGACCGGTCGATGGCGTTGCTGACACCCTTCAGTAGATTGAGCATGAACACCGCCTGAAAAGAAAAATCCGCAAGTCAATATAATCCCGTCGAACCACCCGATATTCCGGCGGCTTCAGCGGCGTGGGCCCCGAATAGCTATATGCTACAACTCGCTACAATATGCGGGTCACAATGTCAACATGCAGAAAAAGTGAACCGGCTTCATTAGCGCTCCGATTCGGCCCGCCACCGGTTGGCGGCTGAGTACACCACGACTTTTGCTTGATAAAGGCGCAACGAACCGTTATGAATATACGCTCAAAGCGCAGACCAGAAGGGGTGCGGTTTAAACGGGGGGACTTCGAGCCGGGGATGACCTGAAGATCCCCGGCAGCTGGCATACGAAGGGCAGCGGATGGCGGGAAATTCATACTGGGCCGACGGCTATGTGCAGAAACGATGCACGGCGGAAGATGCCATCGGGCACATCCGGCCCGGTCAGCGGGTGTTTATCGGCTCGTCCTGCGGTGAACCCCAGCATCTGGTCAAGACCCTCTCCGAGGCGACAGAATGGTTCACCGATCTTGAGATCGTGCGGCTCATGTCCCTGGAAACCGCCCCCCTCTCGCTGATCGCCGACCGCACCCGTGGTCAGCGGTTGAACATCCGCTCCTTTTACATGGGGTCGGCAAAGTCCAAGCACCTGGCTGAGAAAGCGCGTTTTCTGACCCCGCTGAATCTGTCCGCCGTGCCCCGCCTCTTCAAGAGCCGGCGCATGCCCATCCACGTGGCGCTGATTCAAACCACGCCCCCCGATGATTTCGGCTGGTTGAGCCTCGGTGTTTCCGTGGACATTACCCTGGCGGCGGCAAACTCGGCCAATCTGGTCATTGCCCAGGTCAACCCGGAAATGCCCCGGGTCCTGGGCCGCAGCTTCATTCACGTCAACGATGTCCACCTGGTGGTGGAAAAGCAGGAACCGATCCTGACCCTGCCGACCGTCCCCGAATCCGAAGCGGCCGACACCATCGCCCGGCTGATCGCCCGGCTGATCGAGGACGGCTCCACGCTACAGATCAGCCCGGGTACGGCACCCCAGGCGACCTTGATGACCCTTGCGGATAAAAACGACCTGGGCATTCACACCCAGTATCTGACCAACGAAATCATGCATCTGTTTGCCCGCGGGGTGATCACCAATCGCCGCAAAGGACTGAACAACGGCAAGATGGTGGCCAGCAGCGCCATCGGGTCTCCCGGTCTATACGAATTCATCGACAACAACCCGGGCATAGAATTTCATCCGTCGGATTACGTCAATGCACCGGGCATCATTGCCGCCCACAACAAGATGGTTTCCCTTTCCGTGGCCATGGCCATGGACCTGACCGGCCAGGTGGCGGCCGACGCCCTGGAATTCAACAACTTTTCAGGCGTCACCGGCATGCTGGACTTCATTCGCGGCGCGTTTCAATCCGAGGGGGGGCGAAGCATCATCATGCTTCCCGCCACGGCCCTTGGGGGCAAAAAAAGCCGTGTCGTCCCCATGCTGAGCGATACCGCCATCGTGGTTCCCCGTGCCGATGTCCACTACGTGGCCACCGAATTCGGCGTCGTCAATCTCTTCGGCAAAAGCCTCCAGGAGCGGGCCATGGCCATGATCAGCATCGCCCACCCGGATTTTCGGGATGAACTCCTGCACCAGGCCAAACAGCTGAAACTGATCGGCGCGCAGCGGACGCTGAAAGGCGCCCTGCAAGGGGTTTATCCACTTCGCCTGGAAGAGACGCTGGTGATCGACGGGCAAAACGTAACCATCCGGCCGGCCAAGCCGGTTGACGAACGGCGCATTCAGGAGCATTTTTACACACTTGGCAAAAACGATATCCTTGCACGCTTTTTTCACGAGAAGACCAGTTTCGGCACCGATGATGTCGGTGATGTCTCCCAGGTGGACTACATCAGAAATCTCACCATTCTGGCGGTGGTCGGCGAGTTCGGCTTCGGCAAGGTGGTCGGCATCGGCGAATACCTGCTGGACCCCGCCTGCAACCTGGCCGAGGTGGCCTTTTCTGTCAGCGGCGCCTGGCAGGGAAAAGGGCTTGGCCGGCGGATGATGAAAAAACTCTTCGAAGGCGCCCGGGAGAATGGCATCGCCGGGTTTACCGCTTATACGGCGCCCGGCAATAAGGCCATGATCAGCCTGTTCAACAGTCT
Organism: Desulfosarcina sp.; assembly: GCF_046496365.1. Classification (GTDB taxonomy): domain Bacteria; phylum Desulfobacterota; class Desulfobacteria; order Desulfobacterales; family Desulfosarcinaceae; genus Desulfosarcina. Next base: position 33,699 of record NZ_JAWOHB010000037.1, read on the forward strand.
GCCGGTAAATGTGTCCACCACCATGGAAGACGGCATGGCCGCCCTGGAATGCCGATTCGACGATATGAAAATCAGCTGAGGGATTTTTTCTATGACCACCCATAGCATCAAATTTCTACCCCATCACCGCGAAATCAAGGTAAACGACGGCGAAAACCTGCTCCGTGCGGCCATGGAGGCCGGCGTTCACATCAACGCCTCCTGCGGCGGCGAGGGCGTCTGCGGCAAATGCCGGGTCATCGTGGAGGCCGGTGAGGTCGAGGGAGGCATCAGCGAGCAGTTGAGCACGGCCGACAGGGAAAAAGGCTACCGGCTGGCCTGTCGGTCGACGATCACCGGGGATGTGGTTATCCGCGTACCCGTGGAGTCGGCCGTCGATGCCAGCGTCCTGGGCCAGTACTATGTCCCGCGACGCACGGCAACCATCCGGCAGATGAACCTCAACGATCTTAAAGAACAGGGGCTGTTCCTGCCGCCGGTGGAAAAGGTCTACATCGAATTGCCCGAACCCGACCACCAGGACCACCTGCCAGACGTCACCCGCTTGGTGAGCCGCCTGAAACTCCACCACAAGGAGCACCGCCTGACGGTAAGTCTTCCGGTAATCCGTAAAATTCCCGATGTGCTGCGCAAGGACGGATTCAAGGTCACCGCCACCCTGGCCCGGCCGGTGATGGAGAGCGGCAAGTCCGAAATCATCAACGTGCAGCCCGGCGACACCACGGCATACAACTATGCCATCGCCATGGACATCGGCACCACCACGATCTACGGGCAGCTGATCGATCTGAAGAGCGGAGCGATCCTTTCCGAACAAGGCGATTTCAACGGCCAGATCAGCTACGGCGAGGATGTGATCAGTCGAATTGTGTATGCGGAAAAGGAGGGCGGGCTGGATCGCCTGCACAAGGTGGTAACGGAAACCATCAACACGATCATCGGCAAGATCGTGCGCCGTGCCAAGGTGAACCCGGACGACATCGCCGCCATCACCCTGGCGGGCAACACGACCATGACCCAGCTGCTGCTCAAAATCAACCCCCGTTATATCCGCCGGTCACCATACGTGCCGGCATGCACCCTCTTTCCACCCATCCGGGCGGTCGATTTGGGCCTGGACCTGCGCGACCACGTCACGGCCCTGGTCTACCCGGCCATCTCCAGCTACGTGGGCGGAGATATCGTGGCCGGCGTCATGGGCTCGGGGTTGTACCTGGACGATAGGCTGACCCTGTTCATGGACATCGGCACCAATGCGGAAATTGTCATCGGCAACCGGGACTGGCTGGCCTGTGCCGCCTGCAGCGCCGGACCGGCCTTCGAGGGCGGCGGCATTAAATTCGGCATGCGGGCGGCCAAGGGCGCCATCGAGGATTTTTCTCTGGATCCGGGCACCTGGGAACCCATGCTCATGACCATCGGCAATTTACGCCCCAAGGGCATCTGCGGGTCAGGCCTGATCATCATGACCGCGGTCATGTTCGAACTGGGCCTGATCAACAACCTGGGCAAATTCAACCGGGATCTGGCCACCAACCGCATTCGTGAAGACAACGGGGTCTGGGAATACGTGCTCGCCTGGGCCGACGAAACCCAGATCGGACGGGACATCGCCCTTACCGAAATCGACATCCAGAACCTGATCCGGGCCAAAGGGGCTATTTTCAGCGGCTGCATGACCCTGCTCACCGAAGTGGGCATGAACATGCAGGATGTTGATCGGATCATCCTGGCCGGTGGTTTCGGCAGCTATGTGGACCTGGAGAAGGCCATCACGATCGGGCTGCTGCCGGAGATCGACGCCGAGAAGGTGACCTTTATCGGCAACAGCTCTCTGCTGGGAGCCAAGATGAGCAGCCTGACCAACCGTATCCGCAAGGATGTGGTGGCGGTTACCCACAGCATGACCAATTTTGAGTTGTCGGAAACCCCATCTTACATGGACAACTACGTGGCGGCCCTGTTTTTGCCCCACACGGACATCAACAAGTTCCCCCGGCTCAAGGCGCGCATGGCCCAGCGGCGCCAACCGTCATGAAGCAGCCGCGGCAAAGCGGCACCTGGACGGAAAAAAATTTGATGAACTGTCATTTACCGAGGTATTCGGGCACCATGGTCCCACGGCTTCCCACTGAAGCCAATCTATCAGGAAATTGGGATTTAATCGCACTCGTCTATTGACAAATAAACCGTCCAACCTATAAGGATAATGCTTGGTTTTGCGCCTTTGGGAAGCGCGAAACCATCCTGGCCGCAAAGGCCTTTTCGCAATGGATCGCAAGCTGTTCTTCCGATTGACAAACATGACATTGTTGGCGTACCAGAGGACTGTTTTGCCGATGCTGCTTCGCATGCAACCGAAAACGACCCATCACCCTGACTGCAATCCAATCTATTGCCCGCCCATTCGCTTCCACGGCTTTATATCTACCGCTGTAGATATTATACATCATAAATTCCTATACGAAAGGGGGCCTGAGTTTTTCATTTAGGGGTTGGGTGTCTTCACCCGGCCGCGCGCACGATGAAGCACCGCATTGCTGTTGCAAACCGCAATCATTAACCGGCAGCTGATAAGGAGGTAACTTTGAGTTTCGAATTCTATAAAGAATCGTATGCAGGTGCGATAAAGGCCATCTCCATCGGTAAAGGCAAAAAAGCCGTTACCGTCGGAGGAGAGACCTGCTACCCACTCTACCAGTTTGAGGGGAAAATGCCCCACAAACCGAGAATCGCCATGGAGATCTGGGACATGGCGCCCGAAGAGTGGCCGGCAGCCGCATTGGAACCCTTCAAAGACGTAATTTCGGATCCGGCCGCATGGGCAAAAAAATGCGTCAAGGAATACGGCGCCGAAATTATCGTGCTCCAGCTCAAAAGCACCGACCCCAACGGCACCAACGCCAGCCCAGCGGATGCATCGGCCACGGTCAAAAAAGTACTCGGTGCCATCGACGTTCCCCTGGTGATCTGGGGCATCGCCAGCCACCAAAAGGACGAGGCGGTCTTCAAGCAGATCGCCCAGGACTGCCAGGATGTGCAGTTGACCTTAGGCCCGGTGGAAGACAAAAACCACAAGGGCATCGGCGCCGCCGCCATGGGCTACGGCCACGCCATCATCAGCTCGTCCCCCATCGACGTCAACCTGGCCAAGCAGGTCAACATCCTGCTTGAAAACCTGGGCATGCCCATGGATCGGGTGATCATCGACCCCACCACCGGCGGTCTGGGCTACGGTCTCGAGTACAGCTACTCGGTCATGGAACGCCTCAGAATGGCCGCGATGGCCCAGGGCGACGACAAACTCCAGATGCCCATCATCAACAACCTGGCCAACGAGATCTGGAAGTGCAAGGAGGCCAAGCAGAGCATGGAGGAAGCCCCGAACCTGGGTGACCCGGAAAAACGCGGCATCCTCATGGAAGCCGTGGGCGCCGTCACCTACCTCATGGCCGGTTCGGACATCCTGATCATGCGCCACCCCGAAGCCATCCGGCTGGTCAAGGCCTTCATCGACATCGCCATGGACGGTGGCAGCGCCGCCGACATCGCCCCCATCGTCAAAAGGCTGGAAGGCGTTTCGGTGGATCTGGCCGCCCTTGCCCCGGCACCGGACCTGACCATGGAGCAGGAAAAGAAAGCCGCACCGGCCAAAACAGCCGCTGCCGCCAAAGCTGCACCCAAGGCTGCCGAAAAACCCGTCGCCAAACCCGCCGCTGCTCCGGCGGCAGCAGCCAAAAAGGCCGAGCCTGCACCAACCGCACCAGCGGTAGACGCGCAAGCCAAAGCCAAGCAAGATGCCAAGGCTGCGGCCAACGCCGAAGCAGCCGCCAAAGCCAAGGCTGAAGCAGATGCCCAGGCCAAGGTTGAGGCGGAAGCCAAAGCCAAGGTGGCCGCCGAAGCCAAGATCAAGGCCGAGGCCGAAGCCAAGACTAAAGCAGACCAGGCGGCAGCAGCCAAAGCCACCGCCGAAAGAGAGGCCGCCGAGGACGCCCTGCGTCAGAAGCGTGCCGCTGAGCGCACCAAAATGGCAGCCGAACGCAGCACGGGCAAGGTCGACAATGTGGTCCCCATGACCCCTGCCGCCGAACAGAAAAGCGAGCCTGAAAAAATTCTTGACCGGCTCGACTGGGTCCACCGGCGTGTCTCACTGTATTAACTCCTGAACCGTTAACCATTGCCGAAATCAATACGAGGAGGAACCTCTAATGGCGGAACTAACCAAAGACAAGGAAGCCAAACTGGCCGATCCAGTCGGCGCTTCCATTGACCCTGCAACCCAGGAACTGATCGCCCGCGCACAAAAGCTGGGCATTGACACGGTATTCGACCGGGCTGTCCAGATGAAACCATGCGCGATTGGCATCCAGGGCATCTGCTGTAAAAACTGCGCCATGGGCCCCTGCCGCCTGCCCCTGCCCAAAGGCGGCATCGAGGGAAAAGACACCCGCAAGGGCCTATGCGGCGCCACGGCAAATACCATCGCGGCCCGCAACTTCATCCGCATGATCGCCGGCGGCGCGGCCGCGCACTCCGACCATGGCCGCTGCGTAGCTGAGGTGTTCCTCAGTGCGGCCCGCAAAGAGACCGACGCCTACAAAATCAAGGACCCCAACAAGCTTTTGGCGATCGCCCCTTGGTTTGACGTGGCCACCACTGTAGATGTTGACGGCGCGATCCAGGACCGCAACATGGATGAAATCGCCCTGGAAGTTGCCGAAAAAGCCCTTAACGAATGGGGCAAAGCCGAAGGCGAGCTCCGTTATCTCAAGCGGGCGCCGGCACCGCTGTATGAAAAGTGGGCCAAAACCGGCGTATTGCCCAGAAACATCGACCGTGAAATCGTCGAGATCATGCACCGCACCCACATGGGCGTGGACCAGGATTACAAGAACCTGATGAAGCAGGGCACGCGCGCATCCCTGGCCGACGGCTGGGGCGGCTCCATGCTGGCCACCGATCTGCAGGACGTGCTTTTCGGCACCCCCTACCCCCTGCAGGCCGAAGCCAACCTGGGCGTCATGAAGGAAGACCACGTCATCATCATCGTCCACGGCCATGAGCCGGTACTCTCCGAGATGATCGTGGCCGTGAGCCAGAAACCGGAGATCATCGCGTATGCCAAATCCAAGGGCGCCAAGGGCATCCAGCTGGGCGGCATCTGCTGCACGGCCAACGAGATCTTCCAGCGCCACGGCGTACCCCAGGCCGGCACCTACCTGCAGCAGGAGCTGGCCATCATCACCGGCGCCTGCGACGCCATGGTGGTCGACATCCAGTGCGTGTTCCAGAACCTGGCCAATGTGGCCGAGTGCTTCCACACCAAGCTGATCACCACCCACCCCATCGCCAAGATGGAGCAGGACAGCGTCATCCACATCGAATTCGACGAACACCACGCCCTGGAGGATGCGGAGAAGATCATCCGCCTGGGCATCGACAACTTCCAGAACCGCGGCAGCGAGGTTATGATTCCCCAGTACAAGGCCTCCTCCATCGGCGGGTTCAGCGTCGAGTCGATCCAGTATCACCTGGGCGGCACCTTCCGCGGCACCTACTACACCTTGAACGACAACATCATCAACGGCCGCATCCGCGGCGTAGCCGGCGTCGTGGGCTGCAACAACGCCCGTACCCGCCACAACGAAGCCCACATCCAGGTGGTCAAGGAGCTGATCAAGAATGACGTCCTCGTACTCACCACCGGCTGCAACGGCATCGCCTGCGCCATGGAAGGGCTGCTGACGCCGGAAGCGGCCGCCGTACACTGCGGCCCGGGCCTGGCCGAGGTGTGCGAGACGGTGGGTATCCCGCCGGTCCTGCACATGGGTTCCTGCGTGGACAACAGCCGCCTGCTGCTGGCAGCCACTGAAGTGGTCAAGGCCGGCGGACTGGGCAAGGACATCTGTGACCTGCCCCTGGCCGGCAGCGCCCCGGAATGGATGAGCGAAAAGGCCATCTCCATCGGCCACTACTTTGTCGCCTCGGGTGTTTACACCGTCTTCGGCCTGCATCTGCCCACCTCCGGCGCCCCCGTGTTTCATGATTACATCTCCAAGGAGATGGAAAAACTTTACGGTGGCAAGTGGGACCTGGAAGCCGACCCCATCAAGCATGCCCGCCTGATGATCGCCCACATCGACCGGAAGCGCAAAGAACTGGGCATCGACAAGGCCAGGGAGCGCGTGCTCATGGATATGGCCGACCGCCAGGCGCTGGAAGGGTAATCAATTTTTAACCAGATCCTCAACGAAGGAGGAATACAGCATGTCTAAATTAGTCGCATTTGCCGCCATCCAGGGTGGTTACAAAGTGGTTTCCACCGCTGAAGGCCGTTTCAAAAAAGCACTGGATACCCATAACGCCGACACCAAGATCGGTTTTCCCAACACCGCCTATTACCTGCCGGTCATCTACTCGCTGACCGGCATGAAGGTGGAGACCCTCGAAGACCTTAAAAAACCCCTGGCATTTGCCCGGGGCCTGTTGCCCCCGCATGTCAAGGGCAAGAACCACCTGCCCTACCTGGGGCCCCTGCTGGACGCCGGCATGGCCGCCATCTTCTCCTACGAAATCATGGAAGCCCTGCGGATCCTGGACAACCCGGACTTCTACCATCCTGAAGAGGACCCGGACATTGACGCGGGCAAGGTCTGGGTGGGCCCGGCCGATGACACCATCCTGAGAAAGCGCGGCGTGGAGTTCGTGGACGGATCGGCCCCCGGCTTTGCCGCCATGGTCGGTGCCGCACCCAATCCGGAGATCGCCAAGGCGATCGTCGAAGAGTACCAGAGAAGAAGCCTCTACATCTTCTGCGCCGCCAACCACAATGGCACCACGCTTATCGACCAGCTCCTGGAGGCCGGTGTTCAGATCGGCTGGAACACCCGCATCGTTCCCTTCGGCCCGGACATCTCCTCGGCCGTGTTTGCCCTGGGGTTCGCCAATCGCGCAGCCATGGCTTTCGGTGGCGTCAAACCCGGCGACCACAAAAAAATCCTCATGTACAACAAGGACCGCGTGTTTGCCTTCGTCAACGCCCTGGGCGACATCGGCACCGAGTGGGGCGTGGCCGCCGCCGGCTGCGTCAACTGGGGTTTTCCGACCCTGGCCGACACCGACATCCCCGAAATCCTGCCCACGGGTATCTGTACCTACGAGCACGTCGTGGCCAATGTACCCCACAGCGAAATGTGCCAGCGCTCCGTCGAGGTTCGCGGCTTGAAGACCATCATCGCCGAGATCGATATCCCTTGTTCATTCGGTCCGGCCTACGAGGGCGAGCGTGTACGCGGCGCCGACCTGTTCGCCCAGTGCGGCGGCGGCAAAACCCAGTGCACCGAGCTGGTCAAGATGGCCGACATGAACGCCATTGAAGACGGTAAGGTCATCGTCGACGGTCCGGACGTGGGTGAACTGAAGGAAGGCGGCACCTTCCCCTTGGGCATCTACATCCAGGTGGCCGGCCGGGAATTCCAGACCGACTTCGAGCCGATTCTGGAGCGCCAGATCCACCATCTGATCAACTACATCCAGGGGGTCATGCACATCGGCCAGCGCGACATCTCCTGGGTGCGCATCAGCAAGGCCGCCATCGACAAGGGCTTCACCCTCAAAGACATCGGTGTCGTCCTGCACGCCAAGTTCCACCAGGACTTCGGCAAGATCCTGGACAAAGTCCAGGTGACCCTGATGACCAAGAAGGCCGACGTGGACAAACTCACCGAACGGGCCCGCGCCGAGTACAAAACGCGCGACGAACGGGTGGAGAAGATGACCGACGAGGATGTGGAGACCTACTACTCATGCACCCTTTGCCAGTCTTTTGCCCCCAGCCATGTGTGCACGGTGAGCCCGGAGCGTACCGGCCTGTGCGGCGCCTACAACTGGATGGACTGCAAGGCCTCCTTCGAGATCAACCCCACCGGCCCCAACCAACCTATTGAAAAGGGCGAGTGCATCGACCCGAAGCTGGGCCAGTGGAAGGGTGTCAACGAATTCGTCTACAAGGCCTCCCGCGGGGCCGTGACCCACTACAACTTCTACTCCATGGTCACCGACCCCATGACCACCTGCGGCTGCTGTGAGTGCATCGCCGCCATGCTGCCGTCCTGCAACGGTGTGATGACCGTGGGCCGCGACTACGCCGGGGAAACCCCCTGCGGCATGAAATTCACCACCCTGGCCGGTGTCATGGGCGGTGGCGCTTCCTCGCCGGGCTTTGTGGGCCACTCCAAGTTCAACATAACCCAGGGCAAGTTTATACTGGGTGACGGCGGCCTCCTGCGGATGGTCTGGATGCCCAAGATGCTCAAGGAAGAACTCAAGGAACGCATCGATAAACGGGGCGCCGAAATGGGCGTACCGAATCTTTATGACATGATCGCCGATGAAACCGTGGGCATCACCGAAGAGGAGATTCTGCCCTTCCTCCAGGAAAAAGGCCACCCGGCGCTCTCCATGGATTCCCTGATCGGCTAACTGGCAAAACAACGGGGCGGACGGCATCGTCCGCCCCGTTACCACAGACGAACCGATTCCCCGGTCTCCGACCGGGTGAATTGCCCATACAGACAAGGAGAACAGTATGGCATTAACCGGTATTCAGATTTTCAAACTCCTGCCCAAGACCAACTGCAAGGAATGCGGGGTTCCCACCTGTCTTGCCTTTGCCATGAACCTGGCATCCGGCAAGGCAGAGCTGGACAGCTGTCCCTATGTCTCCGACGAGGCCCGGGAGAAACTCTCCGAAGCCTCGGCACCGCCCATTCGTCCGGTCGTGGTCGGCAAAGGTGTTCGGAAGGCGGCCACCGGCGGCGAAACCGTTCAGTACCGCCATGAAAAAACCTTTTACAATCCCACCCTGCTGGCAGCGCTGGTGGGCTCCGATATCCCCGCGGCGGACCTGAAAGCCAAACTGGCCGGCTGGAACGCCTTGCAGTACGAACGCGTGGGCCTGAATCTGCGGCCGGAGCTGGTGGCCGTCAAAGATGTCAACGGCAAGGCCGATGCCTTTGCCGCCGTCGCTAAACAAGTCGCCGAGACCTCGGAGTTCAACGTCATCCTGATGAGCGAAGATGCCGACGTCATGAAAGCCGGCGTGGCCGCCTGCGCTTTCAAAAGGCCCTTGATGTACGCCGCCACCCCAGCCAATGCAGACGCCTTCGGCGCCATCGCCAAGGAGAACGACCTGCCCCTGGCCATCAAGGCGGATTCCATCGACGGACTGACCGCCCTGTCGGAGAAGCTCACCGGCATGGGCCTTAAAGACCTGGTGCTGGATCCCGGTTCACGCGAACCCAAACAGTCCCACCAGGACATGATCGCCATCCGCCGTGCCGCCCTGAAAAACGCCAACCGGGCCGTGGGATTCCCCACCATCGCCTTGCCCTGTGAAATGGCTTCCAATCTGGACACGGAAACCATGCTGGCCGCCATGTACATAGCCAAATACGGCGGCATCGTGGTGATGTCCGACTTTGCCGGTGAAAGCCTGTTCCCGCTGCTTCTGGAGCGACTCAACATTTACACCGACCCGCAGCGGCCCATGACCGTCACCGAAGGCATCTACCCCATCAATAACCCCAACGAGAATTCCAGGGTGCTGGTCACCACCAACTTCGCCCTGACCTACTTCATTGTCTCCGGCGAAATCGAAGCCAGCAAGGTCCCCACCTGGCTGCTCATCAAGGATTCAGAAGGACTGTCAGTACTTACCGCCTGGGCTGCCGGCAAGTTCGCCGGCGACGACGTGGGCCTGTTCGTCAAAAAGAGCGGCATCACCGACAAGATCAAGCATCAGGAACTGGTCATTCCCGGCTATGCCGCCTCCATCGTGGGCGACGTGGAAGAGGAACTTCCCGGCTGGACCATCACCGTGGGTCCCCGGGAAGCCGCACACATCCCCGGCTTCCTCAGAGCGTAACCGCTGTGTGATCTAACGGTCAGGGCCGGAGGGGTTGACCCCACCGGCGCTGGCCGTCGTTTCCTGGCCGGCTCACCGGCCATCATGTTGGCAATAGCGTCATCCGTGGCCGAAGCACTGGCCGGAGCATGATGCCGAGAAAAAGAAAGGAAAGTCGTATGCTACTTATCGGCGAGAGTTTAAATGTCATATCAACGAAGATCGGCCGTGCTTTCAAGGAGCGCAATCCCAAACCGATCCAGGAAGAGGCCCTTTTCCAGAAGGAAAAGCGAATGGATTACATCGACATCAACCTGGGTCCGGCCAAAAAGGACGGGCACGAGTTGATGCCGTGGGTGGTTCAGGTGGTTCAGGACGTGGTGCCGGACCTGCCTCTGGCACTGGACACCTCCAACATCGACGCCATCGAAGCGGCCCTGAAGGTCATCAAGCAGGTCCCTTCCGGCACCCCGCACATCGTCAACTCCATCATGTGCCGCCCGGAACGCTACGAACGCATGGTGCCCATGACCGCCGAGTACAATGCCGATTTCGTCGCCCTGATGTGGGGGCCCGAAGGCCTGCCCCGCGATGAGAACGAGCGCGCCGCGTTGTGCGTCGAACTGCTTTACTTCGCCAACGAAGCCGGCATTCCCAACGAGAAAATCTGGGTGGACGGCATCGTGACCCCGGTGAACATCCAGCAGCCCCAGGCCATCAGCCTCATGGAGTTCCAGAAGATGATCCCGGATATAGCCCCGGGCGCCAAGAGCACCTGCGGCCTATCCAACATCTCCAACGGACCGCCCGACCACCTGCGGCCCATCCTGAACCAGACCTACACGGTGATGCTGATGAAGTGCGGCATGCAATCGATCATCACCGATCCGCGCGACGAACAGCAGACCGCCATCTGCAAGGGCGAACGCCAGGATATCGTCAACCTGATCTACGGTATGCTCGACGGGACCGAACCCGACCGCGCCAGCCTTTCCAAGGAGATGCTGGATTACGCCAAGACCGTCGACGTCATCCTCGGGAAAACCCTCTACTCCGACTCCTGGCTGGAGATCTGAAGCCGACCGGCCTTCCGTAGGTAAAAAGAGCCCCTTCCAAGCGGAAGGGGCTCTTGAATTTAGGATCCCGTCATTTCAAAATCAGTAATTCTTAATGCCCCGGCATGCGTGTCTTAACCGAGTGATCGGACGCGGCCCGCGTACGGTCGGAAAACAATTTGGCGCAGGTGGCGCAGTATTTGTGGATCTCCTTAACATGGGGATGGGGGGCCGTGCGCCGTTCGATAAAGTCGATATATCGCCTGGTGGCGAACCAGCGGCCACACCCTTCGCAACGTTCCAGAGGGTGTTTGCCGATCAGTTCATCCCGGATCATGACGGTTCGCACGTTTTCTCGATCCTCCACGCGGATGGAGCCGGTGGGGCAAATGTTGGCGCACGTGCCGCAGCCGATGCAACGATCCGGTTCCGGTACCACGGAACCGGCACCATCAACCTTGACCATTTTCAGAGCACCGGCGCGAACGATCTCTGTGCACACGCGGATGCACAGGCGGCACCGGACGCATCCGTCCGGTGGCGGCCCCAGGTCAACACCGTGCTCACAAGCCAACCGGCGCAACAGTTTTGATTGAGGCGCCAGGACCAGCAGGTTCATGAACGCTTTTTTTCGGGCCGCTTCCACAACGGGTCCTGTGGTTTTAATTTCCAGCCCCTCCGATACTTTAAGAATACACGCCAACATGGCAATCCGGCGGCCGCCGGTCCGCCTGGTCACTTCCACCGCACAGAGTTTGCACGATCCGGTGGTTTTCAGCGCCGGATGATAACAAAGGGTCGGGATGTCGATGCCATTTTCCCGGGCCACCTGGAGAGCGCTCTGGCCCTCTTCAGCCGGGTAGGAGATGCCGTCGATACTCATCGTAATCATTGCTTAATCCTGTATGGCGTCATGCAGATCGGTTATATATTCCTGTAGATGGTGCAGTCCGGCAGTCAGTTCCCATCCCAAAAATAAGGATGAACCTACCCTTTTGGATCGACGATCATCAATCGTCGATGGGCCGTAGACAATCCTGGGGAAGCCGATGAGTCCCCTTGCCTTCCAGACTCACCTCCACCAGCGAATCCGGATCGTTGATGGCCGTATCCGGATCGGTAATGATGCCGTGAAGGCCGACGAATCGGTCCATATAGGCTTCCCAACTCTCGTCCGCACTGCGGCGGTAGACTTCTACCTTCTGCCCTCTTCGGAAAACCATTTTCATTTCCCCCTGTCTGTCGGTCAACACCATTACCGGCGGTCGTTCACACCGGAAGTGCATTCACATTTAATCGGGCGGTTTTCGTCCTTGCGCAGCTGTCACAGATCAGCGCCCCTTCGGGTGCCTGGGTGACGGATTGGGTCCGTTTGCGGATATAATCCAGATATTTCATGGGCCCCATGGCCTTGCCGCATGAATTGCAGAAAACCAGCTTCTGCCGGTTGAGGATGGTTCCGCAAAGGATCAGCAGGCGCTCATTTCCACGGTCCTCAATTTTCATGGCATCGTTGGGACAGTTGGCCGCACAGGCCCCGCAGGCGATGCAGCGCTCCTCGGTGACGCGCAGATCGGTATGGCCGGGATGGTCGAAGTCCAGGTAACCCAACTCCAGGGCGCTGATGCCCATCTTGTCACGGCAGACGGTCACACATTTGCCGCACCGTCGACAGATGTCGCAGCGCAGGCACCGCCGGGCTTCCTCACGGACCATATTTTCGGTGTATCCCAATTCAACCTGCTGAAAAGTGGTCCGGCGGCGATCCAGGTTCAACATGTCCATGGTCGGCCGCTTGATAACCGTTTTGGTGCCGGCGGGAACCTCGATACAGGATTCCCTTCGCCGTCGCACAGGGACAGGCGGCATCAACGGTTGGGGAATACCCAGCAGGTAGCGGTCAATGGCCTCCGCGGCCCGCTTCCCCCCGCCGATGGCCTCGATCACCGTGGCCGGACCGGTTACCGCATCACCGGCGGCAAATATTCCCTCAAGGGATGTTTCCATCGTGACCATGTTTACATCGATGGTCCCGCGCCGGGTCCAGTCCATCGTTTCGAGTTCACCCAGGCAGAGCTGGTCGACTTTCTGGCCGATGGCGCTGATCACCACATCCGCTTCCATTATATATTCACTGCCCAGAACCGGAACCGGAGACATGCGACTGCTGCCTTCGCGCTGCACCAACTGGGCGCGGACACAGCTTAGTCCGCAAACTTTGTTGTCTTGACCCACGATTTTGGCTGGAATGGTCAGAAAAGAGAACCGAACCCCCTCCTCCTCGGCCTGCTCGACCTCCTCTTCATCAGCCGGCATTTCGTGACGGGTCCGGCGATAGGCGATGGTTACTTCCGGACTGCCCAGGCGCAGGCAGGTTCGCGCCGCATCGATGGCCACATTGCCGCCTCCGACAACCACCACCCGTTTTCCGGGCATCCGCCGGTCACCCAGGGCCACCCGGCGAAGCAGGTCGATGGCTTCCACCGTCTGAGGAAAATCCCCCTCCCCCGGAATTCCCAGTTTATAGGCCTTATGGGCGCCAATGGCGAAGAAAAAAGCGTCATAACCCTCTGCCTGCAATTGGTCCAGGGTCACATCTTCGCCAAACCGGGTGTTGAACGCAAACGTCACCCCCAGTTCCTCCAGCATGCCCACTTCCCGGTCGATCACTTCCCGGGGCAGCCGATAGCGGGGGATGCCCACCATGATCATGCCGCCGGCCGTGGGCAGCGCCTCGATCACGTGAACCCCATACCCTTTCAAGGCCAGGTAGTAGGCCGCACTCAGGCCACCCGGCCCGGCGCCGATCACACAGATTCTTTTGCCCTGATCGGGTGCTTTTTGCGGATTGCGGTAGGTGCCTTCGGACATGGCCCGTTCGGCGGCAAATGCCTTGAGAAATTTGATTGAAACCGGGGTGTCGATCCGGCCGCGCACGCACATGAACTCACAGGGTCGGGTGCAGACCAGCCCACAGACCCACGGAAAGGGGTTGTCCTTGCGGATCACTTCGATGGCCTCGGCGTCCCTCCCCTGGCCGATCAGGGTCACATAGGTGGGCACGTCGATACCTGCCGGGCAGGCCATCTGGCACGGTGCCGGCGTCAGCCATTCGCAGGTTTCAGTCGGGCAGTTGTGCGTTCTCACATGGCTCTCGAACACTTCACCGTGCGTCTCCATGGTCTGGTGAAGGTGTTTGCCCAGCCGGTAGCCTTCCGGTTCGGCGGCCTCTTGGAACAGCTCGCCGATCAAACCGTGAACCGCCGGCAGATGATCCTCACCGGCGCGCCCCCAGGCCACATCTTCAAGAAGGCTGTGAATCTCTTCGGCGATCCGTCGGCTTTTCGGTTGCTTCAGACCGCCACTGCCGATGATTTCATCGATAAATTGGATGCTCTCCGTGACCGGGCATTGGCTATTGGACATGGATGACCTCTTGTTTCAGAACGCGCAGTGCTCCAGCGATGCGACGGTCTGGGCATGGCGCTCCCTGCGGATTTGGGTCATATCTTCCACTTTGCCAAACTTCAGGCAATGGGTGGTGCAGGTGGTCACGCAGGCGGGGTTAAGGCCCTGATCCACCCGGTCCTTGCAGTAGTCGCACTTGACCACCTTGCCCGTTTCCGGATTCCACTGGGGAGCCCCCCATGGGCAGGCGGAAATGCAGGTCTTGCAGCCCACACAGAGGTTATGGTCCACAAAGACGATGCCGTCGCTGCTGCGCTGCTGCATGGCGCCGGTGGGACAGGCGGCCACACACCAGGGGTTTTCACAGTGAAAGCAGGGCATGAAAATATAAGCCGCCCGCGGAAGCCCGCCGATCATTTTCGGTCCCACCTGAATAACCTGGCACAGCCGGGGGCCCATGGGTAGATTTTTGTTGGCCTTGCACTGCACTTCACAGGCGTGGCAGCCAATACATTTTTTGGTGTCCTGAAAAAGATAATATTTGCTCATAGTCCTCTTTTCCTGTTTATTTTCCCGCAGCGTCTGCTCCGACCGAGGGCCAGTTTGAACCTTGCGACCCGTCAGGCGGCCTTAACCGTGACGAAGGTATCGTGATAGGCGGGGCTTCCGCCCACCTTGTCATAAATGTTCTCCTGCAGGGCCGCATCGCTGACGCCTTTGTTATAGGATCGCTCGGCCCGCTTGGCCTGATGACCGAAGCCATGCAGCAGAAAAACGCACTCCGGATGGATCAGGTCGGTAACATAGGCGCGCATCTTTCCGCTGTGACGGCTGGAGGCGATTTCAACCATCGACCGGTCGGCAATGCCCAGTTCGGCGGCCTTGCGGTTGTTGATCCACAACAGGTTCTCGCCGCACAGCTCATTGAGGTATTCCACATTCTGCGTGGATACATGGGTGTGCAAGGCCGTCCGGCCGGTGACCAGCCGGAACGTGTCCGGCTGGGCCGACGGCATGGGCTCGTAGGCCGGAAAAGACTCAAATCCCGCATCCTCAAGCAGTGCAGACTTGAACTCGATCTTCTTGGACGGCGTCTTGAGTTTGAGGCCATCGGTGCGATCCCAGAAAATCTGTTTTTTGCCGTAGGCCACGAACCCCTTGGCGTCAAAATCTTCCATGGTAAAGCCGGTGCCCTCCAGCTGCCAGCGGACCAGCTCATCCATGTTTGCATAGGGAAAATAATCGCCGGTGCCGATGCGGTCGGCGATCTGCTTGAGAATCATGGCGCCTTCACGCGTGTCGTAGCGCGGTGTAACCGCCTGACGGCGCAAGAACATCTGGGGTTTGAGGCCGTTGGCCTGCTGAATGCAGTCGGTTCTCTCCAGGTAAGTCGACTCGGGGAGGATCACGTCGCTGTACCAGGCGATATCGCTGTAGTTGATGTCAATGGTCACAATGAGATCCAACTGGTCAAGCGCCTTGCGCGTCAATTCAGTGTCCGCGATGGACATGAGCGGCTCGAACCGAAAATTGAACAGCGCCTTGATGGGATAAGGATCGGCGTTGATGATGGCATGGGGCAGGCGATGTGGCGCCCCATGAGCCGGATCCGGCAGCGGGAAATCGGCTGTACCCACTTTGTCGAAACGGGGAAACTCGATTTTCGGGAACTCCTGATCCACCAGTTTGCGGGCGGCTTTGCCACCGGCCTCACCGGGGCCTTTTTTAAAGAAGATCCCGCCTTTGGTCTCAATGGAACCCATGAGCGCGTTGAGCATGAGAATGGAGCGGCGGAGGTAAATTTCATTGGTGTGGCTGGCACCGCGATAGCCGTAATGAAACGCCACGGCCGGCCGATCCTTAGCCAGTTCCCGGGCCAGGGCAACGATTTCCCCAGCCGGAATCCCAGTCTCCGCTTCCGCCCACCTGGGCGAATACGGTTCAACAAAATCCTGAAGTTCGGTCAGACCGTGCACCCAGCGGTCCACAAATGCGGCATCGTAGAGCCGTTCATCCAGGATCACGTGCATCAGGGCATAATTGAGCGCCAGATCGGTGCCCGGCCGGATCATCCAGTAACGGTGGGCCTTGGTGGCAGTGATCGATACGCGGGGATCGATATAGGTCATTTTGGCCCCGTCCTCCATGGCCGCCATAAGGTTGTTGACCTCCTTGACCGAAATGGCTTCGAAAATATTGCGGCCGTAAAGCACGATGTGCCGGGTATTGCGGTAGTCGACCCCGATCTGTCCGTCGGTGAGGCCGAAAAGCGAACGGCAGGCCGTGTTCACCGACCCTTTGCACAGGGCGTCATGTGTGAAATGGTTGGGTGAACCGATGGCTTTCAAAAAGGTCTTGCTCACATGCGTGGCCAACTGGGTTCGTTCGCCCAGCACCACGCTGTGGCCGCCATACTGGTCGATGATCCCCTTGAGTTTGTCACCCACGTAATCCAGGGCCTCATCCCAGCTGGCCTTGCGCCAATTTCCCGAGCCACGGTCGCCTACCCGGATCATCGGGCTCTGAACGCGCTGGCGGTCGTAGAGCAGCGATGTCCCCGCCGCACCGCGGGGGCACAGGCTGCCCTCCATGCCGGCCACGTGGGGATTGCCTTCGATCCAGACCACTTGACCGTCTTTGACGTTGACCTTGATGGGACAGCGGATCGAGCACATAAAACAGAGACTGTAAACTTCTTTTTGCATAGTATTCCTCCAGCATAGTAAACCGGCAAGCGGTTTCGATTACGATTCAATGCGAAATCGGCTCCTTCAACAAAGCAACATGCGTACCAGAATTCCGGGTTGCATACAAAAACGCGACAACCATAAAAAATTTAAAAACATTAATTTTTCAGCTTGTTATAAATTAAACGCCTGCCGGAGCTGTCATTTCCGGTAATTATCGGTAACATTTTCAGCATACGGTGCTCATTTTTTCTTGCACCGAAATATTTTTATTGCGCTTCCTAGTTTTTTAATAAATGCTGTACATTCAAATGGATATTAAACGGAGCAACATAATTAATGCGCCTTGCCCACCCACGGCAGGCTCCTACGCGGATCGCCCATTGAAATGAAAGATTGAAAATATTTTTCAATAGCCTGTTAATATTAAGTTTTATTTGGCATCCACTGGGAACCCGTTCTCCTCCTTCAACGGGCGTTCAATGGCATGCAACTTGCTCATAACCGGACAGCCCTTTTATTTCATCGGACTGGAGGTGATGCAAGCAGGATGTAAGGCGTTTTTTTGGGGGATGAATTCAGTTCATCCTGAATATGCACGACGACCGATATGGGTTTCGGTCTTTATTCCCAACATTGTGGAGGAGATTGATGAACACCAACTTGAAATTTGTAACCGTGTTGCTTTTGATTTTCTGTTTCGCCGCAGTGCCGATGCTGGTGACCGATACGGCCCATAGTGCCAGTCTGGAAGAGGCCATCGCCCAGGCACCCCAGGGAACCGAAAAGGGCCAGATCGACCCCAATGCCAAACCCGGATTCTTAGGTATCCCCGGCGGCCCGCAACTCAACCCGATCGTGGGTTTCCTGTGGGCCATCTGGGTAGGCTGGATCTTCTCCACCGTGGGTGCCTTCGGCGGCATCATGGCCGGCGTGGGTCACATGACGATCTATGGCCTGGGCAGCTATGCAAAAACCTTCAAAGATACGTCACCGGCGCTGAACAAAGGAATCACGGACAGCATCCGCGTCTCCAACCAGTGGCTGGTGGGAACGTCCGCCCTGGTTTCCAGCTTCAACTACTGGAAGCAGAAACGGCTGGTGGCCTCCCTGGGATTTTTCCTGGGCATCGGCGCCCTTTTCGCCACCCTGCTCATCGTCTTCACCACCGCCGGCAAAGTCAAATTCTCCCAGTACCAGGGGTACTTCGGCCTGGTGGTGTTCATCATCGGCGGGTTCATGGTCTATGAGATGAGCCCCAAAGGGCAGGCCTCCAAGAAAGCGGCCAAAGCGGCCGCCAAGGCCTTTGAGGAAGCAGCCAAATCAAAGGTCGCCATTGAAAACCTAGGCGTCAAAACCTTGAAATGGAGCCTTTCCAAGATCGAAATCTCCTTTTTTGGTCAGACCTTCAGTTTCAGCCCGATCTGGGCCTTTGCCGGCGGTTTCTTCATTTCGGCGCTGGCTTCGTTTTTGGGCATCGGCGGCGGATTCCTGTATGTTCCCTTCCTGACCAGCGTGGTGGGCCTGCCCATGTTCGTGGTCGCCGGCACCTCCGCCCTCTCCGTGCTGATCGGTATGATTTTCGCCATTTTCAACTTCATGGTTCTGAAGGGCGTCATGATTCACTGGCCACTGATCGGTGTGGAACTGATCGGTATCTTCATCGGTTCCATGATCGGCCCGCGAACCGGCAAATACATTCCTGAAAAAGTTCTGAAGGGAATTTTCATTGTGCTGGCGGCATACATCGGTCTGAAATATACACTGCTTGGATTTTTCGGAATCAAGATGCCTTTCTAAATAGATTCGTTACCGGCCTGAAAATAAGCCGGTGCCGGCAAGATGCCTGCCGGCACCGGTATTATCGCTGGAGCCATCTGTGCGGACTTCTCCGCATGACAAACATCAACGGTCGGTTCAACATCCATGCAAAACTTTTTCCACAGTATTTATGTCCATACGGATCAGTTCCTGATTTTCTTTTACCGGCTGACCCATATCCCTATCCTCGACTTTCTGATTGGAACCTTCAACCTGGCTTGTCTTTGTGTCATTATTGGCGAACTTTCCGTTTCCCTGGCTCTGAAATTCAACAAACCCTACGTGGACCAGATGACGACTGAAATGCGGGAAAAAGAGCGCTTGTCCATGATGGCTTACCAAGCGGGCGACAAGGAGAGTTACAAGGCATTGAACAAAGAGGCGACGGATGTCTGGGGAAAGAGCTTTTTCACCATGGTGGCCCACAGTGCAGCCATTTTATGGCCGCTGCCCTTTGCCATGGGCTGGCTGGGCTCCCGCTTCGCCGAGGTGGATTTCCCGGTGGCGGCACCCCTTTCCTTCTTGTTCGCCAACGGTGTGGGTTACATGTTCACATTCATACCGATGTACATCCTCAGCCGCATTCTGTTCAAATACATGAGGCCCCATCTGCCTTATTTTAAAGGCGTGCAGAAAATGTTGGACGCCGCCGACAAAGCCGGCCGTTAAAGCAGCTCAAGCCCTGCAACACATCCAGCTGGCATTGACGGACTGTGAAAGGTTGACAAACAGTCAATCCCATAGCCGATTCATCAGGAATACTGGGCGTAAAAGGATGAACATGATCCGAAACATCGCGGACCGCCTATCGCGCTATGCAGTTGCAGGTGGGTGTTTCTGCCTGACGTTGTTGGCAGACTCGCCCGCCCTGGCCACCCAGGGCCATGCGGGCGTCGAAGGGGTGTGGGTCCACCAGTTCGCCCATATCTTTTTCCTGCTTTCCATGGTGCTTTTGATCTACTGGCTGCGGCAGGCCGGGCTGGTGAAAGCACCCGGATGGCGCTATATCCAGTATGCGGCCTTCTTTTTCATTCTCTGGAACGCCGATGCCTTCCTGGTTCACTTCCTCGACGAACAAATTCTGGCCGTTGATGTCAGCAATACCGGACCTTGGCACATCCGCATCACCGCCGCCGGCGATCGCAACTGGGTGGCCGTTGTCTACTATGTGGCCAAGCTGGATCATCTGCTATGTGTACCGGCCATGGTGTTCCTGATGCTGGGACTGCGATTCATGTTGATTGAGGCGCGCAAAGATCAGCCCCAAAAAGGAATCCGTTGATGACCGGCACCTTTTTCCCCATCTGGTTCATCGACGTTGTCGGGTCCGTCCTGATGATCGTTTTCTCCTTTATCAGTCTCGGGTACAGCCTGCGCCTGAAAAAAATCGAACCCACCAATATTGTCGTCAACTACCTGTTGTGGGTGTGTGCGGCCCTGGCCATTTTTGCCGTCTCCCGCTCCGCCGGTCACCTGCTCAAGCAAATCTTTCTGTTGGTTGGCCGCCAGGACCTGTGGGCAGCCATCCAGCCCTTCTCCGGCGCCGTCAACACCTTCACCTTCATCGTCGTCGCCTCGGTCACCCTTTTCTTCGAGCGGACCTGGGCGATTTACGGCACCATCGTCAAGGACCGCCAGGCCCTGCAGACCGCCCATGAGGAGTTGCTCTACCTCAATCAGAATCTGGAGCAGCTGGTCGAAAAGCGCACCGAGGCACTGGCGATTTCCGAGCAGAAGTACCGCCGGATCTTCGAGGTTTCCAAAGACATGATCCTGGTGACGCGCCGTGACGGGCGGATCGTCAATCTCAACCCGGCGGGAAGAAGCATGGTCGGCTTCCATGGTTTGGAAGGGGACGACACCATTGACAAAGGGTTCTTCCAGGAACTGTTGTCAAGCGCCAAGGACTGGGATTCGATCAGTCGACACATCGAAGACCGCGGGTTCATCTCCAGCGAAGAGTTCGACCTGGTGTTGAAAGACGGCACCCGTCGTCGGGTGCTGCTATCGGGCAGCCTGGCCAAAAGCTCCTACGACGATGGCGAAACCATTCATTTTCTGATCAAGGACATCGAACAGCGCCGGTTGATACAGAAACAGATGGCTCAGGCGGACAAGCTGGCATCCATCGGCGAGCTCTCTTCGGGCATCGCCCACGAAATTAACAATCCACTGGGCATCATCTTGGGCTACACCCAGTTGCTGCTGCGCAGCGAAGACACCCGCTCAGACCGCTACACGGACCTGAAAACCATCGAAAAACATGTCCGGTCCTGCAAGGCCATTGTCGAAGACCTGCTCAATTTTGCACGAACATCCAGTCCCCAGATGGCGCATCTGGACATCCACGTTATTATTGAGGAGGTGATCGGTTTTGTGCGCCACCACAGCAACCTGGAAAACATTCACATCGAAACCGTCTTCGCACCAGACCTGCCCCCAGTGCGCATGGATGCGAAGAAGATCAAGCAGGTGCTCATCAATCTGCTGATGAACGCCATCCATGCGGTGAAGCGCAACGGCGGCATTAAAATAACCACCGGGCTCAACGATTCGGCCAGCCGCATCACGGTTGAGGTGTCTGATACGGGGCATGGCATCGCAAAAGAGAACCTGCTGCGAATCTTCGATCCTTTTTTCACCACCAAACCCACCGGTGAAGGCACGGGCCTTGGGCTGTCGGTCAGTTATGGCATCATCAAAGGCCATGGCGGCAACATTACCGTTAAAAGTGAACCGGGCCGAGGGGCCGCATTTACCATCGCCCTGCCGACCACGGCCCCGCTTTCGGGGAGGTAAACCATGGTGCAGAACCTTCTCATCGTTGACGACGAACCGGATATGCTGACGCTGCTCAAAAGGAGCCTGGAACCTGAACTGGGCTGCCGGGTGGATACCGCATCCTCCGGAGAAGCCGCCCTGGAAATGATTCGCGCCGGCGACTACGACCTGGTCCTGGCGGACATCAAAATGCCCGGCATCAGCGGTTTGGATGTATTGGAACAAGTCAAAGCCGATAGCGGTGAAAAAATAACCGTGATCATGATGACCGCTTACGGACACATCGAGATGGCCGTGGAAGCCATGAAGCGCGGGGCCTACGATTTCATCACCAAACCCTTCGATCACGATGCGCTGGTGATGCGTCTGGAAAAGGCCTTCGAACGCAGCCGCCTGATGAAAGAGAACCTGAGGCTGCACCATGAGTGCCAGGCAACGGATATGTTTCAGGAGCTGGTCGGAAAAAGCCCCCAGATGCAGCGGGTCTATGAAACCATCCTGATGGTCGCCAAAAACGATCTAACGGTGCTGATTACCGGTGAATCGGGCACTGGCAAAGATCTGACCGCCAGGGCGGTGCACGCTTTGAGCAACCGCAGCCATCGTCCCTTTATTGCCGTGAACTGTCCCACCGTTCCAGAGCAGATTCTGGAAAGCGAGCTGTTCGGCTATAGAAAAGGGGCGTTCACCCATGCCACCAGAGACAAGAAAGGTCTGTTCCAGGAGGCCCACACCGGCACGATTTTCCTTGATGAAATCGGCGACATCACGACCACCATTCAGACCAAACTGCTGCGGGTGCTTCAGGAAAAGGAGATCAAGGCCCTGGGTGACGCCCGGCCGATTCATGTGGATGTCAGGATCATCGCCTCCACCAACCAGCCCCTGTCCGAGAAAATCAGGGCGGGTGAATTCCGCGAGGACTTCTTTTATCGGCTCAATGTCCTGCCCATAGCGCTTCCGCCGCTGCGGGACCGCCCCGAAGACATCCCGCTGATCGCCAGTCATCTGCTGGAAAAACACTGTGCCAAACTGGACAAACCCTTGAAACATTTCTCAGCGGAATTGATGGATGCCTTCGTAGGCCGCCGGTGGGAGGGCAATGTGCGTGAGATGGAAAATATGATCCTGCAGGGAATACTTTTTTCCCCCACCGATGAGATCACCCCCACGGACGTTGGCATCGGGCGCAGGACCACTTCCACCACCTTGGCCGACGAGAGCACGACCTTTATCGACCTTCCGTATAAGGAGGCCAAAGAGAACAACCTGAAAGCCTTCAATGCCGCCTACATCGGTCACATGCTTGCCTTGAACGAGGGCAATGTCACCCAGGCGGCTAGAGCCTGCGGCCTGGAGCGCCAGGCCCTGCAGCAGATCATGCGCCGCTATGGCATCACCGCGGTTCCGTATCGGCAGCCGTGAGGAGAGCGGGATGGGCCCAAACCTTGATTCAGCCGCTGCGCGGCGACCCTCATACAGACACCCTTGAAAGGAGCAGCCCCATGTGCGACATCAGCGTCTTTGTCCTAAAAAACGGCGTCCAAGAAAAAGTACTGGAAAATGTGGATCTCATCGAGCAGGTGGCCGGCAGCATGCGCCTGGTCAACATTTTTGGCGAAGAGCGAATCCTCAACGCCACCATGATCCGCTTTGACAACAGTGAAAAACGAATGGTGTTTGCGCCCGTATAAGGCGGGGCAGATGGTGTGCACCGGTTTCCTGCAGGGTTAGAGATGAGCCCCTATTCACTGCGCCGCGGTCGTGTAGGATCAAGGCAAAGCGGAAAGGGGACGTTTCAAAAAACCGTCAATCGTATGGTTCTACAAACAGACGCGAGCCGCTGAAGCGTTCGTCGATCAACGCGGTGGCATCGCGAATCATGGCCCGCCGACCGCACAGGTAAAAGTCATAGATGCCCGCTTGCAGGTGGTGCTCCAGGTATCTGGTGACACGACCCGCAAATACGTTTTTTAAGTCGGCATGGCCTTTCGCGGATCGGCTGAGGCAAGGCACATATTCACGGCATGCGGCCCTTAAAAGATCCTGATAGAACAGCCGCTCAGGGCTGCCGACGCCGTGGAGCACCAGCGCAGGAACCGCCCCGCTTCGGCAAAAGGCCACAAAGGGCGCCACGCCGGTGCCCGTGGCCACGAACACCGCCGGATTCAGATGGCTATGGAATACGAAATAGCCGTGGGGCCCGGACAATTTAAGTGGCATCCCAAGGCCGGCCCGCTGAATGTCACCCGAAAACCGTCCCGACTCTATCAAGGCGACGCAAAAATCGATGGTCTCGGAGTCCGGGGCCGAAACCATGGTATAGTCGCGCCGGTAGCCTTTCATGATAAAGCTTGCATACTGACCGGGGATGAAGGTGAAATCCGCCGGACGGCTCAGACGCAGCTCCAGGAATCCGGGAGCCAGGCATGCCCTGGCCACCAGATCCGCGGTGGTCAGACCCTTTCCAGCTAATCTTTCCACACCCTATCCCCATGACCGTAAACATGGTTGCAGGTGCGGGCAACCACAAAAAGATAATCGGAGAGCCGGTTGAGAAAAATCAGGATATGCTTCATGGTACCGGAGGCACCCGACTCGCCGTCTTCATGTTCGACCAGTTCGACGACACGCCGTTCCGTTCGCCGGCAAACGGTGCGGGCCATATGGGCCAGCGATGCGGACAGGTGCCCTCCGGGCAGGATAAAATGTTTCAGTTCAGGCAGGGATGCATTCATCCGGTCGATGGCCGCCTCCAGCATTTCAGCGGGGTCATGGGTAAATGGTTTTAAAAAACGGGCGGAACCGGATCCGGGGGTCGTCGCCATCCAGGCGCCGGATTCAAGCAGCAGCACCTGAAGGGCCTGGATTTCAGCCTTCAATTCAGGCTGGTTTACATCCAATGCCGACACCACGGCACCGATCAAGGAATTGAGTTCGTCCAGATCACCATAGGCTTCGAGGCGCAGACTGCTTTTGGAAACCCGTTCACCGCTGAAAAGGCTGGTTTTCCCCCGATCGCCCGTACCGGTATATATTTTCATCGCACCTCCCTGAATGCCACCATTTTCGGACGCTCAGGTTAACCTTTGTCGTCCCTGCGCATGATCATCCGACTGGCCATAAAAAACCACAGCAGCGTCAGCGTCTGGAGGGCCAGCATGGCTGCAAAGCCGGTCCGATAGCCCGCCAGGGCATAGTGTCCGCCTGCATCAACCGGCCAGAAACCAATGATCGTCCCAACAGCCCACTGCCCCATGAAGGCGGCGATAAAGACCAGCAGATTGACGGCCGTGGTAACCCGCCCCGACAACTGTACGGGGAACCGCTGGGAAAGGGCTGCATAGGCAATGATCCCCGAGGTGCCGAAAAAACCGAACAGCACCCACATGGGCAGCATCCAGCGGACGGACCCGACCACAACCAGTACTTGAACACACATGAACAGGCACATACCCGCCACCGCGGTCGCCAGCACACTGACCCCTGAACGGCTCAACCGCCCGGCCAGCGATCCCAGCAGGATGAAGCCGGCAATCATGGCCACGGCAATCCACAGCAGCACATGGGCTGCCGCCATGCGTTCCAGACCGGCCACATCCTTGAGCCACGGTCCGGCCCATAGGCCTTGAATCGATAGAAAGGATGCCTGGGACATGGTGGTCAACGGCGCCGTTCGCCAGAACTCAAGGCTGGTAAATACCGTTTTGACGCCTCGCACTTGTTCGGAAA
The DNA here is from genome assembly GCF_046496365.1 of Desulfosarcina sp. Lineage (GTDB taxonomy): Bacteria > Desulfobacterota > Desulfobacteria > Desulfobacterales > Desulfosarcinaceae > Desulfosarcina. Next base: position 59,087 of record NZ_JAWOHB010000037.1, read on the forward strand.
AGCGCTCCCCGGCGGGGCTGGACGGTTTTTCGGGAACCACGCTGTAAACAGCAACGGCCACCAGCAGGGTGAGCACGGCCAGCACCATGAAGACGCCGCGCCAATCGGTCACATGCAATGCCGTTTCAACCGGGGCCGTGGCAGCCAGCGCACCCAGCCCGCCGGCCGCCATTTGAAAGCCGTTCACCAGCGGCCATTTTTCCTTTGAAAACCACAGCGTATACGCCTTGAACGCCGCCATCAGACAGGCCGACACGCCAAAGCCGATCAAGGCCCGGGCCGCCACGAGGCCGGCCAAGGATTCGGATCGGGAAAATAGATAGGCCCCCAGTCCGGCGAAAAGCAGCAGGAAAGCCTCCACGCGCCGGGGACCAAAACGATCCAGCAGTACGCCCAGCGGCAATTGCGATGAGGCAAAGGCAATAAAATAGGTGGCGGTCAGCAAGCCCAGGGCCGACGGACCGATGCGCAGATCACCCACCAGATCCGGAGCGATGACCGCATTGACCACGCGGTAGAGGTAGGAGAGAAAATACCCGGCGGCAAAGGGAACGAATACACGCAGCGCAGTCCAAATAGAGGTGTTCATGAATCCCGGCCTTGTGCTGAAATGGCGACTTCCGGAAACCGATTCCCCGATCGTCGAAAAACGATGGAAGCAGAATACGTTGCACACGGTACGATGACAAGTTTTTTCAGTATGGACGGTTTCGAATGATCAGAAGATGGTTAATTTAACGCATCGATCACATCAAGCAGGAGCACGATCAGCCCATGCCGCCAGACACCCCGGATAAAAGATTCCTTGCCATGCAGCAGTTGCTCAACCGACAACAAACCGCCTTTCAAATGGACCCGATGCCCTCGGCCGGCCGGCGCAAAGGGCACCTCACACGGCTGGCCTCAGCCCTGAAGGCGGCCCGGCACCGCTTGGCCGAGGCCATTGACATGGATTTCAACGGGCGCAGCCGCGACGAGACCCTGATGGCTGAAATCTTTCCCAGCCTCGCAGGCATCCGGTATGCGGTCGACCATGCGAGCCGCTGGATGCGGCCCGACCGGCGACGGGTAGGACTGATATTTCAACCGGCACGGGCGCGGGTGCTTTACCAGCCATTGGGGGTGGTGGGCATCATCTCCCCGTGGAACTACCCCGTCTACCTGACCATCGGACCGCTGACCGGTGCCCTGGCAGCCGGCAACCGGGTCATGATCAAAGCCAGTGAATTCACCCCGAACACCACCGAGGCCCTTCGGGAAATGCTGGCCGGCCTATTCGCTGACGATCATGTAGCCGTGATAAGCGGCGAAGCCGATGTTGCCGCAGCCTTTTCACGGCTGGATTTCGATCACCTGCTCTTCACCGGCTCCACCGCCGTCGGTCGCCGCGTGATGCACGCCGCGGCCGAGAACCTCACCCCCGTCACCCTTGAACTGGGGGGGAAGTCACCGGCACTGGTGGCACCGGACTACCCCATCGACAGCGCCGCCGGACGCATCGCCTTCGGCAAGTGCTTCAATGCCGGGCAGACATGCATCGCACCTGATTATCTCCTCTGCCCGCAAGATCGTCTGGATGCATTTGTAAAGGCCTTTTCAACAGCCGTGGCCCGCATATACCCCACCATGGCGGCCAACTCGGACTACACCGCCATCCTTAACCAACGGCAGTTCAACCGGCTGTCCGACTACCTGACCGACGCAAGGGAAAAAGGCGGGCGTCTGGTGGAGATCAATCCATCGGCAGAAGCCTTTTCCGGTACCGGCAAAATGCCGGTGTGGCTCGTCCTAGAACCCACCCGTGCCATGACGGTTATGCAAGAGGAGATATTCGGCCCCATCCTTCCCGTCGTCACCTACCGGCAGCTATCCGAGGCTGTCGACTATATCAACGGCCGTTCCCGGCCACTAGCGCTGTATTATTTCGATGAAAACAGCCAACGGACCCAAACCGTTCTCAACCAGACCCGATCGGGTGGGGTATGCATCAATGACACCCTTGCCCACGTTGCCCAGGACGACCTGCCCTTCGGCGGCGTCGGACAGTCTGGCATGGGCGCCTATCACGGCAGGGCCGGATTTCTGACCTTTTCCAAGGCGCGACCGGTATTCGAGCGGGGACGATTCAACAGCACCCGTCTGGCCTGGCCGCCCTACGGCCGGCGCATCCACCGCTGGCTCTATCGATTTCTGTTTCGCTGAAGAATGCGCCCAGGCACGCGAAGCTGAATTCCTGGGTCGATGGGGACAAAAAAAGCGCCCGCTTGGGCAACAGGCGCATCACGGGTTCCATGGGGGTTAACTGGGGGCAATGGTTTGGCCCAGACGTTTACTTGGTCCCGAAAATTTTGTCGCCCGCATCGCCCAAGCCAGGAATGATATAACCGATATCGTTAAGTTTTTCATCGATGGCCGCCACGTAAATATCCACATCGGGATGGGTCTTCTCCAACCGTTTGAGCCCTTCGGGCGCGGCAACCAGAAACAGCCCCCGGATCTGCCGGCAGCCGGATTCTTTCAGCAGGTCGATGGTGGCCACCAGGGTGCCGCCCGTGGCCAGCATGGGGTCCAGGATCAGGGCGATCCGCTCTTCCATGTTGCTGGTCATCTTGACGTAGTAGCGCACCGGTTCCAGGGTCTCTTCATTGCGATACAACCCGACCACACTTACCCGGGCCGACGGAATCAGGTTCAGCACACCATCCATCATCCCCAGGCCCGCTCGCAGGATCGGAACCACGGTAATCTTCTTGCCCTTGATATTTTCAACAACCACCTCACCGGCCCACCCCCTGATTGATGTGGTTTCAGTCTCCAGGTCTTTGGTGGCCTCATAGGTGAGAAGCGTGGCCAGTTCATTGGCCAATTCTCTGAAAATTTTAGTTGATACATCATGCCCACGCATGAGCCCAATTTTGTGTCTGATCAACGGATGGTCGACAAGATGGACGGGCACACATCCTCCTTTTCAGGCCCGGTGGCCAGTCACCGGGCATTTTCCCGAAAGTTCAAGGCCTTGATGCGTTCGTAAAAAGCGGATTTACGAAGCCGTCAAGGCCTTGATAAATGGTCAGAACTCACCCAGCGGCCTGTTGAAGGTGAAGTTGAAGGGATCCGCCAGCAGGTAATCGTAGGCCGGCTTGGTGTTGCCGCCCAGGGCGGAAAACGGCAGGGATACGATAAAGAGCGCGCCACCGATCACCGTGGCGCAAATTCCCAGCGGCCTGACAATCAGGGCATCGCCGGCCATTTTTCCGGCAATGACATCTTTATCCTGTGCAAGATCCTGGGCAAAGCAGGTCATACAGGGAACCGCGACCAGTGAGAGCGCGGTCAGCAGGACGACCAGGCGTTTCAAAAACCCGTTCATACCGTTTCCTCCTTTGGTTGTGTATAGATGCCTTCACGCAGCGGTGCAAGGCGAGTAAACTGTCGATATTTAAATTAATAACAGGTATCGGCACCGCTTGCAACGCATGATAGGGTTGAAACCGAAAAATCCCGGGGCTATAATGCGCTGACCAGGCAGCTTGCCAACAGGGAGAAGGGTTGCAACACAATGAATTTCAAACTAAAAGAAGCCTTGATCACTGTCAAGGAAAATCAAATTGAACATCACCGGGAAACCGTGGCTGTGGCCGTGGCCCTGCCGGTCCATGACATTTTCACCTACAGCGTCCCGCCTCACCTCACGCCGCAGGCCTGCCCGGGCAAGCGGGTTTTGGTACCTTTCGGCCGGCGGACGGTCACCGGATACCTGCTCGGCCCGGCGTGCCGGGCGGACCCTCCGGAAATCAAGCACATTCTGGATGTGCTCGATGAAACCCCTCTTTTTCCTGCGGCAATGATCCCATTTTTCGAATGGACCGCCGCCTATTACATGCACCCGCTGGGGCAGGTGATCAGCACCGCGCTGCCGTCCGGGCTGAATCTTCACGATATCGCCGTCCTGACCCTATGCGCAGCAGGCGTTCAGGCCATGACCGCAGCACCCCTTGCGCCCCTGGAAGGCATTATTTTGTCTGCATTGGAGAAGCGGCCGGCTGGGATCAAACAACTGGAAAAAGAGATCGGCCAGCACGTATCATGGGCGTTGATCCATCAGATGCGGCAGCGGGGCTGGATCCACGTCGATCGCCAGATAAAATCCCGGCAGATTCAACCCAAAACCGTACGCATGGCGACGGTCAAGGGTGGCACCTTTTTGTCCGGACGACCCTCCGTGCAGCGGCAAGCCATCCGGCGGGTTCTGGAAACTGAAGGCGACCTGAGCGTTGCGGCGCTGAAAACACGGATCCACACCGCACCAGCGCTGGTGCGAAAAATGGAAAAAGCAGGCCAGGTCAACCTCTATGAGCAGATGGTGCACCGGGATCCGTTCGGCGATCCCATTGAACCGGACACCCCGCCCGAACTCACCGCCGAACAGGCCGCCGCGTTGCAGGTGATGGACCCGCTGCTGGGGCAGGGGTTTAAAACCGTTCTGCTGGCCGGCGTCACCGGCAGCGGAAAAACTGAGATCTACCTTCAGCTGACCATGGCCGCCCTGGAAAAGGGGCTTCACGTGCTGGTGCTGGTACCGGAAATCGCCCTTATCTCCCAGACCGAACGTCAATTCCGCGCCCGATTTGGAGAAACGGTGGCGGTCCTCCACAGCGGCCTGTCCCAGGGTGAACGCTATGACCAGTGGCTTCGGATTGCCAACGGGGAGGCGGCCATCGCCATCGGTGCCCGTTCCTGCATCTTCGCCCCCTTTGGCGAGGTCGGCTTGATCATCGTGGACGAGGAACATGACCCCTCCTACAAACAGGAAGGCGGTCTGAGCTATAATGCCAGGGATCTGGCCGTGGTCCGGGCCCGTCACCACAACGCCCTGGCAATCCTGGGATCGGCAACCCCCTCGGTCCAGTCCTGGCACAATGTCACCGTCGGCAAGTATGCAACGGTCGGTCTGACCCGGCGGGTCAATTGCCATCCGCTGCCGGCCATCCAGACTGTTGATCTTTCCCAGAGCCGTGATGACCGCGGCATCCGCCGCTACGTCACCCCACAGCTCCAGGAAGCCATCCGCAAAACCCTGGACAGCGGCAACCAGGCCCTTATTTTCCTTAACCGAAGGGGGTTTTCGGCCTGTCCCATCTGCGCCCACTGCGGGCAGCCGCTTCGATGCAAAAACTGCGACATTACCCTCACCCTGCACAAGCGCGCCAATGCATTTCGCTGCCATTACTGCGGCTTTTCAAAAGCCTCCGCCGCCACCTGCCCATCCTGCGGGTCCGACAAGATCAGACTGCTGGGCGTGGGAACCGAAAAAGTTCAGGAGGCCATGGAGCAGCTGTTCCCAGGGGCCCGGGTGGCGCGCATGGACCGGGACACCATGACGCGCAAAGGGTCGATCATCGGCCTGCTCAAAGATCTGAAGCACCGTCGGATCGATATTCTGGTGGGCACCCAGATGGTGGCCAAAGGGCATGATTTCCCGGGCATTACCCTGGTGGGCGTGGTATGCGCGGACCTGACGCTGAATTTCCCTGATTTTCGAGCCGGGGAGCGAACCTTTCAATTGCTGGCCCAGGTGGCCGGACGGGCAGGACGGGGGGATCAACCCGGTCGGGTGATCCTGCAGACGTTCAACCCCGGGCATTTCAGCATCCTCGCGGCAAAAGACCAGGATTTTAAGGCGTTTTTCAAACAGGAAATTGGGTTTCGCAAGGCATTGGGCTACCCCCCGTTCACCCGCATGATCGCCATCCGCGTATCCGGTAAAGACCCGCAGCATACCGCCGGACACGCCAAGGCACTTGGAGCAAACTGTCGGGAGATGCTGACGGCTGCCGGGCCGTTTCACGGCCGGATTCATGTGATGGGCCCCATCGAGGCACCCCTGGCCCGCATCGCCAACCGCCACCGCTGGCAGGTGCTGATCAACAGCCCGGATACCGCCGCCCTACACCGGTTCGTCCATGAGCTGATCCTGGGCCGGGGCGCGATTCCCGCCGGCAGACAGATCAAAGTCTCCGTTGACGTGGATCCGTTTTTTTTGATGTAGCTTGACAGGATCGGCGCCGAAGCTTAAATATGGGCGCCTGGTAATATACGCGAAAAGCACCCCTTACCAACACATTTAGGAACCTCTCCGCTGCAGGTTGCGGGGGTTGTTTTCGCCATCGCGGACCAACAAGGAGAACCCCAGATGAAATACCGTATGCTTGCGCTCACGGCCACGTGGATGGTGCTTTGGGTCACAGCTGCCACCGTGTTTGCATCGGAGCCGACCTCCGGCAACGATTCGACCCGCCCGACGCCACCCGCCACCGCGGCCACCGCAAAACCGGCGGCGGTATTGCCTGAACTGAAGTTTGAATTCCAGGCGGTGGTGGACGGTACCGAAGTCACCCATGACTTTACGATAAAAAATACCGGCGACGACATCCTTGCCATAAACCAGGTAAAAACCGGTTGAGGCTGCTCGGTCGCCTCCTATCCGAGGCAGATCCCCGCCGGCGGCGAGGGAACCATCAGTATCAAGGTCAACACCAGCGGCTACGGCGGCAGAACCCTGAACAAATACATCGAAGTCTTCACCAATGACCCGGTTAACGCCCGGATAACCCTGAACGTAACCGGATCGGTGCTGCACTTTGCCCGCATGGAACCCGCCTATGCCAGGTTGGTGGGTGCGGCGGGCACCGAAATCAAGAAAGCGATTACCATCACCCGCGAAAAGGCTTACCCATTTAAGATTTTAGATGTCAAAGCCCGCAACGGAAAGGATATTGCCTTTGATGTCCAAGAGTTCAGCCAGACCGACGCAGAAGGTTATATCCTGACGATTGAGAACAAAAAAACGGTCGCGGGCCGCTACGCGGACACGGTCATCCTGACCACAGACAGCGCGATCAGACCAACAATCAGCATACCGGTTTACGGCCAGATTATTTCGGCGACGCCGAAACCCGAGCGTTCCTCGCCGACAAAAAACACCAGCGGCGGGTAAGCGCACGCGGCAAAGAACCCGATGCGCATGCAAAATTACCGAGATGGGGTTGTCGGTGCTGTAGGGTTTTTAATATGCAAAAAGGAGTTGTGCCAGTGAACCGCCCCCTGAAAGTCATTGCCTTTGACTGTGACGGGGTCATGTTCGATTCCCGGGAGGCCAACCGGGCTTACTACGACCACGTGCTGAACCGGTTCCAGTTGCCGGCCATGACACCCGAACAGCTGGCCTACGCCCACATGCACACCGTCGACGAATCGCTGGCATACCTGATCCGGGACGAAACCATCCGCAGCGCCGCCCAGGATTACCGGCGGCAACTGGGATACCTGCCCTTTTTGAAGTTCATGCGCATGGAACCGGGCCTGGTGCCCTTGCTGCAGACACTCCGCCCACGCTTCAAGACGGCGGTGGCCACCAACCGCACCGATACCATGGCCCGCGTGCTGGCAGACAACCGCATCGACCACCTCTTCGACCTGGTCGTGTGCGCCCTGGACGTCCAGTTTCCCAAACCCCACCCCGAAGCACTGATCAAAGTCGCCGACCACTTTTGCGCCGCAGCCGATGAAGTCCTCTATGTGGGCGACTCCCCGGTGGATGAAATGGCTGCCGCGGCGGCCGGAGTCCCCTTTGTGGCTTACCGCAACCCGAAACTGAATGCCGGCCACCATATCCGTCATCTGGCCGAGGTGGCGGATCTACTGGGTTTATAAGCGCCAGGACCACCCTTTCCGGTGTGCACGGCCTGGGATCACGGACACGGGCAAAGGATGGCCTCATCCCCAGCGGCCCGCACCCGGGCGCCCTCAACCGCCAGATCAGCTGGCGGAACCGATCATCCCAACGGACAAATCAGGGTCCGGAACAGGTCCACATCGATATTGCCGCCGCAGACGATCAAAACGACCGTCTTGCCGGTCAGTTGTGGCGCGATCTTGAGAAATGCGGCCACCGTCACCCCCGCCGCACCCTCGATCACCAGCCGGTGGTTTTCGAATACCCGCCGCATGGCGCTGCGGATCTCATCTTCGGAAACCAGCACCCACGCATCAACCAGTGAACGGCAGGGCTCAAAGGTTATGGCGCCCGGTTCGATGCCGCCGGCGGTGCCGTCGGAAAGGGTGTCCCGGGTCTGGACATCCAGAATCCGACCTGCCCTTACCGATGCAGCCATGGCCGGCGAATGTTCAGGCAGGCATCCCACAATACGGATCCCTTTGGACTGCGCCTTGACCGCTCCGGCGATGCCGGATATCAACCCGCCCCCCCCCACAGAGACCATGATGCAGTCCACCTGGGGAAGCCTTTTCAAAATCTCCAGCCCCACGGTCCCCTGCCCGCCGACAACGAAGGGATCGTTGTAGGGAGAGATATAGACCTGGCCGTTATCTTCAGCCTGTCGGCGGGCGAAGGCTTCGGTAATCTCGCAGGTCGATCCGTGAAACCGGACTGCAGCACCCAGGTCTTCGATCATCCGGACCTTCGCTGGAGAAGCACCTTCTGGCAGGTAAATGGCCCCTTTTATTCCCAACCGGCTCAGACCGAAGGCCGCAGCCAGTCCATGGTTGCCGGACGATGCGGTGACGATACCGGCCGCCCGCTGGTCCGGGTCCAGGGTCATCAGGCGGTTGATGGCACCACGAATCTTGAAGGAGCCCGTATGCTGGATGTTTTCCAGCTTGAGAAATACCGGACCGCCGCTTTCACGGGCCAGGTCGGCGGACCTCTCCAGCGGTGTCTGGCGAATGTGCGGTCGAATACGTGTTGCCGCGCTCAGGGCGAGGTTGTGAATGTCAAGCATGGCAGGCTCCGTCGGCCATCGCTGCGTCGGTCAGCAAGCATGGGTTGTAGGGCGCATTTTTTGTCCGGGAAATCACTGCCGCTTCCGCCTTGACCTGAGCTTGTGGCATGAAAAAACGAACATCCGATGTCGTCCAGGGAACCGCAGACATTCGAAGGAAGGAATTCCCGTTTCAATCGAGGCCAACCGAATCAACCCCGCCTCCTCCTGGCCGGGACGCCGCATGCGGCCGCCAGCGACGCGGCAGATTCGAAGGGGGCTTTGGAGCGGGTGATACAGCTGATGACGGCGACTCCGGCCGCACCATGCGCAAAACAATCCAGCGCATTGGCCGGCCCGATGCCGCCGATGGCCACCGCCGGGAGTGGGGAGCGGTTGACGATATCACGAAGCCCGGCAAGCCCGTGGGCCGGCTTGGCATCGGCCTTGGTGTCGGTGGCAAAGGTCGGTCCGGTGCCGATATAGTCGCAAAAGGCCAGCTCGGTGCTCTCCAGTTCAGCCATGCTGGAAACCGACACACCAACAATGGCCTGTGGCCCCATGACATGCCGGACCAGCCGGGGCGATGCATCATCCTGGCCCACGTGGACACCGTCGGCTCCCACGGCTTTTGCCAGCAGCACGTTGTCGTTCACCACAAAGGGCACGCGGTACTTCCTGCACAACCGGGCGATGACCGCAACATCCGCAAAAGCCTCCAGGGAAAAGGCCTTGTTGCGATACTGGACCATGGTGGCACCGGCTTCGATGGCCGTGCGCACCTGATCCGCGGCGGGAAAACCATCCACGCCGTCCTCGGTGATGAAATAAAACCGAAGTGCATCTCGAATTATGTCAGGATTCATGGGTGTTTTCCCCTTGGTCTGACAACCCACCAGTTGAACCGTACCGATTGGCAGGCGCCTGGGTGAAAATCCGATGAAGCGCCAGGAAACGGCCCGCATATTCCGCTTCGTAGCGTGCCAGGCCGGCGGTTATCTCTTCGATGGTCTTTTCATGCCGGCCATTGTCCGTCTTGGAAAAAAATTTGTCCGCGTAGCAGATCAGGCGTTCTTCAACGGAAAGGGGCAGCATATCCCGGACCGGCAAGGGGAGCTTCCGCCGTTTACACTGTTCCGCGCTGATTCCCACCCCCACATGGCGCTCGCAGACCAGGCCGTGGCGGACCAGGCCCAACCCGTCCAGAATCGACCGCCCTTCCGACCCGTGGCACACATACGGCAAGGTTCCCATGCATCCCAGTTCCGGGCATCGGGTCCGGCCGATGCCGATGTCGTGAAGCACGGCCGCTTGAAACACGAACTGTCGATCGGCATTCAGCCATTCGGCCCGTTCCAGGATCTCGATCGCCTTGCGGCCCACCAGTTCTCCGTGGCGAAGCAGCAGATCCCGGGTAAGGCTGCCGACGGGATAGAAACGGGTGATAATGGCCTGCGGATCGAAGTCATCGTTCAATGGCGCCACCAATGGGTCCGGACTTTCCCGACAGCAAAACCCCCTCGATGAACACATCGATATCCCCATCCAGCACGCTGTTGACATTGCCCACGTCCAGACCGATGCGGTGATCCTTGACCATCTGGTAGGGATGCAGCACATAAGAGCGTATCTGGCTGCCCCAGGCGATATCGTCCTTGCCGTCGTGGATCTCCTGCAAGCGCTCGTCCTGCTTGCGCTTTTCCGCCTCGTAGAGCCGGGCCTTGAGCACCTTCATGGCCATATCCTTGTTGCGGTGCTGGGATTTTTCCTGCTGACATTGGACCACAATGCCGGTGGGAAGGTGGGTGATGCGCACGGCACTGCTGGTCTTGTTGACATGCTGGCCGCCGGCGCCGCTGGCACGGAACACGTCGATGCGCAGATCCTTATCCTCCACGTCGATCTCGATTTCATTGTCCAGCTCCGGGTAAACGAAAACAGAGGCGAACGATGTATGGCGCTTGCCGCTGGCGTTGAAGGGGGAGATTCTCACCAGCCGGTGAACGCCCGTCTCCGATTTGAGGTACCCAAACGCATATTGACCGGCGGCGGTAAAAGTGACGCTTTTAATTCCCGCCTCGTCACCGGGCTGGAAATCGACAATGCCGGCTTTAAATCCCTTGCCCTCCACCCATCTCAAATACATGCGAAACAACATCTCGGCCCAGTCCTGTGCATCGGTACCGCCGGCACCCGCATTGATGGAGATGATGGCATTGTTGGCATCGTCGTCGCCGTCCAGCATCATATTCAGGGAGAACTGGTGCAGCCGCCGCCCCAGTTCGCGGATCTGCCCGGCCACCTCTGCCAGGGTCGCGGCATCGGCTTCCTCGGTACCCAACTGCAGAAGAATTCCGGCTTCCTCCAACTCCTTCTCCAGCATGTGAAAGGCGTCGACCCGCTGGCTCAGCAGGGTTCGCTCCTTTAAAATGACCGTGGTCGCCTCGGGGTTGTCCCAGAATCCATTGCGGGCAATTTCCGCCTCGATTTCCTGGAGCCGGTTTTCCTGACTGACCAGGTCAAAGATACTCCTTGAGTTGGTCAAACTTCTGTTTATGTTCTTTGAGGGTCTGTTTGGCTTCGGTACTCATCGTTTATCTCCTCTTGTCAGCCATCCGGCCGACCAATTTTTTAATCCGATCGGACACGTTGACCCGCATGCCGCCATTTCCGGCCGCTCCCCGGTCAATCAGGGAACGGCCCACCAGCAGACCAAGCAGGATCAGGCAGACCAGGGGCAATACATCGCCGATTTGCGTATAGACGGTCTTTTCGAAGAGCACGGGGACCGTTCGAGCGACCACCGCATCTTCGAAAAGGGCCGTGTAAACCAGGATGCGCCCGGCAGGATCCACAAAGGCGCTGATCCCGGTATTGGCGCAACGCACCAGGCTGCGGCGATTCTCTACAGCCCTGAAAACCGCCATCGACAGATGCTGGTATGCGGCGCTGCTTTTTCCGAACCAGGCATCGTTGGTCAGGTTAACCAGCACCCCGGCACCGTTTTTCACCAGCGACCGGGAAAGCCCGGGGAAGATGATCTCAAAACAGATCTGCACGCCGATGGCGGGGTTGTCATCTCCCCACGCAAGGGTCCGACCGCGCTCTCCAACCGAAAAGTCGCCGACCTGGGCCACCATCTTGCCCACGAAGGAGAGCAGGTGTTTGAGTGGCACATACTCGCCGAAGGGAACCAGGTGGACCTTGTCGTATCGCCCGGTAACGCCGCCGTCCGGCGCCACCATATAGGCACTGTTGAAATAAGCTTGACTACCGGGCTGCCCCTGTACGCTGGGGCTGCCTACCAGCAGATGGACGCCTGCCTCACGGATCGCATCGATCACCAGCCGGGTGAGTTTGGGGCTGGCCTCAAAGTAAAACGGCGTCGCCGTTTCCGGCCACACCACCAGATCCGGTTCATGGGCGGCGGCCGACAACGTCAGATCGATATATTTTTTGGTGGTGCTGATCTGAAAGGCCGGATCCCATTTGCGGGCCTGGTCGATATTGCCCTGGATGAGTGCCACCCTAAACGATGCCGCCTGGGCCGCGGCCTGATCCGTGGCCCCGATTCGCATGCTTCCGTAACCCAGACACGCACCCATCAAGATAATCGGCAGCAAGGCGGCCGTAATCACCTGCCGCTTGGCCACCGGATGTCCGCGCCATTTTTTCTGGGCGGCGAACAGCAGCAGCACATAAACGGCGGCGTTGCAGAGCACCACCAGAAAAGAGATCCCATACACCCCGAACATATCGGAGATCTGGATGATATGCAACCGATTAAACTGGGAATATCCAATCAATCCCCAGGGGAATCCGGTCATCAGAATCGCGCGCATATATTCCAGCGCCACCCAGAAAACCGGGGCCAGCAGGATCAGGAGCCCGGGCTTTGTGCACATACGGGCAATGGCCAGCGCAAAGAGCCCGGGATAGAGGGCGAGATAGGCGGCAAGCAGAACCAGCAGGGACACGCACTGCCACCAGGGCAGATATCCGTAGGTACGCATGGTAATGACCACCCAATACAGCAGGGTCAGGTAGTGGACCAAACCGGTGATCATTCCGAATCTGAAGGCGTCTTTGGGATTCAATTCCCGCAGGGTGATAAAGAGCGGGACCAGGGCAAACCAGGCCAATACGGAAAATCCCGCTTTGGGAAAAGCCGCCGTCAGCATCAGCCCGCTGATGATGGCGGGCAGCCATTTGGTTTTGAAGGCGATGGTCACGTCACCGAGACGATTCTAAGCAGCTGGATCTCGTATTCCAGCGCATAAGACATGAGAGGCAGCGCCATTATTGGGGCGCTGCCTCGTATCGAGGATTTTTTTTGCGGCCAACCGCGGGGAATCCAGCGTATGGACAAAGAACAAATGGCAGTCCGCCTGCAAACCCTCATCGTACAGGCCGGAAAATGCGCTCGCTGCTGCAGTCCAAAACTTTCCGGCCCATCCTTTTCAAATTGAAACACGAATCTGCAACTTTCTCACGGCCCCACCGTATTGGGCCTCTCCTTGGAGCGGCACAACCTTAAATCACCGGCCATTGCAAGTCAAGTCGGCACTGCGTGAGATGAGTGCTTGAATTTGAACCGATTTCATGAGATGAAGACCGCGTGTCCCGGATAAACGTCATCCTCTGGCGATCCGGCCGGGTATCCTATCAGCATCCATCTTCAAATGCGATCAGAAAAGAGGCTGTTCATGCGACACTTCCTAGTTGCGTTGGGTATCGTTGTGTTGGTTTGTCTGCAGGCTTCCCACGTTTCATCACAGTCCCCTGAACCTGAAAACCAAGCTTCGCCGGAGGCGTCTGAAAACAATGCCACGCTACACGACCGGGTTTCCACCACCTTCGATCTGTCCGCGGGCTACCGCGTTGACAAATTGAACTGGCACATCGCCGGCAATCTGCAGGGCACCGACCCCAACGTCCGTTCCGAACTCACCTGGTCCGATCTTAACATTTATCAGCTCAAACTGGCCAATCGCACCTTTATCAAAGATCACGTCTATGTGCGGGGTCATCTGGACGTTGGTCTGGTGGCATCCGGCGACAACCGGGACGTCGACTACAATGGCGACGACCGGACGCAGGAATTCTCACGCTCACTCAACGGCGTGGACGGCAACGACGTTTGGGATGGATCCGTTGCTGTGGGACCCCGCTTTGCCTTTTTTGGATCCAGCTTGGTCGTCTGCCCCCTGCTCGGCTATGCCGTTTCCGAACAGGACCTGAACATCGTCGACGGCTATCAGGCCTTCACGGCACCACCCGCCACAACAGGCACCGGTCCGTTTCCCGGTTTGGACAGCCGCTACCAGGCCCGCTGGAAGGGGCCCTGGATAGGCATGGATCTCTTGTTTTCGATTGCCAGCACGGAGGGGCTCTTCAGTGAAATCGGGGTTATATTCACCGCTGAATACCACTGGGTGGACTATGATGCCGAGGCCAACTGGAACCTGCGTGCGGATTTTCAGCATCCGGTCAGTTTTACCCACGAGGCCGAGGGCAGCGGCCTGGCGGCGGGAGCAAAAATCCTGTTCGAAACCAAAAAGCACTGGGGCCTCACTGTCGGCATGCACATGCAGGAAATGACCACCGACCCCGGGGTGGATCGCATGTATTACGCCGATGGCACGGCTGCCGACACCCGCCTCAACGAAGTCCACTGGCGTTCATTCACGTTCGAAGCGGGTTTTTCCTATCGGTTCTGATTTTATGAAGGGTACACGCTCTCAATCAACCGCTTGGCTGAAAAACAGGGCTGGATCACCGCCGCGCAGGCGCCCGGAAGCATGCATGTCAAGGCTCGGACATTCTTAGCGCATGCGTTGAAGGATAATTTTGAGTACGCGGCGCAAGGGTTCGGCCGCCCCCCAGAGCAGCTGGTCACCTACGGTAAAAGCCGTCAGATATTGCGGTCCCAGGTTCAGTTTGCGAATACGCCCCACGGGGATGCCCAGCGTCCCGGAAACACTTGCCGGACTGAGCTGCGCCAGGGTGGCGGCCTTGTCATTGGGCACCACCGATACCCATTGGTTGCCCGAGGCAATGGCCGCTTCAATGGCATCCAGAGGGATGTCTTCGGTCAGCTTGATCGTCAGCGCCTGGCTGTGGCAGCGCATGGCACCCACGCGGACACATTGACCGTCGATGGCAATGGGATTGCCCGATCGCCCGAGGATCTTGTTTGTCTCCACCAGGCCCTTCCACTCTTCCCGCGTCTGCCCGTTCTCCATGGCACGGTCGATCCAGGGGATCAGACTGCCCGCCAGCGGCGCGCCGAAATACTGGACCGGAAAATCGGGTCCGGCCAGCGCCGCGGTAATCTGACGATCGATCTCCAGGATGGAGGATGCCGGATCACTTAGCAGCACTTTGGCTGCATCGCCCAGCATCCCCATTTGCGTCACCAGTTCCCGCATGTTGTTGGCCCCGGCGCCCGAAGCGCTCTGGTAGGTCATGGAGGTCAGCCACTCAATCCAGTTCTTTTCAAACAGGCCGCCAAGGGCCATAAGCATCAGCGAAACAGTACAGTTGCCACCAATATAATCTTTAATGCCGGTATCCAGTGCCTGGTCGATCACACGGCGGTTTACCGGGTCCAGGACGATGACGCTGTCGGCCTTCATTCTCAGCGTGGATGCCGCATCGATCCAGTACCCGGACCACCCCCTTTGCCGCAGCGTCGGATGGATCCGCTCCGTGTAGCCGCCACCCTGACAGGATACTATCACCGTCATGTCCGCCAGCTTGTCCAGGTCATTGGCGTCCAGGACCGGCTGGGGGCCTGTGCCGAGGACCGGACCGGTTTTGCCGGCCTGGGAGGTCGAAAAAAAAACGGGATCAAAAGCGGAAAAGTCCTTTTCAGCCAACATCCGGTCCATAAGAACCGACCCTACCATTCCACGCCAGCCAACGATGCCCACGCTGATCATTTTTGCATGACTCCTTAACCCGTATACGATCAACCCAACTTAAGTCTGAGTATCCTCAGCCTCTGCCCATGCGTGCCAGCCTCTTCCAATAAAGTTCACGCGGTCAGGTTGTCAAGGTGTTTTGCAATCCGTCGGCGCACTGGATAAGCGGGTCGGCATGCGCAACGCAACCGTGCGGCGCCATGCAAGTCGCCGAACCTGGCACAGTGACGCAGCACCGACGGAATGCTTTCGGTTTCCAGGCGACCCGCTTTTGTTCTTACCACCGCATCAAAATATGCGCTAAAGAAAAACGAGCACTGACCGAAAAAAGAATCCGGGCGGCAGGTTGCAGCCACCCCGCCAATCCACGTCGCCAAACCGTTGGCAATTCTGATCCGAAAAATGAGGATGAATGCATGAAAATAAAGTCAAAGCTGCTGTTGGGTTTCACCGGAGTGGTATTGGTCATCATGATCTGTTCGACAGTGGCGGTTTACCTGCTGCTGAACAAGCAAAATCGTGCCGCAGTGAGGGCAAGCCTGGAGAAAACCATCAACCTGGTCAGGGACGACCTTGGCAAGCGCCAGGCCAAGCAGATTCGAGACACCCGCCAAGCGGTCACCCTGAACAAAATCGGCGAAAACATCAAATTCATGGCTGATTTTGCCGGCCAGATCAATATCACCCGTGACGGCTACATAAAAACGACGGCCGCGCTGGCGCAGTTCATTGCCGCCGGCGAGTTGTGGCAGGCCGCTGTTTTTGATCAAAACGGAGCGCTCGTGTCGTCTGCCCAGAACATGGCAGACAACACCTTGATGACCGTCTATGCCCATGGTCAAGGCAAACAGACGTTTGAACACGCCCGCATCAATGCAGGCGCACCCCTGAATGAGGCCGACTGGCAAACATCCGCGTCCTCCCCGATAACCACCATTGCCGAGCGGTTTTCCGGAAACCCGGTTGCAAAGGAGGAATCCGTTCGGTATGTGGAAATGGACGGCGGGCTCTGCATCCAAATCACAGCGCCCATCTATACCCATGTCTACAACCGCGTGACCGAACAGGCGGAACCGCAGGTGTTTGGAACGGTTGTCGCCTGGCAGCGGCTGGGGCGTGATTTTTCAGCCACCATCGCCAAACTGTCCGGCATGGACCTGAATGTATTCTCCGGCCAGGGAAAAATAAATCTCGGCTCGCTGCCGGCATACAGCCAGCTGGCCGGTGCCACTCAGGCTGCGGTGGACACCGCCCGCTCAGTGGAGACGCAGCCATTCGTATCCAGCGAAATCATCGTGAACGGCGCCGGCTATTTCCAGGCGGCCCTTCCGCTCCATGACGGAACCCGCGTCAACGGATGGTTGAGCGCCCTGGTTTCCATGGAAACGGTTGCCGCCAACACACGCCAGATGGTCATCATGATGAGCCTGGTCTATTTGGGTTGTCTGGTTGTCGTAATCCCGATGGCCTACCTATTTGCCGCCTCTTTCTCCCGTCGGATCAATGATGTAGTCGGTGGACTGAAGGATATCGCCGAAGGCGAAGGAGATCTGACCCGGCGACTCGCGCAAATCAGCAAAGACGAACTGGGTGATCTGGCCCGCTGGTTCAATACCTTCATCCAGCGACTGCAGGGCATCATCCAGGAAATTGCCGGTAATGCCGGCCACCTGGCCGCATCCGCCACCGGCCTGAACGAACTTTCCGAAAAAATGGCCGCCCGTGCGTCAGACATGTCCACTGAATCGGCGGCGGTTTCCTCGGCATCGGAAGCGGTAAGCCTCAGCACCAGCTCGATTGCCTCGGCCATGGAACAATCCAGCCTGAACTTAAGCACCGTAGCCGCCGCTGCCGAAGAGATGACGGCCACCATCAATGAAATCGTACGCAACACCGAAACCGCCAACCGAATCACCGGCAAGGCGGTGGATCAGGTCAGTCGCGCCTCGCAACGGGTCTCCGTGCTGGGGTCTGCCGCCCAGGAAATCGGCAAGGTGACGGAAGCCATCACCGCAATATCCGATCAGACCAACCTGTTGGCCCTGAATGCCACCATTGAGGCGGCCCGGGCCGGCGAAGCGGGTAAAGGATTTGCCGTCGTGGCCAACGAGATCAAGGAACTGGCCAAGCAGACAGCCGCGGCTACCGCGGAAATCAAACAGAAAATAGAAGGGATCCAGCAAACCACCGAAGGAACCGTCGCCGAAATCGAGAACATCACAACCGTCATCAATGAGGTCAGTCAGATCGTCACCACGATTTCAACAGCCGTGGCGCAACAGTCCGACACCACAGGGGAGATTGCCGGCAACGTGGCTCAGGCATCTCAGGGCGTCCAGGAAGTTAACACCACTGTCGCCGAAAGCACCCTGGCCGTAGAACAGGTGGCCCAGACGTTGATGCGGGTCAACCGCGCCTCAAGCGACATGTCCAGTCAAAGCAACGCCGTCAACGACAGCACCCATGCCCTGTCCCGTCTGGCGGAGGAGCTCAACAGGCTGGTGAGCTGTTTCAGGGTATGAACCCGATCATTGGGTGCGGTTGCGGTTCAGATACCCTCGGGCATATCCGTCCAGCGCCCTGCCAGAAATTTCACGATGGTCTTCAGGAACAGCTCCGGTTCTTCAACCGGAATGGAGTGACCGGCACCCTTGACCACCATAATCCGCCCACCGCTTATTTCGGCCACCTCCGCCGCCCCGTCGACGCTTACCAGCGGATCGTCTGAGCCGCACATCACCAGTAAAGGTGCCTCGAGTTTGTTCAGCATGGACCTCAGGCTCGGGTAACCGGCCATGGCCGACAGGTGGGCCACCAGAGACGGCGCGCGGTTGCGTCGGCTGATGGTTTTGGCGATTCGATCAAGAATTCTGCTGTTCCGGACCAGGTAAGCCTCTCCGAAAACATGCGGCATGACAGCGCTCACCAGGGTGTCCATGCCAGTGTTTTCAATGATCTTCAGCCATGACCGGACAATCAGCCGGGCACGTATCGGCGCTCTGACCCCAATGGCGCACAACACCAGTCGGTTGACTGATTCGGGTTTCCGCCGGGCCATTGCATAGGCCAACAGGGAGCCGTGGCTTAATCCCACGAGACAGACCGGTCCCAGTCCAAGGTGACGGATCAGGGCGCAAAGATCCTCAAAATGAAGATCCAGGCAGAGAGGCAATTCACCCAATTCGCTTTCTCCCTGCCCCCTGGCATCATAGAGCAGTGAGCGGAAATCGGGTTTTAAAGCCGCGGCGATCACCTTCCAGTACATGGTGGTCTGCAAGGTGCCGTTCAAAAAAACAACCACCGGACGCGCAAGTTCGAATCCAATGGTTTCATAATACAGGCTGCATCCGTCCTGGGTTCGGAAATAAGCCATTAGCCGGCCGTCCTTTTTTCAGGGTTGACGTCCCGGGTTTGCCGTTGGATAAATCACACCCGGTTGGCTTCCGGTTAAACATTGCTTGCATGTTGAATACAAAACAGTCTAACTTGACGTCTTTTAAAGCGTTACACAAGGAGCAGGGCGCATGTCTACCAAATTCTGAGGTTTCAAGCACCCGAATCGCAGCAATTCCGCGGCTGTCAGGCAGACCGGCGGTTATCGAATCACTGCGCTGTCGGGCAAAGGTCCAATTGCGGGTGTCCGTTTTCTGCATGACGCAAACGCCCCGCAACAGTGAAAGCACCCATGCACCATCAATTGCAATCCATAATGGCCGCGCCGGCGTTAAAGCGATGATGGCTGCCTGCCTGGCCGGCGGCCGGCAGCCTGCGCACAAGGATCCCCGCCATTGACCAAACTGATGCTTTCTTTGGGAATCATAGCGGTCGGATTGTCGCTGGGATATGCCGTTCAACGGCTGTCCAACGCTGGCGTGGTGCGCCTGCCCATATCATTGGATGCTTTACGTAAACGCCTCCAGAAGACAGCTCTGCTTTTCGTTCTGCCGGTAACGGTGTTAGGTGCCATCTGGATCGTGGATGTCCGGTCCGTGTCCATCGCCGCCCTCCCCCTGATTGGCGTTGGGGCAATTACCCTGGGCGGCATCCTGGCCATGGGGGCCGCCAGCCTGCTCAAGCTCGAAGCGCACCGGACCGGAGCCCTGATTCCATGTGGCGCGTTCACCAACATCGGATCCATTGGCGCCTTGATCTGCTATGTTTACCTGGGAGAAAATGGGTTCGCCCTGGTTCCCATCTACAAACTGTTTGAGGAGTTGACCTATTACTCGATCGGGTTCCCCATCGCAAAATATTTCAGCGCCATGGATGCAAAGCAGGACTCAACCGCTGATCGACTGAAGGCCCTGGCTGGTGATCCGTTTATCCTGGTGGCCCTCTCCAGCATTCTTCTGGGCGGAATTCTCAATCTTTCCCAGGTGCCGCGTCCGGCGGTCTTCGGCACGATCAATGCGATATTCATCCCCCTGGGCACCGGGTTGCTGCTCGTCTCCATCGGCCTGGCCATGCGTTTTAAAAGTGTGCGCCACTATCTGAAAGAATGCACCCTGGTGAGCCTGATCAAATTTGCCATCGTGCCCTTGTGCGCCACCACGGCCGCCTGGTCGATCGGATATGGTCAAATTGACGACGGTCTGCCGCTGAAGGTGGTGCTGATCCTGTCATCCATGCCGGTGGCCTTCAATGCGCTGATCCCACCATCCATTTACGATCTGGATCTTGACCTGGCCAATGCCTGCTGGTTTTTCACCACGTCGGCATTGATCGTCGTGCTGCCGGTGCTTTTGATGCTGATCAACATGATTTGACAAATTGCGGAAGTCCTGACATTATTTAACAAACTGTAATCTTTACCGGTTTGTTAAATCCCGAGTGATCAGGTGAAATCACTGTGCATTTTTTTGTGCTGTTGGGCCTGACCAGGCCCGTGTCCGCTCCAGATACAGGCAAGTGGTTTTTTTGATGTCCAAACTGAATACCGCCCGCGTGGAAATGCGAACCCGAATTTTCTTTTTCCTCATCCTCCTTGGCCTGTTTTCGGCGCTGGCTGCACCTGCCGCCGACCGGCGGATCATCGTCGGCTGTCATGAACATACACCCCTGATTTTTACCGATTCAGACGGGAAGGTCAAGGGCATCGCCGTCGATATTCTCACCCATATCGCCCGCAAAGAGAATTGGGCCATTGCATACCTTCCCGGTTCATACGCCCAGTGCACCCAGCGGCTGGAAAACGGGGCCATCGATTTGTTGCCGGGCATGGTCATCTCCCCTGAGATGGCGGCCAGCTTCACCTTCAGTGAAGAGGCCATCGTTGAGAACTGGGGGCAGATCTATGTCAGTCCGGACAGCCGGTTTGCGGATATTCTCGATTTTGAAAAAAAAGAAGTGGCGGTGGTCGAAGCAGACATCTATTTTCAATTTTTTGAGGCCGTCCTGGGCAAATTCGACATTCACCCGCGATTCATTCAGGTGGACAATTATGAACAGGTATTGTCCCTGATCCACCAGAAAAAAGTGTCTGCCGGGATTGTCCCCCGGCTTTACGGCGCTTTTTATGAAAAGGGGTACCGGATAGACAAAAGCCCCATCCGTTTCAAACCCACGCAACTGCGGTTTGCCGCGGCCAAAGGCCGCGACGCTGCCTTTATGGACACCCTGGATCATCATTTAAAGACCTTGAAGGAAAACCCCAACTCGATCTTCTATCGGTCGCTGGACCGCTGGACCATGGGGGTTCGCAAGACGACATTGCCACTGTGGCTGCGCCCCTTGTGGCTACTGGGCATCAGCGTATGCATCATGGGGTTGATTATCGTGGGAAATATTTTTCTCAGGAGGCAGGTCAAGCTGCGCACCGAAACGTTGAAAACCACCATCGCAGAGAAAGAGAAGTTTGAAAGTGAGCTGGCGGTGGCCCGGGAAATCCAACTGCAGCTGGTCCCAGGCAATTTCCCGTCTGTTCCCGGCAGGAAAGAATTCGACATATTCGCCAGTCTGGAACCGGCCCGCGAGGTCGGGGGTGATTTTTACGACTATTTCTTCATCGACCGCAACTCCCTGTGCCTGGTAATCGGCGATGTGTCCGGCAAAGGCGTACCCGCAGCCCTGTTCATGGCCATGACCAAAACCATGATCAAGGCCGCGGCAAGAGTGCTGGTGGAGCCGGAATATATTCTGGCCGATGTCAACCGGGAAATCGCCAGGAACAATCCGTCCCTCACTTTCGTAACGGTTTTCCTGGGTGTCCTGGACCTGGGTAGCGGCAACCTGACCTACTCCTGCGCCGGCCACATCCCACAGTTGATTATCGGCAGAAAAGGAAACTCGGTGCTGCTTGGCGAGGCCCAATTTCCGGCCATCGGGCTGGACGAGACCTTCCAGTACCGCCAGGCCCGCGTCCAATTGAAGCACGAAGAAGGATTGCTTCTCTTTACTGACGGCGTCACCGAAGCGCACAATCCCCTCAATCGTCTGTTTACGCAGGAAGCGTTGATGAACACGGTATCTTTGACGGCAGGGCTGACGCCCAAGGAGCGGGTCACGGCTATATTGTCTCAACTTAATGAATTTACTGGAAATAAACCCTTGGAGGATGATTTGACCCTGCTGGCCCTGACCTACTTTTCTCCAAACCGGATTGACAGCACGCTGAAGACCATTGTGCTAAGAAATGACATCCATGAATTGAGCCGGATCATCGACGCAATAAACCACACCGCCGCTTCGGCGTCCTGCCCGCCGGTGGTGGTTCACGACGTTACCCTGGCCATGGAGGAGATATTTTCCAACATCGTCTTTTATGGGTTTGGTGACGATCTGGATCACACCATCACCCTTGATCTGGTTATCGAAGGTGACGCGCTGGTCCTGACGCTTCAGGATGAGGGCATTCCGTTCAACCCCCTCAATGTTCAAATGGGCCGCAAAGACAAACCACTGGAAGAACGCGACCAGGGCGGGATGGGCATTATCCTGGCAAAAAATCTCATGGATCTGATGGAATACCGGCGTGAACGGGGAAAAAATATCCTGCGAATGGAAAAACGGTATCGTTGAGCCGCAAAAAAATCATAAGGAGCAGCCAGTGAATTTATCAGTGACATCGAAGCAGAAAATGGACGGGGTATACATCGTGTCGCCATACGGCCGGCTGGATACCGGCACCTATCCCGTCCTGGAAGAACGCGTGGATGTGGTTCTCCGGGAGAATCCCCACACCCTGGTATTTGACATGGAAAGGCTCGACTACATCTCCAGCATGGGTGTGCGCGTAATCGCCAAGGCTCAGCGGGAAATGAAGGCTTATAACGGCAAAGTGATCCTGCTCAATCTGCAACCCCAGATTCAAAAAGTATTCGACATCATCAAAGCCCTGCCCTCCCAGCAGGTCTTCTCCAGCATGGGAGAACTCGACGACTACCTCGATCGGATGCAACGGCAGGTCACGGGATAGCATCGGGATCGGATGTGCCTTGACAGCGCCCTGCAAGGAGGCTAAAACCGGCGTCGTAAACAGGACCGCGAACAGACCAACTCCGACCGGACAAGAGGAGATTCGCCATGGACAATCCCATCCAGCATTACTGGGAAATTCGGCTTCAAAAAACAAAGCGCGCATTGGAGGCCGGCAACTTCGATGTCTACATTGCAGACAATAAGGATCTGGCCAAAAAAATGGCCTACGACACGATAATCCCGGCCATGGCCCCAAAAACCATCTCCTGGGGCGGATCCATGACCTTTGTGGGCACGCGTCTTTATGAATCGCTGAGAAATGACCCCCGCTACACGGTGCTGGACACCTACGACAAAAGCCTCTCCCCGGAAGAGAGCATGCAGCGCCGCCGGGAATCATTGATGGTGGATCTGTTCATCACCGGCACCAATGCCCTTACCGAAAACGGCCAGCTGGTCAACCTGGACATGATCGGCAACCGGGTGGCGGCCCTGACCTTCGGTCCCAGACAGGTGCTGGTATTCGTCGGTCGAAACAAGATCGTCGCGGATCGTGAGGCTGCCTTTGCGCGCATAAAAAATTTCGCGGCGCCGGTAAACGTCATGCGCCTGGACAAAAAAAGCCCCTGCGGCAAAACCGGCCACTGTGAAAACTGCAGCAGTCCGGACCGCATCTGCAACACCTGGACAATCACCGAGAAAAGCTTTCCCAAACACCGGGTCAAGGTCGTTCTGATCAACGAGGACATGGGATTTTGAAGACTTGAGAGAAGATTGTGGGCAACCGGAAATCAGATTCGGGGGTTCCTGAAAAGACCGACCCGATCAAGGAGTGACAGGCATGACCATCGAAGCGACCACCTGGCTGTATGTGGCCATTCAGAAAAACGGTCCCAACGAACAGATCGTCGGTCAGACCGACACCGAGCACGATATCTCTTTCATTCCGGCCTTCCTGAGCAAGGAGGTCGCCCAGCAGGCCATGTTCCATCTGCGCCTTGAAAAAAAGAAAAAATACGAAGTGCAGGCCATTATCTGCGAAGACCTTGCCCGCCACGCCGTTGAAAATGGATTTCTGGTTTGGGTCCTGGATGAGGAAGGTAATGTGCTGGAACGGCTTCCATCCTCCGGCAGCGGGCAATAGCTTTATTTGCGCGTGATTAAAAGTATTCGAGCGCCGGCGCCTGCTTGCCCGCGGAAACCTGGAATGTTTAGGGATCCGGCTCATGATAACCGATTCTGCACGCCGAGCCTTTGGGAACCACTCACCGGATCGTATTTAGACAGCCAGCCGTAAAGGCAGCGATCCTCGAAAGCACGTCAACCTGCTTTTCCAGATGGGGTGCATGACCGCAGTCGGCAATCATTTCGACGACTGCCGCCTCACCGCATTTTTCCTGAATGGCCGCAATCTGTGCCTGGGAGCCGTAAGGGTCTTTTGACCCCTGGATGGCCAGTACGGGTACACGGATGGCAGGCAGGCAAGCCTCAATCGTCCACCCGTTGAAACCCGGATCGAGCCAGGCCTGGTTCCAGCCCCAAAAGGCGCAAGGCGTGTTTTTTCCATGGTAGACAAAAAGACGCGCCTTGAGATCCCCGTTAAGGTAGCGGTCGCGCGCGCCCAGAATCGATTGCCGCGTGAGCTCCTCGCAAAAAACATGGGCGGCCAAGGTGACCACCCCCTTCAGGCCGGGGCAGGGCTTGCTGCCGGCATGGATCAGGGCGATGGAACCGCCATCGGAGTGGCCGACGAGCAGGTGGGCCCGTATACCGGTTTGCCGAATGACCGCAGGCAGCACCGTCAGGGCTTCATGGTGCATGAAATCCAAGGGACGCGGCAGTGCACAGGGATCCGAATCCCCGTATCCCAGGCGGCTGTAAATCAGCACGCCGCATCCGGTTGCTGCGGCCAGGCGGGCTGGGAAGTCCCGCCACAGGTCCACACACCCCAGTCCTTCGTGAAGCAGTACCAGGGTGGGCGCCTGACCCGGATCCGGTCCGATCCATAGGGCCTCCAGCCGCCCCCCGCCGTTGCTTAAATCAATATCGAATCGGAACCGACGAATTATTTCTGATACCACTTGCCGCCGGCATCCTGAAGCCACTCCCCGGGTTTGGCATTTTCGGCAATCTGCAATGCCCGACGCTGAGCGACAATCTCGACCGCAGTGCCCTGCTGCTTGGCGATGGCGCCGTAAACCAGCTGCCTGTCTTTGTTTTCGGCATCCACCAGCGTCTGCGCCTGCTGATCGGCGCCGACAAAGGCAAGCAATCCCTGATTGTTCTCTCCGATAATGCCGGCAGCCTTGAGTTCTATGATCCTGGGCAGCCGATCTTTCATCCGCGCTTTGATATCACTGCAGTATGCCGACGCCCAAAAGAGAAGGATACCGGCAACCACCGTTGCCGCAAAACACAGATGTCGTGTCCGGTTCATTGCAATCGTCCTTTCATTTCCAAGCACACATCGTTTATCACCGTCCCTGTTGAACCCTCCCCGCCGCAAGCGGCGGGGAATGCACTCGCTATCGCGGTTCAGATGTTTTGATCGCATCGGCGGTTTCGTCGATATCGCCGAAGAAATCGTCCAGGGCCCGGTCCACTTTTACATTGACGTCGATGGTTATGTGGATCGGTTTGATTTCCATCGGTTTGACATCCACCTCGTGGCGGGTGACACAGGATGAAAGGCCCCACAAAGCCCAGAGGATTGCCGCCGCCGGCAGCAAAACCATTTTCAGCATAACGGATCTCCTTGGCTACTCGATCGTGTTGACGATATCCTTATACTGCAAAAGCTGGTTGAGGGGAAGTCTCAGGTTCACGTCCAGACCGATGCCCTGGAAAACCGACCCCTGCGACCCGACTTCGACGCGAACAAAGCCACCAATCTCTTTTTTATATATAAACGGCAATGGGTTGGACGGCTTACCGTCAAACTGGAGACGCATGATAAAATCGTCGCCTTCGGACATCAAGCCAAGCTTGGCCCAGGTGTAGGCATAGTCCTTCAGCGCCGCTTGGGCCAACTCGATCTGGGCAAACTGGGGCGACCCCACCGGAATTCCCCGGGTGAGAACCTCGGTGCCGCTGAGCTGAATCTGCCCGGTTTCCCCGGGGGTGGAAAAGAGGAACCCGTCATCGAAACGGATCTTGCCGTTGTTGTATACGATGGGGATTCTTCCGTTTACCGTTCCGCTTCCCCTGGCGTTGACCGCCCCCAGCTGCTCGAGGATTCGGGAAAGCCCCAGACGCTGGCAGTACAGGCTCACCGTGTAATCCGGCCTGCCGGCTGTAATGCGCAGGGCCTGAGCATCCACCTTGCCGCCGCACCAATCCAGACGTCCTTTTTCGATAAACAGGGTCTTGTCCGATTCCACCTGCACATCCAATGACCCTCCGTCCACTACGATACTTCCCATGGCGGCACGGGCAAAACGGATCTGCTGGGCTGGGCTGCTGCGAATGCGGGGCAGCTCCGGGAAATTCAGGCTTGTATCGATCCCCGCCACAGAGACTTTCTTCTCCGCCATGGTCAGCGTACCACCCGAAATTCCCAAATCCAGGGAGCCCCTTACGCCTTTGCTTGAAAGCGACCCCTCACCCCGGGCGGAAACCATGCCGGCAAGGGTAATCCCTTTGACTGCCGGGAAAACACGTCCCAGATCGTTTTCCGCCGTCAGTTGATACGGCGGTATCTGAAAGGTGAAGTCCGACTCCACCGATCGTGATGCACCGGCATACACGGTCCCGCTGAAGACGGCGGTCATACCTGGAAACAGGTCGCTGGCATGGGTGGCGCTAAGGTCGTAGGCATCCTTTTTCTGGGTGATCCCTCCCTGGATCTTACCCAGGGAGCGGTTATTGTAAACGAGGCTGCCAACTGAAAAGGTGCCCTTGCCGCCGTTTTCTTCAGGGTCCGATCGAAAGGGAAGATCCAGACGACCGCCGGCCGCATGCAAGCCGCTGGCAGGGTGACGAAATCGACCGTTGGACACATGCAGACGCGCATCCCAAACCTGCGGATCGCCCGCCTGCTGTTGAAAGCGGGCAGAAAGCGTCAAGGCGTCGAGTTCGCCCTCCAACCCATGGCCAGCGAAGGTCGGCGAGGCCGCCTCAATCCGAGCTTCACCGACGAGTGCGGGCCCATGGCGCGCATGGCTGAACTGCAGGCGGCCGTTGGCATGGGTCGAAGCCAGCCTGACAACGGTGTCACCGCCAGCCGCCTGGATCGTGTCCAGATCCAGCTGCCAGTTGGCAGTTACCCCCTCTCCATCGCCTTGCACCGCAAGGTTGAAGTGGGGCGGGGCGGTAAGGATACGAATCCCGCCTGCGGTCAAATCGAGCCCATGCGTTGGGATGTCGCCATGTCTTTCAGTCTGACCGGTCAGCGCTGTCCAGTCGCCAGCTGCATTTTGGTTGATAACGAATCGCAGCGGCAGCCATACGCTGCCTTTCGAAGCCAGGGCTATCGGGTGTTCGACGGCAAAGGAGCGGATCGATAATTCAGCCTCACCTTCCACGGATCGCGGGTCTCCATCAAGACGCGCGGTCGCTGCCAGCATGTTTAGGGCCACGGGCAGCGGCTTCTGAAGCTGCAGGCCCCCACCCCGGAGCCGCCATGTATCAAGATCCCCGGAGACTGCCGACAGAACGGTCGGCGATTCGCCCGCCAGTGGTTCGAGAACCAGGGACGCGTACGCCAATCGACCGCTGTGCCAGGACAGGTCGACATTGGCATCCGACAGGGTCCAGGGATTCATGCTCACCCGTGCACCGGCCTGAGCGGTCATGGTTCCGGTGGCCTCGAGTCCGGGAATGAGGTCAATCAGATCGGCAAAACGGTCCAGGTCAATCAGCGCGCCATCGAGACTGACATCGGCCCTGCGGTTTTGCAGGTCCACCTGGGCGGTTAGCGTGAACTGGTGATCGCGGGGAAACACGTGCAACCGGGCCTTCAGATGGGTCATACCATTGCCATCCGGCTCCAAATACGCTTCAAAGGGAATTTTATAGGTCGCGCTGCGCCAGGTCAGGTTTATCATTCCGCTGCGGATCTCAAGCTTATCGACCGTCAGGCCCCCCAGAGGTGGCGCCCCCTGTGTGGGCAAAGTGCCGTCAGTTTTCGCATCTGCCCGCGGACCTGCTGGCAACCCCGGCAGGGTGATACCCAAACCATCCGGGGCAAGGCTGCAGTTCACCGTCACATCGCGGATGCGAAGGCAACGAACTTTTTTGCGGCGCAATTCGCCCAAGGTGTAGTCGAGCTCCATGGAATGAATGGCAAGGGCCGGTCGGTCATGAGGGCCGAAAATAAATGGCCCTGCCGCAGTCTGACGGAGGCCGATCCTGGAGACGCGCCCCGTGAAATCCAAAAATCCCAGTTGCTGCATCTGGACCACGGGGAGCCGCTTCGTCACCAGTACGGGCAGATATAGATAACCGGCAACACCCAGACAGGCTGCCAGGGAGACGACCGCCAGACCAACCAGAATCATGGTCGTTCCATATCGTTTTGGGGGCGAGGGTTCGTTCATCTACGCTGTGATTGCCTTGAATGTGAAGTTTTGGGAAAATATCGGTTTCCCCGCCGGTTCATTGCCCTGCCCGGCAGTCGCTTTGAAGACAGTTGCGACCCGACCGCCCCGGAAAGCAGGGGTCACCGCGGTACAGCTGTCTGCGTGCATGCCCGCCTCCGGGGGTATAAAATCCGCCATGGGTTCAAGACCAGTTACGGATAGGGCTGGAAAATTTTATTTCTAAATGATATTGAACAGATATATTTGTGTCAAACAAAAAGACCGGCAATCCTTTCAACGTGCAGATGGATTTTTTTGTGTGAGAAGATGATCGCATGCCGTGACATCACGTTTCAATACGCGGGTGCGGAGACCCCGCTGTTCGAAAACCTCGATGTGACCATCGACAAGCCGGGCTTTCACGCCCTGTTCGGGCCGTCCGGGGTCGGCAAGACCACCCTTGCCAAAATTATTTCCGGGGACATCGCCAATTTTTCAGGGCAGGTTCAAACCATCGGCGAAAGGCCATGCTTGTACACGCACAACCGTGAGCGGCTGCCCGGGTGGTCGCCCGTGGGCAGGCACCTGGAGAAAACAACCCCGGCGGGCAGGCAGACACTCAAGGATGAACTGATCCACCATTTCGGCCTGTCCAAACTCATGGGAATGCGCTTCTCGCAACTCTCCATGGGGCAGGCCAACCGGATAAACCTGCTGCGATACCTTCTCCAGGACTTCGGCATCCTCATCATGGACGAAAGCCTGGCCAATGTGGATGAACCCACCCGGCACACCATCCTCTACCGGATCAAATCGACCTTCCCGGAGGTCGTTTTTGTGTACATTTCCCATAACGTCATGGAGGTGTCGCGTTTCTGTAAGCAGATCATCGTCTTTCGCGGGGCTAACCAATCGCCCCAGACCTGTCGCATCGACGGACAGGATCACCGCATGAACCAGGCGCTGGACAAGCGGGCACTGGAGCAATCCATGCTGGAGATCATCAATGCTGCATAGACGCGTCTTCCAGTTCCTCATCGTCTACCTGTTGGGCATCGGTCTGCTGTTCGGGCTCAAAGTGGTTCTGAATCTCTCCGATTACGTGATCCCGGGTCCCGCAAGCGTCTGGCAGACCGGTCGGGAGGAGTTTTCCCGCTATGCCGGGGATGTACTCGACACCTTATCCGTGGCTGTCATCGGCCAGGTGCTGTCCATCATGATGGCCCTTGCCTTAGGGGTGGCCGGTCGCCGGGCCACCTGGTTCGGGTCTTTCATCAAGGTGGCGGCCTTCAATGTCCAGGCCTATCCCATTGTGGCCATCGCCCCCATCCTGTTCATCCTGCTCGGAGACGGGTACCTCACCCGTCTGTTAATCGCTGCGATGATCTGCTATTTTCCGCTGCTTCTGTCGGTGATCGGCATTATGAGTGAACCGGTGGCCGAAATCGAACACTTTTACCGGGCCACGGGGCGGCTGAGATGGCAGCTCGAAGTAAAAATCAGGGCTTTTGAGAACCTTCACAAGCTTACCACCGTGATTTCGGGCAGCGCCACCCTGGCCATGGCCGGCACCATCGTCGCCGAATTTATCGCCGCCAACGCCGGCATCGGCTACAGCATCCGCATCGCCCTATATCAAAGCGATCTTTCCAAAATTCTGGCGGCGCTGTTTATCATCGGCATTACCCTATCCTTTTATCAGGGTCTATTGGAGCTGCTGGGCGCAGGTGTGAAGCGAGCATGGACCGCCGGATAATCGGTTACCTTCGGAAGGAGGCCACAGCATGAAACCACGCATGTCATCGCTCGGGTTGACCGCTTTGATTGTGATCGCGATCGTCAGCGGTGGGCTGATGGGCACCGGCGACGGTCTGGCCCAGGAAAAAGTCGCCTACCGACTGAAATGGATGATCAACGCAAGCACCGCAGGGGACGTTTTTGCACTCAGCCAGGGTTTCTTTGCCAAAGAAGGCCTGGACGTGGCGGTCAAGGCCGGTGGGCCGGAACGCGATGCCATCCGTGAGCTGGAACTGGGGTACGCCCAGTTTGGGGTGGCCTCGGCTGACCAGGTGATTCGGGCGCTGAGCAAAGGTGCTGCGGTGGTTGTTCTGGCACAGCTGTTTCAGGTCAATCCCCTCCAGTGGATTTACCGCCCCGACGACTTCTCCTTGTCGCGGACCCAGGATCTGGCCGGACGAACCGTGGGTGTAACCTATGGCGGAAACGATGAAACCATCCTGCGCGCCCTGCTGGCCGGTGCCGGAATGAATCCAGACCAGGTTCGTCTGGCCAGCGTCCGATACGACTATATGCCTTTTTTAAAAAACCAGGTCCAGGTGTGGCCGGTCTATCGCAACACCCAGGGCATTTTCCTGGCCGACAAGCTTGCGTCCGGCGGGGATCGGGTGGCTTTTTTCGATCCGTCCGAACATGGGGTTCGATTCGTGGCCAACAGCATCGTCACATCACAAAAGATGATCGCCCACCATTTGGGGACCGTTGAAGGGTTTTCCCGGGCGCTGCTTGCCGGATGGCAGGCGGCAATGGCATCGGCCAACGAATCCGCGGTTATCCGTGCAGTGTCCGCTTACGACCGGGACACATCACCGGCGGTCATGCGCCGCCAGCTGGCAGTCACCCGTCAGATGATCCAACCCGATCCAGCGGTTCGCCTGGGCCATATCGACAAAGGGGCATGGCTGCAGACAGAAAAAATCATGCTGGACCAAAAATTAATCCCCGCACCGGTTCATGTCATCGACCGACTCCGTCCCCAGCCATCCTCCTGATCGACGTCCTGCAGGGGCCCCAACGCACAACCGTCCAAAATAAATTATGACGCCATCCCCCCATGCCTAATCCGGATAGCGGGCCCTGACCTGTTCGTGCAGTGCTTTCGAGCGCATCCATAAAAACCCGCTGTCCGATTCAAGGTCATAGGAGAGCATTCGGTCGGTGCCCTCATCCATCCAATAGTATTTTTCAACATCGTCTTGGTTCTGTATGCCCGCCCCATAACGTCGGAAAGCCTCCGCCTTCAAATCTCTGAAATCCAGAAAATTGCTGGTCTGGGCGACAATGGTGTAGAGACGGTCCCGCCAGAAACCGTAAATGATGCCGTCCACACTGGCCCTGCCGAAGCGCTGATTGCGTTTCTTGCTGACATACTGCGCCACCCCGCCGTAGGCCGGGTCGGTCTCCACAGCTACCAAACCTTCAAATTGTGACAGGGCCAGTCCCCATTTCAGGCCAAGCCAACCGGTGTCATCATCGAACGGCAATGGCTGCAAGAGAACCTGTCCGGCCTTGGGAGCGTCAGGTGCCGACTGGGAATCGTCGGTTGACCGATGCGCGGGGAGCAGCTTGTCTTCAAGCGAGTCTGGTGCATCGATCAACCGTTCCACCTCGCTTGCATCGATGCGGACAACCCGGCCATCCTCCAGATAAAGTACCTCACCGTGTTCCCGCCAGGCTTTTTGGGATTGAAAGAGCTCTCCCGATTTGAGAATGACCATATCGGCGCCGGCCGCTCCGCTGCCCGTGACCAGAACGATTGCCAGCAAAATAGTCGCTAAGTGGTTATGCATTTTTAAGCATCGATGGGTGCTTGGTATGGGTGTGAGCACCGCTTCAACTTCAGCGGCCATGCCCCAATCTACCCGCCCTGACGCCCCATGTCAATTCTCAAGAAAAATGCTTTGAATTTCTCACAACCATGACATATTCTCTGAATTTGATGGATTGGAAAAAGGAGATGCCCATGACCGCGGAAGATGATACCGCCGGCTATCGGCCGGGCCCGCCAAACGTGTGGGGGTATACCCTGACCGGCGGCTACCGAGTAATGGCGGGAAAAACCGATGCGGACAATGACCGCCTCAGCCTGAAAATTGCCGGTGCCAACGACTGGTGGTTCCACGTTCGCGGCATGCCCGGCAGCCACGTGGTCTTGGTGGTTGCCGAAGGCCAGCAACCGGACCGAAGCACCCTGAACAGTGCGGCCGCCATTGCGGCCTATCACAGCAAAGCCCGGGGCGGCGGGGTCGTGGCGGTTTCCGGAACACTGGCCCGCCATGTCACCAAACCCCGCGGCGCCAAGCCAGGCACCGTTCAGATTCGCAGGGAACGGATTTTCAAAGTCCGACCGGCGCTGCCCGAGCCTGCATAAATCCAGACCCGTCTCTCACGCTGGTGCAGCCTTGACCATCCCTCCAAATATCCGACGGGGGCAGCACGTGCCGCAGCAATCAACCCATCCCGCCGCAAGCGGCCGGATGGGGGGCGCGGTTCAATGCAAAACAGCCCCAGGTAAAACCGCAAGGGCCGGCCGACGATTTAATTGATCGAGGGCCTGGATAGTTGCCGGCCGTGGTCGCCAATAAACACCAGACTGCCGTAACGGCCGTACACGTCGGACAGGTTGCGGTGAAGGACGATCTGACCAAAGGGGTGAATCGATTTCAGCCCATTGGTATTGATGAAGACCTGAACGACATCCGGCCCGCAAGATTTTAACGTGTTGATCAGTTCGTGGGCCGAGCTGCCGTCGAAATCTCCGTCGAGGGTCAGGTGCACGCTGTTTTTGTTTTTCAACTTGAAAATCTTGAAATTCATGGCCATCGGTGCCTTCCTTTCTGCGACCGGGCAGGGGGTTTCATCCGTTTGCCGGTTCAGAACACCAACCGTTGACGACAGATAGGTCACAACGCGAAGTAATGGAGCGGCGGAAGGTCAAAGCTGGCAACCGCATCTCGGATCCGCAGCCATCGGCAGCACAATATTTACAGACACACCATCCATATTCAGGTGCCGCTCCACACCCGATTCAAAAGCAATGATGATGCCAGATTCAAACCATGGTGTCCGAAATTAAAGATTACATTTTATAATGAGCAGTTAGCAAAGCCATTCATCAATCATGGCTGGCCAGTCTGCAATTGTTTTATAGAATTAATTACCCACTATCCATGAAATAGAGGTGACACCCAGGGCTTTGTGCAACCACTGCCGGGAGCCGGATGACACAATCGGCTAAAGTTTCCCGTGAAAAATCCGATGACAGTCTCAGTTGAAGTCTGGCGGCACAAGGCCGATGGCGTTTCAAAATGATCCCATGGGAGAGCATCCGCAGCAATGGAAATGGCTTTCATGGCTGGTGAAAATGTCAAAAACAGCAAGTTTGGCACCATTGCGGTAGAGATGCATTTCGTCGACCAGGGTAAAGTGGACAAAGCCCTGGTGGTTCAAACCCGCATCTTCAATAAGACGCGGGTGACCATGCCCATCGGTGAAATCCTGGTTGAAATGGGCGCCATTACCCCTGCTGAGCGTGACCAGATTCTTCAGGTGCAGCAAGAATTAGACAGCCGAACCCATTCAACCGAAGCATCGGCGAAACCCGAAAAACAATCCAAATCCCTGCGGTCCGTCAAAAAAGAGGACACCGCCTTCGACATCACTGTATCCAAAGACAAACTAACGGCGTCGATCTATATCGATGGAACGGTCCCGACCACAGCGTTGGACGTCAACGACGTCAAAACCAGACTGCATTCCCAGGGCATCCTTCACGGCATCGTCGAAGATGTGCATATCCAGGAATTTTTAAACGCTGAGTTCAGTGTCGGAGAGCAGTGGGCCATTGCTGCCGGAACCGATCCAATTCCGGATGCACCGCCCCAAATCAGATACCTTTTTGATACCGACCCCTTGAAAATCGGCACACTGACCGAAGACGGACTGATGGACTGGAAAGAACGCGGCGATTTGCCTCAGGTGAAAGCGGGGGACCTGCTGGCGGAAAAAATTCCGGGCCCCAAAGGCCGGGAGGGCATGGATGTGTTCGGCAGCATCATTCCCATTCCCAGGTTGCGTGAGCAGCGGTTTAAATGTGGAAAAGGCGCCCGGCGCTCAGAAGACGGCATGCAGGTGCACGCCACCTTGTCCGGCATTCCCAAACTTTCGGTTACCGGCGAAATTTCGGTGATGCCAACCCTTCATATTCAAGGCGACATCGCTTTGCAAACCGGTCATGTGGTATTTGATGGGCATATCGAAGTTGCCGGTGCCGTCGAAAAAGGCTATCGGGTCAAGGGCGGAAGCTTGAGAGCCAAGGAAATTCGCGATGCCCGGATCGATGTGGACGGAGACATCAGCGCAGCCAACGGTATTTTTGGTGCCACTATCCGATCCGGCGGCAATCTGAAAGCCGGACATATCCACAATTGCGACATCATCATCACCGGTGACATGGCAGTGGAAAAGGAGATCATCGAATCCAGGATTGAAGTCAATGGCCGCTGTCTGGTCAACGATGGAATCATCATCTCGTCGACCATCTCCGCCAAGATGGGGATCACCGCCATGGATGTCGGCACGCAGGCATCCAAATCCAACGAAATGGTTGTCGGGATCGACCAGCACATGCAAAGGGAGGCAGAGGCCATCAAGGCAGAAATCAAGGCGATCAAGGCAGAGCGAGAAAACCTGCCGAAACTGCTTCAAAACCTAAAAAGCCGCTCAGATCAAGTCAATACCCGCCTGGGAGCAGTGGCCCAGGAACAGGACAAATGCATGGTTCAGCACCGGCGCCTTCAGGAAAAAGTAGAAGCCGGACTGTTGAAAAAAGATAATGCCGCGGCAGAAAAACTGCAAAAGACCATCGTGGAGTTGAAAGCCAAACAGGATGCCTATGATCAGGATGTTGCTCAGCTCATGGAGGCGGATGAATCCATCAGTCAGGAAATCGCCGCCACTGAAACGGCAATCGCTGAAACCGTTCAAACCATCAATGCGTTGGATGCACGTCTCAATGAAATCAACGAAGCACAAAAGACCAGCCACGGCGTGGCGGTTGTCAAAATCGGAGGCAACATCATTGCCGGAACCAAGGTAAGCGGCCCACACTGTGCCCTGGTCCTTCAGGAGGATCTTAAGCGGTTGTCGCTTATGGAAACTGACAAACCGGACCACGAAGGCTTAAAACGATGGCGTTTTGAGCTGAATCCGTTTCGATAAGTGCGCCATTTAACGGATCAACCCACCCCGTCCCACACCCGCGACAGCCTGGAAAAAGGCCGCCACACGGGGTTCATAGGCCGACCGGTAATTTCCGGGCGTATGCCCGGAAACGTTTAATGACTTGACGCAAATGGCAATAGCGGGTATAGGTGGCCACCTTGACGGTCCTTATGTTTACACTTTTATATGGAGGAGAATGAAAGATGAATAAAGGCGATTTAATCAACGAAGTGGCCCAGATTGTCTCTACCAAAAAACAGGCTCAGGAAGTTGTGGACAGCGTTTTTTCAGCTATCACCAGTTCCCTGAAAAAAAATGAGCCCGTTCAAATTGCCGGTTTTGGCAGCTTCAAGACCACCAAGCGCGAAGCCCGCACCGGCCGCAATCCCCAGACCGGTGCCGAAATCAAGATCGAAGCCAGAATGGTCCCCAAGTTCGTACCGGGGAAAGCGCTGAAGGATATCGTCAAATAGCAACGCCCTTCGATCCGCCATTTCAAAAAGGCAGGGCCGATGGCCCTGCCTTTTTTTATGAAAGCAAGCGCTACGCTTCCCGGTTGGGCAGCCGATTGACGATCGCCGCAGCGTCTCAACGCATTGACTTTCAACGGGGGGGTTGCTAAAACAAACAGCCATGGAATCAGGTGATATTGTAGAATATATTGACGATCAAAAAACCATCTGTGCGGTGGTGCTGGAAGGCGGCAACCAGAGACTGAGGCTGTTGACCGAACACAACCGGGAGGTGAAAATGGCCGCCCAACGCCTTTCTCATCGAGGGAGCGCACGGTTGAATCTGGCCTTGGGCAGAAACCAGCTCGTACAATCCCTTCGCGAGCTGTCTCTCAAGCGAAGCGCCATCGCCGATGAAATTGAGACTGAATTGCTCTGGGAAATCCTCAACCAGGAACAGACATGGATCGATCTGAAAACCATGACCGGCCTGTGCTTCCCGACGGATGCAGACGATGATCACCAAGCGGGAGTGATCCGCGCCCTGTTTAAAAGCAGGCGCTATTTTAAATTCAGGCCTGACCGATTCCTGCCGCATACAGAAGAACAGGTGGCGGCCCTCATCGCGTCAGAAGAAAAGACCGCCCGTCAGGATAACCTGATTGACGCCGCTGCAACATGGATCCAGTCTGTCCGGTCGGGTTCCACGGTAGAAGCACCGGCCCGCCATCAGGAAATAACGGAAATCATCAAATCCTTTTATCTGTTCGACAAAGAAAGCCCCCACTGCGATACAGCCCGTGCAATCATGAAAAAGGCCGATCTCACATCGACCGAGGCTCTTTTCAACCATCTGGTGGCCGTGGGGGAATGGACACCGGATGAAAATGTGGATCTGCTGCGGTTTAAAATTCCCACTGATTTTTCGCAGCCGGTTATCGAATCGGCCCAATCCATACCGGCGGAAACAGCGGGCCTGTTTGAAGGCACCAGTCGTGTGGATCTTACCCACCTTAACACGATCACTATCGACGGGCAGGCCACATTGGATTTTGATGATGCCTTGAGCATCGAAACCAGGGACGATCACTTCCTGGTAGGGATTCACATCTCCGATGTCGCCGAACACATAAAAAAAGGAGACCTGCTGGACCGGGAGGCGCGATCGCGCGGGAGTTCAATCTACCTGCCGGACAACCGAATCTCCATGACACCCCCGCTGCTCGCAGAGAACCGGCTGAGCCTGAAAAGGGATCTCATCCGACCGGCCATCAGCACCATGGTCAAAATCAGTCTGTCCGGTGAGATCATCAGCTACGACATCTTCGCCTCGATCATCCGCGTCGACCACCAGCTCAGCTACTATGAAGCCAACATCAGTGCAGAAGAGAGTACGGCCATCGCCACGCTCTTCGATATCGCCAGCCGGTTCCGCGAAAAACGGTTAAGCCAGGGAGCCATCCAAATCACCATTCCAGAAATTAACGTCTGGCTGGATGAATCCGGTATTCCGGTTGTCAATCGAGTCAACCGTGAAAGTCCGGGTCGAATCCTGATCGCTGAAATGATGATCCTCTCCAACTGGTTGTCGGCCCGGTTTCTGGTTGAAAACAATACCCCGACCATTTTCAGATCGCAGCCAAAGCCCAAAGATCGCATTCTTAAAAACGGCACGGGAACCTTGTTTCAGAACTGGATGCAGCGTAAACTGCTCAATCGATTTGTCCTGCTGCCCGGACCGGAGCATCACTGCGGGCTTGGACTGGATGCTTATGTAACTGCCACGTCACCCATCAGAAAATATTTTGATTTGGTCACCCAGCGCCAGCTTCGGGCGGTGCTGGGTCTTGAAAAGCCTTACAGCGAAATGGAGATCAAGGAAATTATCGGACAACTGGCCCAGCCCATGGCCGATGTGGGACGCGTTCAGTTTCGCAGAAACCGCTACTGGCTGCTCAAGCACCTGGAACGTCGAATCGGAGAGAAGGAGGAGGCCATTGTTCTGCAGCGGCGCCGCAATATGTACACCATCCTGCTCAAGGCCTACATGATCGAATGCCCCCTGCCCCAGTCCAGCGGGATAAACCTGAAGCCCGAAGATCTGGTTCAGGTAACCATCCAGCATGTCAACGCCCGCAACAACATCCTCTCCGTATTCATGGGCTAGCGCCGCAGCGGCTGCCCTGGCCCATGGGGCGATTTCCCTTGACCCCCAAAGGATTATTCACTATACAGACGTTTCCAAAATAAATCACATTCAGGAAGCATCGGCACCATGGGTATTCAGGAACGTAAAGAAAGAGAAAAAGAAAGGCGGCGGCAGCAGATTATCGTTGCGGCAAAACGGGTTTTTTCGGAAAAGGGCTTCAACAAGGCAACCATGGAGGATATTGCCAAAGAGGCGGAACTGAGCCCAGGCACCCTCTATCTCTACTTTAAAAACAAAGAAGAGCTTTACGCCTCGCTTTCACTGCGTATTCTCCAATACCTGCAGATTCGGGTCGCCCATGTCAACAAGGAAACCGGACTGCATCCGGATCAGAAGTTGCGCGCACTCATGGAGGCCATGTATGATGTTTATGATTTCGATCCGCTGATCATCATCAATATGTTTCACCTTCAATCCAGCGAAACGCTAAAGAACCTTTCCGAATCGCTGCTGGAGGAGATCAAGGAACTGTCCAAGAAATCCATCGGAGCCATCGCCAAAATATTTGAAGAAGGCATGGATAAAGGTATTTTTATCGATCGCCACCCCGTTGCCCTGGCCGACATCTTCTGGTCCATGTTTTCCGGTGTGGTGCTTTGGGAGGCCAGCAAAAAAATCATCACTGCCGATAAGGACTATCTGAAATCCACCCTGGCAACGGCTTTTGAACTGTTTGAGCGGGGTATCCGCAAAATGGATTGATAGATCGCGGCCGTCCGTCTTACACCCCTTGGCTTAAGCAATTTTTCGAACGCAGGCAAGCCGGCACCTGTTGCCGGCTTGCCTGCGTTCGGACCCACGATGTTCTCAACTCAGAAAAACAAGCGAGCACCCCATGATCGGCACACTGGTAAATTCAGCGGCAATTATTGCAGGTGGCGTGGCTGGCCAACTCCTGAAGAAAGGTATCAAGGACCGCTATAAAACGACCGTCATGCAGGCCATCAGTCTGTCTGTTATTCTCATCGGCACCCATTCCGCACTCAGGGCAGAAAATCTTCTCGGTGTCATCGTCTGCATGGCCATCGGGAGCCTGCTGGGGGAAGCCATGAAAATCGAAGACCGCATCGAAGCGTTGGGCGCCTTTGTCGAAAAGCGTTTCAGCCGCTCAACCAATGGCGGCTTTTCCAAAGGCTTCGTTACCGCCAGCCTGGTTTTTTGCGTGGGTTCCATGGCGATCGTCGGGTCTCTGGAGAGCGGATTGACAGGCAACCATGATACGTTGTTTGCCAAGTCCTTGCTGGACGGTATCACATCGGTGGTCTTCGCCTCAACCTTCGGCGGCGGGGTAGTCTTTTCCGCCATTCCGGTACTGATCTATCAGGGGGCGATCACTTTGGGTGCATCACTGCTCAAGCCGTTTCTCACCACGGGTGTAATTTCCCAGATGTCAGGGGTGGGGGGGCTGCTGATTGCCGCCATCGGCATCAACATGCTTCAGTTGGCGCGTATAAAGGTCGGCAACATGCTTCCGGCCATCTTCCTGCCGCTGATCTATTTCATAGGGGTCCATTTTTTGTAAAATGGCAGCTGCTCCTTTCGGGGCAGTGGGTTAACACACGCTTTAAGATCGATGCACTGGCATGAACCACCAGGGCAGCCGGTTGGGCGTTCGACAAAAAAAACCCCGTCGCCGGACGGGGCTTTTTGGTTCTCCATCAAACGGGTCGGGCCATGCCCGCCGCCCTATTCCTTCGGATGGCACCCGATGCAACCCGTAGGACCGGTGGTGGGTAGTTTGCCATCCATCCCGGTAAGGGTGCTGGCCATCTTCTGAATCTCTTCCTTCATGCTCTTGTGGCAGCCGATGCACTGGCCGTGGTAGGCGTTTTTGTAGTATCGGAAGGCCTGTTCCTTGTCGATGGCCTTGGCGTCTTCTTTTCTGGGCAGGGTATCGAGGTCGTGACAACCAGCGGTCATGCATCCGGTGATCGGCTCCGCCCCTTCCCATGTGTGGTGACAGGTATTGCAGGCGAGGATAAAATGGCGGCCATGCTGAAATTCCACGGCGGCGCGCTTGGCTTCCACCGAATCAGGCGGCTCCAGGGTAATAATCCCCATGGGAACACACATCTCTTCATCATCTCCGGCAACGGCGGTCCCCAACGCGGCACAGGCGACTATACCGATGAGCAACACAACCTCCACAATCGATAGGCTACGCATACGCTTACCCCTCCTCAATAATTATCTGGGCTCTGGTCGTTGAAAAATCGAAGCAGGTATAAACCCAAATAGAAAATTTTTCAATGAATAATTGCCGTGCGCCCCCATCGGGCAGCCCCTGCTTCCCGGCCGAATCGGTTGCAGCCACCTGGCGACATCCGACGAAGAACACTGTTTATCAGCGCACGGCACGAACGGCGCCGCAACTGGCCTCGGGTTTGGCGGTCCTCGTGAACACGGTCTCCGGCACCGTGGTCACCACATCCACCACCCGGTGAAATCCCCTGGCAAAAGATTCCGATGTCCAGTACCACTCGGCACCGGTGCCGGGGAAAAAGGGACTGTTTTTATATAGTGCGGCCAGTTCACCGGCGGTGGGAAGGCGCCAGTCAGAATGGCCGCCCACATTCAGCGCCCGAACGTAGGCTTTGGCGGCTTCGTAGGAAATGCACCTCTCGAGATCCAGGTGTGAATCCAGCAGGCACCAGGTGAGACCCGTGAGCCGGTCGGTGACCGTACCGTCTTTGTGATCGACAAAGCGGTGCGCCACGGGAACAAGCTGTCCGGCTACCTGATTCCGAAGCATTTGGATGCGCTGGACCGCCTGGGTCCGGCGGACCTGTTCAGCCTGCTGCATGGCCAGCAGCTTACGCCGTTCCGCATCCGCCCGCTGGGCGCGAATGGCTTGTTGAAGCTCCGGTTCGAGCTGGGTTTTCAATTTTTGGGCGTAGGCGATGTACGGCCCCACCGCAGAACTCTGCATATATTCATCCAACCTTTTGATGCGGCTGTTGATATCGTTTGCCGGATTGGAAGCATAGGCCGCCGTTTCTTTCCATGCAGCTTGCCTGTCCAGATCACCGGTCAGGATTTCAATACGCTGGCGGATTGCCTCTTTCTGGGTGGTATCCGGCTGTGCTTTCAGGTAGTCGGCATACACCTGCCTGGCTTTGACAGGGTCATCGGCCAGGAGCGCCGCTTTGGCTGTCAGCGCCGCAACATCCTGTTTGTCTTGAAGCAGGGATCGCAGCCGGTTGACCTTCTCTGACGCATCCTGGTGGGTGAAGGTTAACAAAAAGCGGTCACACTGAGCGATGCAGGCGGTCCAATCTGCCTGGGCATCGCATGCGGCGGTCTGTTTTTCAATGGCGGATAAATATTCTTGTGCCAGGTCGGAAATCATCCGCGCCACAGCATCTCGCTCGGCACCCTGCGGGAACCGTTCCAGGTGCTCCCGATAGGCGGCGTGGCGTTCCAGATAATCGGCCCCGGAAACCTTTTTTAAATCTTCAAAATGCGCCCTTGCCAGCAACTGGCGGATGCCGCCAATGGCTGCATGAACCGGTTTGGCATAGATGCTTTGAGGGTATCGGGTTAAGAATGCGGTATACAGAGAGAGTGCTTTTTTTTCATAATTTTCATCAATCGGCAGACCATTGACGTCCTGGATGGTCTTTTCGTAGTCTTGTTTTTCGATTTCGACATTGGTTTCGTTCAACCGGGTTTCCAATTCAGACCGGTGGGCATCATTGGGATTTGCTTGCAGGTATTGCATCATCAGCACAATCTGGGCGTCAAGTTCGTTGGTGACCGCCAGGTCTGCAATCAACTGGTCGTACCGTCGATCGGCCTGCCGCTCCTTGAGCAGATTTCCGCCACCGGCAACGGCGATGGCAAAAACAATCACCACCCCTAA
Source organism: Desulfosarcina sp. (assembly GCF_046496365.1). Classification (GTDB taxonomy): domain Bacteria; phylum Desulfobacterota; class Desulfobacteria; order Desulfobacterales; family Desulfosarcinaceae; genus Desulfosarcina. The sequence continues at coordinate 101,271 of NZ_JAWOHB010000037.1, forward strand.
AACGATGAGCAGCTTGGTTGTCCTTCCCATCTGATTCTGCTTGCCCACCGAACGATCATTTGCTTTTTGAAAAGGCACACTATCGAGGGGTTCGGGCTGGAGCGGCTGGGCAAACACTTTTGCAAGGGGCTTCTTTGGGGCCGGCGTCGACGTTTTCCGGGCGGGTATCCCGTCCGGCTGGGCTGATTTTTCCGTTGCCGGCCGATCCACCGCCGGCATTGGCATGTTGGCTTTGGCGGGTGGCGGGGGAACGGGCGCCGGGCTTGCCGGTTCTGCGCCCGCCTCATCCTTGATCTTCAAACTCTCCATCATCACGTGCATGAGGGGATCGTTGATTTCCCTGACCTGGTCGGGGTCGGCTGCCTCAATCTGAATGGCGGCGCTGTCCCAGCTGATGATCCGGTATGCCGCCGCGTTGCCCGTCTGGTCAGCATACCGCGCCGCAATTAAGCTGCCGCCATCGAGGTAAAGATGACCGGTACGATCGCCGCTGGTCACTCTCAACGTGTAGGTGGCGCCCTCCATTTCAGACATCTGCAGAAACGAAGGCAGGCTGATGCCATGGATCTGTCCGCCCACCTCGGAGATGCTTGCGATCTTTTTTTTGCTCAGAAATTTTTGAATCAGGGCTCCTAGGCAGCGGTAATCTTCGGGGCTGATACCGGTGGAAAAAAAACCCAACAGGACTTCGATCTTGGTCGGGTCCTGCTGCCAGGGCCACAGTGCACCGTAGAACACCCCGGTTTTAATTTTTTTCAGAAAAAGGGCCTGGTCTTTGCGGATTCCCCCCAAATGTTTCACGACGGGGTCGAAGCGCAGGGTAACGGGAAGGTTTTTACCGGGTGCCTTGGCCGGTTTACCGAAAAAATCCGACAGGATTGCCGCCAGCTTGCTGATAGAATGCCCCGATGAGGTGACCTGGTAAAGGCTTCGCGACTCCTCATAGAAACGGGTATTTATGTCCTCCAGGTCATCGATTCCCTTTGCCAGGGTCAGGAACCCGACCAGCAAGGCCTCATTGCTGGCAAGATCCCGAATTTCCTTGCTGTCGCCGGTCAGAAATTCTTCGATCAGCCTTACGCTCATGGATGGTCGCGTCCTCTTTCAAAAGCCGCCGGATCCGTTGGCGGATATCAAAATGGCCCGGTTACCGGTCCGCTTTCTGTCGAAACGATTCAAGTCCACTCGCTAACCTCGCCGCAAGCGACGGGGAGTGCACAGGCTGCCGCGGTTCATCCGGATGATAGGGTATCAGCATCCGTAGGCCATCGTAAGCCCCCGGCAAAGTTTAGATTGTCACCAAATCTATAACAGACGGGGATGAAAGTTGTCAAAGGCAAGGTTGGCGTCCATTGCCGGTTTGCATCCACGAATTACAGAAATAACTAAAGAATCTTGTAAACAGCAGGCTTGACATGCCCATGGGCTTCTGATAGCTTTTTGCTATTGTTTTCAGTTGCGCTATCGCCTTCTTCTATATCAGCATCACACCGCAATCATCAGTCTTTTATTTTCACGCCCCGGGTTAGATGGAAAAAAACCGTTTACCGTGCAGGAGGCAACCATGGATGTAGACGAACTGAAAAAGATCCTGGCCGGTTTCTGTATCGCCGGTTTGATTGCAGGATCCACGTTCACTTTGAGCGGCTGCGCATCCGGCAAAAGCGCCTGAAGTGGCGATAAGGCCGGAACCGGTGGTTCCGCAAGCGGTTGAAGTGGCAGCACTTCCGGTGCCGGTGGCACCGACGATGAAAAAAAGGCGCCAGCCAAAAGTGGCTGAAGCTGACGCCCCGCCACGCAGGCTGCGTGGCTGATCGCACAAAGCCAAATGACTCGCCAAACCTGGCAACGCATACGAACACCACTTGAATTTTTCAGATGTCGATATGCAAGAAACGATCTTCTCCACTTGCTGCCGCACGCTAGGCAAAGAAACCTGGGGCAGGGTGCTGGCGGCAGTGGAAGAGGATTTTGGGGCTGAAAACCTTCCCGACGCACTCGTTCACCTGACGGCATGCATGGACCTGCCCGGCTACATCGCCGACCTGGCGCGGCTGGAATGGATGCTCTACCAAATAAAAGTCAAGTGCGATGACCTCAAGCGGCCTGTTGAGGCCATTACGATCAACCCCACCTTGACCATCGTGCCTGTCCAATGGAAAAATTTGGCCGTCTTTATCCAGGCCGGGGCCACGGGTGCGCCCCCGTACAGCGAACCGGCACATGTGATCATCTGGCAGCACCCCGGAACGAATCAGCTGCACTATCGCGAAGCCGGTGACATCGACCTGCTTGCGCTCAAACTGGCAGCGGAACAGGTCGATCCCACAACGGCGGCAGCACTCGGCAACGTGAGCCGGGGTGACATCCAGACCGCCATCGATCGCGCCGTTTTTCAGGGGCTGCTGTTGTCGCCAGGGTCAGGCATCCGCCGCGTTCCGCAGACCAGGGCAATGGTGCCCCCCGAACTTGAATCGTTTTTGTGCGCGCAGATCTTTACCCTTCAGTGGCACATCACCCAGGCCTGCGACCTTCACTGCAAGCATTGCTATGATCGAAGCGACCGTGCGGCCATATCCGTTGACAAGGCCCTGGCCATTCTGGAGGATTTTTACGACTTTTGCCGTCGAATGCATGTGCGTGGCCAGGTGACCTTCACCGGTGGCAACCCGTTGCTGTATCCTCATCTTGAAATGGTCTACCGGAGGACGGCGCAGCTTGGTTTCGGTATCGCCATTCTGGGCAACCCGACACCCGTTGAACAGATTCAACGACTCCTCGAAATCGCCAGACCGCTTTATTTTCAAATCAGCCTGGAGGGATTGGCCGCACACAACGACCATATTCGCGGCAAGGGACATTTCGACCGGTCCCTGAAGTTTCTGCAGGTGTTGCGGGAATTGGATATCTTCAGCATGGTAATGCTCACTCTGACGCGCGACAATCTTGACCAGGTCATTCCGCTGGCTGAATTGCTGGAAAACCGGACCGATGCATTCACCTTCAATCGGCTCTCTACCGTGGGAGAAGGGGCCAAGCTTCTCATGCCCGAAAAAAACGCCTTTGAATTTTTTCTGCGGGCTTACGCCAAAGCGGCCGTCAACAGCCCAATCATGGGCCTCAAGGACAATCTGTTCAACATTATTCGGCGGGAAAACGGCGACCCCGCCCTGGGAGGCTGCACCGGCTATGGCTGCGGAGCTGCATTCAATTTTCTGGCCCTGCTGCCCGACGGTGAAGTTCACGCCTGCAGGAAATTCCCCTCCATCATCGGAAACATGCTTGACAGCAGCCTCTACGATATCTATCACGGTCATCGGGCCGGAAAATATCGCGCCGGCAGTCAAGCCTGTCGCGAATGCAGTCTCAACCTCGTCTGCCGCGGCTGCCTGGCTGTCTCCCACAGCCTGGGCCTGGATGTGTTTACTGAAAAAGACCCCTTTTGTTTTGTCGACCCGGAACCAGGCGGCCGTGTTCCGGCACAACGCCGTGTGAACATAAATCCGGATTGACGCCGGCACGCAGCCGAGGGATATCGATGGTGATTCGTGGCAGCCGGCACCAGCCGGATAAATTACCCCGCGTGATGATTCTGGCCACAGGCGGAACCATTGCCGGTTCGGCGGAGTCTGCGACCCAGGCAGGATACACACCCGGCCGGGTGTCCATCGAAACGATGATCGATGCGGTTCCCGGTATGACCGCCCTCGCCCGCATCCACGGTGATCAGGTGGCCAATGTAGGCTCCCAGGACATGACCTTTGCCATCATGATCGACCTGGCCAACCGGATCAACACCCTGCTGGGCAGCTCCGAGGCCGACGGCGTGGTGGTCACCCACGGCACGGACACAATGGAAGAGACGGCCCATTTTCTTAACCTGACGGTTAAAAGCAAAAAACCCGTGGTTATGACCGGGGCCATGCGCCCTGCCACCGCCGTCAGCGCTGACGGACCGCTGAACCTTTACAATGCCGTCGCGGTCGCCGCCGACCCGCATGCCGCTGGAAGGGGCGCACTCGTCGTGATGAATGACCGAATCCATGGCGCCCATTCGCTGACCAAAACCAATACCACGTCCGTGGAGACGTTCATTTCGCCCATCAACGGGCTGATCGGAACGGTCGATTATGGCAGGACCGAGTATTTCCGGAGACCGTTCCGCAAGCACACCCATCAAAGCGAGTTCTCCCTCAAGGGGGTTGCATCCCTGCCCCGCGTGGATATCATCTACGCCTGCGCCGACATGCCGCCTGACCTTATCGACTGTTCGGTTGACAACGGGTCCAAGGGCATCGTGATCGCCGGAGATGGCAACGGCAACATGAATGCAGCCACCATTCAACGGGCTGCCCGGGCTGCAAAAAAAGGAATCTTGATCGTTCGCAGTTCCCGCGTTCCCACCGGGAAAGTGGGGCGGAACATGGAGATCGATGACGACCGCATGGGGTTTGTCGCTTCGGATGAGCTCAACCCGGCGAAAGCCAGAATCCTGCTCATGCTGGCGCTTTTGCAAACGCGCAGCCTGGATGAGATTCAGCAGCTCTTTTATGATTACTGATCCACGCGCCGTCCCGATCGCCCGGCGAGAAAGGCCCTGACCACCTGTTCGCTGCGGCGGGCCAGCAGATCACCGGCGTGTTGCATCGTTTCCGCCAGCGACTGGGGCCCACTGCAGATCGAAAAAACCGCATTGATGCCGATATCATAAAGCGATTCAATGCGATCACCGATCCCGCCGCAAATGGCGATGCAGGGTATTCCGGCCGCTTTGGCCGCCCGGGCAACACCTGCCGGGGCTTTGTTAAACCGGGTCTGACCATCGATCCGGCCCTCGGCAGTAATTACAAGCTCAGCACCGGCGAGGTGTCCCTTGAGCCCGACAACATCCACCACCAGGTCGATTCCCGGTATCAGCTCGCCCCTGAGGAAAGCATGCAAACCGCCTCCAAGACCACCCGCGGCCCCGGCTCCCGGCATATCCGCCAGGTCAATTCCCATATCCGTATGAATGACCCGGGCCAGGTTAACCAGCCCGTCGTCGAGCTGGACGACCTGATCCGGCGTGGCGCCTTTTTGGGGGGCATAGACCGGCGATGCACCGTCCGGGCCGGTCAATGGGTTGGTCACATCGCAGGCCACGGATACCGACAGATCCTGGAGTCTCGGATCAATGTGGTCGCGGTCAATAGCCGTGATCGCATTCAGCGCACCGCCCACCGGTTCGACCGGCGAACCGCTCGCATCCAAGAACCGGTAACCCAGGGCAGCAGCCATGCCGATACCCCCGTCGCAGGTTGCGCTGCCGCCGATCCCCACAATGATCCGCGTCGCGCCGCTATCCATGGCCGCGCGGATCAGTTCGCCGGTACCGAATGTAGTGGTCTGTGTCGGATCATGCAGATCAGCGGGCAACAAAGCCAGCCCGCTGGCCCTGGCCATTTCCACCACGGCCGTTTTTCGCGACCGAAGCATACAAAACGGAGCCGAAATGGGTTCCATTCGCGGGCCATGGACGCTGGCGCTGACCATCTGACCGCCCAACGCGGCGAGCATGACTTCAGTAAGCCCGTCACCCCCGTCAGCCACGGGCACGCAGACGGCATCGCATCGGGGAAGAACGTTGAGGATTCCTTTTTTAATGGCTTGCGCCGCTTCCACGGCATTGAGACTGCCCTTAAACGCATTGGGGGCGACGACGATACGCATAAATGGTTGCTCCTCCGGAGAATATTGACGGACGGGCAGGCAGGAAACCGATGCACGTTCATGCTATACCGCAATCTATAGTCCAATCCGGAATTCATGTAAACAGCCATTCATGCAGTCCAACCATCGAAGGTCTGGTGAACGGCGCCGCGTCAATGGCCAATATCGGCAATTGACTTGACCGGTTCATCAAGCGAAACCGGAAAGAGATGCTGCGATGCATATACCGCAAAAAACAAATCCAACCACGCGGCCGCGGGCCAGAGCGCTGGGCATCGCCCCCGGCATCCTGCCGACAGGGCGGCTCAATGCCATTACCGATGTTCGCCCGGTGAAGGTCGGACATGTGACCGTGATCGATGGGGACGATATCCGCACCGGAGCAACCGCCATTCTTCCCCATGCGGACAACGTTTATCAGAACAAGGTTCCGGCAGGCATCGCCGTCGGCAACGGGTATGGCAAATTGGCGGGCAGCACCCAGATCCGGGAACTGGGTGAAATCGAGACCCCCATAGTCCTGACCAACACCTTGTGCGTACCACGCGCGGCGGATGCCATTTTGGACTGGGTATTGACACTTTCGGGAAACGAAGCGGTTACCACCGTCAATCCGGTGGTGGGGGAAACCAATGACGGCCGGCTGAACAACATCCGAAAACGCGTGTTGACGCCCGAAATCATTCGCCGGGCAATAGATCGGGCTGCCGACGGATCGGTCGAAGAGGGCAGTGTGGGCGCAGGCACGGGGAGCATGGCCTTCGGCTGGAAAGGCGGCATCGGCAGCAGTTCACGTAGGCTTCCGAAATCCTTGGGCGGTTATACGCTCGGCGCTTTGGTGCAGTCCAATTTCGGCGGGGTTCTCCAAATTCTCGGAAAACCGGTGGGCAAGGCGCTGGGCCGATATTTCCTCAAAGATTCGCTGGATAACGGCGATGGGGACGGTTCGATCATGATGGTACTGGCAACCGATGCGCCCCTGTCGGACCGGAACCTGTCGCGACTGGCCCGGCGAGCCCTGTTCGGCCTGGCACGTACCGGGGCCTCATTTTCCAACGGTTCCGGCGACTATGCGATTGCCTTCTCCGTGGCTGATGCGGTGCGCCGCACCCCAAAGCGGCGTCGAGCCAGATCCGCCATCGCGGATCTGCCCAACGAATTGATCTCTGCGCTGTTTCAAGGGGCCATTGAAGCAACCGAGGAAGCCATCCTGAACTCCCTGTTCAAAGCCACCACAATCAGCGGCTACCGAGGATTCATCGGAGAGGCCATCCCTTTAAAACGGATGTTGACGGTGTTGGGCGGCAACAGTACTCTGCCATAAACCTGAAGGAGCAATCCGAATCCGGCCAGTTCCTGTGGCCGGGAAGTTAAATTTTGACCCATCCGGATTCTCCATCATCGCTTCAGTCGATTTGCCAACAACGATCCGAATGCATATTTTTTTTACAGCCGCTTTGCTTTCGATTGCCTTCGATCCGTAAGGAGCCTTCCCATGCCGCTTGAGAAGATAGATATAGACGCAACGATTGAATTCCTTGCCATCTTGAATGAAAATGGACAGGCGGACAGCCGTCTCGAAACGCCAATCGACCCTGAGATGCTGTTACGATTTTACCGAACCATGCTGCTTGGCCGTCGTTTTGACGAACGGCTGCTGCAACTCCAGCGCCAGGGGCGCATCGGCACGTTTCCACCCATTTCAGGCCAGGAGGCCGCCCAGGTCGGTGCGGTCGCCGCAATCAGACCCGCAGACTGGTTGGTTCCATCGTTTCGTGAAACTGCGGCAGAATTATGGCGGGGCAGAAGCCTTGAAAACATTATTATTGCGAACAATGGGCTGAACGAAGGGGGCATCATGCCGGATACCAGCAAGGATTTCCCCATATCGATTCCCGTGGCTTCACAAATTCCCCATGCGGTGGGCCTGGCATGGGCGGCCAAGTACCGCAAAACTGATGAGGTCGTGATGGTGTTTTTCGGTGACGGCGCCACTTCGGAAGGTGATTTCCATGAGGGCATCAATTTTGCCGCTGTTTTCCAGGTGCCATTGATTTTTGTCTGCCAGAACAACCATTGGGCCATTTCGATCCCCCTTTCAGGGCAAACGCGTTCCCAAACGCTGGCACAGAAGGCCGTGGCCTACGGAATTCCTGGAATTCGGGTGGACGGCAACGATGTTTTGGCGGTGTATACAGCAGCTGAAAAAGCGGTACAACGCGCCCGTGCAGGCGAAGGCCCCACGCTTATCGAGTGCGTCACCTACCGCCTGTTGATGCACACCACTGCCGACGATCCTAAACGCTATCGTACCGATGCGGAGGTCGGACAATGGCGCAAAAGGGATCCACTGCGCCGGTTTGAAAAATATCTTCTCAACAAGGGGATTTTGACCAAAGAAAACGCCGCCGACCTTCAAGCTCAGATTGCAGAGGAAATCCAAGCGGCCGTGAACCGTGCCGAAGACCAGATGAAATCCATGGGTGACCCGATGGAAATGTTTGACCACCTCTATGACGAGATTCCGCCGTATCTGGAAAAGCAAAAATCCATGTTTGAAGGCGAGTTGTCCGAATCGGACAGGGAGGATGCGCATGGGTAAGATGACGATGGTCCAGGCCCTGAACCTGGCCCTGCGGCAAGAGATGGAAGCGGACGATCGCGTGATTGTGCTGGGCGAGGACGTCGGGGTGGATGGCGGTGTGTTTCGGGTGACCGACGGGCTGATCGGCCGATTCGGGAATGAGCGCGTGTTGGACACACCCCTGGCGGAATCGGCAATTGCAGGTATGGCCATCGGAATGGCCGCTTACGGACTCAGGCCGGTCTGTGAAATCCAGTTTTCGGGCTTCGCCTATCACAGCTTTCACCAGTTGGAAAACCATGCCGCGCGCCTGCGGTGGCGCACCCGGGGACATTACCACGTCCCCATGGTTTTGCGGACGCCCTATGGAGCGGGTGTGCGGGCCCTGGAGCACCATTCGGAGAGTCGTGAAGCCTATTGGGCCCATACACCGGGATTGAAAACCGTTGTTCCGTCAGGACCCCGCAATGCCAGAGCCCTTCTTGTGAGCGCCATCCGCGATCCGGATCCGGTGGTCTTTTACGAGGCAAAAGCGATTTATCGCGCATATCGGGAAGAGGTTCCCGATGAAGAGGAGGCCCTGCCCATCGGCCGGCCCCAAATCGCCAGGGAAGGAACCGACCTCACCCTGATCGCCTATGGGGCCATGATGCGCCCCACAATGGCCGCTGCAGACCGGCTGTCCGGCGAGGATGGGTTGGAAGCCGAAGTGATCGATCTGTTGACCTTGTCACCTTTGGATGACACCCTGTTGACTGAATCGGTTAAAAAAACTGGCCGCGCCGTGATCGTCCACGAAGCGCCGCGAAGCTTCGGACCCGGGGCAGAGATCGTTTCCCGGTTGATGGAAGGTGCCTTCTTTTACCTGGAGGCGCCCATTGAACGGGTAACCGGATTCGATATCGTCATCCCCCTGTTCAGCCGCGAGAACCATTATCTGCCCGGTGTGTCGCGCATTGTCAGCGCTGCACGCAGGACCTTCAACCACTGAAGAAGGAGTCCATATGGCGCGGACGTTTAAATTGCCCGACCTCGGGGAAGGCGTACATGAGGGAGAAGTGTTGGCTGTTTTTGTGTCAGCGGGTCAGATGGTTAGCGAAGGCGACATTATTTTCGAGGTGGAAACCGACAAGGCTGCCGTTGAGATACCCTCACCGTATGGCGGGATTGTTGCCGAGGTTATGGTTCGTCCCGGAGACACGGTAAAAGTCGGAGAGGTGATGCTGCGCTTTGAAAATGGCGACAGCCGAGTGGAGAAAACTGCCCCAGCGGAGGGAGCCGGTCGGATCAAACCCCGGGGCCAGGAAGAAGAACCCCAAAAAACGCCGCCGGGTGGCCATGGAACACCTGTACCGGCCTCTCCGGCGACGCGCCGGCTGGCGCGAGAATTGGGTGTCGATCTGCACCAGGTCCAGCCTGCAGACGCCGGCGGGGTCGTGACTGCGGACGATGTCCGTTCCTTTGGCAAGCGCGACAACACTCCCGTCAAAATTGCGGCCGAACCCGAAAAACCGATAACCCCGGCTGCCGACAGATCTCGACCGAATATTGAACTGCCCGATTTCTCCCAGTGGGGACCGGTCGAAAGAATCCCCTTCCGCTCCATCCGCAGGGCCACGGCTGCCCACATGGTGAAAGCCTGGTCCCACATCCCCCATGTCAGCAGCCAGGAATCGATCGATGTCACCCGTCTGGAAGCATTTCGCCAGAAGCACAAGTCCGACATCCAAGCGGCCGGTGGACGCCTGACGCTGACGGTGTTTGCACTCAAGGCCGTGGCCACCGCATTGAAAACCTATCCGCAGTTCAATGCGTCGCTGGATGTGGACAACCAGGAGATCATCCAAAAGCAATATTACCATATCGGAGTGGCGGTCAATACGGACAGCGGCCTCATCGTCCCGGTTATCCGTGACGTGGATCGCAAAAGCATCAAGGAGCTGTCCATCGAATTGCAGCAGTTAGTCCAAACAACCCGCGAACACAGGATTGCGCGCGAATCGCTTCAGGGAGGAACGTTTACCATTACCAATGCCGGCGCCATGGGTGGAGGCTTTTTTACACCGATCGTCAATTTTCCGGAAGTGGCCATTCTGGGAATGGGAAAGGCGCGGATGCAGCCGGTCGTGGACGCCGATGACGGTGATCGGATCGTCCCGCGGCTGTTAATGCCCGTCGTGCTTTGCTTTGACCACCGGGTTGCAGATGGAGCGGGCGCGATCAGTTTTCTACGTGTAGTGATGGATGCGCTTGAAGATCCGGATGAACTGTTGATGACCATGATCTAAGAAGATCCATTACGGACGATCCATCGGTGCACAGATACGGACAGTCAAGGAGCAATCTCCATGGTTATGGGAGAACTGGAACAGGAAGCCCAGGTACTGGTGATCGGTGGTGGACCGGGCGGTTACGCAGCGGCCTTTCGCGCCGCAGACCTGGGATTGGACGTCACCCTGGTGGATTCGGCTCCACGACCCGGCGGGGTCTGTTTGTATGAAGGTTGCATTCCCTCGAAGACACTGCTTTTTTTGTCGGAATTGATCCATGATGCCGGTCGTGCGCATGAAATGGGGATCTCCTTTGGACGGCCGCGGATTGATCTTGACGCACTGCGCCGTTGGAAAAAACAGGTGATCAACACCATGGCCGCCGGTTTGGAGGAATTAAGCCGCCAGCGGGGGATTCAACGCCTGCATGCCCGGGCGACATTGGAAAGTTCCCGGCGGGCGCGCCTGGAAGGCTGCGAAATCAGCCGAATTGCCTTTGACAATGCCATTATTGCCACCGGATCGGTTCCTGCACCCCTGCCCGACATTCCCTTCACCACCGGCAGCCGGATCATGGACACCAGCGGTGCCCTGGCGCTGGCCGATCTGCCTGGACGGATGCTGGTGATCGGCGGCGGCTATGCCGGTTTGGAATTGGGATCCGTGTATGCGTCCCTCGGTTGCCGGATCGATCTGATAGAGCTGGGCGACACGCTCCTTCCCGGTGTGGACGCGGATCTGGTGGCCCCGCTGAAGCGACGTTTGGAAAACGAGTTCGAATCCATCCGTCTGCGCACGCGGGTGGCTTTGATGAAAGAGACTGTCAGTGGAGTTGACGTACACATCAGCAATGACGACCAAAGCGGTTTGATATCCTACGATCGGGTACTGGTGGCCATCGGCCGCCTTCCTGCCAGTCAAGACATCGGTATTGAAAACACGCGCGTCACGGTAGATGCAAAGGGATTCATCATTATAGACGAACAACAACGCACCGGTGATTCGAACATCTTCGCCGTCGGTGATGTGACTGGTGGAATGATGCTGGCGCACAAGGCTTCCCGAGAAGGCAAGGTGGCTGCCGAGGTCATTGCCGGCCAACCCGCAGCCTTTGACATCCGAGCCATCCCGGCAGTAATCTACACCGATCCGCAGATAGCCTGGTGCGGCATGACCGAGGCGCTTGCTCAGCGGGAAAACCGCCCCATTGAGATTCGGCGCTTCCCCTGGAAATATTCAGGTCGTGCGGCCACCATGGGATTAAATGAAGGACTGACCAAACTCATCATCGATCCCGAAAGCGGACGAATCCTGGGATCGGGGGTGACCGGACGCCATGCCGAAGGGTTGATTGCCGAAGCGGTTCTGGCTATCGAAATGGGTGCCTTGGCCGAAGACATGGCCCTGAGCATCCATCCCCATCCGACATTGTCAGAAACCCAAGCCGAAGCGGCGGAACTGTTTTTGGGAAATGCAACCCATATGCTGGCTTCGGGTATGCTAAAGCGCAGTTGATCGCACACCTGCCTGTTGGTTGGCATGGATTCCCTGCCTGTCTTATCGATCGACACGATCACAAATTATCAATATTTTGATGAAAAGACTCAAAAATTTGATTAAATCAAACTATTGAGAGCCTGTGGCGGGCAATCCTTATAAAATTATTTGTATACTCAATGGATTAAACACAAGCGCCAACCGGCACGACAATTGAAGGTAAAACCGCAGGAGGTCAACGCGTGGGTGCTTGATTAAAGGCGGCCTCCCCCTGGTATTCGAGGCATTGGCCTGGGAAAGCGCATCCTTTGTAAAAATATCCGTTCATATCGCACCACCTTTAGCATTGCACAGGGGGTCGTGCCAGTGGCGTCCGAGATTAAAGACCGGAGACTGAGTCACCGCTGTACCAAGGACGTCGGCATGCACTGCACTGTGTTGCTCGGGAGAGCGCATCGGCTTGTAACCATACGCAATTATAGTACTCACGGCATTTATTTCGAATCGTATGCTATCATCCAGCCCGGGACCATTGTCGTGCTCAGGACAACGGGTGCGAACGATTTTTTGGATGTCGATGCGGCAGCCAGGGCGCCTTTGTTTTCCATTGCCAAGAGCGATCCCGAGGCCTGCACCCGATTCCGGTCGCATCTCCTTGCCAGGGTTCAGCGGTGCGTCAAAATCGATGGCCATGACGAAAATGAACGCTATGGGATCGGAGCCGAGATCCAGATGCTGACCGACTAAACGGAAATGATGGGATCGACGCAGAGCGGACATTTAACCTCAAACCGACTGTCTGTTAAGAAATGAGGAGAAAATTACCATGAAGAAAATGCCGTTAAGAGATACAACTGGAAAGTGCAGGGGAGAGTGCCGGGACCGTGTCTTTGAAGGCGAACTGGAACGGCAGGCTGCCATCAATCGTTCATCCAAAAAATATGATGAGCCCGCCAAACAGTCACCACCATGGACATCCAAACGCAACGACCCGCCCGGAGCCATGGGGGGTCGGGTCTAACCGGTGTCCGTCCAGAAAGGGTGGATTTTGATTCAGGCCGAGTCCACAACGAAATTGAAACCGCCGGCGCAGTGGCGCTGGGTGGAAACTTTCAAAAAAGCGGAAACGCCGGCCTGGCCTACAGGTGCCATTATGGATGAACACGAACTGACCCCCGCCATCGGGTTATTCAACCGCTCAAGGCTTCAAAACCGAAGCGGCAGTCAAATCAGGGTGCCGGCAGAGATGCCGGCACCCTGAAGACCCCCAGGATCCCGATGGACACGAACTGATACCTGCAGAGGTGGCTGCAGAAATCGGAAGCAGGAGTAGATGCGCATGCCCGAAAATGTTGCTCAAAAACTAATTCAGTCTCATCTGGTCGAAGGCAAAGCGGCAGCCGGTGAAGAGATCGGATTGCGGATGGATCAAACGCTTACCCAGGATGCCACCGGAACGATGGTCATGCTGGAGTTCGAAGCCATGGACATCGGTCGGGTACGCACGGAACTGTCCGCTCAGTATGTCGATCACAATTTGCTGCAGACGGACTATCGCAATGCCGATGATCACCTTTTCCTGCGCAGCGCCTGCCAAAAATTCGGTGTGTGGTACAGTCGGCCGGGCAACGGCGTCAGTCATCCGGTGCATATGCAACGTTTCGGTCTGCCCGGCAAAACCCTGGTCGGCTCCGACAGCCACACCCCGGCAGCAGGCGGGCTGGGCATGCTGGCCTTCGGTGCCGGTGGCCTGGAAGTGGCCACGGCCATGGCGGGTGAGCCCCTTTTTATCGTCATGCCCAAGGTGATGGGTGTTTTCCTGACCGGCCGTTTACCCGACTGGGTCAGCGCCAAGGATGTCATTCTGGAGATGCTTCGCCGCCACGGTGTGGATGGAGGCCGGGGCAGGATCATTGAGTATTTTGGACCGGGGCTGGGCAATCTGACAGCCATGGACCGTCACGTGATCGCCAACATGGGCACCGAACTGGGGGCCACGAGTACGGTTTTCCCTTCCGATGATGCCGTGCGGCGATTTCTCGCCGAACAAGGCCGTGCGGATGCCTGGCATGAAATCGTGGCCGATGCGGGTGCTGAATATGATGAAACCGACACAATCGACCTGTCGCGACTGGAACCGCTCATTGCCCTGCCCAGCAGTCCGGGCAATGTGGTTCCCGTCCGTGAGGTGGCCGGTCGACCCATCTACCAGGCTTACATCGGATCTTCGGCCAATCCTGGCTTGCGCGACTTCGCCGTGCCGGCCATGATGGTGACCGGCCGTCAGGTTCCGGATCACATCTCTTTCGATGTGAATCCCACTTCGCGCCAGCTGATCGAGAACATGATCGAAATGGGGTTGATGGACCCCTTGATCAAGACCGGGGCACGGTTTCACCAGGCCGGCTGCAACGGGTGCATCGGCATGGGCCAGGCTCCGGCTACCGGGAAGATCAGTCTGCGTACGGTACCGAGAAACTTTCCGGGGCGTTCGGGAACCGTGGAAGACCAGGTTTATCTATGCAGCCCTGAGACGGCTGCGGCATCGGCGCTTACCGGAGTCATCACCGATCCGCGAACGCTGGACATGCCTTATCCGCATTTTACCCAACCGGCGGAACTGCAAATCAACACGGCACTGCTGGTGGCCCCGGATGCAATCGGTGGCGAAGTTGAACTGGCCAAAGGCCCCAACATACAACCGCTGCCCGATTTCGACGAACTTCCCGATCATCTTGAAGGGCCGGTGCTGCTCAAGATGGGCGACGACATTTCCACTGACGAGATCATGCCTGCCGGTGCGGCGGTGCTGCCCCTGCGCAGCAATATTCCTGAAATCAGCCGATTTGCATTCAGCCGCATCGACGACGCCTACTTTGCGCGGGCGATGGCTTGCCGGGAAGGCGGCTCCTTCGTGGTGGGCGGCAACAATTACGGCCAGGGGTCCAGCCGTGAACACGCCGCCCTGGCACCCCGGTTTTTAGGGCTGCGGGCCGTTGTGGCTAAAAGCTTTGCCCGCATCCACGCCCAGAACCTGGTCAATTTCGGCATCCTGCCGCTTACTTTTGATAATCCAGGAGACTGGGAGGACATTTATCAGGATGACATTTTGCGACTGGAGGGGCTGCGGACGGTGTTGCCATCGAACCATTGGCTGACTGTCCGCAACCTGACACGCGAGCGGACCTATCGACTGCGACACCCGTTGAGCGGCAGGCAGCTGAAAATAGTATTGGCCGGCGGGCTGATCAATGCGATCAGACAACGCCGATAAGTCGGCACCAGCGCTTATCGTGAACCGCCCACGGACAACGCGTCGGCGGGCGGCCGGTGAGTGAAAGAAGGCCGCAGCGTCGCTGGACAACGCGTCGGTTGTGGCCAAGACCATGGGGGTTATACGAATGGATTCGGGCGATACTGCGCAACCAGCCTGCACGCTAAGTGAAACTGACAGCAAAGGGCATCCGAACCTTTGCTGCTGCTACATCCGGGGTGCCGACGGCAAGTTCCATGATCCCTGCTACCATCCGGTGGATGAATGCTGCGGCAGGGGGACGGGGCCACACCGGGAAAACCGAAGGAGGTGATGTCAATGTCCGAACAACGATCTCGTCAATGCTGTTCCTTGGAAAAAGACCGTCTGGTGGAAGAACTCAGAAGGTGTGATTCCTGTTCCACCAACTATGAGGAATTTCACCGTTGTTACCGAGACGCCGCCAGGCAAAGCGGCCAACGGTCGCGCGTCTGCATCGTCGATTGAAAGACCCGTTGGCAGCTGCCGAAGAATCGCGAAGGAGCCTGTGATGAAAAAAGAGATTAAAAATGACCGGCTGAAGGTATTTATCGAAGGGGCCAGACTCATTTCAGACCATGAACAAGCAGCCCTGCCACGTGACAAACGCGAGGCTGTATCCGGCAAAGCAGGTTTGTGGATTGAAGTGGCGTGCCCCGAGGGCGCCTGTTCACTTGAAAAAGATAAAATCACATTGCCGGCGGGGGGAGTGATCCCTGAGGAAACGAAAGGCCTCTGGCTGAGCCTGTTTTGCCCTGAGAATCAGTGCGCCATCGAGCAAAGCACGGATTTACCTTGATTGGCGGCTGCCATCGGCGGTGAGGTTGTTTCATTCTACCGGTGCAGCCCGGTAATTTGTATTCATTGGGTTTTTCCCGGGTTTTTGAATCCGCATCCGTTTGATTCGCTCGATCAGGGTCGTCGGTTTGATACCCAACAGGTTTGCGGCGCCGCCATCCCCATAAATTTTCCAATTGCATCGCCTCAGTGCGTTGATCGTATTCTGACGTTCCAATTGGCTCAACTCTTCCGCGGAGAAGATCTTGTTGTCGACGTCAATATTGACAACCCGGTCAACTGGGTAGGCTGCAGCCGGCGGGGAAGACTCCTTGAGGGCGTTGAAGTTCAGGAAATTCGACCGGGTGAGAATTATCGCCCGCTCAATGGCATTTTCAAGTTCACGGACATTGCCCGGCCATGCATAGGCTTGAAGGTCCAGCACGTTGGCCTGGGTCAGTCGTGGCGGCTGAACATTGAGTCTTTTTGAAAGCTTGCAGATGAAATGCGCGGCCAGCAGGGGAATGTCCTCCTTGCGCGCATTGAGCGGCGCGATATGTATGGGGAACACATTCAGGCGGTAAAACAAGTCATCCCGAAACCGATTGGCCTTGACTTCGTTTAAGAGGTTTTTATTTGTTGCGGCGATAATTCGGACGTTCACCCGCCTGGTTTTATCCTCTCCCAAACGCTCATATTCGCCTTCCTGAAGGATCCTCAGCAGTTTGCTCTGCAGGTCAAGTGGAATTTCACCCACCTCATCCAGGAAAATGGTTCCACCATCGGCGGCTTCAAATCGACCGATTCTGTCTTTTACCGCACCGGTGAATGCACCTTTAATGTGGCCGAAGAATTCGCTTTCATACAGATCCTTGGGGATGGTGGCGCAGTTGACCTTGATCATTGGATTTTCTTTTCTTTGGCTGTGCCGATGGATTTCCCGGGCCACCAATTCCTTGCCGGTGCCGGACTCGCCATGAATCAGCACATTGGCATCCGTGGGGGCCACCAGTTCAATCTGCGATATCACGGTTTTAATCGGATGGCTTTGACCGATGATCGTTCCGTAGGATTGAGATTCGGCCAGTTCCCTCTTTAAGGTCAAATTCTCTGCTTGCAACCGATCCTTCAACAGCCGGATCTCTTTGGTGCGTTGAGTTACCATCTCCTCAAGGTCATTCCGCGATTGTATCATCTCCTGCTCTTCCTGCTTACGTTTCGAAATGTCCTCCACCATGCCGATAATCTTTTTTCCTTGCGGCGCTGTTCCCGTCAGCAGGGTAACGGCCAGGCTTCCCCAGATCGTGGTCCCCTTTTTGGAACGGAATCTTTTTTCCAGGCGGTAATGATCAATCTCTCCGCGGGTCAGCTTTTGCACCAACCCCAAATCGATATCGATATCATCCGCATGGGTGATATCGGAAAAATGCATGTTTTCAAGCTCATTTCGGCTGTATCCCGTCATGCTGCACAGTGCCCGGTTGGCCAGAACAATCTTCCCGCTCCCATCGGTCATGACCGATCCGAAAGGCGCGTATTCGAATATTTTTCGAAACTTCATCTCACTGGCCTTCAATCTGGATTCGGATTGTTTCTGTTTGCGTATTTCCTTTTCAAGACGCGCATTGGTTTGCTCAAGCGCGTTGACATATGCTGAACATTGATTTTCAAGCAGTTGGCACTTGTCTGCCAACGCCTTCAGATTCTGATCGATCCCATTTGCAGCCATAACTTCCCCTTCGCAAGACGTTTAACTCAAATATTTGAGTTAAACTGTGCACGTTTTAAAGTAACTCAAGGTGCAAAGCTTTTTAATTGCGGCAATCGGTCCGGCGTGGCGACCCTTGTTTGCAGGAGCATGGCCGTGCAGACAGACATACATCTTCTAACCCTGCCAGGCCTGACGCAGCACCTGCGCCACCACCTGATCCGGTGTTGTCCCTGCTGCAAAGACGGTGATGTCTGCGTAGCGTTCGTATAGCGGACACCGTTCGTCATAAAGCATATCGATGGTCTGGCCGGGCATTCTCAGAACACCGCGCGCATCCAGATTGCCCAGCCGCTCCTTGAGCTGCTGCAGCTCGATCTGCAGGTAGACTACCGGTCCCAATGACCTGAGATGGCACATGGCTTTCGGGCTGTATACCGCACTACCGCCGGTGGCCACGACCCCGCATTCCGGTGGTACGGTGAGCAGATATCGTTCTTCGATGCTGCGAAATCCGTCGATGCCATAGGCGGCAATGGTCTCCTGCAAAAAACAGCCCTCTCCCGTCTGCATCAGGATATCCGTATCCAGAAACGACACCCCCAGACGTTTGGCCAGAAGCACACCGATGGTGCTTTTACCCGCCCCGGGCATGCCGATGAGTATCAGATTTCGTTGTTTCGCCATTGCGCGTCCATCCTTCGCAAAACATCCATTCGAACCTGTTCAAGCGTCTCAGCGGCCTTCCACGGGGAAGGTTTCGAAGACCTTATCGCAGGACTTTGTAATTTCCCTCATACCAGTTTTTCAGATCGCTCACATACCATTTTGAAAAACGCCGGTCTGATGGGCCACCGGCCAGATTGGTATGGACCTCATCGGTGGCCAGGTCGGTGATGAACCGGTATGTGGGGCTGAAGGTGGTTAAGCGGCCGGCATTTTTAAAAATCTGTCCCTGGGGAATGGTGGCCCGGCAACCGGGAAGTCCAAGCGGACCGTAATCGAAACCCATGAATTTAGGCAGCTTGCCGCCGAACAGCAGGTGGACCAGGGTGATGAAGCGCGTCCGCCCGTAGGGCAGCGGGTCAACCCGAAGGCCTTCTTCAATGCCCTGCTTGATCAGCGCTTCGCGTTCTTCTCCGTCGAACCAGGCCGATGACTGCTTGGTCAGAATCTGATCCAGGTTCGCGTAATAGTCATTGAAAAGGCTGGTTTCCGAAAAAACATAGTCCACCACAGCACGACCGACCCCGTGGTCTCCAAACACCACATCGATGACGGCCCGGTAGACGGACTCGAATAGCATGGCCCCTGCTGAGTCGGCGTGATAGCGCAGATCCCATGTTTTCAGGATGCGGCCCTTGGCCGTATCCGGCAGCAGTGGGCCGATGATTTTCATCAACCGTTCCGCCTGCAGCGAATAGAGGTCGTAGTGCATGTCTTTCATGTAAGCCACATCGAGGTTTTTACCGGTTTCCAGTAAATGAACGATGCGGTCGGCCCGGTATGGCCCCATGCACAAGTTAATCGGGTTCGACCGCCCCAGATAGTTGAGGTCCTGGTTGGCTGTAGCAATGATCCCCTCCGGAGGATTGAACACCTGGGGAAGGTCATCGGGATCGTTGAATCCCGCACAAGCATACTTTTCCTCCCACCCAGGCAGAGGCAGCAGGCCGCTGACCCCTTCCGGGCGGTTGAAATGGCGCCCGCTCATCTGGTAGCCGATGTCCCCGCGGGTATCGGCTATAACCCAATTCATGGACACCACCTCCATCTTCCGGAACAGCGTCATGGCCTCTTCTACACAGCGGGCCGTCATCACCGCAATGATGGCGTTGAAATCTTCTGCCGCACAGCCTTTGGCAGCGGACCATCCCAGCGTCAGATAAAAACCCTCCTTGTGGGGATCGCCTTCCAGCAGTCCATTTTCATTCTCGTGGACGGTAATCCGCAAAGCCTCCTTATGCTTCACTTTTATCTCTTCTTCTCGAACGATGAAGGGCCTCCATCCCGCTTCTCGATAATATTTCCCATCCCGGCATCGTTCAATGCGGAAATCCAGCATGTCCATATAGGAAAAAGTAAGCCCCCACGCCAGATGCGCGTTACGGCCGGTGATCAGGGCGGGTGAACCCGGGACAGCAAAGCCCATCAGAACGTTACCCGGCAGCCGAAGGACAACCTCGTGCCCAACGTTGGGCAAGCGGTTGACTTCCAGGTGGGGATCATTGCACAGGATCGGAAAACCGGAGCGGGTATGGCGGCCGGAAACGGCCCAGTTGTTTGACGCACTGAACCGGGGAAGCCGGTTCAGCCATTGCACTGCTTCCGGAACCAGCGGTGGGGCAAGTGTGATCTTGCCGATCAGGTCCCTATCGATGGAATCGGTGAGGCAGGGAAACAACTCCTTTAGTTTCTTTTCCGAAACCCCTTTTTGTATCAGCTCCACCAGGAATTTTTCCATGTTGGCCTGAATGTCTGCCAGGCCGAGAAATCCAATGGCCTTGCTCAGAAGAAGACAGTCCTCGACGGCATAGGGATCTGGGTGTCGATATCCCACCACCTTGAATTCAAATGCCGGCCCGTTGTCATTCATCCAGTCATTGAACCCGTTCACGTAGGCATCCATCGCCCTGCGTGTGTCGGGGTTCAGCTGTTCGAGCTGCGCCTCCGGGTCCGGGAGAAAATTCATCCGCCGCATATAGGTATCGATGGCGATCAGGGCATCATCAGCCTTGAGCAATTCAGCGGCACGGCCCTGGAGAAGCATGCGGGTGAGCAGCGTCTGCAGCTGGCGATCGTTTGCGTGAACCCACCCCAGACCCCGCATCAGGTCCGCTACCGTATTTGCGGTAATTTCCGGAATGCCGTGTCTGTTTCTCAAAATCCGGATATTTCCGTCGTCTCCATGCATGACAACCGGGTTTGTTTTTAATCTCACGGCTTGGCCTCCTGCTTCAGCAAAATGGCAATTGGGCTGGGCGACGGCATCCAGTTGCGTTGCCCGGCAAAGGCGGACGGAATAGGCGTGTCAAATCTTTTGAGGGGCGGTTGCTACCTGAAAATTACACCGACACAATCACCTTCATATTCTCATGGGCGAGGAAAGCAGCGGGCGGTCAGCCCGGTCCAAAGATCACAAGGGCTGTCGCCACCGCGATTGCGTGGAACAGCCAGGCCGGTATAATGCTGTGTGAGCGTTCACGGATCATGCCGGCAGCGATGCCGAATATGGCAGCCACGGCGATATATCTGATCAGAATCCCGCTTGTCAGCGTTGTCATGGGGTGGTCTGACAACATGGTCGTCTGGAATCCGATGGCGGCTGCGTATAGCAAGGATGATCCGATGGTGGGACCGGAGAAGAACCACCGGCTTTCGCAGTCCTGGATATTGGCCAGTTGCGCCATCATACCGTGCACAAGGCTTCTGAACAACAGCTCCAGAGAAAGTGGAATTAAAACCAGCGCAATCGTCCAGGCCACCAGAGGGTCGGCGGCAAACAACTCCTTACCGGGAATCAGCATGATCCCGGAAAGTCCGCAAATAACTGCGATGGGCAGAATACGCCACCAGTCTTTACCGACGGGCAGCATGATGCCGAACTGCCATGGCCGGCGCAGGGCCACGACAGCGAGTATGATTATGGTGAATACCAGCAGCGCCACATGAAATCCGAATATCTGACTTCGGGTGCACGCACTGGAAATTTCCCAGCCAAACCACTGGGCAGGCTGCCAGTTCTGACCGGTGGCGACGGCAGCAACAACAATAAGCATAGAAAATACGGCGCTGATCAAAAACCGTTTCACGTGGCGAATGTCGCTGCGTTTTTCAATGACGTCACGGCAGGCCGAAACAATCTCTGCGGGCAAAAGCCTGGTGCCGAGATCCCTGGGTGAGCCGCCGATATCTCCGGACCCCCCCCAGCGGCTGACATTGATGTGCCCTTTGACCGCCGGGTCTATGAAATTCAAGCGCTGATACAAATCCTCTAAATTGACCGGCATGAACAGGTCCATCTGCCTCAGGGTGTAATCTTGTTTTCCCCTGCGCAGGGCCACCCACCCCAGCCGATTGCCGTATAGCTTGGTCAGGTGAGGCTCCAGTTCGTAAATACCCAGATCCGAAGCCACCACCACGGCAATGCGGTTGTTGGTCAATTCGATTCGGGCCAACTCTTCGATGCCCTTGAAATCATCCAGTTCGCCCAGCTTGATCAGAAACTGGTCCAATTTTCTTAATACACCGAGGGTATAATCAAGAAAATCGGTTTGGGTCCATTGGTTGCCTTTTTTTAGTTCCAGCTCATCGGCGCGCAGGCGATCAATGACGCGCATGAGCTTCTGGAGCAGATCCACAGGCAAGCCGCTGAGCTCTCGCAGCTCCAGACCAAGGGCATCGATTATTCCCTCCAGCCTGACCAGTGCGAAAAGGGAGCGCCGCTGGATCGCATCACGGTTGTTGATCCGCTGGTGATTGAGAATGATCCAGATGGCCAGAATGGTGTCCAGATCGGGCTCATTGGCAAAAATCTTCCATTCGCGCTCACGCAGATCCAATCCTTTGACACACATGATCAGGGCCTGTTCGCAGGTCGCCAGGGTAAAGGTACGGACGCACCCCTCATGGTGATCCAGGTTGTAGATTTGCTTTTCATGATCCAGGAAGGGTTCGGCTTGGGCGACCCCGTCCAGATAGATCGTTCCCGGAGGGGCTTTGCGCGCAGCAGATGCGGTAACCGTCAGGCCGGCTTTGATGATGACCTGCAAGTTGGGGGCTTCAAGGCAGGTCAGCACCCGATCCGTGCCCACCGCTTTGATCGCGTAGCGATCCGGAAAAACATTTCCAGCGGCCCCCGGTTTAAGGGATGAATTTTCCAGTACCAAGGACGACCGATCGATTTCTACCATATCAGGCAAACAGTCCTGAGCTAATGTTAAGCCAAGCGAGACCAGCGAAAACCGCAGTCCTCATCCATAACAATCAGCGCGGGTAGGGTCAACAGGTTAATGGTTCACACCCCCAGTCAGGGCCTCCTTTGATTGGAATCAATCATGCCGCCTTGGGTAAAATCGGTGCCGGGGTGCAGGGGGTATCGGGTCCGCGGGTATCTGCGCCCACCACCAGTGTCTCCATGATGGCACGACTGATCTGCTCACGGTTCAAGTTGAGGCTGTTGCTGCCGAACAGACGGTTGAATTCCAATACGTAGGGGAATCCTCCCACCATGGCGATGTCGAAACCGCCATAATTGATACCCAGTTCCGTTGCCAGTCGCTTCACCAGTTCCACGGCCGCTTCGGGGATCGGGCTGAGGTCGATCCGCCCGCCCTGTGAAAGGTTGTTGTGAAAGCTCCGGTCCGATTGGAGCCGCCAGAACCCGCCCATAATCCGGTAGCCCACCGTGACGATGCGCAGGTCTCGTTCTATGGGCAGATATTCTTGCGCATAAATAACCGGGGTCAGCTCCAGGTAACGCCGCCAGTCCCTGCGGGTATGAATGAGAAAAACCCCGCTGCCCATGCTGCTTCTGGGAAACTTGGCCACAAAGGGTGTCGTCATCTGATCCCAGACGGCATCGGCATTCTCCGGAGAGACGGAATAGATAAGTGTTTCGGGCACATGCGCCGGCGCCACGGATAGAAAACCACGGGTCATCTCCACCTTGTCGTGCCCGATAAGATAGGATGCCAGACTGGGGAAAATCCGCCGCTTGAGCCCGAACACCAGGGCGTTGACTTGCCAGTAATCAGGAAATAGGACCCAGTCCGCCGCCTTGATGCGCTCAATCTGCCTGAAAAAATTCTCCGGCTTGGCGAAAGAGACACCGGGAAGGTTCATGGTGCGCAGCGGGTCGAAGGATATCAGGTTCAGCATGCGTGTTCAGCCCCCAATCCAGCGCCCCGCATAGAAACCACCGGCGGCCACAAGGGCGCATAAAAGGGTTCCCCAGAGGATATCCACGATCACCATGGTCAGTGGCCAACCCCTGATGGTGGCCATATTGGTCAGATCATAGGTGGCGTAGGTGAAAAAACCGAATAAGCCGCCCCACACCACGGCTCGCGCCACCAACCCCTTTTCCAGGGCCGGCACCACCGCGAAAATCAGAATGCCGGCAATATAAATGAGATAGAAGGCCGCAGCCGCCGGCCAGTTGACCTGGTCGCTCAGGATGAAGCCGATTTGTTGCTTGTAGAAATCACGCCCCAGCCAGCCCAGCCAGATGATATCGATGACAAAAAAGACCGGAACCGTCACCAGGTATAGCTTGATATAAAAGATTGTATTCACGAATGCCTCCCGGGTCGGCAGCCGGATTCAGGCATGAGGCCGGGTTGAGATCTTGCCCTCAGTGCGGCAAACATGGGAGCAGGGTCAATGCACATGGACATTGCCAGGAACGGTTTGAGGTTCTGGATTTCTGACTGGGGGGTTATCGGTTCATCGATCTGTGGCCTTTGGCCTGACACCCCAAACACCTGGCGTTCACCCCACTACCCTGATCCTCCCCACCGCCGCCTCGACCGCATCCAGAATTTCGCCGGATCGCAATACCTTTAGCATGGTTTCCATATCCTTGTACAGCTCCCGGTCCTGTTCCATGTAAGGTACATGCCGACGGATCACCCGGTAGGCCTCACGGGTGCCCCTGCCTGCCTTCAAGGGCTGTTTTTCGGTGACCAGGTCATAGGCCTGGGCGGCGCAGAGCAGTTCAATGGCAATAACGTTCTCCACATTGGCAAGGATCTCCCTGCTCTGGCGCATGGCTATGGTGCCCATGCTCACATGGTCCTCCTTGTTGGCGGAGGTGGGAATGGAATCCACACAGGCCGGGTGGGTCAACACCTTGTTTTCGGATACCAGGGCGGCGGCGGCATACTGGCCGATCATGTAACCGGAGTTGAGTCCTCCCTGGTTGATCAGAAAGGCGGGCAGTTCGCTGAGCTGCGGATTGACCATGCGCTCGATGCGCCGCTCAGACACACTGCCCAGTTCCGCCAGCCCCATGGATAGATAATCGGCGGCCATGGCCACCGGCTGACCGTGGAAATTGCCGCCCAGCCGCACCTCTTCGGTATCCGGGAAAATCAGCGGGTTGGTGGTGGTTGAATTGATTTCGATATCGATGACCCGGCGGGCATGGGCCACCGCATCCTTGCTGGCCCCGTGGATCTGGGGGGCGCAGCGCAGGGTGTAGGCGTCTTGAACCCGGGCACAGCCTTCGTGGGAAGCGATGATTTCGCTGGCCTCGGTCAGACGCAGCATGTTATCCGCAGTAACCAGCTGGCCCGGGTGGGGGCGGACCTGATGAATGCGTGGATCGAACTCACTGTTGGAACCCATGAGCACTTCCAGGGTCATGGCGCAGGCGATGTCAGCCATCTTGGACAGACGCACCGCATCGTGCACCACCAGGGCGCCGATGGCGGTCATCACCTGGGTGCCGTTAATCAGGGCCAACCCCTCGCCCGCCGCCAGGACCAACGGGGCAAGTCCGATCTGGTCCAGGGCCGCCGCACCGGAAATGCGCCGCCCCCGGTAAAACGCTTCACCCTTGCCAATCAGCACCAGCCCCAGATGCGCCGTGGGAGCCAGGTCCCCGCTGGCTCCCACCGAGCCCTTCTCCGGTACCACCGGCGTCACCCCGCGGTTGAGAAAAGCCAGCAGATAGCGGATGGTTTCCATACGACAGCCGGAGTAACCCAGGCACAGATCGTGAATCCGAAGAGCCATGACGGCCCGGACCACATCCTCAGGAAGTGGGTTACCCACGCCGGCGGCATGACTCATGAGAATGTTCTCCTGGAGCCGCCGTGTGTCCTTCTCGGAAATTATAACGTTGCAAAGGGCCCCGAACCCGGTGGTAATCCCATAGATAACCCGTTTCTCCTTGACCCAGCGATCGATCAGGGCACTGGCTCTGGCCACCCGGCCTTCTCCGGCAGCAGACACATCCACCCCACAGTTCGATCGGGCAACCGTCACCAGGTCAGCGATCGTGATTTTCTCTTTATCCAGAAGCAGGGGTTGCAGGATCATTGTTTTTCTCCATTCCAAGACCAAGGCTGCGCAGCGACAGCGTCTTCATTAAGCGTTTATCCCGTCAAACATCCGATCCACCGCCGCATCCACGGCTTCGTCGGCGGCAAGGAAGGGAAGCGTAATCTGATCCCCGTTGTCATTGGCCCGGTTGTAGGCGGCGGCCACCTCCATCGCATTGGGATTTCGGGCCCAATTACGCCGGGCCACCCCGCCCATGACGTCCCAGTTCATGGCCGACCGAATGATGCCGTCCACCCGTCGGCTGCCGTCCAGAACCAGGCCGAAACCGCCATTGATGGCTTTGCCGATACCGGTGCCTCCGCCGTTGTGCAATGCCACCAAAGACATGCCCCGGGCGGCATTGCCGGCAAAACAGTGGGTGGCCATATCCGCAGTGACGTTGCTGCCGTCGTTGATGTTAGCCGTCTCCCTGAAGGGTGAATCGGTACCGCCGGGATCGTGGTGGTCCCGCCCCAGCATGATGGGACCCACGACCTTGTTTCTCACCATGGCGTTGAAGGCCAGCGCGATGCGCATGCGGCCCTTAGCATCCTGGTAGAGAATTCTCGCTTGGCTGCCCACGACCAGCCGGTTCCTGCCGGCATCACGGATCCACACGTAGTTATCGCGGTCCTCGGGACGGCGGTCCGGATCGATGCAGGCCATGGCCGTGCGGTCGGTTTTTTCAAGGTCCTGCGGGTCGCCACTGAGGCACACCCAGCGGAAGGGCCCGTAGCCGTAGTCGAAGATAGGCCCCATGATATCCTCGAAATAGGAGGGAAATACAAAACCGTCCTTTACATCTCTGCCGTTGCGGGCCACATCGGTCACTCCGGCGTCGAAAACGGCTTTCAAAAAGGCGTTGCCGTAGTCGAAGAAATACGTACCCCGGCGGACCAGCGTTCGAATCAAGTCGATGTGGGTCTTGAGGCTGGCATCCACCAGCCGGCGGAACCGGCGGCGATCCTCGGAAAGCAGCCGGGTGCGCTCCGCGAAGCTGATCCCCTGGGGGCAGTAACCGCCGTCATACACCACATGGCAGGATGTCTGATCAGAAAGCAGATCCACGGGGATATTGTTTTCAACCATGTATTGCAGCAGGTCCACCACGTTGCCATGATAGGCAATCGAAAGGGGGCGCTTTTCGTCCTTGGCCTTCAGGGCCGCTTTAAAAACCCCGGCCAGGTCGTCAGAAACCAGGTTCACCCACCCCTGGCGGTGGCGGGTATCGATGCGTGAGCCGTCAACCTCCGCAATGACGGACACGGTCCCGGCAATCTCGGCCGCCTTGGGTTGGGCGCCGCTCATGCCCCCCAGTCCCGAGGAAACAAAAAGCAAGCCGGCCAGGTCGCCGTCGGCCGGCACCCCGCACATCTTGCGCCCGGCCCCCAACAAGGTATTGTAGGTGCCGTGAACGATGCCCTGGGGGCCGATATACATCCAGCCGCCGGCGGTCATCTGACCGTAGGAGGAAACGCCCATCTGAGCGGCGATCTCCCAGTCGTCGGGGTTGTCGAAAAGTCCCACCATCAGGCCGTTGGTGATGATGGTGCGGGGGGTGTCCGGGCTGGAGCGGAATAGGCCCAGGGGGTGGCCGGACTGGACCACGAGAGTCTGGTCGTCGGTAAGCGTTTGGAGATATTTTTTAATCAGTTGGAACTGCATCCAGTTCTGGCAGACGCTACCGGTCTCGCCGTAGGTGACCAATTCGTAAGGATAAAGGGCCACGTCGAAATCCAGGTTGTTGTCCATCATCAACTGGAAGGCTCGCCCGGACATGCAGTTGCCTTGATAATGGTCGATGGGCAGCGCCCGGATCTCACCCGAGGGACGAAAGCGGTAACCGTAAATGCGCCCGCGGGTTTTCAGTTCTTCCAGAAACTCGGGAATCAGCGCCGCGTGATGCTGCCCGGGCACGTAGCGCAGGGCATTTTTGAGGGCCGTCACGGTCTGGCTGCGGCT
>NZ_JAWOHB010000187.1:0-34011 GCF_046496365.1 Desulfosarcina sp.
CTGCGCGAGGGGCCCGGGACGCTCGGGTTGATCGGAATTATAACCATGCTTTTTGTTCTGGTATCGCTGGCCGCGGCCCTGGTCGTATCCCTGAAAAGGCCATGGGAGCGCATCGCGGTGCGTGTGGCCGGCAGCTGGGTCACAGCCGTGGGATTGTTGATGTTCGGCTGGGCCATCCGATAAAAAGATGATTTCAACTAGTAGGCAGGAAGAAAGGATGGAACGAAGATGATAAAAACAGGATTACGAAGCACTGTCTTGATGCTCATGCTGATGACCTGGCTGCCCCTGACGGGCTTTGCCGCCGAGCAAAGCGATGTCGGTGTAGCCGGCACGGCCGAAGAGGCTCAGATCGAAAAAATCTTTCCCAGCAAATCGCCGTACTCACCGTATGCCGGCCGCAATTATCCGACGCGGCCGTTCTTCGGCGATACCCATCTGCACACCTCGTTTTCAATGGACGCAGGCGCCTTCGGCGCGCGACTCACGCCCCGGGACGCTTACCGCTTCGCGCGGGGAGAGGAAATCGCCTCCAATACCGGACAGCCGGTCAAACTCTCCCGACCGCTCGACTTCCTGGTTGTGGCGGATCACTCGGACGGATTTGGATTTTTTCCCCTTCTGATGAGCGGAAATCCTGAGCTGTTGGCAACGGAGCAAGGCAAGCGATGGTATGACCAGATCAAGAGCGGCCAGGGCGCCACTGCTGCGATGGACATCATCATAAGCTTCAGTAACAATAAATTGCCCAAGGGGTTTCCGCTTCCGGGCACGCGCGCCTATCGTTCGGCCTGGCAAGAGGTCATCAAGGCCGCCGAAGCTTACAATGATCCGGAAAGGTTCACAGCCTTTATCGGGTACGAATGGACCTCAAATACGGCCGGCAACAACCTGCACCGCAATATCATTTTTCGCGGAAACGGGGCGCAGGCAAGCCTCGTCGAACCTTACACCACGCTGCTGCCGCTCGGCAGCGACAATCCTGAGGACCTGTGGAAATGGATGGCTGCCGCGGAAACAAAGACCGGCAGCGAACTGCTTGCCATCGCCCACAACGGTAATTTGAGCAATGGCGCCATGTTTCCGATTATCGAAGCCTTTGGCAAAAAACTCGACCGCAACTACGCAGAGACACGTGCCAAGTGGGAGCCACTGTATGAAACCACCCAGACCAAGGGCACCGGCGAAGCCCATCCTTACCTCTCTCCCAATGACGAGTTCGCCAATTTCGAGCTCTGGGACAAAGGCAACCTGGACGGCAGTGTGGCGAAGCAAAAAGAGATGCTCGAATTCGAATACGCACGCGCGGCGTTTAAAAACGGCCTGGTGCTCGAAGCCAAGCTGGGTATCAACCCCTACAAGTTCGGCCTCATCGGTAGCAGCGATGCGCATACCGGCCTTGCCGCCATGGAAGAAGAAAATTTTTTCGGCAAAACTGCGCCCCAGGAGCCGGGCCCGGAGCGCATGACCAAGGCATTTTTCAAGAACCCCCAGACCGGGGTGACGGTGATGGACTGGGAGGTTGGCGCCTCAGGGTTTGCCGCCGTCTGGGCACAGGAGAACACCCGCGAATCGATTTTCGACGCCATGATGCGCCGGGAGACATACGCCACCACCGGCCCGCGCATGGCGGTACGCTTCTTCGGCGGCTGGGACTACCAGCCGGAGGACGCTAACAACCGCATGCCCGCGGCGATCGGCTATGCCAAGGGTGTCCCCATGGGCGGCGACCTGAGCAATGCACCCGTGGGTAAGGCGCCCACCTTCATTGCCGCCGCGCTCAAGGATGCCATAGGCGCCAACCTTGACCGAATCCAGATTATCAAGGGTTGGGTCGACAAGGAAGGCAAAACACAGGAGCGGATCTACGATGCGGCGGTCTCCGGAAGTCGCAAGATCGAAGCGGACGGACGCTGCAAGACACCGGTCGGCAGCTCGGTGCATGTGGCAAACGCGACGTGGATCAACACGATCGGCGCGCCTGAACTGATCACCGTCTGGAAGGACCCGGACTTCGACCCTTCACTAAGGGCTTTCTACTACGCGCGCGTGATCGAGATCCCCACTCCGCGCTGGACGGCCTACGATGCCAAGCGTTTCGGCACCAAACCCCTTCCGGGCACCGCCATGACGCTTCAGGAGCGGGCCTACACGTCGCCGATCTGGTACACGCCGGAAAAGTGATGTGAAATATAGAAACTGGTGCATACATACCCTGAAACCCAAGCGATCAAGTATGCCTCAATGAAAGGGAGTGCAGTATGACAGTGGGAAAAAACCGGTATAAATCAGGCTTGAATCTCGCAACGCTGTCGAGGTGGTTCTGCTGGTCTGCATGGGTAATGATCGGCGCCCTGCCGGCTTTTGCGGACGAGAGCGAAGAATTGGCCAAAAAACTGGCCAACCCGATTGCCAACCTGATCAGTGTTCCCCTTCAGTACAACTACGACGAGAACTATGGGCCTGATGACAAAGGGTCCATCAGCCGACTGAACATACAACCGGTCATTCCATTTTCTTCACAGCTCACGTTCTTGCTTCCGAAATAGGAGGTGCCATCGAACCAATAGCCACATATTAACCCTTACATTTAAGGATGTTGTTTTCCAGTGTTGACGATTCGAATCTCGGTTGTCTGCAACCTACACAATCCAAGGAGGCTGTTATGAAAACGCCACCAATTTTTGCCGTCGTCTTTTTAAAAACCTTTGCAATAAACAAATAAATTGCTGGGGGTGCTTCCAGGGGAGCTGAAAACGATTTCAGGTGGCTCTGCTGAGATTCCGGTCGCCGCCGAGGCCGTCATCGATGACATTCCGACCAATCTTCTCCGACGCCGACCCGTCATTCGATTGAATGAGTTGCGCGTCGCCGCCCAAAGCCCCCAGATCGGAATCGCCAAGGCCGATCTTTACCCTCATCTCCTTCAGTTTTGTTACCATGACAACGGTCGGATATGGGGACACCACGCCCGTTTCCAACGCGGCCCGATCTCTGGACGTTCTCGAAGCGGTCATGGGCCAACTCTATCTGGCCGTCACCGTTGCCCGGCTCGCTGGTGCCTACATTTCTCAAATGCAACCCAAGCAGGGCGAGTGAAATTCGATGGGGTCATAAAGCGTCACCTTTGCGACGGCTGCGTAAAAATTATATGCTTAGGACTTGCAGATTTATGGGAAATGAGATGTATTCAGCCTGCGCCCCAGCCACGGGGATGAAGGGTAATGCAGGTAGTTAATTTGCGTTCTTATCGAGGCCGGCAAGGATAACCTTTACATGAAGATCGCTTACCTGATGGATCCGCTGGAGAGCATCCAGCCGGAGAACGAGACTACCAGCCACCTGATGTACGAGTGCAACGAGCGGGGCTGCACGGTTTACTTTCTGGAGTCTCACGACGTCTACATCCGCGGCGGCCAGGTGGTGGCCCGCATGCGCAACGTCACCGTGAAGCCGGGCCTGGGCATGGCCGCATACTGGCAGGCCATCATCCGCTGCACCCGGCAGGACCACCTCATCTTCGAGGCGCTTACCGAACTCGATGCCCTGTTTTTGCGCAGCAACCCGCCGCTCAACTACCAGACCATGGAGTTTTTACAGACGGTCAACAAACACGTATTCATCCTCAACAGCACCACCGGTCAGATTCTGGGCAACAGCAAGCTCTATATTCTCAACTTTCCGGAGATCATCCCCGAGACGCATGTGTCCAGGGACCCCTCGCGGCTGCGCAAGATCATCGACGATTTCGGCGGCGCCATGGTGGTCAAGCCCCTGCAGCGGTTCGGCGGCGAGGGGGTGATCAAGGTGAGCACCCGCGACCGGGTGAACCTCAACTCGCTGATCCACTACTACGTGCGGGCCTATGAATCCTACGCCCGGCGCGAGCCCATCATGGTGCAGGAGTACCTGAAGAGCGTCAAGCAGGAAGGCGACATCCGCATTCTGCTGCTCAACGGGGAAATCATCGGTGCCATGCGCCGCAAACCCAGAAAAGGGGATTTTCGCACCAATGTGCATGCTGGCGGGGAGGTTTTCGCCCACCGGGTGACGACGCGTGAGCATTGGATCTGCGAGACCATAAAGGAGAAGCTGATCGCGGACGGGCTTTACTTTGTGGGCATCGACATCATTGCCGGCAAACTGGTGGAGGTCAACTGCGTCAGTCCGGGCGGCATCCCGCGGATCAACCGACTCAACGCTGACTGCCTCGAATCCAAGGTCATCGATTTCATCGAGGGCAAAGTCAGCGCAAACAGGTCTGAGGTCAGGCCGAACAACCTCCACATGCGTCCCGAGCATACCCTTTAACCCGAACGCCTGAATGTAAAAGTGGAAGCTGATGGGGAAGACTGACCGTCCGTCGATTTCAGGGGCAACGTAGAACGCTTCCATCATTGCCATTGACGGCGATGACCAGCCACCGGACGGCAATGACGGGGTCGTCGATTATACCAGTGCGCATGTCGACTACGTGGAGTCGGAATTTTTCGTTCGCAGCGGCCACTCCTGATAGGGACACCCGCTGGTTATTGAGGAAGTCCGGCGAATTCTTCTGGAGCACCTGAACCGCCTATCCCGTCTGAACAAAAACAGAACCGGTGCAATAAAATAAGCCATTGATTCTTTGCGGTTGCATTTAACTCAAAGGAGATTCCCATCGATGAACAGTGAAATGAACCGATTGCAGCGTCTTGGTGAAACGATGACCCTGCACGGCACGGAAATGGCGCTGGCTCTGGTTATTCTGATCGTCGGGCTGTTGGCTGCCCGATGGATCGACAAGGGCCTGCGGTCTGGACTGCGAAGACTGATGCCCACAGCCGCTTTTATCAATCTGTTTTGCAGCGTTTTTTATATCCTGATGATCGCCATGGTGATCATTGCCGCGGCGGTGGAACTTGGGGCCAAACCGAGCAACCTCATGAGATTGTTCACCATCATCACCCTGGTGGTGGTCGGCCTGATTATTTTTTTGCGGCCCTTCATTCCCTCCATGCCCTTTAAAGTTGGCAACACCGTCAAGGCTGCCGACCTGCTGGGAAAAGTCGAAGCGATGACATTTTTGAACACACGGCTGAGGACCTTCGACGGCAAAACTTTTTTCGTACCCAACCGCAAAATTCTCGACGACATCGTCATCAATTACCACTTCACCCAGACGCGCCGCATCAAAATCGACGTGGGTATCCGTTATGATCAGGATCTGCTCAAGGCCAAGCGGGTTCTCGAGGCCGTGATGACCGAGGATCCCCGCGTGAGAACCAAGCCGGGCCCCATGGTCTATGTCCTCAACCTGGCCAGCAGCTGCGTGGAGTTGGGGGGGCGCTGCTGGGTGGACAACAAGGATTTCTGGGTCGCCCGCTGCGACCTGCTGGAAAAGACCAAGCTGCGCTTTGACAGTGAGGGCATCCGGTTCGCCTTCCCGCAGCTGGATCTTCACATCGGTCAGGATAGCACGCCGGTCGCCGGAACAGGCAGGTCGAGCGTGGATAACCCAGATCACTTGAACAAGACCGTCTTTACCGGTGAAGAAAGGCGCTGAAAGGTGAATCGATGAAGATTGCCGAGGGACTGAAAATGATCGAAAACGGGTGGATTCGAAAACCAAAGGGGTTTCGAGTCAAATTTGACAAACTGACCGCAGCCGGATTCGAGGTGGGCTATTCACCGCCATTGTCGGATGCACCGCTGACTTCGGACGTCACTGCCTGGCGATATGCCTGGAAATTGGGGCAGGCAACGCGAACAGGGGCACAGGGCAACAATCCCGGCGTACTTTATAACATTGTCGTGGTTGATGATCTTGACCGTCCGGTCCGATTTTACGGGACGGGTGAACTGGAACTGTATAATCCAAAACCAATTGATGGCGGCAATGGCCATAAGGCCGAGTGAGATTTCAGTGAGGTTTAACCATACCAAGGAGAGCATGTTCTCCTTGACCTTATTCCACCCGTGTCTGATGATTGCGTTTCTGCAAATTTTTCCACATTGCAGATGATTTTCTCTCAGCCTCGGAAATCTGTTCCGGAGACATCAGGGCTTTTAAATTTTCAACTGCAGCCGTTGCCTGTTCCTGGACTGCTTGATTGCCTTTGGCTTGGCTCTGCCGCACGGCGATCTTATACCACAGGTAGGCCTTCTTGTGGTCTACAGGAACGCCCAGGCCCTCGGCATACATCTCGGCCAAGCGATATTGCGCCTCGCTGAATCCTTTCTCGGCAGAGACCTGATACCATCTCAAGGCCAACTTGTAATTTGGCTCACCGACGTCGCCATTCCGATACATATTTGCCACAGAATATTCGGCCTTCAATATGCCTTGCGCCGCAGATTTAAGATACCATTTTAACGCCTCAACATAATTTTGATTGACGCCGACTCCATAGTAATACATTTCTCCCAGCTTAAACTGTGCAAACCAATTTCCCTGTTCGGCTGCTTTAAAGAACCAGCTGAGCGCCACTTTATAATCCTGCAACACAGATCCTTCACCCGTCAAATACATATAGCCCAGTGTGGCTTGCGCTTCATCATTGCCTGATTCTGCATCCAGTCTGTATTGCTTTAGGGCCAAACTTTCTTCTGAGCTGTCACCGATATTGACCCACGCCATTAAAATCAACCCGATGCCAATCAAAATACCAAATTGAGATAAATCGAATTTCAATTTCATGTGGATCTACCAGCCAAATGTCGGTTTTCAACAAATCTTCGACTGCGCACATAAATAGGGATGACAGCGCGATTGGGTCAAAAGTTAGGATGCATTTCCCTTTGAATATTATCTGCCCAAGATACGCACAAACAAAGAAAAATTTTCCACAATCGGTAATCGTTTACCTACACCATTGTTCCATAACCGCTAGCACTCACAAGCAATATGCCTGGATTTGTTTGAAATTAATATATATAACCCTCCCTTCTTGGCAGGCATGGTATTTGCTGAACCATCCATATATCAAAGACCGTCATCGGATGAACCTGCCATGATGATAGATCGCGAAGGCTGAATATGGAGATGCGTTTGGCTGATGAGACTGTGACCCCTGTTATTGAGAATTCAAAGGTTGAAATGACAAATTTTTATCGCTGTCAAAGGTGACACTGTTGGTTGATGTTACACCCTATATTATTGTGGATAACAAGATAATTGCTCCGATTGGATGGTCAACCGGGTCAATTTCTGAAATCGAAAAACAAAAAGAGAGTCAAGCGCAGGACTTCGGTATTGTCGACCGGGTCACCATTTCAAAAGAGGCAAGGGATAAATCCAGTTTGTACCAAGCCCAAGCCGAGGATAACTCACCGATTACTGAACGGCTGCCAAATAAGCCGGCGGTTCCAACCCGAACGCTTTTGACCTATTCACGAATCGATTCGGTGCAGCAGGGATAATTGCTCTTTGTATGTGTAGGACGTCAGAATCTATGAACCGGCTTTAAGGAGAATTTTTCACACCGGATTAACAGACCTGCCGGGATGGTCGAATTAAATAATCCGAATCATGGGCATTTTTTATTTTCCAAAAAAGGACGGAGGAGTTAGCGGCTCCATCCGCCCTGAAAACACCGGGGTCGACCCCTAAACAACTGCTCCGCCGCGATCAGGTCTTTCCAAATCGGGCGCGCAGTTCATATTTCAGAATCTTTCCACTGGCGCTCATCGGCAGGCCGTCGGTAAAGATCACCTGCTTGGGGACCTTGTAGCCCGCGATCTCCTGCCGGCAGAAATCCCGGACACTTTCCATCTTCAGATCCTTGCCTGGCCGGGGGACAATAATGGCGGCAACGCATTCCCCCCATTTGCTGTCTGGCAAACCGACCACGGCCGCCTGGGCAATGTCGGGATGTTTGTACAGGGCGTTTTCTACCTCGGCGGGGTAGACGTTTTCTCCGCCGGTGATGATCATGTCCTTTTTGCGATCCACCACGTAGATATACCCCTGTTCGTCGACCCGGCACAAATCCAGGGGATAATACCATCCGTTGCGATAGACCTGACTGGTTTCAGCCTCCTTGTGCCAGTATCCCAGGGTGGTTCCCAACCCGCGCACTTTCATTTCTCCGACGACGCCGGGCGCGACCGGGACGTCGTTTTCATCCACGACCACGCTTTCCATGTCGGCAAAGGACCTGCCGCAGGATGCCAGGATCTCCTTTTTCCCGGAGGCCAGTGCCCGGGCGATGTCCTCGGTTTTCAAAATGGTGGTCTGGCCCACCGTCTCGGTCGTACCAAACAGATGGAGGAACACATTGCCGAACCGGTTAACGGCCCGCTCATAAACCACAGGAGTGACCGGGGCGCCGGCAAAGAAAATTTTCTTCAGGCTGCCGGTGTCGTATTGGTCGGCCTCGGGGTAATCCACCAGAAACAGCAGCATGGGCGTTGCCAGCATGCCGGTGGTGATACGGTGTTCCTGGACCAGTTCCAGAAACAATCGCGTATCCCAGTGGGGCATGATCACCGATGTCGTTCCGCTATAGACATCGTTCATGAGGGTGACTTCACCGGTGGCGTGGAATAGCGGCGAGGCGATGACGCCCACGTCGTCGTCATCCATCTTCAGTTCCAGGGTCAGACTGCGGCCGGCGTGGTAAAAATTACGATGGGTGGCCATGCAGCCCTTGGGTGAGCCGGTGGTGCCGGAGGTGTACATCAGCGCCGCCAGATCGTCTTCGGTTACAACCACCGGCGGGTCGCCCCCGGACGCCTCTGCGATGAGGGTTTCATAGTGATGCCACCCGGAGGGTGTCTTTGCACGATCGCCGATGAAAATGTAGTGGTCGACAAATCCCAACTGGCCTGCGATTTCCGCCACGGTTTTCCGGTAGGCCGCGTGAACCATTAAGGCGCGGGGGGTGGCGTCCTTTAAAATGTTGAGGATCTCCGGGGCGGCCAGACGGAAATTGAGCATGACCAGCACGAGTCCCGCGTTGGGGATACTGAAATAGGCTTCGGCATTTTCGATGCTGTTGGGGCCGAGGATGGCCACCCGGTCGCCTTTTCCCAGCCCAAGCGTCAACAGGGCGCCGCTCATGCAGCCGGTGCGCCGGGCCAGCTGGCCAAAGGTAAACCGGCGGTCACCCTGGATCAGGGCCATTTTTTCCGGATTGAGTTCGACATTGCGGCGCATCATGTTGCGGAGCGTACAGATCGTTTTCATGACATCTCCTAAAGCTGGGCGATATAATTTCCGTTTACTATTTAAAAATGACAGGTTTGGGCAGGTATTCTCCGGATTTGACCTGATCCCAGAAGTTTTTTTCATCCTCCATCCACCTGGAACCGAATCGCTGGTTGAACAAGCCGCCCAGCCGCTGAAACATCTTCTTCAGATTGGAACGATGGCCGAGGGTAATTACGTCTTCCAGGAATTCGGGGACGTCTGCCATTTGCTCTTTGGGAATATAGGCCCTGGCGCCCATGGTAATCGAGCGTTTCAGGCTTTCAGCGGAAAAGGCATGGGCCGTGAGCATCACCGTTGGAAACCCCAAATGAACCGCCGCGTTGAGCAGGTCAAAGCCCCTGACGCCCATGATGTCCAGAATGACCGCGTCGTAGGTCCATGAGCGCAGCAGATGGTAGCCGGTTTCGTAGTCTGAGGCCTGGTCCAGAATCAATCCGGGATACCCGTCGAGAAGGTCTTCCAGGGTTTCCAGTACATCGGCCTCATCATCTACGGCCAGTATACGCTTACCGTTTAGAGACAAATTTATGCTCCTTTCGCAGCCGTTGCGGGTTTACTCTTGGTTATCCGTCGAATCTCGTCATCGCGCACTTCGCGGCGAAGCAGTTTCCCGACTTTGGATTTGGGCAGCATGTCCCTGAACTCGATATAGGAGGGGACCTTGTAGGCGGCCAGCCGGTCCCGGCACCAGCGGATCAATTCGGTGCCGCCCACTCCGCGGGCATCTTCCTTGAGCACGACGATCGCCTTGATTCGTTCGCCTACCTTGGGGTCCGGAACCCCCACCACGCAGGCGCCGATCACCGTGGGATGGTCCTGAAGGACCGCCTCAACTTCGGAGGCCGATACGCGAAAGGCTTTGTGTTTGATGATATCGGCCGACCGTTCCATGTAGATCAGCTCACCGCTGGGCAGGGCACTGACGAAATCGCCCATGCGGCACCAGAGCCTGCCATTGATTTTCACATAGGTTTTTTTAGTTTCCGCGGGTTTGTTGTAATAGGACTTGAGCGTATAGGGTGAGGTGACCAGCAGTTCGCCGCTGTTGCCTTCTTCCACCGGCTCCAGGGTGGCGGGATCGACGATCAGGCACTGCCGGCTTTTCAGTGGAAACCCGATGGCCCGTGGACTGGGTTCCACCCCGATCCGGCTGTAGGCCACGTGACCGACTTCGGTGGAGCCATAAACCTGGTAGATAGGCGTTCCGCAGCGCTTCTGCCAACGCTCTTTGACTTCTTCAGGGAGGACATCGCCGCCGCAGTAACAATAGGTCAGGGAACTGAGATCATAACGGTTCTGGCGGTCGTTTTCCAGAATCATGCGATACAGGGCCGGCACCCCCAGCAGCCACCGGACCTTGAACCGTTGAATGGATTCCAAAATGGCGTCCACCTGGGGAAAGGGCATGAGCAGGGTGGTATTGCCCCGGTTGAGCCCGACGGCCATGAACAGGCCCAGGGCCATGATATGAAAGAGCGGGTTGATGGCGATGTAAGCATCTTCCCCCTCCCTGAGATAGGTGCCGGCAATATCTTCGGTGACGTCATTGACGTAAGAGGTCATACCCATATGGTTGCCGGGGACGCCCTTGGGAAATCCGGTGGTTCCCCCCGTATAAAGAATGTAGGCGAGATCGTTCGCCGGATCTATCGTTGCGGCCTCTGTTCTGGGGGCGTGTTTGAGCAGGCGGGTAAAACGATGCACCCGCGGGTCGGCATCCACTCTGCCTGTGGGGATTTTGTCGAAGAGATGGCCCAGTGCGCGTTTCCAGGCCGGAAGCATATCCGTCAGGTTGGTGACGATGACCCGTTTGAGGTCGGTTTCCGCCATCGCCTCCTTGACATAGCAGAAATTGGTGTCCATGCAGACCACGGTTTCCACGCCCGCATCTTTGATCATGTAAACGATTTCGTGGGATGTGTAGATGGGAGCCACCGGCACGACCACGGCGCCGAGCTTTTGAATGCCCAGAAAAGCGATGACCCATTGGACGCAATTGGGGATGTACAGCATCACCCGGTGGCCCTTGTGCACGCCCAGGGAGGAGAGGGCGCCGGCGAAGCGTTCACTCAGATCCTTGAGCCTGCGGTAAGAGACATGTGCGCCCAAATAAACCAGCGCGGACCGATCTGGGTATTTCTCGCTCATCAGGTCGAACCGGCTGAAGGTCAGTTCTTTTTCCAGTGTGTCGGTGCGGGTGTTCATTTACTCTCAGACTCCTTTAAACCCCAAAATAGGCCGAGCGTACGTCCGGGTTGTCCATCAAATCCTCGCGCGTGCCTTCCAATACGGCGGAACCGTTTTCCAGAATAAAGGCGTAGTCAACGATGGGGAAAACCGGGCGGGCATATTGTTCGGTAACGATAATGGAGATCCTTCTTTTGTCCCGGATCTCACGGGTGGTGCGCATGAGCATGGCCTGCATCAGCGGACTGAGCCCCAGCAGCGGCTCGTCCAGGAGCAGAATCTTTGGTTGGGCCATCAGTGCGCGGCCGATGGCCAGCATCTGCTGTTCACCACCGCTTAGGAATCCGCCGATACGATTTTTCAGCCTGGCAAGGGTTGGGAATACGTCGAACACATACGCCAGGGTCTCTTTGGCCTGGGCGGGTGAGGCCAGATAACCGCCGATTTTCAGGTTCTCCAGAACCGTGCTCTCCTTGAATATGCGCCTGCGTTCCGGGCACAATACGATGCCCATTTTAGCCCGCCGGCTGGGGGAAACGGCCATCACCTCCCTTTCCAGGTAGCGGACACTTCCGGCCACGGTGATGCGTTCGCCGCCGGCCATCATCTCTTTCTTCTGCATATCCAATACGATGCCGGAAAGCGCATGCATCAGCGTGGACTTGCCGGCGCTGTTGGCGCCGAATACCCCGACGATCTGATTGTGGTCACAACGAATGTTAACATTGTTCAGAGCCAGATTGTTTTCATAAAAGACCATCAGATCGTTTGCCTCAAGCATGTTTCATCACCTCCTCGACCGCTTCGGATCCAAAGTAGGCTTCCCGGACGCGTTCATCGGCCATGACCTCCCGGGCGCTTCCCTCCACCAGTTTCTCGCCGAAGTTGAGCACCATCACCCGGTTGGCCACCTGAAACAGTTCGCGCAGCCGGTGCTCGATCATGATCAGTGTGATCCCGTCCATCTGCAGCCGTTCGATCAGCGGCACCATGCTGGCGATTTCACTCATGCTGAGTCCTGAGAAAACTTCGTCGCAGATGATCAATTCCGGTTTGAGGGCCAGACACCGGGCCAGTTCCAGGCGTTTAAGGTAGCCGGTGGGCAGCGTGTTCGTGGTCTTATATGGGACATATGAATCCCGCTCAAAACCGATCTCTTCCAGGATGTCGATGCTCACCGTGTTTCGATCACCCAGCTTTCCGCCGCCGCGCCAGCCCCCGGTGCGCCGCGCCCGAGGGGAGCAAAGCGGAATCACCAAGTTCTTATAGGCGGGCAGACTGAAGTAGGGACGCATAATTTGGAAGGTTCGCAGGACCCCCATGTCGGCAATTTTGTGGGGCGGTTTGCCGGTTATAGGCTTGCCGTGAAACAACACCCGACCGGAGGAGGCCTTGACAAATCCGGTGATGCAGTTGACTACGGTCGTCTTACCGGATCCATTGGGGCCGATGATCCCGAGAATTTCTCCTTTGTTTACATTAAAACTGACATTGTTCAGGGCGATGATGCCGCCGAAGGTCTTGGTGACGTTGTCGACTTGCAGAAGGGGCGTGTCAGTCATATGTCCGTCCATCTTTGAAACTGGTGATATTTGCGTTGGCCGTAAATCATCAACCCGTCGCTGCGAAATACGATAAAGCCCAACAGGATCAGGGAATAAAACACGATGCGAAGGGTGCCGAAGTCACGCAGCAGTTCGGATATGGGCACCAGGATCAGGCATCCCAGCACCGGCCCCACCAGTGTTCCACCCCCGCCGATGACGGTGGCGGCGATGGGCAGGATCGAAAAATCCAGGGCAAAGGTGGAGATTCCCGCCCACATGTAGGTGTGCACCAGGCAGGCCCCGGCCAGGCAGCCCACCGAGGATGCGATGAAAACGGCCAGTGCCTTGTAGTGGGTAATATTCATGCCCGAGGCCCTGACCGCCTGATCGTTGTCCTTGACCGCCCGCATCACCAGCCCCAGGTCGGTGTTGACCAATCGGCGCAACCCGAAGAGAATCAACAGCAGTATCACGATGAGCCCGTATTGTTCCAGCCACACATAGGGAACGCTGTCGATGCCCATGATGCCGTCGGTGCCCCCCAGGATGTTCAAGGCTTCGATCACCCGGGCGAGGAAGAGGGGATACATGAGGGTGACGATGGCGAAGTAGACGCCCCTCAAGGGAAGGCAGGGCAAGAGCAGGATGGTGCAGATCACGCCGCCCAGAATGCCGGCTGCCGGGATGGAAACCAGAGGGCTGACCCCCAGCTCGGTGTTCAGCAGCGCGGTGAGATAGCCGCCGACACCCACGAAAAACGCCCCCCCAAGGGAGACCAGCCCCACATAATGGGCCAAAAAATCAAAGCTCAGGGCCAGCAGGGCGTAAATACAGACGATGGAGATAACCCGCAGCCAGTATAAGCCGGGAACCACCAGGGGCAGCAGCAGAAGGCCGCCGATCAGCAATAGCCGGGGGGCAGTCAGGTAGGCCAGCTCCCGCCAGGACATCAAGGCATACAGGCCGTCCGTGCGAACCTTGATACCCCGGTCGATTCTTTCTTGACGGCGCTGTTGGGTTCCGATTTTCAAACGCGTTCCTCCAGTTCTTTCTGCTGGCCGAAAAGACCCGACGGTTTTAGTATCA
Source organism: Desulfosarcina sp. (assembly GCF_046496365.1). GTDB lineage: Bacteria > Desulfobacterota > Desulfobacteria > Desulfobacterales > Desulfosarcinaceae > Desulfosarcina. The sequence continues at coordinate 14,014 of NZ_JAWOHB010000187.1, forward strand.
ACGTTAAAATGATGGCCAGAAGCGCCACCATCATCTGGTAATGGGACCCCAGGTAGACCACGGTCAGGATCTGGGCGAATCCGATCAGAAAGGCGGCCAGCACGGCCCCCATCCAGCTGCCGAGTCCGCCGACGATGCACACGGCGATGGCCAGGATCAACACGTTATACCCGGACTCCACCACAATGTTGCCTAGAGGCAGCAGCAGTATGGCGGCAAAGGCCGCCAGCATGGAGCCCATCCCCATGGCCACGACGGCCATCATATCCGAGTCGATGCCCAGCATGAGGGCCGCCCGTTCGTCCTGGGCCATCCCCCTGAGGGCAAGGCCCACGCGGGTGTAATGGGTGAACAGCCAGAGACCGGCCACCAGGGCGGCGCCGAAGACCACCACCAGAATTCGCTGATAGTCCACAGAGATGCCGCCGATGGTCACGCTGCCTTCGATGAAAACCGGCAGGGTGTAGGTCATGCCTCTGAAGCCACCCCAGCGCAGACCTTCGAGGATGGCCAGGGCAATGGCATAGGAGGCGATGATCTCAGAGATCTCCATGCCCCTGACACGAATCAGAAAAAGACGGTAAATGATCGCTCCGATGATACCGGTAACGACAAGGGTGGCCACGACGGCCACCAGGAGATTGGTTTTGAGGGTGTTGATCATGGTCCAGGCAATAAAGCCGCTGAGGACGTACAGGGCGCCATGGGCAAAATTGGGCAGACGGCAGATGCCGTAAACCAGGGCAAACCCCAGGGCATAAAGGGCCAGGGCCACACTGTTGATCGTACCGTAGATAAGGATATCCATTATCTGCCCATCCAGGGCGGCAATTTAATTTCGCCCATGGCGATGCTTTTGGGATAGACCACCACCCGTTTGCCATTCTGCCATTGCAAAATGCTGCCCACGGCACCCTCTTTGGGATCCGTCGACGGGATGACCTGATGGCTTTTGGGGTCAAAGCGCAGTCTGCCGTAAACACCCATGATGTCGGTCTGTTCCAGTGCGGTCACCACCTCGTCGGGTTTCAGGCTGCCTGCCCGTTCGATGGCCTCTTTCAAGGCATAAACCGCCATGTAGCTGCTAGACGTCCCCAGTCCTTCGGGCTCGATCCCCCAGCGTTTGGTATACGCATCGTAGAATTTCATGGTCCAGGGAGTAGCCTCGGAGGGGGCGTTGCCGGCATTGACCACATTGCAGAGCGTATATTCGCCTTTTCCGTCCGTGGCGTCCCAGAACCCGGGCTGTTCGGCGGCGGCGAGGGTGGATCCGAATGGCAGGGCCGGAATCTGCATGTCGTACCACTGTTTCAACAGGATGGCGCTTTCGGGCATATCCATCCATATATTGATGATCTCGGTGTTGGTTTTCTTAGCCTTGAGCAGGCCTATGGAAAAGTCGGTGGCGCCCGTGGGATAGACCTCCAGGCCGGTTACATTCCAGCCTTTGTCGGTGGCCACTTTCTTGATGATTTCAGCCGCCCCGCGGGCATGGGAGACATCCTGGGCCATGATAAACAGGTTGTTGAATCCATACTTGGCCTTCAAATCGCCAAAATTAGCGAAAATTTCACCGACCAGATTCTTGGCTTCGCCGTGAATCCGGAAACAATATTTGAATTTGTCGTAATTCTCGGCCACCATGGCGTGGTATTTGGGTGTCAGCACCCCCGTCGTGAGAATGGACACTTTTTTGTATTTGCTCAGCAGGGGCATGGCTGCCAGGGCCGCCTCGGACCGCACCGGTCCGCCGATAAGGAAATCGGCCTTCTTATCCAGGATTAGTTTCTCCACGGCCAGCAGCGCTTCACTGACCGGCACGCCCGGCTCCAGATCACGGGTATCGATGACCTCGATTTTAAACGGCCGTTTTTTGCCGGCGATATCTACCCCCCCTTGGGCATTGATTTCCTCGATGGCCAGGGTCGCACCCCTTTCGGCATCCCAGCCATAGAGAAAGGCCGTCGAGAGCGGACAGCCGATCACGATCGGCTTTTCCGCCAGCGCGCTGCCACCGGAAAGCCCCAGCAACAATGCGATCATCAGGGTCATCATCAGTTTACCATGGTTTGTTTTCATCCGTTTGTCCCTCCTTTGGTTGTTGCAGCCGGGTTGGTGTGTTCATACAGGTTCATCCGGTTTGTTCAGGCCGTGTTCCCGGATTTTTTTTTTCACTTGTGAAAGGGAGATTTGTAGAAGGCGTGAGGCTTTTTCGAGATTCCAGTCGGTTTTGGTCAGGACCTCTTCAATAAGTTCTTGTTCTTTGTCCCGCAGGGTTTTGATTTCCATCCCGCCGATCCGTTCCATGGAATAATTTTAAAAAGGTGACGAAATAAAAAAAAAGTGAAGATGATTTAGATAGTGAATTATAGGCAGCAATCCATGTGCCAATCTGACAAAAAGACACCTCCCCGATTAACCTGCCGGTAACAAACAGTATTTCTGAAAGTTATGAAAACGGGGGGCGGGCGGTGCGTCGAGCGGAACGGCAAGAAACTTTCAGGGGTGGAAAAAAACTTTCAGGGTGTTCACGATGATCACTCGGAAGGAACGATACCGTATTTCCTGATTTTATTTCGCAGGGTGGGCAGGGAGATGCCCAGAACCCGGGCAGATTCGGACCGATTCCAGTTCAGCCGGTCCAGGGTCATCCGGATATGTTTTTTTTCCATATGCGGCAGGGAGTAAGTTTTCAGCCGGGTGGTGGTGATCGGGTGGTTGGATGAAAGGATGTTTTCAATTTCATCCACCAGGATCACCTTGCCCCTGGCCCTTACCACGGCTTCCACCAGCACGTTTTCCAACTCCCGGACGTTCCCTGGCCAGGTATGGGCGATCAGCCGGTCGATAACGCCCTTTTCCAGACTGAAGATGTCCGTGCCCAGCTCCCAGTTGATTTTCTGCAGAAAATGATTGACAAGGTCCGGGATGTCGGTCCATCGGTCCACCAACAGCGGCACGTGGATCATCACCACTTTGAGACGGAAGAAGAGATCCTGCCGGAACAGACCGCTGTTGACCATTTCGGTCAGATTCCGATTGGTCGCCGCAATAATCCGGCACCTCGATGTGAGCGGGTGTTTGCCGCCCACCCGGTCGTATTCGTTGCGCTGTAAAAAACCGAGGAATTTGCGCTGCATGGTCAGCGGCAGTTCACCGATTTCATCCAGAAACAGCGTGCCGTTGCCGGCCAATTCGATTTTGCCTGCTTTGGATTGAATGGCACCGGTAAAAGCGCCTTTTTCATGTCCGAACAATTCGCTTTCCAGCAGCGTTTCCACCACGGCGGAGCAATCAAAGGTGACAAAGGGTTCCATGGCGAACAAACTGTTGCGGTGAATCACCCGGGCGATCAGTTCTTTGCCTGTTCCGGTTTCTCCTTGAATGAGAACGGGTGCCCGATTCTGGGATAACAGCCCGATGGTTTTGAATATGTTACGCATCTGGTCGCTCTTGCCGATGATGACCTCCGGGTTGGGCGGCTGGGTGATTTCAGCCGCCAGCGGTGTCTCGCGGTCAATTTTAAGGGTGTACAGGGCCCGCTCCACGGCCTGCTCAACCTTGTCCACGTCCAGGGGCTTGTGAATATAGTCGTAGGCCCCCAGTTTCATGGCAGCAATGGTGGTTTCCATGTCTTGAAAGGCGGTGATCATGATGACCTTGGCCGGTTTTTCAAGGGCCTGGATCTGCTCCAGCAGGGCGATGCCGTGGGTGTCCGGGAGCCGTATGTCCAAAATCACCACATCCGGCTCGTGGCGATTGAAAAGGGCCATACCGGTTGCCCCGGTGTCGGCTTTATAGACCTGGTATCCCTTTTCAGCGAAAAACATGTCCAGGCTTTCCAGGATAGCGTGTTTGTCGTCGATGATCAGAATTTTGTCCATGCGAATTTATCCGCTCCCGCGGCCCTTGTTGACGGGAAGGGTAATTTTAAAATATGCGCCGGGAACCCGGCGATTCTTGACATCGATCCGCCCTCCGTGGGCGTCGATGATTCGGTGTACATTGCTCAGCCCCAATCCCGTGCCGCTGCTTTTGGTGGTGAAAAAGGGTTTGAAGATTTCCGGTGCATGCTTTCTGGATATGCCATGGCCTTCATCCTTGATGATGATCTCGACCTCGCCTCGGCTCCCCGACCCGAAACGGGTTTGAATCTCTGCTTTGGATCCATAGGACGATGCCTCCAGGGCATTCAGGAGAATGTTGATAACTGCCTGCCCCAGCTTTTCCCCGTCGGCCTGAATGGTCGGAAGATCCGGATATAGAGCGGAAACGATCTCCATGCCCGCCTCTGCAAATTTCATGTCCAACAGGTCCAGTGACGCCGCCACGATCGTGTTGATTTCAACCCGGCCCAGTTTGATCTGAAGGGGTTTGGCGAAGTCGAGCACTTCTTCCAGAATACGCTCCAGCCGGTTCACCTCTTTGGCTGATATGTCGATGCGGCGTTGATCGTTCCCTCTGATCTGGGGGTTTTTTTTGAGAATCTGCAGGTTCATTTTGATGGCAGAGAGCGGATTTCTGATCTCATGGGACAAGGAGGTGGTGATCTGACCGATGGTGGCCATCCGTTCGCTCTCACGCATCTTTTTCTCCAACCGAACCCGGTTGGTGATATCGCGGCAGATGCCGATTCTGGAGATGCTGTTGTTGTATCGGGCCACCTTTGACTGAATTTCCGTCGGAAATGCCTCTTTGGTTTTCGTCAGCCGGAGGTACTCGACCATTCGCGGGCCGGTCTGTTCCGACGTTCCGTTTTTGTTGGTCCCGACTAGCTTCTCCAGCTCCCCGGGCGCAACATAATCAGAATATCGGCTGCCCAGGACCTCATGCAGCGCATAGCCGTGCATGCTGCAGAAGGCCTGGTTGGCAAAAACGATCACCTGGTTTTGAACCACGAAGTAGCCATCGTTGATCTCCTCCACCAGTGTTTTGTAATTCAATTCCGATTCAACCAGTTCGGCCGTCCGTGCCTGGATCTCCGCCTCGAGCAACCGGTTGTGCTCGAGAATTTTTTTCTCATGCATGGCCTGGAAATAATCGCTGAAACGGTGGATGGTGTAGTTGAGGCAGTCGTTCATCCGGACAACGGAATCGGAAAACTCGGCCAGGGTGGTTTCCGTTATGAGAAGGTCGATGGCCAGTTTGCGAAAAAGTTCAAATGCTTTTTGAACGTCGGAGAGCAGAAATCCGGATTCAAGACGCATTTTTGTGATTTCGGTGATGAAAGCGTTGATCTTTTTATAATCATTGCAAAGGATTACATCCACTTCAGCGTCGAAGGCCTTGGAAACCGTTCCCATCAGTTCCTGGCGCGGTCTGGCGGCGTATTGCTCACCAACCTCTGTTTTCAGCAGTTCAACCCACCGGGAGATCATTAGGTCACGCCGGGAATAGAAGAACGTCGACAGACTAAAACCCACGGAACACTCCTATACGATGCCTGGGCGTTGCACGATACGCTGAACCGATTCTCCCCGGCAAACCGAAACCATCATCAGGTCCATTAAAATCCATAGGAATGCATTGACCTTGCCGTGAACCCTGTGGGAAAGTAACAGCTGGTTGGCTGACAGGGTGATGAAAAGCTGTTGCGCTTGGCCCCAGGGCATCCACTGCCAGCTTAACATGCGCATTGAACATTCCAAAACGCTTTTTAAGAACTGGGTCCCGTCTGCGGTCCGGCGACATCGCCTGTTCCCATGGATCGGCAGCTGGCGTTGACGCTTGTGAAAAGGACCGCCGGCCGCCACCGCTGGTTTACGCGAGCTTAGTACACGATGGCATGCAGATGCTGAAATATTTATCGGATTTGGGACTGCCCTTCAACAGGCGACCCCAAATCACCGCACATAAAAAAACGCTTAACAAGCAAAGGCCTCATGATGCTACAGCAGGATTTGCATATCCATACAACCTATTCAACAGGTGACAGCTCAGTCGTGCCCGAACAAACGGTTAGCCTGATCGTGGCAATCAAACATGCCAGGAATGTGGGGATCAGCGATCATTTCGAGTATGTGTTGGATGGCGTTTTCGAAACATACGCCAGAGAAATTCGTCAGGCCGGGCTGAAGGTCGGCGTTGAAGTGGATGGACACACCTGGGTCAATGAAGCCGCGGGATATAATGTCGATTATTATATTGTTCACTGCCGGGATCGGGATGCCGACTATCGTTCCCTGGACAGGCTGCTTGCGACTGGTAAGCCGGTCATTGTCGCTCATCCCAATGCGCTGGATACCAACCTGAGCCGCATACCCACCGAGTGTCTGGTCGAAATCAACAACCGTTATGTCTGGCGTACGGATTGGAAACCGTATTACGGGCCCTTCAAGGATCGCTTTAAGTTCGTGCTCAGCTCGGACGCTCACCAGCCGAACTGGCTCGGCCAGGCCGTTGCTCAGCATGCGGCTGCGCAGCTGGGTGTAAAAGAGCATCTGGCCTTCTAGAGACCCACCAAAAGCACCAGGCACTGACCGGGTGGGGCATCGGTCATGCCCGAACCGGCTGGGTTTATGATTTGCCCAGGTAGCACCCATGATAATCCAAGGTGCAAAGCGGCCTATTCTGCGCATTGAAAACTGAGCGGACCACCTCTCCCACGAAGAGGGTGTGATTGCCCGGTTCCAGGGTTTGCATGATGCGGCACTCCATGCAGCCGATGCAATCGGCCAGGATGGGACAACCGGTCACCCCATCGCTCCAGGATAAGGATTCAAATTTTACCGCCGGGTCGGGGCCCTTGAAACGGGCCACCAGGTGCGTTTGACCGTCGGCGAGGATGTGCAGGGCAAAACAGCCGCTTTGGGCCAACAGCACGTGGGTGTAACGGTTGGGGTGAACCGCCACCATGATCAGGGGCGGTTCGTAGGATATCTGGCTCACCCAGGAAGCGATCATGCCGTTGACGATGCCTTCATGCCGGGTGGTGAGGAGGTAGATCCCGTAGGTCATGTGGGCCATATTTTTTTGCAGGTCTTCGTTCATCATTCGCTCCTGACCGGTGAAATGATCCAATTCTCGGCGGCTTCTCAGAAACTCCGTTGTCGAATCCGTTGGATGGGGTCGATTGCCCGTGCAACAATCAACCCAATATCTGTAAAATTGCGGCGGCAATCTGATCGGCCCCATTGACCCCTGCGGGTCGGCGGTGTTCCATGGAAAGCAGTTCGTGAGCCTTCAAGATCCATGAACCGTCGCTCAGGGTTGCTTCCGAGACCGTCATGCCGGCCATGTGGTGATCGATGAAGGCGCCCAGCGGGCCCGATTCCCTGAAATTCCAACGGCTGACGTACCCGAACGGCACACCGGCCCAGTAGACTTCGGCCAATGTGCTGTAGCCGGTCTTTCCGACCACGGCGTCTGCGGTAGCCACCAGGTCGGGATGAAAAAACCTGGAGCGATGGGGAAGCAGGATGGCACTGCCCCGGATCTCCGGAATTTCAGCTGCCGACGGTACCAGGAAAAAGACTCCCCGGGGTCCTTGGATACTTTCTAAGGAGGGCAACCGGAAAGGGATGCCGCCGGTGGTAACCAGTACGATCCGCCCCCCGGAGCCCAGACCGAGATTTTTACGCGTTTGGGAAGCGGGTGTGCGCGGTTTCCGGCTCACCGGAGATGAAGTCAGGTCAGCGCGGCAGGGTCTGCAGACCGGTTGGGTTTGAAAGTGATAATCCACACGGGCAAACACGCTTTTCAGGTAATCGATGTGCTTTGAAAATGCCGGGTGTTCCGGAGCATAGGCTTCGTAGATCCAGTCCCAGGTGAAATTTTCCACCAGCAGACAGGGGATGCCGGCTTTTTTGGCGGCGACAATTCCCATGGCTGCGATGTCGCATACTACCAGTTCTGATTGTCCCTTTTTCAGCATTGCGGCAAGGCGGTTGATGCTTTCACGGCCCAGGGGATAGAAATCATGGAGCCGCTTCAAGGTTTGCTCAAGGTCGGCGGCGAAGGGGGTTTCCTGCACCAACCCGATGTCCGTCGGCAGTGCATGATAGATGAACGGGCAGGTCAGGGAGTCGTCGAAAAACCATTCCGGCACCTGGGTAAACAGTTCAAACTCAATGCGGGGCGCGAGCCCGTGAAGCGCTTCGATGATCGCCGCCGCTCTCGCAGCATGGCCGAAACCGTGTGGTGTGATGAAATATGAAATTCTCATGAGTAAACCCACGCGATTGAAAACGTCATCCCACCACCCAGACGGCGCAATCTTTGGCATGGTTGACGATCTTGCTGGAGACGCTGCCGAAGAGAAACGCCTCTTTGCGGGAGATACCCTGGCGTCCCACCACGATGGTACCATAGTCCTTCTTGCCCCGCTCGTTCAGAATACACTCGGCCATGGAGGGGCAGTATCGCAGGGTGGATTGGGTGGCGACGCCGTCTGCCGGAAAGCCGGCATCCAGGAGAATGCGGCGGTACTTTTCCAAGGTTCGGCCGATGCGTTCCCTGTAGTTGTCGAGGTATTTGTCCTTCTCCTCTTTTTCGGGGAAATAGTCCTCTTCCGGGTCGGGGATGATGTGCAGGATCGTGACCTCGAAACCCGTTGTTTTGCCCAATACGTGACCCACATACCGGACCGCCTGCTCCGCGTTGGCTGATTCGTCCACGGCAATCAGGACCTGATTGTTAAAGACCGCATGATTCGCATGGTTCATGGGAACCCTCCTTTTTGCATGGGTGTGCTGTCCTCCGTGGATCTTCTCAGGCACTGGATTCGGTCAGCTGCCGTCGCGCGTCTTTCAAATCCGTGATCAGTTGGTCGGTTTTTTCGTAAAACCAGCTGCTCTCCTTGGAAAAGTGCCTTAGTACTTGGTTCAGCGCTTCGGGAACGTAGGGGTAGATTTTTTTGAGATTGGCCACCCGGTTATGGAAGACGATATTCATATCTCCTTCTGTGAGGCGGGTCAGGGTATCGGGGCTTTTCTTTTTGAGATCATCCAACAAAATATCCCCCTTGCCCACAATGTACATCAACACATTGCCCAGCCCGAAAAGGTCGTAGCCGTAAATGTTTTCCCGGTGGCGGTAGTTGAAGTCGAAATCGATCCAGCGGTAATGGTTGGCCGCCCGGTCAACAAGGATGTGATCCCTGCGGATATCCCCGTGCTTTTCGCCGTTTTCGTGCAAAAAACGGATCGCTTCGGTGCATTCGATGAAGTTGTCGAGGATCCCCGGGAACGCGCCATGAAAATAAGTTTCATGGGTCTCCTGGATGTCGGCAACGATGTCATGCAGGGTTTTGCCTGGGATGTAGTCGAGGACCCGGATCGTATTGCCTTTTTCGTCGCTGGTCGAAAATCCCTGCATGAAGCTGGGATGATTGCGGACCAGTTCCAGAATGCGTGCTTCCTTGCGGGGGCTGCGGAAGCATTCAAACTGAATGCCGCCGATGGTTGCCTGGAATTTTTCATAATAAACCAGCTTGATGATCTTCAACTCGCCGCTTGATAAATCCAGGGAGCGCTTGACCCAATATTTGACATCGTCGTCCAGGCCGAAGCGGCCCTCCTTGGCATTGTTGCGGATGAGATAGGGCGTGCCTCCCAACAAAAGGATATCGCCATAATCGACATTGAAGAAATCGGAGGTGTCCGTCAGGATGCGCATCCCGCTGGCCTGTCCGATGGATGGCATCCAGCGCAGTGCCATCTGGTGAATTTCTTCCCGCGAAGGGGAGGGAGACATGGCGGGCATCGATTACCTTTCGCTCGTGACCGATAGGCACGTGCATAGACCACGGATTGAAACCGGCAGGCAACAAAATATAGATTAACCGCCTGCATGTCAATCCGGCCTTGGGTTTGCTCCTGGACCATTGGGACCATTGCCCATGGCGGGGACTGCATGTAATGGCAACGGATCCACACGAACGGGCATGAGGGGGTAGTGCATCAATTTAACCGCAACAGCATTTATTTTGACCTGTGGGTCAAGTTTGACCATCACGGGGACGAAATAAAGCTCAGGAAGCACGGGGTTTAAATGGTTTTCAACGCTTAAATCCTTGATAGTTTGATGAAAAAACAATATATAGTTCCGGAAAACCTGATCGCACAGGCATACACGGCATCGTTCGGGCCAAGCCGGCGATCTGCCGCCCTAAAAATTTTACACGCAGGCGCTTGGCTTTGACTGCGTGTTCACGGGCGCTGGGGCCGGAGATGAAATCAACCCTTTCCGGATGGAGACCCAACGGGCAGCCCAGTTGAGGATGATGCATCGATATGACTGATTTTTACGCAAGCGACAGCAGTTACCACGGCGGGCAATGGGTCAATTTGCTGGTTGATCCCGAGCGCTCGGCATTGCTCAAGAAGATCTGCACCGATCTGTCCAGCATCACCTTGAATGACCGGCAGCTCTGCGATTTTGAATTGCTCACCACCGGGGCTTTCTCCCCGTTGACCGGTTTCATGAACCGCAGCAACTACGAGTCGGTTCTGGATCGGATGAAGCTGCAGGACGGAACCCTGTGGCCGGTTCCCATTTGCCTGGACATCTCCGAAACGGTGGCCAGACCCTTGGAGGCCGGGCAGTCCGTGGTCATTCGCGACCCCGAAGGCTTTCTGCTGGCGGTGATGCATGTGGAAGACATCTGGAAAGCCGACAAGGATAAAGAGGCGGCGCTGTTATACGGTACGGCGGACAAATCCCACCCGGGCGTGGCCGATCTGTTTGGAAACACTGCTGCGTACTACATCGGCGGAAGCCTGGAAGTGCTGAGTCTGCCGCTGCATTTCGATTTCAAGCCGCTGCGCATGACCCCGCCGGAAGTGCGCGGGCTTTTCAGGAAGCTGGGCTGGAATCGCATCCTTGGTTTTCATACGGTCAACACGATCCACCGGCCGGAATTCGAGGTGGCCATCCGCGCCATGCAGAAAAGCCGCGCCAATCTGCTGCTGCTACCCGGTGTGGGGATGACCGGCCCGGGTGATTTCGACTACTACACCCGTGTGCGCTGCTACCGCCATGTGATTGGATACTTTCCCCCGGAATCCGCGGTGATGAGTCTTCTGCCGGTATCCATGCGAATGGCCGGCCCTCGCGATTGGCTGCTCCAGTGCATTATCGGGAAAAATTATGGCTGCACCCACTTTATCGTTGGTCATCAGCATGCCTATTCGGGCACATCCAACGGTGCGCTGTCATTTTATGACGACGACACCACACGGGCCATGGTTCAGGAATCGGCCCAGGCGCTGGGTATGTCCATTGTTCGGTTTGAGGAACTGGTCTATCTGCCCTTTGAAGATGAATTTTTTCCCAGGGATCAAGTCGCCCCGGGAACCGAAAGCATATCTCTAACCAGCCTTGACATCCGTGAACGCATCCGCAGCGGCAGAAAAATCCCCCGCTGGGCCACCTTTGCGGAAGTGGTCGCAGAGCTGAAAAAAGCCTATCCATCACCATCCAGGCAGGGATTCACCGTTTTCTTTACCGGTCTTTCCGGCGCCGGCAAATCGACCATCGCCCGGGTGCTTTATGCCAAGATGCTGGAAATCGGCAAGCGTCCGGTCACGTTGTTAGACGGCGACATCGTGCGGCTGAATCTTTCCAACGAACTGTCCTTTTCCAAGGAACATCGCGATATCAACGTGCGGCGCATCGGCTTCGTGGCCAGCGAGATCACCAAAAACCGGGGTGTTGCGATCTGTGCACCCATTGCCCCTTACGCGGCCACGCGGCACGAGATCCGTGCCAATATCGAAGCCTGCGGCGGTTTTATCGAGGTTCATGTGGCCACGCCGCTGGATGTCTGCGAAAAGCGGGACCGCAAAGGCATGTACGCCAAAGCCAGGGCCGGGCTGATCAAAGGCTATACAGGCATCGACGACCCCTATGAAATCCCCGAGGCCCCCGAAGTGCGGGTGGATACCACCGGAAAAACGCCCGATGAGGCGGCCCAGGAGATACTGATCTATCTGGGACAGAAGCGGTTTATTTAGGGGGGGGAGAGGGGGGAAAGTTGGACGTCGAACGCTCAACGTCCAACGTCTTTTAAACCACAACATCCAACGCCCAACCTCGAATGAAGGGCGCAGGGCGGAAGAGCGGAAGTCGGGAAGAGACGAAGAGGAAAAGAGACCGAACCCCAGCGCTGGTATGCGGGTGAGGCAACAACAACGATATGTGGTAGGCAAAGCGCTTGACTGGTTGGTTACTGCGAACCAACTCAACCAACTCAACCAATTCAAAACCATGCATAAAAAAATTCTCGTTGTCGGCGGGGCGGGTTACATCGGATCTCACATGGTCAGACGACTGGTCGATTGCGGCCGCGAGGTGGTCATCCTGGACAACCTGTCCACCGGCAGCCGGCGGCTGGTTCACCACGGCGAGTGGGTTGAAGGCAATTTGGGAGACATCGATCTGCTGAACCGGTTGTTCAGCGAGCACGCCTTTGAAGCGGTCATGCACTTTGCCGCATTTTCCCAGGTTGGCGAGTCGATGCAGCAGCCGTTGGCCTATTACCGCAACAATCTGGCCCAGACGCTCGTGCTGCTGGATGCCATGCTGCGCCATTCGGTCAAGCGGTTTATTTTTTCATCCACGGCTGCCGTTTACGGTGAGCCGCTGGCGATTCCCATTACCGAAGATCATGCCTGCATACCCACCAATCCCTATGGCAACACCAAACTTGCCGTGGAGCGTCTGCTGGCCGATTGTGATGCGGCCCATGGTATGAAATATACGGCCCTGCGCTATTTCAATGCCGCCGGGGCCGATGAATCCGGCGAGATCGGCGAACTGCACGATCCGGAAACGCACCTGATACCCATCGTACTCAAGGCGGCCGCCGGCCAGATTGACCACATACAGGTATTCGGTACGGATTACCCCACCACGGATGGTACTTGCATCCGCGATTATGTGCACGTCAACGATCTGGCCCAGGCCCATCTGCTGGCCCTGGATGCCCTGCTGGAAGGCGGCATGAGCGCCATTTATAACCTGGGGAGCAGCCATGGATATTCGGTCAAAGAGGTGATCGGCCAGGCGGAAAGGGTGACCGGGAAAGCGATACCGGTCCTGGCGGCGCCCCGCCGGCCCGGTGACCCGGCAATCCTGGTCGCCAGTTCTGAAAAGATCAAACGCGAGCTCGGGTGGTCGCCGGTATATGAAGATCTTGAAAAAATAATCCGGACCGCCTGGCACTGGCATCTGAAGCAGGCCGGCTGAGTGGGGCGAACAGGTGGCTGTTGCGATTATGCTTGGATTGCCATATAAAATGACAGGTTCATCGATCAGCCGGCATGTGGGGTTCTGGGTGGTAGGTTCTGCTGGCGCGCATACCACATGGGGTGTGTCCGCATTCAAACCGTGTCATTCCCGCGGCGGCGGGAGTCGACTGGAAAAGTGCTAAACCATCGGGGGAGATATTTTATGAAGCGCTGCACTGCAAGCATTGGGGCAATCGTGATCGTATCGGCACTGCTCTGGACCGGATGTTCATCCGACGAAGAAAAGAAGGTGTCCCATTTCGAAAAAGGGAACACCTATTATGAAAAAGGCGAGTACAAGAGCGCTGAATTGGAGTTTCGCAACGCCATACAGATCGATCCTGAGTTCGTGGATGCCTACGAACGGCTGGGGGAGACCTATCTGAAGCTTGGCGACCCGCGTGGGGCCTTCCGGGAATACGCCATGGTCGCCAAACTCGATCCGGAAAACATTGATGCGGCCCTCAAGCTGGCCACATTTTACATGCTGGGCAAAAAAACCGATGAATCCCGTGAAAAGGTCGACGCGGTGCTGGCCAAAGAACCCAACAACATCGAGGCGTTGTTTCTGATGGCCGGCCTCTATGACCTGGAAAAAAACCTCTTCGAGGCGGCGGCCGTCTTTGAAAAGATCCTGGATCTGGACGGCAAACAATCCCGCGCCTACATGGGGCTGGCCCGGGTTTACGCCCGCCAGGGCAAGTTCGATGAGGCCGAGTCCCAGTTGATGAGTGCGGTTCACCTGGATCCCGAGGAGATCAAACCCCGGCTTGAACTGGTGCGCTTCTACACGGGCCGCAAAGCCTATGACCAGGCCCTGGCCCAGCTTGAAAAAACCATCCAGTTGAACCCCGACAATGCTGACCTTTACATTATCCTGGGCAACTTCTACTTCCAGATGAAAGCACCAGCCGAAGCGGAACGCGCCTATCTCAAGGCGATCGATATCACGCCGGGTGACATCAAACCCTACATGGTCGCGGCCGGCTTTTACGACGCGTCCAACGACGCAGACAAGACCCTGGCCATGTACCAGAAGGCGCTGGCGATCAAGCCCGCAGACATCAACATCATGACGACCATGGCCGGCTTTTTCCTGAAGCGTCAGCAGATGGAAGCGGCCGAGGAGTATCTGGGCAAAGTTCTCGGGGAAAGACCTAATTTTTTTCCTGCACGGATGATGAAGGGCGAAATTGCGGCCTTCAGGAAAGATTTTACCGCGGCCATCGACCTATTCGATCAGTTGATCAAGGAAGAGCCGCGTTCTGCCAGAGCCTACTATCTGAAAGGATTTTCCCATCTGGGCAAGGGTGAAACCCAGCTAGCCAAGACCTCTCTGACCAAAGCCGTCGAACTCAACCCCAACGACCTGAAAGCCAAGATGCTGCTGGGCGACATTGCCCTGCGGGACCGTAATTTTGAGAGCGCCGAGAAGCAGAGCCTCGAGATCCTGGCCGTCAATCCCAGGGATTACCGCGCCCGAATGATGCTGGGCAACGCATTGATGGCCCAGGGGAAATCCGCCGAAGCCGAGGCGGCCTTCAAGGCCCTGATCGACGAAGATCCTGAGAATCCAACCGGTTACTATCGACTGGGCCTGCTGCAGCGCAGCGTCAAAGATTACGATGGTGCCCTGAACAGTTTCAATGCCGCCCTGACGCGCAATCCCATGCTGATGGATGTGTTCACCAATATCGTTCTGGTGCATGGGGCCCAAGGCCAACTGGATGTGGCGCTTAATAAATGCGATGCCCATTTGAACGCGGTCGGCGACTCCAGCGTCCACAAGGCGATCCTCTACAACCTGAAGGGCGGTCTGTTCCTGGCCCAGAATAAAACCGATGCGGCAGAAAAGGCCTTCGAGACCGCCATACGCGAAAACCCGGATTTCATGCCCCCGTACTACGCCCTGGCCAAAATCTACCTTTCCGGCCGGCAGCAGCAAAAGGCCATCGACCAATACATGGCCATCCTGGAGAAAAATCCCAACCAGGCTGGACCGCACATGCTGCTGGGCACGATCTATGACATGCAGCAGCAATACGACTTGTCCGAAAAACATTACCGGGCCGCCCTGGAAATCAATCCCCAGTTTGCCCCGGCTGCCAACAACCTGGCCTATCTGCTCTCATCGCGGGAGGCCAGCATCGATGAGGCCCTCAAATTTGCCCAAATAGCCAAGGAAAAGCTGCCTGACGACCCCAGTGTGATGGATACGCTGGGTTGGATCTACTACCGCAAAGGCCTTTATGGCAATGCGGTCCAGGAATTCACGGACAGTCTGGAGAAGCTGCCCGACAACCCAACGGTGCACTATCATCTGGGGGCGGCCCTGTTCAAAAAAGGCGAGAAGGCCAAGGCCAGATCGTCCCTGGAAAAGGCGCTGGCACTGGACGGGAATTTTGACGGTGCCGATGATGCGCGGCGGATGCTTGCAGAAATTTAAACATGCGCCACCTCCCATTCAAAGCCCTGATTCTGTGCGTGCTGCTGCCGCCGCTGGTGTATGTATTTTCAATCCAGCTGCTCGAAAAGACCATCCATGCACGCTATAATGCCGAACTGGCGGCTGTCTACACCGGCGATGACCGTCAGTTGTTCGACGGCAGCGTAAGACTTCAGGAAGTCATCCGGGAGAATGTCGACGCGTTCATGTCCAGCCGAAGACTGCCGGCCTGGGGTGTCCGCGTTAATGTCACGGTCAAGACGCACGACGGGATTTACCTATACCCGGATGCCTATGACAATCCGAAATCCGATTTGAGCGCGCCGGACAGCTTTGCCGTTGCCAGGGAAAATTTCAGGCTGCTCAATGAGGGACTGATCAAAACGATCGACGTTGAAATTGAACACAATACCCTGCTTGCCAACGCGATCCTGGCGGCATGTGTGTTGGTCTCGCTCATGGTCCTTTTTGGGTTCTACCGCCGCGGCATGCGCCTGCTTCACCAGGAGGAGCTGGCCAGACAGGAAGTCATCGACGATCTGGCCAGCGGACGGCAGAAAAGTCTGACGGAATTGGAGCGGCTGAAATCCCAGCGTGTCAGCCTCTCCCGAAAAATTGAATTGATCAACGCCGAACTGGACCGTGAACGGGAAAAATCCTCGGCTGCCGAAGAGGAGATGATGGACGAACTGGTGGCCCTTGAAGAGAAAATCAGCCAGAATCTGGACCGGCAGGATCGACAGCTTCAGGAAATCGATGAATTAAAGCAAAAAATAAAGCAATTTGAAAAGGACAATGAAGCCAAAAACCGTCAACTCCGAAAAAACGCCGATGCGGTCAGAAAACGCTTCGGTGCACTTTATAAAAATACGGCCTTTCACGACCGGGCCGTCGAAGGGGTTGCCGAACTTTCCGAAGCGATGAAGATCAAAGCGGAGGAGGTGATTCATCAACTCAACGATGATCCCAAAATGGTTCCGATCAAGCGCAAAGTCTTTGGCAAGAAAAACCGCGCAACCGTCTTCGAAGTGATTTTTGCCTACAAGGGCAGGTTGTATTTCAGAAATATCCCCGGCAGCCGGGTGGAGGTGCTGGCTGTCGGAACCAAATTGACCCAGAACAAGGACCTGGCTTTTCTGGATAAGCTTTGACGGCACCGATGCGCATACCTGCTGACCGTCCGGATCGAGACGGTTGTGGTTCAGACCGAGGCCTCGGTGACGTTGAGACCGCAGGCGCGGCGGGGCCGCGTCATGGATTCCAATGCCGCGCGAACGACGGCCTGGGCCGAAAGCGGTTGTTTTTGCATGGACACGACTTGACGAACGCCTAAAAAACCTGTTTTACTCAGATTTACAACCAAACCCGACGTACCCGAGAAACCACCATGTATCTTGATTTTTTTAAATTGCATCGCAAGCCTTTTCAGATAAGTACGGACCCAAAGTTTCTCTGGCTGGGCGAAAAGCATAAGGAAGCCCTGGCCGTGCTGAAATACGGTATTCTTGACAACAAGGGGTTCTTGCTGCTCACCGGGGACGTGGGTACCGGGAAAACGACCCTGCTCAATGCACTCACCGACAGCCTGGGTGACGATGTGCTCGTGGCCATGGTCGCCGATCCCGGCCTGGCGAAAATGGACTTCTTTAATTTTGTCGCCGATTCCTTTGGAATGAACAGAAGCTTCAGAAGCAAGGGTGATTTCCTCATTTATCTGAAAAACTACCTGCTTCAGCTTAACCAGCAGAACAAACAGGCGCTTCTGATTATCGACGAATGCCAGCACCTCACTCAGAAAATGCTCGAAGAGGTCCGGCTGCTCTCCAATATCGAAAAATCCAGCACCAAACTGATCAACATCTTTTTCGTGGGGCAAAGCGAGTTCAACAATATCATTCTGCGCCCCCAAAACCGGGCAATCCGCCAGCGGATCACGATCAACTACAACATTTCGTCGCTATCCGAAGCCGAAACCAGCCAGTACATCCGTTTTCGCCTGGCCGTTGCAGGCTCCGACAATTCAATCTTTACGTCCGCCGCCATTCAGGCAATCTATCAATTCTCCCACGGGTATCCCCGCTTGATCAATATCATCTGCGACCAGGCCCTGCTGACCGGTTTTGTCAGGGAGAAGTCGCACGTGGACGAGAAAATTGTCCTCGAGTGCGCCGATGAACTCAAAATCAAGCCGCAGGCATCGATCGAAGCAAGCGACGCCACTCCGGAGGCCCGGACGGAAAATATAACCGCTCAGGCACCCCAGGCAATACCCGCGTTGACCGGCTGGTGGCAAAACCAGTCGATGAAAACGCCCCTTTTGGTTGCACTGGTTGTGGTAATGATCATCTGGATAGGTCTGCTGGGCACCTTTATTTTTAACCGGCAGCCGTTAAACGCCACAAGCAGTTCGGCGGACAAAACCGCATCGCCTGAAACCGAACCTGAACGGGAAGTTGCCCAAAAGACGCCTTCCCTTGCAGCGGATCGGCAAACCGGTGACGAGGGCGCAACTGGCAGCGGCAAACAACCCCCCAGCCGCGAAGGCGATCCGGGAACCCAGGAATCTGCGGGCAACAAGGCCCAGGCAGCCGCCCCGGATTCCCAGGAGGCGGCAGATTCCACGGCCAAGCAGGCGGCGGCCGGGGGCGCACAGACGGACCAACGCGGCAGTGCCGCACCTTCAGCCCCGGTCCCTCAACGTTTGCAGGTTCCAATCTCACTGAGCGATATCCGTGAAACCTACGGCCTCTATCCTGAAGTTTACTTTGGATTCAATTCCAACAATCTGGATGACGCAGCCTACGAACTGCTGGACAAGATATCCGGTTTCTGCCTGCAACACCCCGAGACCATAATTATTTTGCGGGGGTATACCGATAAGTCCGGGGTGCGTAACTACAATTTAAAACTTTCCGAATTCCGTGCGGATATGGTAAAAACCTACCTGGTTGGTAAAGGTGTCAACGTCGACACCATCACCACGATTGCGGTGGGACCCGACGAAGAGGGGCCTGGCGGGACCAAGGTTCCCTACGATGGGCAAAGACGCAAAGTCATTATTGAAATCATAACACCCAGCGCGTGACGGGCAAAAAGAAAAGCGGGGTGTGGAGTTGTTTTTTGGCGGGGCCCTGAGGCAGGTTGTCATGGATAAGACCGATCGGCCGGAAGATGTAAACAGATTGACGCAACGCCTGATTCAGGCCGTGGCCAGGCTGACTCCCCAGCGCAAGCAAATGCTGGACGAACTGCTGCAAGAATGGGAAAGGCTGGATTACCGTGAAGATTCCAGGATTGCCTGCTTTTTGCCGGTGGATTACTCGACGAGTGACCGGGTTTACCAGGACTTTATCAACAATTTGAGCCAGGGCGGGGTTTTTATTGAAACCATGTCCCCATTTCGCGCCGGGCAAGCCATTTCGCTGACTTTTTCCCTGCCCACGGCGCAAAAAACGTTCAAGATTTCCGGGGCCATCGTCAGAACGGAAGAAGATGGCATCGGTGTTAAATTCACCAAGAAACTGACCCCCTACCAAAAGGAATTGATTCACAGCGCGGTGACCCGCAAATAAACGTTTTGGTTGCATGAACCGAACAAAGGCACTGCCGTACCGGCAGTGCCTTATTTTTTGGGTAGGGCCCCACGGCAGTCTGCAAACCATTGCACGGCTGCCTGCAGAAACTTTTTCTGGTGGGCCGCGCTGCTGACCCGATGGTCCCCGCCTTGTAAGATCAGCTTTTTTTTTGGGTCGCAGGCCAGGCGGTAGATCGTGTGGGCATTTTCAACCGGAACGGTGGCATCCCTGCTGCCGTGGATGACCAGAATGTGACCGATGGATGCAATCGCAGCGGTGATGTCGAAGGTCAGGCGCCGCCTGAAAATTTCATTTTTCAAGGATTGCGGCGAATCTTCAGGCAATCGGATGGACCGGCTGTGTACGGGTGCCGCCAGGGTGACCGTGGCAAATGGTGAGATGCCGGTTGCCGCGGTGAGACAGACTGTGCCCCCCAGACTGCTGCCGAAAAGGCCCACGGGAATGGTTTGGCCCAACCGGTTGTGGATGGCCTGGACAGCGGCTACCAGGTCTGATTTGCGGTTCTCCAGGGTGGTGTCGGATTCGAAAACGCCTTCACTTTGACCGCACCCCCGATGGTCAAAGCGGAAATAGGCCATGCCCGCGGCGGAGCAGCCGCGGGCCAGCGCAATCTGTTTGGGAGAGTTTTTATCGGCCATCAAACCGTGGCAGCCGACGATCACAGCCCATGGCGCCGGGTCCGGCAGATGAAGCACACCGGACAGGCTGAGACCGTGGGCGACAAATG
>NZ_JAWOHB010000044.1:0-5094 GCF_046496365.1 Desulfosarcina sp.
TTCTCATGTGGGTTTCCGACAACAGCGGACCGGCGAATTCCACCATGACCCTTTCCTACGATTTCCGCAAATTGACCAAAGCTGGCTGTTTCCAGCGCCTGGCCTACTGCCGGCTGCAGACCACCTGGGTGGAGATTCTGGGGCCGGGAGTGGCCAGGGTGGCTCCTTACCCGGCCTACTATGGCCAGTTCATCGAAGATATGTGCCCCCGGTTCGATGCGCCCGACACCCTCGAACCCATGCAGGAATCCTTGGGGCACCTTTTCGACGGGGAGGATGATCCGGTCATATACATGGCCCCTCCGGGACCGGTGGTGCGCCCCATCGTTCGCCAACAGAGCTTTGAAACCACACTGGCCCACGCCAACCTGGTGGGAAACATTTACTACGCCAACTACTACGAATGGCAGGGCCAGATCCGGGATCGTTTTTTCTATGAACTGATCCCCGAATGTTTCCATGGAGTCGGGGAAATGGGCGAGCTGCTGGCCCTGGAAAGCCGTGTCGACCACCTGCGCGAGGGCATGCCCTTTGACCGGATCGTACTCACCCTGGCGATCAAGGCACTGCAAAGGTGCAGGGTGACTTTCCACCTGGATTACTTTCGCCTTGAGCCGGACGGCTCGCGGTTGAAAATTGCCACCGGTATGCACCGGGCGGTGTGGACCCTGCGCGACGAACAGGCGCGGCCGGTGGCGGCGCCCTTTCCCGACAAAGTCCGTGCGGTGTTTGATGACGCAATCGGCCAAACGGGGTGAGCCGCCATGCCGGGCTATAAAAAAAGCGATACGATCTTAAACCGGGTCACGTCAACCAGTCCTTTATCGGTGAGTTTCAGTTCCGGGATAACCGGCAGAGCCAGAAAACCAAGGGTCATGAAGGGATCGGGGAGTGCAGCCCCCAGTTTTCCGGCTGCTGTGATCATCGCGGCCATTTGCCGTCTGACAGTCTCCATCGGCTGGTCGGACATCAGTCCGCCTACGGGAAGGGGCAGGCTGGCCAGGATCCTGCCGTCGCTGGCCGCGGACAGGCCGCCGCCCATCTTTACAACGGCCGCTGCCGCTACCTGCATGTCTGTATCGGTGACGCCGGCCACGATGATGTTGTGGGAGTCGTGGGCTACGCTGGAAGCAATGGCGCCGTGCTTCAACCCCAATCCCGTCACGAACCCCTTGCCGGTGCGCGCCTGCCCCGTATAGCGCTCCACCACGGCCATTTTGATCAGATCTCTGGCCACATCGACGACGGCCAACCCGTCTTTTTCAGACACGTCCATGATTTCGCAGCGGGTGACCACCTGATCGGCAATGGCTCCGATGACCCGCATACGTCTGCCGCTGGCGGGTATCGAAAAATCCAGACCGTGTGGGTCCAGACGCATGGAAGGCGGCACGGCTGCCGGGTCCGGGCGCTGGACGGTCGGCAGCATACTGCCGTTTTCGGCCACCGGCCGTCCCATGTAGAACACCTGTTCGGCTTGGATGTCCGCTAAGTTGGAAAAGACCACCAGGTTGGCTTTGCGCCCCGGGGCGATCGCCCCGGCATCCCTGATGCCGAAGTAGTCGGCGGGGTTGATGGTGCCCATGCGGATGGCCGTCAACGGGTCCAGCCCCCGGGCCACGGCCTTGCGAATCACCGCGTCCACATGGCCGTCGGAGAGGATGTCGTGGGGATGACGATCGTCGGTGCACCACATCATCCGGCGCCAGGTATCCCGGTTGATGACCGGAAACAGGGCGTCCAGGTTGCGGGCGCAGGTGCCTTCGCGCACCATGATGTGGATGCCCAGCTCCAGCTTTTCAAACGCCTCTTCCGCCCGGGTGCATTCATGATCCGAAGCGATGCCGGCGGAGGTGTAGGCAAAAAGCCGGCGGCCGGATAGTCCCGGTGCATGCCCGTCCATGGTGCGTCGGTGGGTGCGGGCCATGGTCAGTTTGGCCATCACCGCGGCATCGGTGTAGATCACGCCGGGATAATTCATCATTTCGGCCAGCGCCACCACGCGCGGATGGTTGATGAAGGCTTCAAGGTCTCCGGCGGTCAGCCGGGCGCCGGCGGTTTCCATCTCCGTTGCCGGGACGCAGGATGGCAGGGCCAAGAGACAGTCCATGGGCTGCCCCTGGGTCGATCGGAGCATGTAGTCGATGCCCGCCGTACCCAGCACATTGGCGATTTCGTGGGGATCGGCCACCACTGTGGTGGTGCCGTGCGGTGCCACGGCGCGGGCAAATTCGCTTACGCAGACCATGGCGCTTTCGATGTGGACGTGCGAATCGATGAATCCGGGGGACACATACCGGCCCTTCAGATCCATCGTCTCGCCAGCGTCGTATCGGCCGAATCCTGCGACATAGCCGTCTTTGACGGCGATACACCCCTCAATGACGCGGCCGGAGAAGACATTGACGATCCTGGCGTTGGTCAGCAGCAGGTCCATCGGGGCATCACCCCGGGATGCGGTGATGATGGGGGCCAGATCCATATGCATTCCTTTGCATTTTTGTCAGAGGCGCGATCGGATATCGCGGGCGATGGCATTGACCCGGTCCATGACTTCGTCGACGTCGATCGTCAGCAGCCGACGGTTCGCGACCACCTGTCTGCCTGCCACCAGCACGTGGCGTACGTCGGCGCCGTCGGCCGCATAAACCAGGTGAGAATTGGGGTGGTACAGGGGCGTCAGGTGGGGGGTATGGGCGTCGATAACGATGATGTCCGCCTGTTTGCCGGTTTCCAGCGATCCGATCAGATCCGCCAAACCGATGGCCCGGGCACCGTCCAGTGTGGCCATTTTCAGCACACTGGCTGCATTCAGCGCTGTGGGGTCGCCGGTGGCCACCTTGTGCAGTTTGGCGGCCGTGCCCATTTCCCCGAACAGGTCCAGATTGTTGTTGCTGGCGCAGCTGTCAGTTCCCAATGACACGATTATTCCCGCTGCCCGCATCGCGGTCAGCGGTGCGATGCCCGAGGCCAGCTTCATGTTGCTTTCCGGGCAATGGGCTACGGTACAGCCTCGCTTGGCCATGGTGGCCATATCCGCGGCGTCGATCCAGACACAATGGGCCATCAGGGTCCGGCGATCGAGAATACCCAGGCGGTCCAGGCGTGCGACCGGGCTCAGGCCACTTTCCTGGATGGATTGATCCCGTTCGAAGCGGGTCTCGGCGACATGAATCTGGAAGATCAGGTCCAGTTCGTCGGCAGCCGCCTTGGCGGCAGTCAGGGTGCCGTCCCTGCAGGTGTAAGGTGAATGGCAGAAGATGGACGGTGTGACCAGGTGGCTGCGATGCTTCCACCGCCGGGCATAATTTCTGGCGTGGGCAACGTTTTGCGCCGGAACCGGAACCCCGGGTGCCGGGAAATCGATGACCCCCTGGGCCAGTACGGCCCGCAGGCCGGCTTCAACGACGGCCCGGGCCACTGCGTCTTCGAAGAAATAGCCGCCGCAGCAGCAGGTGGTGCCGGACAACAGCATCTCCGCGCAGGCGAGCAGTGTGCCCCAGTGCACCGTTTCGGGCTTGATGAAACGGGACTCAGCCGGGAAGATATGCTGGTTGAGCCAGGCCATCAGGGGCAGATCATCGGCCAGTCCCCGGAACAGGGACATGGGCAGGTGGGTGTGGGTGTTGACCAGCCCGGGCATGACGATGCCGCCGGCCGCGTCGATGGTCAGATGTGCCGACGGCGGCGGCATATCCGGCGGCCCCGATTCAATCGCCCGGATCATGCCCCGGCGGATGCCGATCCATCCCGATTCGATAATCCGCGACCGGTCGTCAACGGTGACCAGGGTGCCATTATGAATGACCGCATCAAAATCCATGTCAGCGGTCCCGAATCGCTTTGGCGATCTGGCGTGCGTCGGCCATGATTTTTTCAAGATCCATGTGCAGGAGCCGCCGGTCTTTCATCAATACCCTGCCGTTTACCACGGTGGCGCACACATCGCTGCCGCCGACGGCGTATACCAGGTGGGACGCCGGGTTGTACATGGGGGTCAGGTGCGGTTTGCGGGTGTCGATGACGATGATGTCGGCCTTTTTGCCGGTTTCGATGCTGCCGGTGACCTGATCCAGTCCCAGCGCGCGAGCGCCGTCAATGGTGGCCATGCGCAGCACGGTGGTGGTGTCCATTACCGTGGGATCCAGACGACTGGCCTTGTGCAGCTTGGCGGCCATGTCCATCTCGGTGAAAAGATCCAGGTTGTTGTTGCTGGAGCAGCCGTCGGTACCCAGGCCGATGCACACCCCGCGTTGCACCAGGTCGGCCACCGGAGCGACTCCGGAGGCCAGCTTCATGTTGCTTTGGAGCAGTTCGGGGCCTTTGTATACGGCCAGCGCCACAACGGCTGCGGCCAGCAGCAGCGACAGGATGAACTTGGTGGGGTGGGCTAAAAGGGGCTTTTCCATCCGGTAGACATCACCCCGCGTTGTGAAATTTGCCGAGATAAAGCAGCCAGGGAAAGGTCGCGGCGACAAAGCGTCGCTCAATGGCCACGAACTCCGCAAGCAGGCTTTCAAACTCCCGACGGCGCCAGAAATTGAGGTGATCCGGAGTTCGGCCGCCGCGATCCCAGTATTTTCCCCTGGCGAGATTGCCCCAGTGAAAGAACGGCTCATGGGGCACGGATACGATGAGATGGCCGCCGGGTTTAACCACCCGGCGGAGCTCCTGCAGCGCGCGCCGGGCGTCGGGGAGATGCTCCAGCACCTCCGCCGCCAGGAGGTAGTCGAAGGTGCCGACCGCAAAGTCCAGCTGGTGAACATCACCGGTTTGGTAATCGCAAAAGGGATAGCGGGCGCGGGCAAAGGCGATCCGGTCGCCATCCAGGTCGACGGCGGTCATCCGCCCCAAAAGGCCGCGCCGCTGGAGATCTCCCAGCATGTGCCCCTCGCCGCAGCCCACATCTAGCCCGTAAAGCCCGGCCGCCGCGCTCTTCGAGCAGATCGCGGCGACCCGGTTTAAAAACCGCTGCAGGCAGACCCGGATAACGGGGTTTCCGGAAATGTAGGTTTTGTGAGTGACGCGGGTTGGGTCGCGGGCTACCAGGTAATTTTGCATGGTGTGGGGCCTCGGGGTGAGTGGGCTCGCGTC
>NZ_JAWOHB010000091.1:0-11937 GCF_046496365.1 Desulfosarcina sp.
GCCCCGGCGACCGGGCGATTTTCGAAGACATCAGCAAGTCGCTGGCGTTTTCAGAGGAGGCTTTCAAGGACCTTTCCACGCACCTTCGACAGGGCGCTTCGTCCCAGGCCCAGGCCGTCATGAACATCCAGGGCCGCCTTAAGTTTAATTCGCAATCAATGGTGGACGAGGCCCTTTTCCTGGCTTCCAAGGCCCACGACCAGACCATTGCCATCCAGATGGCATCATTTTTCCTGATCATCGGCGTATGCGCCTTCCTGGCAATTATCTGCCCGGGCGGAGCAGCAGCTGGTGCAGCGGGCCGGTGATGATATAGCCAGCACCGTTCTCTTTGCCCCCCACCACGGTTCCCGGTCATCCAGCTCCGCCGACCTGGTCGATGCGGTCAAGCCGGACGTGGTGGTGGTCAGCGCCGGTGTCGGCAATCGCTTCGGATTCCCTCACGCCGAAGTGATGGATCGCTACCGGGCCGCCGGCTGCCGAATTTTTTGTACCCATACCCATGGTGCCATATCAATGCGTTCAGACGGAAAAACGGTTCATCTGCAAACGGTTGCGGGTGAAAGGCATAAATGGTTGACCCTTGGTGGGGTCGGGTGGCAGGATAGTGATGGATGAAGCTGGCTGACTGGTGGCGGAACGGTATGCCCGGTTGGGCCGGCTGAACAAAGGACGCACTACGGGTCTGTTTGCCGGAGATGTTTTCTGCCGGTTTTTTCAAGATGGTTGAAAAACAGGTCCGCGTCCAGAAAACCCTCTGGGGAGATGGGAAACGACGCCATGGTTTCAATCATGGCGTTGCGGATTTTGGTGAACTCGCCTTCCAGTTTTACATACGGTTTTGCCCGCTCGTCTTCCAGAAGGCGCATCAGTGCCCCGATCCGGGTCATCAGTGAAAAAAACTTGGAACCCATATTGTCAAACTCCCGGGCGATAGCAACCCCGAAGCGATTGACGGCGTGGTCGGCAAAATGGATGGTCTGGATCTGTCCGGTCTCCTCGTCCACGACCTCCAATCCCGCCCCCGGTGTATGTTTCAGCGGCATCTGGTTCAGCGCTGCCGCATTGCCTACCTTCAGGGCATAGAGCAATTCATCGGGTTCAACTGGCATATTCCATTGGGCCATGAATGCAAGCTCCGGTATTCGGGACATTCGATCGCCGGCACGAATTCGATGTTGCCGGGTCATTGCTATCATAGCTGCTTGTATCCTGCCTGGCAACAGCCAATCGGAGCAACGTCAGATCCCGTCAACCTCGGCACCCAGCTGTCTTACGGTGTCATTGCGAACCGAAAACAAAGTTCTCGTGTGCCTGCTGGATACCTTTAAATGCCTGGCAACGGATTGGGGAGCAGGGTGCCCGGATGTTTCAGAAGGCTGTCGGTTCAGATGGGTTGGCACAGCTTTTGACAATTGACTTTATGCGGACAATCGATCAGGTTGACCCTTGAGATGGTGATGGGTATATTTTTGCATACCTTCCTCGAGAGAAAGGGATAAATCAGTTATGAAAACCCTGCTGATCTGCTTTTCGGCCGGCTGCCTGGGCGCTTTGGCCAACAGTCTCGTGGTGTGGCAGTTTGGAGAGCTGGGCATTGCCCGCTGGGCCGGCGTGTCCATTGCTCCGATGCTTACCCCTGGATGGGTCTACCCGCGGATCGTCTGGGGAGGCATCTGGGGGCTGCTGTTCGTGCTGCCATTTTTAAAATCGCGGTTTCTCCTAAAGGGCACGCTGCTGAGCCTGTTGCCTACAGCGGTCCAACTTTTTTTTATTTTCCCCTACCAGGCCAACAAAGGGGTAGCCGGGCTGGACCTGGGCATGTGGACGCCGGCGTTGGTCCTGATATACAACTGGGTGTGGGGGGTTGTGGCGGCGTCGGCCATCAAGTTTGCTAAATGAAACAGGTGGTCCGGCTGAAGGCGGCATACCTGAAAATGAACCTGGCAGAGCGATGCCGGTGACCAGGATGACAACCGGTGCCTTGGCCGCCCATCAGAAACCCAACCGGAAAAAGTGGTGTCGGCGGCATCCGCAGCATGCATTCAGGAAAAACAGCAGCGCCCATGAACCCAAATTTCGAGGAACTCGATTTTCAAACGACCCACATGGGCGAACTGGTCCTTCAACGGCGGCGCATGCTATCCCTCGATGGCCGTGAGGTCTACGAGGTCAAGCTCGGCGACCACTATCTCATGTCGAGCCTGTTTCACGACGCTGAAGTGGCCCTTGCGGAACTCGGTTTGGGTGGGTTGGATGGTGCACGGTGGGATGTTGTCGTCGGCGGCCTCGGGCTGGGCTATACGGCAGCAGCCGCTTTAAAATTCAAGCAGTTGAAGCGGCTGGTCATCGTGGAAGCCCTGGCCCCGGTTATCGAATGGCACCGCCGCGGTCTGGTTCCCAACGGAAAGATGCTCACCCGCGACGGCCGCTGTGTTTACAACCACGGCGATTTTTTTGCTATGGTTCGCAGTGGCGGTTTTGATCCACAGGTCGACGGTGTGTGTTTTGACGCCGTTTTGCTTGACATCGATCACACACCGGATTGCTGGCTGCACCGCACGCATGGGGACTTTTATTCGCAAGGCGGCCTGCACCGGCTGAAAGCCTTTTTAAAACCCCATGGCATCTTCGCACTCTGGTCAAACGAACCGCCGGAAACGGTGTTTCTCGACCGTTTGTCGACGGTTTTTGAAAGTGCCGAGGGTCATCGGGTTCAATTTGACAATCCGTTGCTGCAGACCCTGTCCGCCAATGGAATTTACGTGGCACGCCGCGGGTGAACCCTTCGGACCGCCCCTTTTGGATCGATGCGGCAGCCTTCAGGATTCTTTCTGATGACACAGGCCCACCCCAGGCAACCTATCGGTTGGGTCACACTGGCAGCCAAGGCATTCATCCTGGCTTCGGCTGTGGCTGTGTTTCTGCCGATGCCCGAGTATGCCCTGAGCCTCGGTAATGCACAGTTTATTGTCTGGGTGGTCCGGCTGACCTGGGTGCTGCTGCTGAGCGTCGGCTGGGTTTTTGTGCTCCTGCTGGTCGGTTTTCTCAAAGGCCGGCTCCGGCCGCAGCGTAAAAGGCGGCAATGACGATGACGCCTGGATGGCAGCACCGCCTGACCGACCTGTAAGCAGGTGATTGCCTTTGTTTTTGTAAAACATTTGTCAACCCTGCGGACCCTCCTTGTCACCCAGTGCGCTTTTCATTACTATTATCCGCAGCAGGCCTCTTTGTCTGCCCGACCCGAAGCACTGCGGAAGGATGGATATGTTTGAATCGCTGATTCATGGATTGCGCGGCGTATTGTCGATCCTGTTTTATGGACTCAATACGGTGATTTGCTGCATCCCTATTTTTTTTATCGCGCTGATCAAACTGCTGCTGCCCGTCAAACCGATCCAGACCGGCTGCCGCCGGCTGCTGACGGCCATTGCCAACGGCTGGATCGCCGTTAACAACCTGAACCAGAAGCTGTTCAACGGTATCCGCTGGGATGTACGCGGCCTGGACAACCTCGATCCCAAAGGCTGGTACATGGTGGTGGCCAACCACCAATCCTGGGTCGATATTCTGGTGCTGCAAAATGTCTTTTACCGAAAAATACCGTTTCTAAAGTTTTTTTTGAAAAAAGAGTTGTTCTGGCTTCCCCTCCTGGGGCAGGCTTGGTGGGCGCTGGATTTTCCCTTTATGAAACGCTACTCCAGGCAATTCCTCAAAAAGAATCCCCACCTGATCGGCAAAGACCTTGAGATCACCAAACGGGCCTGCGATAAATTCAGGAATATTCCCGTATCGGTGATGAACTTCGTGGAGGGGACCCGTTTCACCCGCGAGAAACACTCCCGCCAGCGCTCGCCGTATACCCACCTGCTGCGCACCAAGGCAGGGGGCATGGCCTTTGTACTTGCAACCATGGGCGACAAGCTTCAGCAGATCGTGGATGTGACCATTGCCTATCCCCAGGGAGCGGCTAGTTTCTGGGATTTTGTCTGCGGTCGGGTCAAGGAGATCAAGGTCAGGGTGAAGACGCTGCCCATCGACAGCAACATGATGGGGGACTACCTGCAGGATCCGCAATTCAAAAGGGATTTCCAGGACTGGCTCAACAGCTTGTGGCACGAAAAGGATCGCAACCTGGAGCGCATGCTGGCCGGTTGAACCGCGACAGCGAGGGTATTTTTCGCCGCTCGCGGCGGGGGTAGCGAGCGAACGGGGAATCGATCTTCATCCTCACGGTGCTGCGCAGCACCGCCGTTAAAGGCGGAACCCTCCCCGCGGCCTGCCGCGGGGAGGGTTCGATGGCGCGACGCCCATAAGCTCCCTCGATGATTCCGGCCTGTCATCATCAACCCTTGATGGCACCGTAAAAAAACCAATATCTGGCGGTTATCGAAAATCTGTGCTGCGGGCTAAACGGTTTCGACTACGATCTCGGCTTCAAAAAGGTCGTTAATTGTCTGCAGCAGTCTTTGCATGGCCACCGGTTTATTCAGAATCGCATCCGCCCCCACCATTTTGGCCGAGTCGAGGCAGCATGTGGAGTCCAGATAGCGCCCGCCTCCAGATATCGCCATGATTATCAACCCGGGCCGCAACGCTCTTAATTCCTCGATGGTATCAAGACCGTCCTTTCCCGGCATGAGGATGTCTGTGATGACCAGGTCCACCGGCGCTGTCTTCAACAGTCTGATAGCCGCTTTGCCGTCTCCGGATTCGATAACCTGAAAGCCCTGTTTCGAAAGCATCACACGGATGACATTTCTCACCTGTGGGTCGTCGTCGATAAGTAATATTTTTTTCATTGCAACACCTTTTACGCACCTTTTTTGAGATATACGCTGGGCTCGATGTACCTCAGTTCGTGTTTCAACCCGTTGAGGCTTTCGGCGCCCCCGATGATAAAGTAACCGTTCGGTTTTAGTACGCTGACCAATCTGGCGACCACTTGCTCCTTGGTTGCACTGTCGAAATAAATCATGACGTTGCGGCAGAAAATCACGTCAAAGGTCTCATCAGGCAGCCGGTCCTTGAGCAGGTTGAATTTTTTAAAGGTTACCAATTGGCGCAGCCGTGATCTGACGCGCACGGTTCCGGTCCATCCGTTCAGACCTTTCTGAAAGTAAGTCTTGAGAATGGGGGCTGGAATATGTTTGACGCACTGGTCCGCGTAGATGCCCAGGCGCGCTTTGTTAAGACAGGTATCCGATATGTCCGTGGCCAGGATGGATGGGCTCCCGCCCAGATCAAGGCAATGGGCGGCCAGTGAATAGGGCTCCTCACCGCTGGAACAGGCTGCACACCAGATTTCCGGACGATTCGCCTGCACGTACTTGAAAGAGTTGGACTCCCGAAAAAAGTAGGTGTGGTTGGTCGAGACCGCGTCGATGAAGCGGGCCATCTCTTCAGGGTCTTGAAGCACCTGATCGTAGTACCGGTCGGGCGAGACATTCAGCGAGCGCAGGCGCTTGGCGATGCGCGCATTGAGCAGGGCCCGTTTTTCTTCATTGAGCTTGATGCCGCATTCACTGTAAACCAGCGTGCAGTAGCGATCGAACTGGCGGTTGGTGAGATGTTTGAGCTGGTGATCCATCGTTGACAGTTCCAAGTTTGGGTGCAAACCTAAGTGCACCGCGGTTGCCCATGTCGTACTGGCGCATGGGGCCACATCGTGCTGTTGCTGAAACGATTCATCCAAGGTCAGGTCAATTACACCGACGCTGCATGGATCACGCGGGCATGCACACCATCGCCAGCGCGGAGCGGGTGATTTCCCTCAGCGGTACGATCTTGTCGACGCCCCCTTTTTTGATGGCCTCCTTGGGCATGCCGAAGACCACACAGCTTTCCTCATTCTGGGCGATGGTGCGGGCACCGGCCTGCTTCATTTCCAGGAGGCCCGCGGCGCCGTCGGCGCCCATGCCGGTCATGATGATCCCCACGGCATTGGCGCCGGCGGTTTTCGATACCGATCGAAAGAGCACATCCACCGCCGGGCGCTGGTGGTGGACCATGGGGCCGCTTTTGATTTCGACGTAATAGCGGGCGCCGCTGTGACGAAGCAGCATATGATAATTGCCCGGCGCCAGCAGGGCCTGGCCATTGACCACCGAATCGCCGTCGGCCGCCTCCTTGACACGGATCTGGCTCAGTGAATTCAAGCGTTCGGCGAATGAGGTGGTGAATTTGGCCGGCATGTGTTGGACGATGACAATTCCCGGAACATTGGGCGGCATGGTTTCCAGCACGGCCCGGATGGCTTCCGTACCGCCGGTGGAGGCGCCGATGGCGATGATCTTATTGGTGGTATGGGCCAGAAACGATGCTGGCGCGGGCGCGGCTGAGGTCGGCGGCGGGTTGAGGTTGCGGGCCTTCAGATTGACATGGGCCACGGCCCGGATCTTGTCTGCCAGCTGAAGGCCCATATCCCCCACGGAGTAGGCTGCCGTGGGTTTGGAAATGACCTCCAGGGCACCGGCCGAAAGGGCCTCCAGGGCCATTTGACTCCCTTTCTGGGTCAGCGAACTGACGATGATCACCGGAATGGGGTAATGTTTCATCAGTTTTTTCAGAAAGGTAATGCCGTCCATGCGCGGCATTTCGATGTCCAGCGTCACCACATCCGGCCGCAAGGTGACGATCTTGTCGCGGGCGACATAGGGGTCCGGTGCCGTGCCGACGACCGCGATGCCTCTGGTCCGCGACAATGCTGCGGTAAATACTTTTCGCACGACTGCGGAATCGTCGACAATCAGCACCCGAATATCTCTATCCATCTGTCAATGCGCCCCCTGCTGCTTGGTTTGAAACTTCACTATCGTTTAGGCTGCTTTTCAACAATCCAATCCATCACTCCCTGAACGTGACGGCCAACAGCATGCGGTTGTCCAACGTCTGGATGTGAAGCCGGACCATGGCCGATGCGCCGGTTCGTTCGGGAGGCTGCTTTTCGGCCGGGACCTTTTCCGGGACGCTCAGATCGAAAGCCACCGTTGGGTCGTAATGGCTCAAGGTATTGCCGGCCAGCATGTTGATCATCTCATTGACGGTGCCGGTGACATCGTCCCGGGTGAGTCGGGTCGGATCGATGCCCATAAAATCAGCGGAAATGTTCCGGGCCAGGGCTTCGGGTACCTGCAGGTGGAAGCAGCCCTTCTCTGATCCGCTAAATTCCAGCCTGGCGGCGACTGGGTTAATGGTTGCAATGGATTCAGCGCTCTTTTCGTCGGTCGGTCCAAAATCAACCGGCATGAAAAACATGGTCTCCAGCACTTCAGAAATCGAGGCCTTCATTGCCTCCAGCAACAGGTTCTTGTCCATCTTCGGGTTCTCCCAGGATTGTATTGAGCGTCTGCCGGATCGCTTCGGGGGTAAAGGGCTTTTTGATATAAGCCGCCGCGCCGCACGCCATGAAGGTCTCCACGCGTTCATGGCTGCCTTCGGTGGTCACCATCACCACGGGAACCGTCTGCATGCAGTCGTCGGCCTTCATTTTTTTGAGCAGCGTGAGGCCGTCCATGTCCGGCATGTTGTAATCGGTCAACACCAGATCCATCCAGTTTGCATCCAGCACCGCCAACGCCTCGGCACCGTTGGCGGCCTCAAAGAAGGTGCCGATATCGAAGCCTGAAGCCCGGGTCACTTTTTTAATCACGGCCCGCATGGGTGTGGAGTCATCGACGATGAGAATGTTGTATGCCATATTCCTTTCTCCATTTGACTAGAGTTGCCACACTATTTTTCCTGTGCGGCCGCAACCGTGTTGCCGCTGTCGAACAGTTCTGCCATGCGCGCCATCTGTCCCTCAAAGTCGACCAGCAGGAGTTGAATGTCCGTAGGAGATAATCCCAATAGATCGACCACCGGCTGTTGATAGCGATAAGCCAGCCCGTCGGCGCCCACGCCGCTGCCCACCATCATGCACAACAGGTCGCCCATATAGACGGCGGCTGTTTCCCGGGTCGCCGCCTCACAGAGCAGGGGCTGGTGATGGTGCCGGACCATCTGCACCATTTTGGGGTTGAATCGCCACAGCTGGGCCACCATGGCCCCCAGTTCAGCGTGATCGATACCCAACACCGCTTTTTCGGCCTCACGGAAGCTGTGCCCGCCCGTGTCCACCAAGGCCCGTATTTGCTCATAGGCTTCCGACACATATTGGGAGAGCACGACCTTGCCGATGTCCTTGATCATACCGACGGTGAAGACCAGTTGGGCGTTGGCCAGGTTGGTTTTCAGGGCCACCGCCCTGGCCAGCATGGCCGAAGAGAGCGAATAGCGCCACAATCCTCCGACGTCAAGGTCATAAGCCGCCTGCGCTCTGCTCAACGTGTCCCGGCAACCGGCCATCAGCACCAGGTTGAACACCTCGGCGGTGCCCAGAAAGACCACGGCCTGATGGACGGTTTCGAACTTCCCGGGGCGTCCGTAATAGGACGAATTGGCGTCTTTAAGCAGGTTGGCGGTCAGAACCGGATCGCGCGAGACCGCCTCGGCCAGCCGGGGCATGTCGGCATCCGGGTCCCGGGCCAGGGCCATGATCTGATGGAATGACTGCGGAATCGGCTTGAGCCGGGCAATGCCCTGGGCGATGGTTTTGATGTCCGTCATATGGTGATCTCCCCCTCTCCAGAGACCTTGATGTGGGTCTGACCGTTTTGGATATTCAGGCGAATGGTTCGGTTTGCACTCCCACCCGTGTCCTGATAATCGATCACCACATTGTTGCGGTGAAAAATCTTGCGTACGGCCATTTCATTGCGTTTGCCGATGTTGAAAAACCCTTTCTGATCGAGCACCTGCGAGCCGCCCAGGACAATCACGCGCATGCGCCGTTTCTCTCCGCCCAATGCATACACGGCCTTGAACAGCTGCGGAATGCCGGTGTCGGCAAACATAAAAGGTCGGGCCGCAGCCTTGTTCGGGTCCAGGGAGGACTCCGGCAGCATGAAATGCAGCAGTCCTCCGGCCTTGACAAGGGGATCGTGGATGGCGATGCCGATGCACGACCCCAGCGAATAGGTGATCAACGTCCCTTGCGGGTCATTGCTGGCCTTCATATCCGATACACCGACGACGATATTCATGAGTGATCGCGCTTCCCCCGGGCAGTGATTGTGCTTGTCAATTCCCGCAGCGGCGGGAAAATTACGAATGGCGGTTCTTCACGAAGCCGTCATGATGCTGGATCCATGGCCAGCTCCCATATGCCGGCCATATCCAGGATCAGCCCCACCCGGCCATCGCCCAGTATGGCGCCGCCGGTGATGCCGCGTACTTTTTTCAGCGCCTCGCCCATGTTCTTGATCACCACTTCCTCCTTGCCCAGCAGTTCGTCGAGCAGCAGCCCCATGCGCCGGCCGTCGTACTCCACCGTTACCACCAGCCCTTCCCAGGGGTGCCGGGCATCCGATGGGGCGCCAAAAATGGTCTCCAACCGGATCAGGGGGATCAGTCCGCCTCGGGAGAGGATCATCTCTCCCTTGCACGCCACCGTGGAGCAATGCTCGGCGGTCGGCCGGAAGGATTCGATGATGGACAGGGCCGGAATCACATACCGCTCCTTGCCGACGCGCACCAGCATGCCTTCGATGATGGCCAGGGTCAGCGGCAGGCTGATGCAGAAGGTGGATCCCCGCCCGGCCGTGGTCTGAATGTCCACGCGGCCCCGCAGGCGCTCGATGGCTTTTTTGACCACATCCATGCCTACCCCGCGGCCGGAGATCTCGGTCACCGCCCGGGCGGTGGAGAAGCCGGGCTGGAAAATCAGATTGTTGATTTCCGCATCGTTCAACCGGTTGTCGTCGTCAATCAGTCCATTGGCCCTGGCTTTTTCCAGGATGCGTTCACGGTCGAGCCCCCGGCCGTCATCGATGATTTCGACGACGATATTGCCCCCCTTGTGGTAGGCTTTTAAATGGATGGCTCCCGTGGCATCCTTTCCCGCTGCCTGCCGCTCCGCGGGCGTCTCCAGGCCGTGGTCCATGGAGTTGCGGATCATGTGCACCATGGGTTCGTAGAGGTCGTCGACCACGTTGCGGTCGATCTCTGTCTCCTCACCGGACATGCGCAATTGCACCTGCTTGCCTGAATTTTTGGAAAGGTCCCGCACCAGCCGCAGCATCTTCTGGAACGTGTTTTTGATCGGGACCATGCGCAGGGACATGGTCATGGTCTGCAGGCTGGAGGTGATCTGGTTCAACTGGCCCAGGGTGTGGATCAGCCGCTGGTCGCCTGAATTGAGCATATAGGGGTGCTGCCGCAGCATGGACTGGGCGATGACCAGTTCGCCGGTCAGATCCACCAGGCTGTCCAGCTTCTGGGCGTCGACCTTGACCTGCAAGTCCATGCGCTGGCCGGCGCCCTTTTTTTGATCTCTCAAGGCGGCGGAGACCTGCCGGGAACCGGTGGCACCTTCTTCGATGAGGATCTGGCCAATCTTTTTTCCCGGCTCGGTGCGTTGCCGTTCCAGGGCCGCCTCCAGTTTTTGCGGGGTGAGGTCCCCTTTTTTTACCAGGATTGCGCCCACCGGTTGGTTAAAGGCCGCATCCGGCTCCTGAACCGCTTCGATGCGCTTGACGACTGCGGATATGTCCAGTCCGATATCCAGCAGGCCGCCGCTTTGCATGCCCGCCTGGACCCCCTGGACCATCCGTTTGAGCAGGTCCACCGAATCCAGAATCACATCGATGATATCGCCGTTGGCCTCAAGTTCTCCGCTTCTGATCTTCTCCAGCAGGTTTTCGGCGCGGTGGGCCAGGTGGTTGATGCGCATGAATCCCAGGAAGCTGGAAACGCCCTTGATGGTGTGAAACGCCCGGAAGATGGCGTTGATGCTCTCCGGTTCCGAGGCATCCTGTTCCAGATCGATCAAACTGACCTCGACGGTTTCCAGGCTCTCCAAGGATTCGACGATGAACCCGGAGACGATGTCACGGTCCTCTTCGTCCATGGCCGCATCCGGGCAGCTGAAAGCCTCCTCCGGATTTTTGCAGGTGCTTTGGGCGCTTTTTTGGAAGGTGGCTGCCTCGGCTCCCGGGGATGGGGCAGGGGAGACGCTTTCGCCATGGGCATCCGAGGGCAGAATTCCCAGTTTCGTCAGCACCGGGGTCAGATCCAGGCCCGGGTTCCCGTCGGCCAGCGTTCGGAACATCGTTTGTAAATGGTCGAGTCCGCTTTCAAAGGGGATCAGGTCGCTGACTTCACGCAAGACCACGCGTTCCAGATAATCGGCCAGCGCATCCACCAGCGCCCCGAATTCCGGCCATGCCAGCGTTTGGGCATCGTCCTTGAGCGCGACCAGGCGATTGAGCATCTGGCCCATGACCGGGATGTCTTCGCCATCCATGGTCACCAGCGCCAGACAGAGGGCTTCGATATGCGCGTTGATCGCTTCCAGTCGGTCGGTCATGGGCGTCGTCCTATCTTTTTTTCAGCGATTTTGTTTTTCAAATGCGGCTGCGGCCGCTTCTTCAAGAAGCTTCATATCGGCGGGCATCTTGAAGCAGTCGTCCAATCCGGTTCCACGATATTGAGAGCTTTGGTCATCATCGGCACATGGAATTGTTTTCTGGTTCATTTTCCGGCACGCCGCAGCGTGGTCGGGGTGAATTGGTTGGGTTCTCCCCCCACCGCACTGGCAAAGGGGGAGAACCACCGAGTCGGGCCACGGTCAGCCATGGTTAAA
Source organism: Desulfosarcina sp. (assembly GCF_046496365.1). Taxonomy (GTDB): domain Bacteria; phylum Desulfobacterota; class Desulfobacteria; order Desulfobacterales; family Desulfosarcinaceae; genus Desulfosarcina. The sequence goes on from NZ_JAWOHB010000091.1 coordinate 11,684, forward strand.
AATCCGCGAAGTCGCGATCCAGGGGGATCATGGCTTCGGAGTCGGTTTTATGCACGGCCCCGGCGGGCATCTCGGCTTTGGCCTTGCGATTGCCTTTGGCCTTGCCGCCGTTGCCGGCATGCGCGGGCAGGTGTGGCGAGGTGTGATGCAACTGGGTGCGCCGGCGTTGGGCGACTGGTTTAGCGTTGCCATTGGCGCCGTTGCCGTTGGACGACGATCCCACCATGGCCACCAGTTCGGCCACGAAGACCTTC
>NZ_JAWOHB010000039.1:0-25034 GCF_046496365.1 Desulfosarcina sp.
ATCAGACGGTTGACAAGAACGGCGGAACGTCCTATTATTTTTCTGATTTAATTGTCGAACTTTGACTGCATAAACAACCGGTTAGCCATTAACATCCATCAATTGCGGAGAGAACATGCCCATCTATGAGTTTTACTGTTCGGACTGCAACACCCTGTTCAACTTTTTTTCCAGAACGATCAACACATCCAAGCAGCCCCAATGCCCCAAATGCAGGGTCCGCGTGTTGGAACGGCAGATGTCTGCTTTCGCCTTTACCGGAAAGGCCAAAGCGTCCGAAGATGGTGAGGATTTGCCTTTTGACGAACATAGGATGGAAAAGGCCATGCAGATGCTGGCCAGTGAAGCGGACCGGATCAACGAGGACGATCCGCGCCAGGCGGCCAATCTCATGCGAAAACTCACCGACATGACCGGCATGGAACTGGGTGCGGGCATGGAGGAAGCGCTGCGGCGCATGGAGCGCGGAGATGACCCTGAACAGGTCGAGGCCGAGATGGGCGACCTTCTGGAAGGGGAAGATCCATTCGTGTTCGCTGAAAAAAAAGGCAAAGGGGCGGCGGCAGCCAGGCGGGCGCCCCTGCGGGATGAGACCCTTTATGATCTTTAAGTCCGGGTCTTTCCAGCCATCGGCTGCATCGGCATACCCGTATTCGATACCCGCTGGAAATGGGATTGACAAACTCGATGGACATGGTTAGATTCCTTGTCTGAAACCAATTGCCGGTCCTGAACAATCACGGACCGATTTTTATTTCCAAGGAGGGTATCATGCTTGAAGTCACGCAGCCGGCAGTCCAGCAGATTGCCGAATATTTCAAAGGCAAAGATGTCAAACCCGTGCGGATTTTCCTAAACGAAGGCGGCTGAGGTGGCCCCGGCCTGGCCATGGCTCTGGATGAGCTTGCCGACACCGACACGGAATTTGACGTAGACGGGTTCAAATTTATCGTCAACACAGAGTTTTTGGATAAAGCGCAACCCATCAAAGTTGATTTTCAGATGTACGGATTCAAACTGGACTGCGGCATTGACTTCGGCGCCGGCTGTACCAGCTGTGGTACCAAGGGTTCGTGCTGCGCCTGATCCACCCTGACTGATTACTTACAAAAAGGCGGCCTGTCGGAGACCGCCTTTTTTGCATGGTGCAAACGAAGGACAGATCATGACAATGGTTGATTATGCTGTAAATGAGCACGTGGCAACGGTTAGTCTGAATGACGGGGAGAATCGGTTCAATCCGGATTTTCTAAATGCCTACCTAGGCGTTCTCGACGAGGTCGAGGGTGCCACGGATGCCACCACCCTTGTGGTGACGTCGTCCCATGAAAAGATATTCTCCAATGGTATCGATCTGGAGTGGCTGGTGCCGGTAATTCAGCAAAACGACACGGCTCGGGCCAAGGATTTCTTTTACCTGCTCAATCGCATGTTTAAACGCATCGTCACCTATCCCCTGTTGACCATTGCCGGCATTTCCGGTCACGCCTTCGCCGGCGGTGCAATCATGAGTTGTGCCTTTGATTTTCGCTTCATGCGATCGGACCGCGGTTTTTTCTGCTTCCCCGAAGTGGACCTGGGGATCCCTTTTTTGCCGGGGATGAATGCCCTGTTGAAGAAGGCCATGCCCATGTACATGGTCGAGTACATGGAATACACCGGTGTTCGGCTTACCGCGGATCAATGTGTGGAGCACCACATCATTCACAAGGCCTCTCCCGCTGAAACGCTCATGGCGGATACCATGGCTTTTGCCATGGCCCTCAACAAGCGTCGTCCCGTGGTGGCGGAGATGAAGAAACGGCTCAACCAGGCCATTGTCCACGCAATCGATGTCGAGGATGTTCCTTATATCGAGTCAGGGCGATTTAATATGGGTTGATCCGGCGATCAAGGCTGGCCACCCGCCAAAGTGGGCAGCGCTCCCCCTGCCGGGGGTCCCGGGTGTTTACCACAACGACCCATTCTGGAAAGATCCTGCAGAGCAAAGGTTTAGGCAAACCCTCACAGCGGTTTTCAAGCGGCCAGTTCACGGGTTTTGTGAAAGCGGATCATGGGCCACTCCTCCATGGCATTTTCAAGGCGCCACAGGCTGGGCGCTAGATAGGCCAGTTTCCCTTGGGAATCATGGGCCAAACTGGCGTACTTTTCCTTTTCAAAGATGGTCAACTGCTTTTTGTCGTCGCAGGTTACCCACCGGGCAGCGGCAAAGGTTACCGGCTCGTAGTCGGCATCGACCCCGTACTCGGCTTTAAGTCGCGCCACGGTCACATCAAACTGGAGCACCCCGACCGCTCCGAGGATGTAGCTGTTCCCCGACAGCGGGCGGAAAAACTGGACAGCCCCTTCCTCGGCCAGTTGGGTCAGCCCCTTGAGCAGTTGCTTGGTTTTAAGTGGGTTTCTCAAGCGCACCCGGCGAAAGTGATCCGGTGCAAAACTGGGGATGCCGGTGAAGCTGAGCGGTTCTTTTTCACAAAAGGAGTCGCCGATACTGATGGTGCCGTGGTTGTGGATGCCGATGATATCTCCGGGGTAGGCCTCCTCAACATTTGTGCGATCCTGGGCCATGAAGATGGTTGCATTGGACAAGGTTACCTGCTTGGCCAGGCGGGTTTGAATCACCTTCATGCCGCGGGTGAATTTCCCTGAGCAGATGCGCACAAAGGCAATGCGATCACGATGGGCCGGATCCATGTTGGCCTGGATTTTAAAGGCGAACCCGGAAAATGAATCTTCATCCGGCTGGACCTGGCGGGTCGTGGTGGGGCAGGCTCTGGGAGGCGGCGCCATGCGCACAAATGCATCCAGCAGCTCCCGCACGCCGAAGTTGTTGATGGCGCTGCCGAAGAAAACGGGCGTCTGGCTGCCCTTGAGATATTGATCCAATTCGAAGGGGTTGGCGGCACCCTCCAGCAGTTCCACGTCGTCGCGCAATTCTTGAGCTTGGCCGCCCAGCATCTCGTCCAGTTGGGGATCGGCGATGTCGGTGATTACAATCCCCTCCTGGTGGCGGGTCTGTCCGCCGGGGGTGAACAAGTGGAGCTGCCGGTGATACAAATTGTAAACCCCGCGAAAACGCTTTCCCATGCCGATGGGCCAGGAGAGGGGTGAACATTCGATTTGCAGCTTCTCTTCGATATCCGAAAGAAGCTCAAGCGGAGACAAACCGTCGCGGTCCAGCTTGTTGATGAATGTCATGATGGGGGTGTTGCGCATGCGGCAAACCTCCATGAGCTTCTCGGTCTGGGGTTCCACACCCTTGGCGCTGTCAATCACCATGAGGGCGCTGTCCACGGCGGTAAGCACCCGGTAGGTGTCCTCGGAAAAGTCCTGATGTCCGGGGGTGTCCAGCAGGTTGACTTCAACCCCGTCGTAATTGAATTTCATGACCGAGGTCGTCACCGAGATCCCGCGTTCCTTTTCGATGGCCATCCAGTCGCTGGTGGCATAACGCCCTGCCCGTTTTGCCTTCACGGCTCCAGCCATCTGGATAGCGCCACCGAACATGAGCAGCTTTTCCGTCAGGGTTGTTTTTCCGGCGTCCGGGTGGCTGATAATGCCGAACGTCCGACGTTTTCTGATCTCTTCTAAAAAATTCCGATCCATATGCGTTTCAACTTTTTTCGATTGGCCAAAAAAAACAGGCCGAAAGCGGCCCGTTACCACTGTTTAAACAAGGTGATGGGTTTGGTGCCGGATTACATGACGCTGTATCCGGCCACCGATCGAACCAGTTCGTCTGCAAGCAGCAGATTGGGGCCCGTGTCTTGAATGCTTCCGTTTTCTTCGATCTCTTCGATGAAGGTTTCTACATACTCACCGCAGAAATAGTTGCGGCAACCTTCCCGAAGGATTTCGTAGGCAGATGCAGCCGGCTGCCCCTTCTGATAGGGCCGGTCCGTGGTAACCGCATCAAAACAGTCCGCAATACTTACAATTTTCGCTCCCGGCGGGATTTCCAGGGCTTTCAGACCGAAGGGATACCCGTTGCCGTCCTCCCGTTCATGGTGAAACAGAACGAAGTCCACAGCCGGTTTTAAAAAATCGATATTCTTGAGCAAGGCTGCGCCGATCAGCGGGTGGCACCGAACCTCCTGCTGCAGATCATGGGGAAGGTGCATCTCCCGATTGGTGAAAATTCGGTCACTCAGCGCCAGCTTGCCCACATCGTGAAACAACCCGCCGATGCCTACATTGCGTACGTCCTGAAGCCCAAAAGCCAGCCGCTGGGCAAGGCGCATGGCATAAAGGGCCACCCGATGACCATGGGCCAGGGTATAGCGATCTTTCTCCCCCAGGGCCAGGGAGATTTCACTTAATGTCTGCAGGTGTTGTGCGCAGATCCGTTTCCGGTGGGTCAAATTTTGTCGCATGTCTATTACAGACAACCTCCGTGTTCACTGCATCCAATTTGCCTGAACGAGGATTGATCGATATGGCAAGGCGGCACGACGCTGGAATGTTATTTTAACCGTCGAACCGCCCCAGGCGGGGTCGTATTCAGATGACAATTTCAGGTTTCCTATGACGCGTCCAATATAAGGCAGGGCATAAAAAGTGTCAAACCAAAACGGATGTTTGAACCAGGCCTCAAGTGAAACCTGCCGTATTCGTTAAAACCGAATCGCAAAATAGGCTGCCATGGCGGTGCGCTATTATTTCGCCGGGTTTTGCGCCCTTTTTTTCAGGCGGCTATAAACAGCCCTTGCCTGTTTCCGGGTGGCGGACAGGCCGCCGCTATTGTCAACGACGATGGTGGCCCGATTCCGCTTCTGCTCGATGGGCATCTGTGAACGGATCCGGGCAGTTGCCGCTCGTTCATCGATACCATCCCGGCGCATGAGTCGCTCCAGTTGAATCGTTTCGGGTACATATACGACAATGACTTCAGCCAGGTTTTTTTCCAAACCAGATTCAAGAAGAAGCGGGATGTCCATGATCACCACCGCTTCGGGGGTTTGGGTATTGATTCGGGCGACCATTTCATTTACGCGTTCAAGGACGCGGGGATGCACGATGGCATTGAGGCATGATTTTTTTTCCGGATCATTGAAAATAATATCCCCCAAGCGTTTACGGTCAATTTCCCCGTCGGGGAGGAGGATCATTCGGTCAAAAACGGCAAGAATCGCTTCATAGCCGGGAGTGCTCTGTTTGACCACCTCCCTTGCGATCTTATCGGCGTCGATGATCAAGGCACCGGCATCGGAAAGAAATCCGGACACCGTTGATTTGCCGCTGGCAATGCCTCCGGTTAAACCGGCGATGATCACGGGGCGTCCTTTGGGGGGCAAACGCATACAAAAATTGGATCGGGGTGTGTGGGAACGCAGCCCCGCTCACGGTTGTCAAATACCCTTCCATAAATGGCCGCTTCCGGCCCAGGCCGACGGACTTGCGGCTTTGAAATCCACGCCGGTTCAGCCGGCTGCAGGTGCGGTTTAACGGGCGCTGCGGCTTTGGCTGGGAACAAAATCCGCCCTTTCCGGACGGACTATTTAACGGTTACGACGGGGCAGGGCGCTTTAATGATCACATATTGGGCGTTGGACCCGAACAACAGCTTGCCCACTTTTGAACGGCGTTTGATGCCGATGATAATTTCATCAATCCCTTTTTCTTTGGCATATTCGACAAGGTCCTCACCTGGTGTCATACCGCGGACCAATAATTTGGTTTCGCACGGAATGCCGTCCTCATCAAACATTTTTTTAGCAAATTCGAGATCCTCGGTCGCATGTTCCACTTCTACGGCGTGGGTGACGCTCCCGCCGGTCAGGGAAGAAACGATGAGCACCTGCGCATCGAAAGCGGTAGCGTGTTTTTTAGCCAGGGCCAAGGCATCCTTGGCCGAATTGGACCCGTCATAACCGACCAGGATTTTCATTTTTATCTCCTTTTCTGTTGCAATGGCGCCATATACCGCAGGGGCATCCCACCGGAATATGCGTGTTGACGTGACCTGGAAAAAACTGACAAGCTTTCGCCGCTGGCCGCCAAACCGTTGTTTCTTGGGGGACTTTACAAACACGTTTGGCGTCATCTGTCAAGGGAACAGTCATCCTGAATCAGCCATTGAACTACCCCTGCCGGTATTTGATCCCAGAAGCGGATCCAACCGACCTGCTGCGGGTTTTCCCATCGACGGGCCCGAAGACTGAAGGCCGCTTGCCTGTTCGCTCGCCGGACCGGCGGCCGCCGCCTTGTTTGTGGGACCGCGCGCATTGATCCGCAAAGGCCTGGCCCGCGACCTGGCAGGCGGTTCAACGAATGCTTTTCATGCGTTCCTTGCGGCTGACGATTTCACTGATGCGGATGCCGTATTTTTCTTTTTCCACCACGACAAATCCTTTGGCTATCAATGTCTGATTGATCAGAATGTCAACCGGCTCGCCTTCCATCTGCTCCAGTTCGACAACCGATCCCGGACCCATCTTGAGCACATCATTGATTCGTTTTCGGGAGTGTCCCAACTCAACGGTCACCTGCAATGGAATGTCCATCACCAGACCGAGATTTTTAAATTGATTCATCTCGTTGTCGGTGTCAGGCATCAGGACCGTTTCTTGAATCGTTTCCGACCGGGCAGGTTTCGCTGTAGTTTTATCTGCAGCTTCTGTGGAATCGGATTTATCCCGTTTAACACCGGCTTCAACGATGATGACACTGTCTTTATGGGAAAAGAGGAATCTGGTGGGCTTGATAACATGGGTGGGGCTCACCTTGAAGTCACGCCCGTTGGTAATTGATGGGGTGGACAACACGCAGGAGAGGCCGGCATCCACAAAATTGGATTTGAGATTGCCGCCGATGATATTGCTGACCTCACGAATAACATCATAGACTGCTTCGTCGCTTTCGACTTCCGCTACTTCCATTCCCAACATGGCGGCGGTCATTTCCCTTCCGAAATCGTCATTGACCTGGATATTGAACATGCCGTCGACTTCACCGGCAAAGGTTACCGACCCGACGGTTCGCATCTCTTCGGTAAAGGATTCGGGAACCTGTTGTATGGACGCCACTTCCATGTCCAGCATGGTGTAAAAAACGTCAATTACTGAATTGACGATGGCCGTCTTGATATCCACGCCGGCAATCCGCTCCATAATCACATCGCTGGACAGGTCGCTCATGATATCTTCTTTGGCGCCAATCTCCTCCTTGGCGCACAATTCAACGCGCACGTAATCATTCTGATGCCGAAACGTGAATTTTACCGGCGGGGCGATGTCCACCGGATCGATGTTAAAATGGCTGCCCGAGGTGATCGACGGCGTCGAAATCACGCAGGTAAGGCCGGCGTCGAGAAATTCCGTTTTCAGATTTCCGGCCACAATGTTGGCTATCTCACCGATCACATCGTTGATCGGATCCGTGCTTTTGATTTCATCGATCTCGATCCCAAGCATGGCTGCGGTCACCATCTTGGCGAACGCCGCGGAGAGATTGAAACTCATCACACCCACCACCTCACCACCAAAGTGAATCGCTCCGACCATCCGGCTATCATCGAGACCGGTGGGCACACTGCCGTCAACGGATTCCAATGGCATGGACATCATTGAATCGAAAGTCTCGATGATTGTGGATGTTATCGTTTTACGGATGGCGTCGTCGGTGATTTTTTCCATCGGTTCCCTGTGAGTTAAGCGGTTGGCAATGGTCTACATTTTAGGAGTTTTTTTCTATTTTTGTCAATCATTTGCAACAAAAAAGGCCCGGGCGAAGCGCCCGGGCCTTGGGTTGATTTTACCTTGTCGGCGGCCTTAGAACAGCCCGCTCACTTTTCCGGTGGCCGGATCGACGTCGATGCGGCGGAAAGCCGGGTTGGAACCGGTCCCCGGCATCAGGCTGATGGTGCCGGCACACGGGCACAGGAACTTGGCACCGGAATAGATGAGCACGTCCCGGATGGGCAGACGCCATCCCTTGGGAACACCCTTTACCACCGGGTCGTGGCTCAGGCTGAGGTGGGTTTTGACCATCATGGTGGCAAAGTCGGCGTATTTGGGATCGCTTTCCAGCATTTCGGCTTTGGCCTTGGCTTCCGCCGACCAATCCACACCGTCGGCGCCGTAGACTTCCTTGGCGATGGTCGCCACGCGGTCACGCAGCTTCATCTCCAGCGGATAGAGGAAATCGAACTTGTTGCCTTCTTCGCAGGCATCGATAACGGCATCGGCAAACTCCAGGGCGCCCTGGCCGCCTTTTTCCCAGTGTTTGGATTCGGCACAGCGGGCGCCGGCGGCTTCAGCGGCCTTTTTTACAATGGCCACTTCGGCGTCGGTATCGGTGTAGAACCGGTTGACGCAGACCACCGGGTTGATGCCGGCTTTGCGGATGACACCGATCATGTGGACCATGTTCTCGCAGCCCTTTTCCACCAGGGACAGGTTTTCCTTGGTGTAGGCATCATCAAGCGCTTTTCCGGCAACCACTTTTGGGCCGCCGCCATGCATCTTCAGGGCGCGGATGGTGGCGGTCAGAACGGAAACATGCGGTTTGAGACCGGAGAAACGGCACTTGACGTTCCAGAATTTCTCGAATCCGATATCGGCGGCGAAGCCGGACTCTGTCACGTGGTAATCGAAGCACTTCAGACCGACGCGATCGGCGATGATCGAGCTCTGGCCCACGGCGATGTTGGCAAAGGGGCCGGCATGCACGAAACAGGGCTGATATTCGGCGGTGCACATCAGGGTCGGGTTGATGGTATTGCGCATGAATGCGGCCATGGCGTTGCCAACTTCCAGGTCTCGGCAGGTGACCGGTTTGCCGCTCTTGTCGAAGGCCACGGTGATGTTGTTGATGCGCTCTTTAAGATCGGCCAGGTCTGTGGCCACGGCCAGGATAGCCATCAGCTCGGAGCCCACGGCGATGCCGAACTTGCTCTGCATGGTAAAGCCGTCAGTGCGGCCGCCGAGTCCGATGACGATGTTGCGCAGCGCCTGGGCGCAAAAATCGATAATCCAGCCCATCTCTACGCGGGTGGGGTCGATGTCCAGCCTGCGCATGCCGGTGAGGCGGGCCAGCTGCTCGTCGTTGTAGTTGCGTTCGTGCTGCATGCGGGCGGTCATGGCCACCATGCCGAGGTTATGGGCATTCATGATGTCGTTGATGTCCCCGGTCAGTCCCAGGGAAAACTCGGTCATGGGGATCAACAGGGAGTTGCCGCCGCCGGCCGCCGTTCCCTTGACGTTCATGGTTGGACCGCCGGAGGGTTGGCGCAGCGCACCACCGACATTTTTACCGCGCATGCCCAGACCTTCCATCAGACCGACGGATGTGGTGCTTTTGCCTTCTCCAAGGGGGGTGGGGGTGATGGCGGTGACCTCAATGTACTTGCCGTCCGGTTTGTCTTTGAGACGGTTGATCACCTTGAGGAAGTCGATTTTGGACAAACGCCCCATGGGAAGCATTTCGTCCGCTTGCAGGCCAAGTTTTTCGCGCCACTCATCGGGAGTGGGCATGTTTTTTTCAGCCTCTTCAGAAATCTGCCAGTCGGCCATTTTTGTTGCATCGTAAGCCATCTATCCAATCCTCCTTTAAGTTAAAGTTTAACCATTGAGGGCCCTGATTACCCGCTATCAGGTGCCGCTACACTGTCGGGTCGATGAATAAAAACGCAATTGGAATGTGTTGAAGGTTTGAATGCACCATGTTTTTCCAGGAACCTGAAAAACGCGATCAACCTAACATGCCTGTCTGATTTTGGCAAGCGTTATATGGATGTTGAAAGCCTTAGCGGAAATGATTCCAACATATTGAAAAATTGATTATAAACGGCAATATAAAGGAGACATAAAGGTCCTCGGTCGGTCAAGATTGGCTTCCGTTTCAAACCCCGTTGCCCTGAAGATGATAGAGGCGGTGATAAAATCCCTGTCGGGCCATCAAGGATTCATGGGTGCCGGTTTCCACCATCGTGCCGCTGTTGAGCACCACAATACGGTCGGCAGTGCGGGCAGTGGTAAGGCGGTGGGCGACCACCACGCAGGTGCGCCCGCGCATCAGATTGGCGATGGCCTGCTGCAGATCGACTTCGGTCTGAGAGTCAACATAGGAGGTGGCCTCATCAAGTACAATCACTTCAGGATCCGCTGAAAAGGCTCGCGCCACGGAGATCAACTGACGTTCACCGCTCGAAAGGGAGCCGCCTCCTTCGGCGATGCGGGTATCCAGCCCATTCGGCAAACGGTCGACCAGGTCCCGGCAGCGGGATGCGTCGAGGATTCTGGCCTGCTGCCGGGGGGTAAGATCCTTGGCGGAAAAGAAGAGGTTGGCCTTTAAGGTTCCAGTGAATAAAAAGGGATCCTGCATGACCAGGACGATTCGTCTTCTCAATATTTTCCGCGGGATGTTTATACAGTCGATGGCGTTGAAAAAAACCGATCCGCTGGTGGGGTCGTAAAAGCGCACCAGCAGATTCACCAGCGATGTTTTTCCCGAGCCGGTGGCACCCACAATGGCGACGGTTTCTCCGGCATTGATCGTCAGATTGATGTCTTTTAAAACCGCTTCGCCTTCGTTGTAGGCAAGCGTTGCGCCCTCAAAACGGATCTGTTTCAGTGGGCCGGGAATCACCTCGATCTGTTTTTTGGCCGGATCAGCTGCCGGGGTATCCAGAAGCAGAAAAATCCGTTCGGCTGAAGCCATTGCATTTTGCAGGATGTTATACTTTTCCGCCAGGTCCCGGATAGGACGGAAAAACATCTTCATGTAAGCGATGAAGGCGGCCAGCGCGCCGAGGCTGACTGTCTGGTCAAGCACATGGGCGCCGCCGAAATAGATGACGATGGCGATGGCGGTGATACCAAGCATTTCAATAATGGGCATGAACACGGCAAAGATGTTAATCTGGCGCATTCCTGCCAGATAGTTGTCGTGATTGAGGCGCGCAAACGCTTCGAAGTTCTCCCGTTCCCGGCAGAAGGTCTGGATCACTTTTATGCCGGCGATGGTTTCGGAAAAACGGGTGTTGATCTGTGCCACCTGGATGCGCAGCTCCCGAAACACGTCGCGAACCTTGCGTGAAAACACAAGCGCGGTGCCAGCTACCAGCGGCAGGACGATAAATGTCAGCAAGGCCAGACGCCAGTCCATGGCCAGCAGCACGACGGCGATTCCTGCCAGCAGGAACATATCTTTGAACACCATGGAGATGAAAGCGGTGAACAGGTCGTGCATGTTCTGGATGTCGTTGGTCACCCGGGTCACCAGTCGGGCGACGGGATTGCGGTTGAAAAAGCGCAGGGGCATGTCCTGCAGGTGGCGGTACAGGCCGACGCGCAGGTCGTGCATGATCCGGTGGCCGGTAATTTCCATAATCAGGTTCTGGGCAAAGGTTAGAATAAAAATGGCCACCACCACCGCCATGAACAGACCGGCAATGTGCAGCAGACCGGACAGATCGGTGTGCCGCAGCCGAGCCAGGGTTGAACGGTCGAGGCGGCCCAGGTCTTCCATCCGGATTGTCGCTCGACCTTCCCGGACACGAAACAGATGGTCCTGCCGGTGGACCGCCTCCCCAACAACCGGGTCCTTCAGGTCAACGGACAGCCACTGCTCGCCCGTCTCGCTGGCGATACGGTCCCTGGGAACAATATGCCGGTCGATGATCTCCTTGGTGATATACGGGACGGACAATTCCAACAGCGTGATCGCCACCACCAAAAAAACCGACAGGGTCAGCCTGATCCGGTGGGGGCCGGCGTAAGGAAGAATGCGGCGCAGCAATTTCAGGTCATATGGCTTCCCCAGGCGCTGCTCTTCATCGTAGCCATAGTCAAATCGCATCTTCAAGCTCCTGGAGACGGTAGGCCCGGGCATAATAACCGCCGTCGGCCATCAATTTGTCGTGGCTGCCGGTGGTGACGACCCGTCCCTTTTCCATTACCATGATCTGGTCGGCGTGGCGTACTGCCGACAGGCGGTGAGAGATGATGATCAGCGTCTTGTCCCCGTCCATGGACCGCAGTGTTTCCAGGATGCGGGCGGCGGTGCGGGTATCCACCTGGCTTACCGGATCGTCGAGAATCAGGATCGGTGCAGCAGTCAGCAGGGCCCGGGCCAGGGCCACGCGCTGTTTCTGTCCGCCCGATAAAATTACCCCTTTTTCTCCAACCACCGTATCGAAATGGCGGGGCAATTCCTGGATGGTGTCGTCCAGTGCTGCCAATTGAACAGCCCGTTTAAGCGCTTCGTCCGACACTCCCGTGGCGCCGAAGGTGATATTCTCGCGGATGGTGCCGGCGAAAAGAAACGGTTCCTGAGGCGAAATGGATACCAATGATCGCAATGCATTGATCTTCAGGCGGCGGATGTCTGTTCCATCGATGCAAATGCATCCCGAACGGACATCGTAGAGGCGCATCAGCAGTTGTACCAGTGTGGTTTTCCCGGCCCCCGGCGGGCCTACGATGCCCAGGGTGCGGCCCTTTTCCACGCACAGATCGATCTGTTGGAGGACATCACCCCGGTGCGGGTCGTAGGCAAAGCTGACTTTCTCGAATGTCAGGCGGCGCACAAACCCGCGTGCGTCAATGGCATTCTGGGGCTCGGTCAGTTCAGGGAGCGTGCTGAAGATGCCGTCCAGCCGGTCCAGTGAGGCGCGGCCGCGCTGGATGAGGTTGGTGACCCAGCCCAGGGCCATCATGGGCCAGGTAAGCAAGCCCAGATAACTGATGAAGGCCACAAAATCACCCGGTGTGATCCGGGCAAAAATGGTCTGACGGCCGCCCTGAAACAGGACGATGGCCAAACTCAGGTTGGTGAGCATCATCATCAGCGGGAAAAACGAGCCGGTAATTTTAACCAAATCGATATTCTCGCGGACGTAGGCGTTCGAGATCCGGGTGATCTCACGGGCCTCGGCGGCCTGGGCATTATAGGCCAGGATGACGCGGATACCGGCAAAACGCTCGCGAACCGCTTCGGTGAGATCGCTGAAGGCACCCTGTACCCGCTTGTAGCGCTGGTGCATCCGTCGGCTGAAAAAACGGGTGCCCAGAACGATCAGGGGCATGGGGATCAGCACGTACAGGGTCAGCTCCAGGTTGATATAGATCATGAAGCCGATGGCGGCCGATCCTAAAAAAAGGGCATCGTTTAAGGCCACCAGCCCCATTCCGGATGCCATGCGCACCTGCTGGATGTCGTTGGTGGCATGGGCCATGAGGTCGCCTGTGCGCATGCGGTCGAAATAGGCCGGAGAGAGGGTCTGGATATGGGCGAAAAGGCGGTTGCGCAGCGCCTCTTCGGTCTTGCGGGCAGTGCCCAGAAGGCAGCGCCGCCAGAAAAAACGGAACAAGCCGATACACACCCCCAGGGCCAGAATGACCACGGCATCATTCAACAGGCTGGTGGGATCCGCCTGCATGAGGGCCAGATTGTCTATGGTCCGCTTGATGACGCGCGGGATAAAAAGCTGGAGCAGATCCACCACGATCAGGCACAACAACCCGAAAAGAATGCTGTTGCGGTTTGCGACCAGGTAGGGCTTGATCAGATTGAAGGATTTCATCGATCCCTGTTTGCAGGCGGTTTATTTCAGGGTTGCCGAAGGATGCACACATCCATTTCCGGACCCTTTTCAGTTATCATCACTGTGAATGAACGTGATCCCGGCCTTTTTCAAGATCTGTCCGATGGTACTGCCCGATGCCTGCTCGAGTTTTTCCTGAATTCGAAAGGCGTTGGACCGACGACGGCTAATTTGGGCCGCAACTTTGGCATCGTGGGAATATCTTTTCATTTTGGTTTCGAACCGCTGTGCCAGGCTCATCACCGTGGTGCCGGACACCAGCTTGTCGGCCAGGTGAACGATCTGGGCTTCATCCAGGCGGGAATCCGGCGAAACCGGGATATCCATATGCAGCGCGACGATGGCTGCCATGGCGGGAAATCCCATGGCATTCAACAGGTCGGCCCCGGCAGCGGCATGGTCATGCGCCAGTCGGGCCACATCATGCACCTGGGCGGCGGATCGGACCAGGGACGCATCGATGGCGCCGCCGCTGCCATTGACGGCTTCTGCCAGCGTTTCGGCCACGCAAGCCACCTGCAGGCAGTGGCCAATCAGCTTTCCGGGCAGCCGGTGAACTTTTTCCATGAGTACCCGGCATTCGTTTTCAGTGAGCCTGTCGGACCGTGCCAGCCGGGTTGAAAGGCGCTGAAAATCCTCGGGCGTATCCAGGTCCATGAGGATGCCTTCATCGGCCACCTGGACCTCAAGGGCCGCTGAATCGTAGCGGCAAAGCAGCCCCCGGAGTCCGCAGCTGCCGTCATGGCGAAGCATGTCATCTCTCAGCTGACCATGGATCAGCGGCGGGTGTCCGCGTCGATCGTCAAACAGCGCATAGGCGACCGGTGGGAGGCTTCGATCGAAAGCATTCATCACCTGCGCCAGGGTGTGGGGGCGAACCAGGGGAATGTCCACCGGATGAACGAAAAAGGATCCGACGTCTGCCGGAAGTGATCTGACACCGGCCAGCACGGAAGTGAACATGCCCGCATCATGTGCCGGGTTGTGGACGAGGCACACAGGCTTCCCGGCCAGCTCGGAGGCGATGGCCTGCGAACGAAATCCGGTCACCACGCGGATGTCCGCCATCCCGGCGCTGCGATAAAGAGAGACCACCCGTTGCAGCACCGTCTCTCCGTCCAAAATCAACAACGGTTTGAAGGGCCGCATGCGCCGGGAGTAGCCGGCGGCTAGGATGATGACGGATTGATTTCGCTGCAAGGCCATGGAAACGGTTTTGTGTTGGGTGTGTTTATTTTTCAGCCAGCATGGCCCGGTACTCGTTTTCGGTGAGGACGGTCACGCCCAGCCGGCTGGCCTTGTTCATCTTCGACTGGCCGACCCGTTCACCGCAAACCAGATAATCGGTGTTTCCGCTGACGGTTGTCTGTACGCTGGCGCCCAGTGCCCGGGCCTCGGCCTGCATCGTTTCCCGGTCGCCGTGGATCATCTTGCCGGTAAAGACGATGCCTTTTCCCGCGATGGGACTGTCGATGGCCTGTTGCGCAGCTGCCAGGGGCGTACGCTGGAGGTTGAAGCCCAGGTCAAGCATGTGGCTGACCAGCGGCGCAAGTCGTTTCAGGTCATTGGCAATGTTTTTGCTCGTGATGCCGCCGAACCCTTTTATGTGCTTAATCTGCGCCCTGGTTAGGTTGAGAACATCGTTGATCGAATAGTTGGCCAGCAGCTTGCGGCTGTCCCCAGTACCCAAATCCGCGATGCCGAAGGCGGCCAAAAAACGCCAATCCTCGACCGGCTTGGTCCGGCTGAGGGTGATGGCCGCGGCCAGATTTCTAGACTGGACCGGCCCGAAGCCCATATCTATGAAATCCGATTCGGAGAGCCGGTAGATATCCTCGAGGCTGTCATGACCGTGGTCGACAAGCTTGCGGATGGTCTTGATGCCGAACCAGTCTGCATTGCCCAGAATCCTGAACCAATGGCTGATGCGCTGTTCGATCTGGGCCCGGCAGGTGCTGTTGGTGCACTTGAG
The DNA here is from genome assembly GCF_046496365.1 of Desulfosarcina sp. Taxonomy (GTDB): domain Bacteria; phylum Desulfobacterota; class Desulfobacteria; order Desulfobacterales; family Desulfosarcinaceae; genus Desulfosarcina. Next base: position 15,519 of record NZ_JAWOHB010000039.1, read on the forward strand.
AAAATCGTTCTGCCATACCAAGGGTGCATTGCACGAGGGGCAAAGCTCGGGCCGCGCCGCCTCTCCCTTGACTTCCAGTACGGCTTCCAGCTTGGGAATGACTTCGCCGCTGCGGATAATCTCGATGCGGGTGCCGATGCCGATGCCGGAGTTGCGGATGTTGCCGGCGTGGTGGGCGGTCACCCGCCGGATGGTGGCACCCGACAGGAATACCGGATCGACCTCCAATACCGGGGTGACGTTGCCGGTGCGGCCCACCTGCCATTGGATGCCGGTGACAGTCGTCTGAGCGATCTCTCCCTTGGTTTTGATGGCAATCTGCCAGCGGTAATGGTGGGCGGTGGACCCCATCTGCGCCTTCAAGCGTTCATCGGTGGCCTCGGCAACCACGCCGTCGGTGGGGTAGTCAAAGCCTGCCAGCAGGTTCTCTACCAGGCGGCTGGTTTCTTCAATCAACCGGCGGCCGTCGACGATCAGCGCAGTGACCTGGCTGTAAGGCACAAAATGCACCATGCGATCGTTGAGCGCGGTTTTTGCATTTTCGTTGAGGGTATCCGAAGAGATGATGCCCACCACCATGTTGCGCGGATGTTCAAAATGATCGGCCATGTGCTCGTCAAAATAGGATTTGACGACCACGATCTCTCCCATCCCAAGCGCGCGGCCGCCGATGGGGATCACGCCTTTGGCAAAGGCGCTGGAAATTTCGTAACCCACCTCTCCGTTGCCGCGCGTGGTAAACAGGCGGCCGTCATCCCGGCCGGCCAGTCCGTCCAGCTTGGGTGTCAGTCTGAAGGTCACCCGATCCAAATCAATTGCCTCGGCTTCTTTCTGCACCCGGGCGACGAAGCGTTCCAACTGCTCACGGGTATAGGCTTTTTCAATGGAGAGCATCGGTGTGGGGTGGCGTACTTCCCGCTTGCCGCTGAACTGCTCCGGCTCTACGGCCTGCAGAAACGGATGCGCCGGCGCGATCGATCGGAGCCGCTCCACCAGCATGTCATATTCGGCGTCGCTGACGATGGGTGTGCCCTGACGATAGGCCTGATTGTAGGATTTCAACACGTCGACCAGTTCTTCTACGCTGGATGGGTTCATTTTTTCCAGGATGCGCTGATAAAAAAAAGGGTTTAGGGCCGGACTGTCCAAGGGATCGCTTCCCACCGAACGTTGGCATGCCTTGCCGTTGACCGTTGAGAAAGGGAGTTGGTCACCTATCTCGTTTCAGATCCCAAAACGGCTGCAAGGGTCAGGGCCGCACGGCAGGCCTTTTCCCGGGCCGTTTTAAAAGCCGGGGTCTTGAAACCGGGGCGCCACTGGTAGTCGGAAAGTTCATCGGAAACCACCAGGATGCCTGCTGCTTCCATCTGCCGAAAGCCAGCGACGGTGAAGATGGCGGAAAGTTCCATCTCCACGGCCAGAGCGCCGTTCTTTTGATAATGCTTTACCTTCTCTACGGTTTCCCGAAAAATGGCATCGGTCGTCCAGACGGCACCGTCGAGAAAGCGGGCATGGTGATGCTGCAGGGCCAGTCGGATCTGATGACAGAGCGGCCGGGCGGGCAGGGCGACCCTGCATGCGGGATCACAGTAGTGGCCGGACGTGCCCTCGTCCACCATGGCGCTCGTCGGAACGATAATATCACCGGCCTTTACACGGTGGGATACCGCTCCGCACCAGCCCACAAAGAGGATCTGTTTAACGCCCCATACCCACAGAGAGTCGACGATCATGGCGGCATAGGGAGCTCCGATCAGCGGTCCGGCCAGTGTGAACCGCCGCCGGTCGTCTGCATGTACCTGAAGGTTACTCATGTATAATTTGCGTTGCTCCACCACGGGGGTGTCCGCCAGTCGTTCCAGCAGGTGCAGGTCCCCCTGTGTGGCCGCAATAATGGCCAGGGAACCGGTTTCGGGCGGTTTTTTACCTTTGACGGGATTGACTATGGCACGGCGGTCAGTCATCGGCTTTCAGTGCAGGAGAATAACCGGACGGCAGCAGCCAGAACGTTCACTGTCCACCAGGCGGCAGTTCTCATGGCAGGTCTGCGGATCAGATCGGTCGCTGCAGATGGGTCAGTTCCTCCTTGATTTCGTCCATGATATCGTACAGCCAGAAGATATCTTCGATCGTCAGGCGGCCGGCCTTGACCGGCGCCCGGTCGCTGCCGTCTTGTTTTTTGAGTACGCGGGGGCCGATTTGGACCTTGGCCTCCCCCTGGTCATAACGGTTGATGGTCACCATCAGCCCGGTTTCCGGGCATTTCCATTTTTTCAATACCTTGTCTTTGCTTGGGTCAAAGGGCATGTGTTCCTCCTTTGGAGAAATTCAAGAATTCATGGGCGGAGCGATGCCGGGATAAAGGCATTAAATCGATCTGAAGCGTAATTTAAATTCCTCAACCCCTGGATCCGGGATTCCATTGTTGACCGGGTTCGTCCGGATCAGGTGGAGATCTGTGAGAAATCGGCAATCTTTCCGAAAATGGCCGATATGGATGCCAGCAGAGCCAGACGGTTGCGGCGAAGCGCCGCTTCATCGGCCATGACCATTACATCACTGAAAAAGGCGTCCACCGGGTCTCGCAAGGTGGCAATGGCGGTCAGGGCGCTGTCAAGGTCTCCCTGGTCCATGAGACGGTCCACCTGCATTTTTACCGCCTGGCAGGCCGTATGCAGGGCACCTTCCGCACCGTGTGCAAACAGGGCCGGGTTGACCGGTTCGGTTGGGGTGGGCGAGGCTTTTTTTAAGATGTTTTCCACCCGCTTGAAGGCTGCTGCCAGAGTTTCGAAACCCGGTTTGGCCTTGAAATTGACCAGGGCGTTAACCCGGCGTTCCACATCGGTGATGCGGTCTGCCGAGACGCTGGTCACCGCGGCGATGATGTCTTTGGACAACCCCTCGTCGGCGAGCAGGCGGGAGAGCCGGCTGTTGAGAAACGTCAATACGGCGGATACGGTTCGGGCTGGTGGTTCGGTGCTTGTTTCGGCGAACAAAGCGACACCTTTTTCCACCAGTTCGGCAAGGGACAGGTTCATTTTGCGGCTGCGCATGATCTGCAAAATGCCGATTCCCTGTCGTCGAAGGGCATAGGGGTCAGCGGCACCGGTGGGAACCAGGCCGACGGAAAAGCACCCGCAAATGGAGTCGATCTTTTCGGCGATGGAGAGCAGCGCGCCGGTTTCGGTCTGCGGCAGTTGCCCGCCGCTGTGGGTGGGCCGGTAGTGCTCCTCGATGGCCAGGGCCACATCCGGCGCTTCACCGGCCGCCTGGGCATATATGCGTCCCATGATTCCCTGGAGTTTGGCAAACTCGCCCACCACCTGGCTTACCAGATCGGCCTTGCACAGGTAGGCCGCGCGGGTCACTTTCTCCTTTTCGGCCGGGTTGACGGCATCGGCCAGCCATGCGGCGAGGGCCCTTACCCTCACCACCTTGGCATACATACTGCCCAGTTTGGCCTGAAAAAGTACGCCCTTGAGTTTTTCCACCCAAGCCTCCATGGGTACTTTGACATCGGCGTTGAAAAAATAGCGGGCATCTGAGAGCCGGGCCCGAAGGACCCGCTCGTGCCCGGTGGCCACCAGGGCCATATTGCGGGTGCGGGTATTGTTTACGGCAATAAAACCGGGCATGAGTCTGCCTGCTGCGTCGATTACGGCGAAGTATTTCTGATGTTCGCGCATGGCCGTGATGAGAATTTCCCTGGGTACCTCGAGAAATATCTCATCAAACCGACCTGCCGTGGCGATGGGGGTTTCCACCAGATTGGTGACGATGTCCAGCAGCTCTTCGTCGGGCAGAACCCGTCCGCCCATGGCAGCCGCTGCATCCGCCACTGCCGCCGCGGTCATCTGGCGGCGCTCGGGGATATTTACCACCACTTCCACCGCAGCCATTGTCTGCACGTAGGCCTGCGGGGAGGAGATGGCCACTTTTCCCGGTTTCATGAACATATGGCCCAGAGATTGCCGGCCACTTTTTATGCGGCCGCCCAGGGTAAAAGAGACCACCTTTGTTCCATAGAGCGCGACGATGCTCTGGATGGGACGGGCGAACTGAATGGAAAGGTCGCTCCAGCGCATGCTCTTGGGAAAGGGCGTGGCCAGGATCACCTCGGGCAAAATGGTTTTGAGCAGGTTGATCGTTGCCTGCCCGCGGTTGGTTTTGCGGGCGCTCAGGTACCGGCCCTTGTCCGTCTGAACCACCTTCAGACGGGCCAACGGGACACCGGCCTTTTCGGCGAATTTTACCGCCGCCATACTGGGTCTGCCCGTTTCGTCAAAAGCAATCTTTTCCGGAGGCCCCATGAGGTTCTCGGTCACGGTCTCCTGTTTGGACGCAACCTGGTCCACCGTGACCGTCAGCCGGCGGGGGGTACCGCAGGTGCGGGCCAGGCCGTGGCCGATGCGGGCCCCATCCAGCCGTTTGAGCAGGTTCTGGGCGATGGCATCCAGTGCCGGTTGGATATATCCCGCCGGGATTTCTTCGGCGCCGATTTCAAGTAGTAGGGTTTCCATATTTACCTCGATCTGGCGTTCACATTCGATGTTGATTCAATTTTGCCCTGCCGGCCGTCAATCACGCGGTTTGGTTCAATAGGGGAAATCCCATGGCCTCGCGCTGCTTCAGGTAGCCCATGCCGCACGCCCGGGCCAGGTTTCGGATCCGGGCAATATATCCGGTTCTTTCAGTGACGCTGATGGCACCCCGGGCGTCCAGCAGGTTGAAGGTGTGGCTGCACTTGAGGGTGAATTCATAGGCCGGAAGCACCAGCGGTTCCTCGATAATTCGTTTGGCTTCGGTCTCATAGCGGTTGAACAGATCCAACAGCATGCTCACATCGGCTTTTTCGAAATTGTAGGTGGACTGTTCCACCTCCTGCTGGTGATGGACCTGACCATAAGTGACCGTGTCGTTCCACTTCAGGTCATAGACGTTGTCGACGCCCTGAAGGTACATGGCGATGCGTTCAAGGCCGTAAGTCAGCTCCACTGAAATGGGGGACAGTTCCATGCTGCAGGCCTGCTGAAAATAGGTGAACTGGGTACATTCCATTCCGTCCAGCCAAACTTCCCAGCCCAGGCCGGAAGCACCCAGTGTGGGCGACTCCCAGTCATCCTCCACGAAGCGGATGTCGTGTTCCAGTGGGTCTACCCCTAAAGCCTTCATGCTCTGCAGGTAGAGCCGCTGAATGTTGCCTGGGGACGGCTTGAGCAGCACCTGGTACTGGTAGTAATGCTGGAGGCGGTTGGGATTTTCCCCGTACCGGCCGTCGGTGGGCCGTCGGGACGGCTGAACGTAGGCCACGTTCCACGGCTCGGGCCCCAACGCCTTCAACGTCGTGTGGTGGTGAAACGTGCCGGCGCCCACCTCCAGATCATAGGGCTGAACCACCACGCAGCCCTTGCGGGCCCAGAATCTGTCCATGGTGAGAATTACATCCTGAAAATTCATCTGCATTACCTCGACGGTCGGTATCGATAGCCAAAGGGTTGATAAGTTTTGTCATCGCTCGGGAATTCCGGACCAGACAGGCTCTCGGGTGAGGGCCTTACGTACCATTATCGCTGCGGTTTAACAAGACCCGGGTTTGTCTTCGCGGCAATGCCGGCTGCCAACCTGCACCGGTCAACCGGCGGTCTTGCATGGTGCGTTCATTATTGGCTGCCGGGCTTGAACAGATCGACGGCCGTCCGCCGACATGATTGATGTGCCTTAAAAAATAAACCGTGGCGTCTAAAGCACTCCTTGGTTGTCCACCCGGCAATCGATCACGCCTGCCGTGGGTCGTTCGGCAAGGATCTCTTTCCAGACCGGTTTGAGTGCCGCCATGTCGTGCACCTCCCCGATGGCCCACAGGCATCCGCCACCTCCGGCACCGGTGAAACGGGCGCCGCAACCGGCCTGGATGGCTGCCGACACCAACCGGTCGCCCATGTCGTCGAGGACCTGGGGGGTCATGGCCTTGCGGATTGCCGTTTCCCGGTTCATGGCCTGGACGGCCGCCCGCATGTCCCATCCGGCGATTGCCGTGGCGAAAGCGTTGGTCAGGTGGATGATCGCATGCCAGTTTTCGCGGCCGCAGGCGGCGATGAACTGCCTGATCCAGGTATTGTTGACATCCCTGGAAACATGGGTGACGCCCAAATATGCCAACAGCAGATGCCGGTCCAGGCGCTCCAGGGATTTGCCCTTCAACAGGGACCTTCCGGCAAAGGGCGGCCGACAAGGATCCGCCGTCCATGTCCAGGCATGGACGCCACCGAAAGCGGCGGCCAGTTGGTCCTGGAGGCCACAGGGAACACCGGCCGCGCCCTGCTCGATGGCATGGGCCAGAAGAACCATCTGCTTGCGTGGAATTTCTGTTTTGCCCATGCGGCCCAGCAGCTTGGAAAAGGCTGCAATCAGGGCGATGGCCGCCACGGATGATCCCCCCAGTCCACTTTGGGGCGGCGATGCGGAATGGATGTGAATGTGGACCCCCCTGGCGCCGAAATAGTCGCTTACCGCGAACATCAGTCCCAGGGGATGATCGTAGGGCGCTTCAGATGGGCTGAAGGTCGCATCGGCGATGCCTGCTGACGATACGCGTATTCGCTCAGCGGTGGTCGGACCCAGACTGACCGTGGTGCGCCTGTCCAGAGCGATGTTGACTGTGGATGGCGCCAGATGACGCAGGGGGTAGTGAAAGCTGCTGATGTCCAAGGTCCCGCCGAAATCGATGCGGCAGGGTGCCGACGCCACGATGGGGTGGTTGTCCAGCAGCGGTCCGATATCGCCCAGTCCCAGGTTATTGCCCGGCTTTAACATGGCTGCCTCCTGTTTTGATCGATTGTCTCACGGCCTGCAGCACCTTCAGGCTTTTTGGAGACCTGCCGATGTGATAGGGGACGAAGGTTTCCAGAAAGGTCAGACCTTCAGCAATGGCTGCCGGTGCGAACCGCACGCGTCCGGCCCGCTCAAGGTCTCCGGTGTCGGTCCACATCAGTTGCTTCAGGGTGCCTTTGGAGATTTTCAATCGCCCGTTGGTGGGGATGCCGCAGGTCGGGCAGGCAATGCCGCCTTTGGATGGATCCGAGACAACCGAAGCGTGCCGGATTTGGTCCAGGCAGGTCTTGCATGCGTGGCAGTGGTCAAAGTTGGGTCGGAACCCCGCGAGTGATAAAAAGCGCATCTGGAACAGGATACTGAGTACCTCGACGGGCGTCTCCCCGCGGTTGAGCTCGACCAGCACATGCGACATGAGCTGGTAAAGGGGCTCTTGGGGTTCTCCCTCGGCCATCCACAGATAGATCAATTCCGCCCAGTAGCTGGCATAAGTGGTTTTAACGATATCTTCGCGAATTTTGAAAAACGGATCTTCGAGAGACGCCTCCTGGAGCACCGGCAAGCCTTTGCCCCTCACTGGGGTCAGCACCACGTTGAGCCGCGAAAAGGGCTCCAGGACACCCGGAAAGCGCTTGACACTTTTTTTGGCGGATTTGGCAATCGCGCTGGTTTTTCCCTGTGCCCGGGTGAACAGGGTTACAATCAGGTCATAATCGCCAAACTCGATCCGACGGAGCAGGATGGCTGGGGTGCTCAGGCTGGTCATGGATTCAGATACCGAGAAAGCGGGTAGCGATGGAAAAATAGAAATAGACGCTGATGATATCGATGGATGTTGTCACGAAGGGCCCGGTGGCAACCGCCGGATCGATGTTGATCCGGGCCAGCAGCATGGGTACGCACGAACCCACCAGGGCGGCGACGGACATGGAGCAGACCACCGCCAGGCAAACAGCCAGGGCCAGCATCACGGTGCTGTACTGCAGCTGAGCCACCGACCCGAGCAGCAGGCCGTAGACCAGACCGAGGATCAAGCCCACGGACAGTTCCTTACCCACCACCGACCAGATGTCCCGGATATTGAGTCTTCCCGTGGCCAGGCCGCGCACCACGATGGTGGAGGACTGGGTGCCGATGTTGCCGCCCATGCCCATGATGACGGGGATGAAGGCCGCCAGGAAAGCGAAGCGGTGCAGGGTGCCTTCAAAGTGTCCGATGATGAAAAAGGCCATGACCCCGCCGGCACAACTGGCCAGAAGCCATGGCAGGCGGGTCCTGGTGCTGCGGAAAACGTTCTGGGTTTCGATGTATCCCTCACCCAGACCGGCCATCTTCAGGATATCTTCGGTGGCTTCCTCGCGGAAAATATCGATGACATCGTCCACCGTGACGATACCCACCAGCCGGTGGTTTTCATCCACGACGGGAACCGCCAGAATATCGTAGCGCTCCACCAGGTTGGCGACTTCCTCCTGGTCGACATCCGTGCCCACGGCGAAAACATCCCTGGTCATGAACTGCTTGAGCGGGGTTTCCGGCGCCACCACCACGAGCTGGCGCAGGGAACAGACCCCCACCAGTTTGCCGTATTCGTCCACGACGTAGAGATAAAAGGGCATCTCCACATCGTGGTATTCGGTCTGGATCCGTTCGATGGCTTTCCGGGCGGTCAGATCCTGGGGCATGGCGATGAAATCCGTGACCATGATCCCGCCGGCCGTATCGTCGTCGTACTTGAGGAGGCCTTCGATTTCTTCGGAGCCCTCTTTTTTCATCCGCTCCAGAATGGCGTCTGATTTTTCTTCCGGCAGCCGCCCGATCAGGTCGGCCACGTCATCCGAGGGCATCTGTTCGAGGACCTCGACAATATCCTCCAGCTCCAGTTCATTGGAGAGCGCGGCGAAGGTGTCCTCGTCCAGTTCGCTGAACAGGATGCCCTTTTTCTCCGTGTCGCGGATCATTTCGAGCAACTGCAGCTGTTTGGCCACCGACAGGGACCGGAAGACGATCGAGAGATCGGCGGCATGGGTCTTGTTCACAATCTTGCGCAGATTGGTGGTTGCCCCCCGCCGCAGCAGGCGCTTGATGCTTTCCACAAGAATGCGGTTGTTTTTATTCAACATCGTTGTTCCGGGGCGACGGCTAAGGGTTAAGCATCAAAGTTTCCGGATCGGCCGGCGGCCGAAGGTGGGGCGTTTCCGGTAAGGACGGCGCGATGTCAGGGCAGTTCCAGGTTGACCACCTCGCCGCTTCTGCCCGGCACCGGGACAGGATTTCCGTTCAGCTGAAGCGACACCCCGCCGGCGTTTCCGATCAGCAGATTGAACATGCGGTCGGCCTCCAGGTGGAGAATGTCGCCGGGCTTAAGATAGTGCTGGGAAGCCGGGGCGTCATCCGCGATGGCCTTCAACCAGGTATCCTCTTCGCACACGATCTCCAGCAGATAGGCTGCCGGCCTGGGGTCGGCGGCAGTCTCCGGGACGCCGCGGCCCGCGGCGGGAGCCTCCGGGGCGGCCGCTTCCGCCGGCGTCTTCTGCACGACGGCGTCCGGCGGCGCAACGGTCTCGCCCGCCGGCGGTGCCTCTTCGATGGCGGCGGGCACCGGCGCCCGGGCCTCATGGGCGGCTTCCTGATGATACACCCTCTGGTAGGTCAGGACCGTGCCCACGACCAGCCCTGTCATCA
>NZ_JAWOHB010000162.1:0-4842 GCF_046496365.1 Desulfosarcina sp.
CGTCGTGCCTCTTGTTCAACCTTTTCAGGCCCATGGCCGGATTGAATGGAAAAGAATTCCCTTTTATGGGGCGAAATAAGCGAAAATTCCAGTCGGGCGCTGCAATCGAATAATTGAATGAATAACCCCATATGGTACAGTTAAGCATGGGATGGCGATTCTATCTCAAATACCGGCGACTGAAATTCAAATAATAAATGCCTCCACTATTGTCAAAATAATAAATGCCTCCATTATTGTCAATCCGATATTTTTCTTCAAACTACCAAAAAATCGAAGATTTTGGACGTAGGCTACCTATTTTCCCACATGAAGATTTTTTTTAAACGTAGACCTCTGCGGGGTAATCCGGGTCGATAATATAATCATCAGCAATGGGTCCCGGCGAATCGTCATATACAGGAAAACCATCAATAGGCGGGGCATTTGCCACAGACATCGGCTTGCGCTTTATGCCCCTCAAGTCCAGATGTTGTGAAGGTTTGGCTGGAAATTTCCGAAGTCTTGCGCATCTGTTCAATTTCTCAAGTGGACTTTATCATGCGGGTCCCAAGATCAGCGGCGGTCATCGACATATTCGCGGGCGTCGAGCAGGTCTTTGAGCTTATGGAAATAATTGACCGGCAGCACATCGAGGTCAAGGCCAACGATGCGGGGCAATTTTTCATTAAACGCCGCAATGCACCCGGGAACCTCGTTGACGGAGCGGATGCCGATGATATTTTTCAGGCGCGACAATTCCCGGACCCTTGGCAGGTGTTTTTTGATCAGCAGGATTGGTGCGCTGTCGGACGGCGACGGCATGGCCATGTTTTCGCTTGCGGACACATCGGGCATGAGCGACCCCTGACCGCGTAGCCCTTACGCAGCTCGCATCGTTTTTACGCAGTTCCGGATCATCCTAATCAACGAAAGGAGCCCAATCGATGACATTCAAATCAATCAGCATAATTGTTGTATTTCTTGTTTCGTTCGGGTCAGCGCCCGCGCTGTTGGCCGCGAATCATGAACACTCCGGCCACCACGGGGCGCCTGCTTCCGCCTCGGTGCCCAAGGCCGCGGTATAGTCGAAGCGATGGACCCGGCCGCAGCTGCGCTGCTGCTGGAACATGAACCCATCGAATCGCTGAGCTGGCCCAAAATGGTCATGGAGCTGAAAGTCAAGGACCCCGAACTACTCAAGGGCTTGACAGAAGACGATCGGATCGAGTTCGACCTTACGCAGACCGGTAAGGAACTTCTGATCACCCGAACCGAAAAAAATTCCCTGAAGACAACCCTTTCAGCGCGTTGGCGGCATGTCGATACCACGGTACTCCCCGATTCGCCATTTCAATTTGATCTCCTCGACCAGGCAGAACAGCACCGGTACGGTGAACATGGTGAGCAGCACCAGGCTCATGCCGCCGACGCTGGGAATGGCCATGGGGATCATGATGTCGGCGCCGCGGCCTGTGGCGGTCAGCACGGGTAGCAAGGCCAGGATGGTGGTGGCACTGGTCATCAGGCAGGGCCGGACCCGGCGCTGGCCAGCGGCGACGGTGGCCGCGCGCAGCTGGGCCACCGTTTCGGTGCGGCGTTGGTCGAAACTTTGCTTGAGATATGTGGCAATCACCACGCCGTCATCCGTGGCGATGCCGAACAACGCCAGAAAGCCTACCCAGACGGCGACGCTGAGGTTGATGGCATGCAGCTGGAAGAGCTGGCGCATGTTGACGCCGAAGATATCGAAGTTGGCGAACCACTCCTGACCATAAAAATAGATCATCACGAATCCGCCGGCCCAGGCCACGGCAATGCCGCTGAAGACGATCAGGGTCGTGGCTACCGACCGGAACTGGAAAAAGAGAATCAGGAAGATCAGCAGCAGTGAAACCGGTAGCACGATGGCCAGGGTCCGCGCGGCGCGCAGCTGATGTTCATAGTTGCCCGCGAACCGCCAGCTGACGCCCGGCGGCACCACGAGTTCACCGGTATCCACCTGGGCACGCAGAAAGTCGCGCACCTGCTCGACCACCTCCACCTCGGCAAGGCCGGGCAGAGGACCGAAGGTGATGTAAGCGGTCAGGAAGGTATCTTCGCTGCGGATCATTTGAGGGCCGCGGGTGAAATGGATGTCCGCAACTTCGCCAAGGGGAATCTGTGTGCCGTCCATGGCGGGCACCAGTACGCGCCGGATGGCTTCCGGATTGTCCCGCAACTCGCGTGGATAACGCACGCGCACGGGGAAGCGTTCACGGCCCTCGATCGTCGTGGTGAGGGTGCGCCCGCCGACGGCCACGGTGATCAGATCCTGGACGTCGGTGATGTTCAGTCCGTAGCGGGCGATGGCGGTGCGGTCGATTTTGATTTCGAAATACGGTTTGCCCACCACGCGGTCGGCGTTGACCGTGGCTGCGTTGACCGTAGGCACCCGGCGTACGAATCGTTCGATCTCCACCGCCATTTGATCCAGCGTAATCAAGTCCGGAGCCCGCAGCTTGATGCCCATGGCCGCTCGCATGCCGGTCTGCAGCATCACCAGGCGCGTTTCAATGGGCTGGAGCCGGGGTGCGCTGGTGGTGCCGGGGATTTGGGCGGCGCGCACGATTTCGTCCCAGATGTCTTGGGGCGAGCGGATGTGGTCTCTCCATTGACGAAAGGGGCGGCCCGCGGGATCGGGTATCAGCTCTCCCTGCGCGTCGCGGACGAAATCGTCGCGCTGCCGGTCATATTGGAAGTTGATGCGCCGGCCGGCCGCGTCGATGACGTACTCCGGTTTGTAGTCGATCACCGTTTCGATCATCGAAATCGGGGCGGGATCAAGCGCGCTTTCGGCCCGGCCGATCTTTCCGGTCACGTTCTCGACCTCCGGCACGGAAGCAATGGCCATGTCCTGGTAACGCAGCACCTCGATAACCTCGGCCAGGGAGGCATGTGGCATGGTGGTGGGCATCCACAGAAAGGCGCCTTCGTCCAGCGGCGGCATGAATTCGCGGCCAAGGCCGGGGAATTCATGGGCCGCCCACCCCCAGGGCGTACTGGTGCGGATGGCCTCGGGCTGGATGCCCACATGCCGAGCCATGGCGGGAATGATTCCGAAGATGCGGTCAAAGCCCAGCCAGACCGTGGCACCCAACATCACCAATACCGTGGGAAAAGCCAGGAAGAGGATCTTGTGACCGAGGCAGAAGCGCAGGATCGGGGCATAGACATATTGAAAGGCGAAGAATACCGCCAGCAACCCGCCCACCAGAAGCGTCACGAAGACGGCATTGCGCACCATACCGCGTTCGGGCCCCAGCGGCTCCCACACTGTGATGAGAACCCAGCCCACGGCCAGCACTGCGATGGCGCTGGCAATCCACGGGACGATCCGGGACATCGCGGCAACGGCGCCGTCGATGCGTTCAACCAACATTCGTGACCGCGCCGGCAACCGGTCACGGACCAGCTGGATGACCACCACGGCCAGCAGGATCAGGCCGGCGATCCACACCCAGGTCCACCGCTGACCCATGCCCAGAACGGTCGTTCCCACGGCCGCCAGGCCAAGACCGAACAGCAGCAGGCGTCGTGACCGCTGCCAGTCGATGCGTCCGGCAATTAGCACATGAATGGCCGCCGGCACGATGGTCAGGGCCGCGATCACCGATCCGATCAGCACAAAGGTTTTGGTAAAGGCCAGCGGGGTGAACATCTTGCCTTCGGCGCCGGTCATGGTGAAGACTGCCAGGAAGCTGATTATGGTGGTACTGATGGCGGTGAGCACGGCGGAGCCGACCTCGCTGGTGGCCCGTTGGACCACCTCGATGCGCGGTTCGTCGTCGGGGGCCTCCTGGAGGTGTTTGAGTACGTTTTCGGTGACGATGATGCCCATGTCCACGACCGTGCCGATGGCGATGGCGATGCCCGCCAGCGATACGATGTTGCTGTCCACGCCGAACAGCTTCATGAAGATGAAGCACATGAGCACCGCCAATGGCAGCATGGCGCTCATGATCACCGCACTGCGCAGGTGCAGAACCATCAGGATGACGACAATGATGGTGACCAGAATCTGCTGGAACAAGGCGTCGCTGAGGGTGCCCAGGGTTTCATGGATCAACCCCGTGCGGTCATAGAACGGAACGATTTCAAGCTGGCTGAGGGTGACCCACGGCGGCCAGGCGTCGCGCGGATTAGCCCTGAGCCAATCGAGCCAGGCCGCCTGTTCGAGGATGGCGGCATCCTGGACGGAAAAGGGGTCAAAGCCACTGTCGCGCGCAAAGCGTTCGACATCGCCTACACTGACCACCCGCCAGTCGATCACGGCCTTGGCGGGCAGGCCCGGGCTGATTTCGGCGATCTTCTCCTTGACATGGTTGATGGCCGCCAAGGGGTTGAAGCCTTCGCGCACCACAACCACACCGCCAACGGCCTCGGCGCCGCCGTGGGTCAGTACACCGCGCCGCTCGGCCGGGCCCAGGCCCACCACCGCCACGTCACGCACGCGGATCGGCACCCGCTCGCCGCCTACGGTTACCACCGCCGCCTCCAGATCTGCCAGGCTCTTGATGAACCCCACGCCGCGCAGGATGTACTCGATGCGGTTGATCTCTGTCACCCGGGCTCCGACATCCAGATTGCTTTTGGCCACGGCCGAGAAGATCTGGTTGAGGGTGACGTCATAGGCGCGCATGGCATCCGGGTCTACATCGATCTGGTATTCCTGCACGAATCCGCCGATGGAGGCCACCTCGCTGATGCCTTCGGCCGACAGCAGCCCATAGCGGACATACCAGTCCTGGACCGTGCGCAGTTCGTGCAGGTCCCAACCGCCGGCGGGCGACCCCTGTGGGTCGCGTCCTTCGAGGGTGTACC
>NZ_JAWOHB010000194.1:0-19263 GCF_046496365.1 Desulfosarcina sp.
TGCCAAGCGCAGGGTAGCGACCGAAAACGATCAGATGGTTTTTTTTAATCGGGTTTGCCGCCATTTGGCTCAATGTGTCCATGAACAAACAGATTTTTCACCGCTTTCAACGGGGCTGACGCTTCTCTCAAGCACGCCGGCGAGGAAAAAGAGTAGGCACCAAAAAGACCGATTCGTTTCCATTTTTATGCCTTACATGCCACCCCGGCCGTCAGGGCGTTGTCCAGATCATCCAGAATATCCTGGATGTCCTCGATACCGACGCTGAGTCGGATAAAATCCGGGGTGACGCCGGCAGCCTGCTGCTCGGCTGCTGCGAGCTGCTCATGCGTGGTGGAGGCCGGATGAATCACCAGGCTTTTGGCGTCACCGATATTGGCCAGGTGGCTGAAGAGCTGCAGACTTTCGATGAATTTGACGGCCGACGTCAGACCCCCCTTGATCCCGAACCCCACCAGCGCGCCCTGCCCTTTGGGGAGATATTTCTCGACCAGGTGATAGGTCGGAGAGGATTTCAGGCCGGGGTAGCGGACCCAGGTCACACAGCTGTGGTTTTCCAGGAAGCGGGCCACGGCCAGTCCGTTTTCCGAGTGGCGCTGCATTCTCAGATGCAGGGTCTCCAATCCCTGGAGGAACATCCAGGCGTTGAAGGGGCTCATTGCCGCTCCCATGTCACGCAGCCCCAGGACCCGGGCCCGCAGGATAAAGGCCAGGTTCCCGAAGGTTTCCACGAATTTCAACCCGTGATAGGATGGATCGGGTTCGACAAATTCGGGGAACCGGCCGGAAGCGGCCCAGTCGAATGTGCCCGAATCCACGATGATTCCGCCAATGGAGGTTCCATGTCCGCCGATGAACTTGGTCGCCGAGTGGATCACAATGGCCGCCCCGTGGTCGAAGGGCAGGGTGAGGTAGGGTGAGGTGACCGTGTTGTCCACCACCAGCGGGATGCCATGGCGGCTGCCGATGGCAGCGATGGAAGCAAGGTCGATGATATCCAGTTTGGGGTTGCCGATGGTCTCAACGAAAAAAGCTTTGGTTCGTGGGGTGACGGCATCTTCCCAAGCACGATTATCGTGGGGGGAAACGAAACGTACGGTGATGCCCAGCTTTTTCAGGGTATGGGAAAATAGACTTACCGTGCCACCGTAGAGTTCCGCTGAAGCGACGATGTCGTCGCCGGTCTGGGCCAGAGTCAAAATCGTCAGTGTCTCCGCTGCCTGCCCGGATGCCACTGCCAGGGCGCCCACCCCGCCTTCCAGTTCCGCCACCCTTTTTTCCAGAACCTCGTTTGTGGGGTTCATGATGCGGGTGTAGATATTGCCGAATTGCCGAAGGCCGAAAAGATCTGCGGCGTGCTGGGTGCTGTCAAATGTAAACGAGGATGTCTGGTACAACGGCACCGCTCTGGAATGGGTGGTGGGGTCCGGCGTGTGACCGGCATGTACCGTCTTGGTTGCAAAACCTCTGATAAATTCAGTCATCGTTGGTTCTCCTTTTTTGGGAAGGGTTTTTTGGGGGCCAAAAAAAGTCGCACCCCCTGCGGGAAGGCGGCATGTAAGGAGCATTGCGATGGAATGGGCCGCATGTTTCCCGTTCGGGCTGGAACGGGCACCTTGTGAGCACAGGTTGCCGAGCGGTCAGCGGGCCAGGTGTCTTGCGCCAGATTGGATGATCACATCTTGACGGCACCGTCCGATAATCGACTTTTTACCAGTTCATCAAATCTTAGGAAACTAATTTTTCAAGCCGATTTGTCAAGGGATACCGGCATCAGTCGGCCTTAAAAAAACCTTGAATTTCACGCTGGAGGCCTTTGTAGGTGATCATCAGGCTTTTGAGCTGCTGTTTGTCAGGAAAAAAGTCGTTGAAAACATCCTGGTGCACATGGTAGGCAAGCCGATCAACGCCGATGCCTGTGTCCACCATCATGGCCACCATGTCGGCCAGGTAGAGGGTGGCGGTGGCCGGGTCGTTCCGTGCTGCGGGATCGGGAAGATGGTGGTTTTCGATCATATAGATCATATGCGAACTAAAATGCCATTGTTTGGCGATGATGCCTCCCAAGGTGGCGTGATCCATGCCCAGCACCTCTTTTTCGGCCTCCACAAAACTCATGCCCCTACGGGCCACCGATTGCTGTATCGCCTCAATCTGGTCGGCGACGAACGCATGCAGAATGACCTTGCCGATATCCTTGAGCAGGGCGGCGGTATAGATTGCCGGAAGGCTCATTAAATCCCGCTGTCGGGCAAGGGTTCTGGCCACCATGGCCACGGTCAGGCTCTGGCACCACAGGTCCCCTTTGGCCAGGCCATAGCCTTTCTGGGATCGTTTCAGGTTGCTGCCCAGATTTTGTGCAAGCACCATCTCCACCACCTGCTGCAACCCCAACATGGAGACAGCCTGCTGGATTGAGTCCACTTTTACCGGCAATCCAATGTGGGCCGAGTTGACCGTTTTCAACAGGTTGGCGGTGATGGCCGCATCCCGCTCGACGACAGCCACCAGATCCTTCAGTGAAGACTCCGGGTTATCGGCCAGATCCAGGACTTTGTGGATGACTGTGGGAATGGGATCCAGCTGCTTTACTTTTTTCAGTATACTGGAAAGACTGTCCATTGTTCGAAGATCCTTTGACGCTGTGTTAGGGAAAATCACTTGGAAAAAGCCAACCTGATTTCCTAAGCATCGGCCCTTTTTGGTGCAGGCATTAGGAAATTTTGTCTTGGGGGTTGATTGCCAGGTAGGCAGTGCCAAAAGGTGACACCGTTTTTCAATGATCGCCTCACCCGAGGAGACCTATGATCCGTCTTGGCCTTTGCTGCATCTTTCGAGAAGCACCGATCAAATTCCGGCGCACAACTGCCAGGTACCTGCTGTCGCTTTCCAGCGCACTGCGGTTGAAATACCTGGCAGTCATCAACATGCATAACGCCGAGGCGTTATACCAGTCGCTTGTGTTTTGCGCTGCCAACGGTATCGGCGCCTTTCGGATCAACAGCCAGATTCTGCCGGTTAAAACCCATCCCGATGCCGGATATGACCTGCATGAATTGCCTGGAGGCGATCAGATTATCGCGCGATTTAAACAATCCGGGGCATTCAGCCTGAAAAACGGGATCCGGACCTCATTTCACCCGGACCAGTTTCTGGTGCTCTCCTCGCCTGATGCCGGCGTGGTCAAGCGCGCTGTTGCCGATCTGGAATATCATGCCCAGATGGCAAAATGGGTGGCGGCGGATGTAATCAACATCCATGGCGGTGGGGCGTACGGCGACAAGCCGGCGGCACTCAAACGATTGGCTGCGGTTATCAGGACGCTATCCCGGGACGTCCAAAGCCGGTTGACCCTGGAAAACGATGACCGGGTCTACACGCCGGCCGCGCTTTTGCCCGTGTGCGAAGAAACCGGGACACCCCTTGTTTATGATGTCCACCACCACCGGTGCCTGCCCGATGGAAGCGGTGTGGAACAAACCACGCAAGCGGCCATATCCACCTGGAGCCGTGAACCGCTCATGCATCTGTCCAGCCCGCTGAACGGCTGGGAAAATGGCCCCTGCCGACCCCATCACGACTTTATCGATCCGGCTGATTTTCCCGAGTGTTGGCGGGATCTGGATATTACGGTGGATGTGGAGGCCAAGGCCAAAGAACTGGCGGTTTTGAAATTCCGACGATGGATGGAATCTGTTGATATCGCCCTTCTCGACCCTCGACGTGAAGATCGTCATGCTTGACGCCATCGCGAAGCTATGGTTCGCGGGTGTTTTTTCGCGTATCAACGTCGATCGCCCCATCGGTTTCTCTCACCGCCCGAATCCGTTCATGAAGGCGCCTGGCGTGCAGGCAGAACGCCTCCAGTTTGGCGTTGATGATCTGAGGAAAGGGCGATCCGTCACTTTCGATAGCCAGAAACGGCAAATCTCCGAACCCTGCAAGCGTTTCCCGCAACCGATGGTCATCGGGAGCCGCCTTCAGCTTGTCTGCCGCCGTCATGGCCTCCTTTAAAATGGATTCCGCCACGCGGTTGGGCATACATCCGAAGGGACCGATGGCGATCACCCCGCAGGCATTGGCGACCACCTCTTTCAGGGCGCTTCCCACCGTCAGGATGGCCTCGCCAATGTGGTCGGAGGTTAAATAGGGATGTGCATGGCGTATGGTTTCGGGGATATCGACGATATCGGTGTGAATCAGACCCGAACGGGCGAGCTTTTTTTTGATCCGCGCTTCGGTTTTTCGCATGGCCCGGCGCTTGAGCGCAAACCCCATTTTTTCCCGCCATGTCATATGAGCATTGCATATGAGTCCCTGGGTTACCAGCCAGTCCGTATAGTGCATCCATTCGGCCGTCGGAGCACACACGCAAGCGAATCCCCTTTGAGCCAGGCGCTCGACAAGGTGTTGTCTCGAAATGCCATCGTGCCGAACGAAAATTTCACCCACCAGGTTGATGACCGGCACGGTTTCCACCGGGCGTTTCAATTCGATTCCCCTGAGTTTTCCGGCAGCCCGGTCAAGCTGGCATTCGACATCGCCGGGGCGGCCGACCTTAATGGCCTGAATCAACAGGTCCCACTCTTTTTCAAAATGGACCAGCGCGGACTTCGGATCGGCGGCGTTGGCCAGGAGCATTGCACGGATATCTTCCATGACATCGGCGATGATTATCGACTGCCACCCCTTGTAGTAGAAACGGCTGTCGAGTCCGCTATAACCGTCTTCCGAATTCAGTGAAAACAGCGCCACGTTCTCGATTGTGCGCTTTTTGATCAGATCTTCCATGAAAACCCGATATTGGCCGAACCGACAAGGGCCGGCACCGGTGGCCATGAAATAGACCAGGACCTCGCCGGGGCGACGATTCCGATTCAGATGGTTCAAAAGGGTTCCGGTGGTCAATATCAGCGGAAGGCATTCCTTGCACGTGGTGTTGGCCCTTCCCTGTTTGAGGACGGCTTCGTCCGCCGGTTTCGCGGCAACGCTGTGGATGCCTTCACTCTCGAACACGGCGGCCATGGATTCGCAAGAACGCTTGCCCATAGAGGGGAACAGCAGGGTAACCCGAGGATCGGTCAAGGGCAGCCAGCGGCCGGATGACGTGCGTACGCCGGGGACGCCCGTTTTGAATTCGGTTCGGGCCGGCGTAAACGATTGCGGCGTTGGTTTGGGCTGTTGGGGTGATTGCAGATGACGCCAGGCGTTAACCACATCGAGGAAGGCCTCAATGCGTGTTTCCAGCCCGGCATCGGCCGTATGGCTGTCCAATTCCAGGGTCAAGGACGGCTTTTGACCCATGATGTCCCGGAAATAGTTGATAATAAAGGAATCCGGACCGCAGGAAAAATTGGTGATATAAACCCCGAACAATTGGGGATGATCTGCCACCAGGCGGGCGGCCCGGATGATTCGTTGTCCCATTCCCCAATACATATGACGTTTGTCTGGCCAAGTTGCCGTGGGCAGGCAGTCCAGCGGCAGTACCAGCACACCCCGGGATGCAAGTTTGCGGGGAATGCCCATATGGGCTTCGCTTGCACAGGCATTGTAGGGCCGGCCAAAGATAACCGCTGCAAGGCGACGGGGATCGGCCGCCAAATTTTGAAGGGCCTGTCGACCCATTTGGTTTATGCGGTCGGTGCACCGGTTCTGGACGACAATGGCACGGTCGAAGGCGTCAGCGGCCAGCCGGCGGGAAACATCCATTTTGTGTGCGGTTTCCAACAAGGGGGATCGTGCGGCTGCCAAACCGGATGCAAGGTCCA
Source organism: Desulfosarcina sp. (assembly GCF_046496365.1). GTDB lineage: Bacteria > Desulfobacterota > Desulfobacteria > Desulfobacterales > Desulfosarcinaceae > Desulfosarcina. Next base: position 5,772 of record NZ_JAWOHB010000194.1, read on the forward strand.
GGACAGGTGACAGCACGCGGTCGGCGGCCACACCGGCGCGCTTCAGGTGCCGGCGAAAGGTCGTTCGCAGGAAGTAGGGCTCGCCTTGAACCAAGGGGCACAGCACGCTATGGTTTCCAATGCGTTCGCTGGGGACAGATTTTACATGCGGCAGGAACAGGTAATCAGGGGGATGTTCGCTGTCGACTAGGCGGTGGAAAAAGCCGTGGGACAGTTCGGCCGGATAGCAGAATTCAGCGCCCCGCTCGGCAATTCCTCTTCGGGAAGGTGTATCGGGCACCCGGACATCAAACCCCAGGCATTCAAAAAAGGTGGCATACAGCGGGTAATAGGTGTGAATCAGAAAACTGCGGTTAATCCCAACGGTAGGGCGCGTTGCCGAAGGCGGCTGCCGGTTGGCTGGGGTATTTTCGACATTCAGGTAAATATCCTGTCGTTTTTTCACCAGGTCGAGGGCCTCCACATCCACGCGGATCCGTTTGTGCATGTTGTAGTAACGATTGCAGGCGCCGCCGAAGGGAATATTTTTACCATCGATGCGAACCATGGCGATCTCGCAATGCCGGTCACAGCCGTTGCCGCCGGCCCGGCATAAAAACCGCTTCCCATAGGCGGCCTGGCGATTTTTAAGGGCTTCAAGATCAAAAGCGGTCGGCGTCATCAATCCGGCCTTCAAGCGTTTTTTTACTTCAAGGGCCACACCGAAGGCGCCCATCAGCCCCGGTTCGGGGGGCACGACAATGGGCTTTCCCACCAAGGCGGCCATGGCCATGGGTACTGCACGGTTGTAGCAGACGCCACCCTGCATGAATATTCGATGACCCGACGGCCGGTTGCCTTTAACGCGGTTCGTGTAGTTCATGCAGATGGAATAGACTAAGCCGGCGACAATCTCCTGGCGGTCGATGCCTTCATGAATCGCGTTTTTGATATCCGAGGCAATAAAGGCCGCACACTGATCGTTAAAGTTTGGGGGACGTTTCCCTTGCAGCGCGTATTTAGCGATGTCTTGCATCCTTACTCCCAGGGTTTCCTGAGCCGACTCTTCCAGAAAACTGCCCGTGCCGGCCGAACAGGCTTCATTCATTGCGTAATCGGAGGCGACACCGGCGGTGATGTGGGTGTACTTGGCGTCCTGGCCGCCGATTTCAAACAGGGTGTCCACGTCGGGATCGAAATGCACCGCCGCCGTGCAGTGGGCGATGATTTCGTTGATCACGCCATCGGTTTGTGCATGCAATCCGGCAATCTGGCGACCGCTGCCGCAAACGCCCAGCCCGACAATGTTTACTGTGGTCGGGTCCGATGACTGCCTGACATGGTTCAACAGCGCCGCATAGCACTGTCGCGATGCCGCCACCGGATCACCGTTGGTTCTCAGATACACCGATGCCAATAGCGCGTCGTCGGCCTGACGGATCAAAACCGCCTTGGTGGTGGTGGAACCGACGTCAAGTCCCAGCAGACAAAGATCGCCATCGTTTGCCGTGTCGCGTGCCATGGTCCCGAAAGTCACCTGTTCACGGAAATCTTCGAGTGGTTGAAGCCGATCAAATCGTGCAGCGGTTTCCGAAAATAGCGTCTGCGTCCCCATAAAGGGCTGCGTGGAGTGATCCAGAGCCCAGATCGCGGCTCCCAGGGCTTCGAAATACGGTGCCTGCTCCGGGACGATCAGGCCGTCGATGTGAGAGCCCAGGTAAGATACCATCATGTTGTTTTTCGATGTGCCGCCAATCAGCATGATGTGGCGTTTGGGAATTTTTTTGAGCAAGTCCAATATTTTATGCGCCATCATCCGGCACAGGCCGGCGGCGACCCGGGATCGTGGGACCCCCTTGTTGGTGGCGTGGGTGCAATCGGACTTACAGAACACCGAGCAGCGCCCTGACACCGGATAGGGCGCTTCGGTTTCCGACCATCGGGACGCCTCTTCCAAGCTGACGTTCATGCGGCGAAGTTGCTGCAGGAAAAATTCACCGGTACCGGATGCGCATTTGTTGCCGGTTATCACGTTGGAGATGCATCCGGCGGCATCAAGGATATACGCCATGAAGGTCTCCCCGCCGGCCGATACGATGGCCGGGCAGTCGATGCCCTCCGGTTTCAAGTGGCGGTAGGCGTATCCCACGGCCTCGGGTTCGGAGAGGGAAGACAGATTGACACTGTTGCGAAATTGGCGTCCCGTGACTGCCAGCCGGTCGCAGTCAGACGGATAGAAGTCTGATAGCGCCGCTAAAAGCGTCCGTCTGGGGTCGCCTTCATGGGGGTAAATGCCGTGCTTGACAATCCGAACCCGAGGCCGGCCTCGACGGTCGGTCGTTCCGGGTTCACTTGAAATCAATACCACCGATATGGTGGAAGCACCCAGGCAAATTCCCATTGCATCGGTTTTCTGGCGGTGGTGAGGCACTGCCGGGATGGCCTTGAAGGCTCCCTGGGGTCCGGGTCTGCCGTCTGTGGTCGATGGATCATACATTAGCCTTGACTTTTTCCTTCATCAGGCGTTCGAGCCCGCTGAGTACGTGTCTTTTTACACTGTTGATGTGCTGGGAAAGCACTGCCTTGGCACCCGCCAGGTGATTGTCATGAATATGATTGAACAACTCCTTGTGGGCGGTGTCCGCCTTGTCCATCGAGGTGGAAAAAAGAATGTTCCCCCCGTATTTGAGATACAACAGGTCAAAAAGCAGGCGAAGGGTCTGGTGCTGTACCCGGTTGCCGGACAAAGAGGCCAGGGTGAGGTGAAACTCCATATCCCTGAGCAGCCGGTCATACAGATAGATCTCCCGCGAGGCTTTCAGGTGGGCATCTAGGGCCGCTTGCAGTTTTTTAATGGCCAGGGCGTCCATGCGCGTCAGGGCCTGTGGCAGCAGGGCCAGTTCGATCTGTTCCCGAAAGTCATAAATCTCTTCCACTTCCTGGATGCTGATTGGTTCGGTGTAATACCCACGATGGTGTTCATGACGAACAAGACCTTGAAATTCAAGCCATTTCAGCGCCTGAATTACCGGTGTCTGACTCATGCCCAGCCGCTCAGCCAGATCCCGATAGGCAATTTTCTGCCCGGGTACGATTTCGTTGTGGAACAGCATCTGCCGGATGCCCTGGTAGGCCTTGCGCGTGTGGCCGACATCCGGAATCGGTTTGGCTTTTGGTGGTGCCATATGGTTATCCTTGGCGGCGAGCAGTTCCAGAGACAATGATAAATTGTTTTCGCAGGTAAAATTTGATCACTTATTTGATTAAATAAAAACGCCAGGCGCAGTACCAGTCGTCCGGGTGCGCGTCCGGGGGGCACCCGATGCATTCGGTTTGAATGCGTGGGTCGATGGCTCTGGCGAAATAGGTATACTCAACCAGGCCGGCCGATTTGCAGGGATAGTCGGGTAGATTCTTATTCTTGCGGGCCACCTGGACGCGGCACGCGTTCATGCGGAAAATGAAGGCATCTGGTCCGTCGTCGGCAAAGGACTGGACGTTGATTCGGGCATAAACACGAAAATTCAAGGCTTTCTTCAAGCCTTCCAGTCCGGACCGGTCACCGATATCCAGAAAGCGTTTGATGGCCCAGGCTTCAAACGGCGAGAAGTGGGCCCAGCAGGAATCATTGCAGCGTTTGGCGTCATTCATGCCGCTGGCGAATTCCACAGCCTGAAACCACACGCCGTCATTGGCCAGCCAGTTGACTGCCGCAGCGTCCAGCAGCTTCAGCAGCTTTGTTTTGGGCATGTTCAGCAGCGGCCCGGGAATATCGTCGTGCATTTCGAATCCCAGAATCTGGGACAGGCGGTTAAACTGAATGCCGATACTTTTTTGCGAAGCGACGGACAGTGCTTCCAGAGCACGTTGCATGCCCATCTGATGGCGAATCTCGGTGAACCAGAGGGCATAGTGGATGATGGTCCGGTGCATAACATCCATGACCAAACGAGCCGTCTGTTCTTGGTTCAGATCCTCGATTGTGCTGACGGTATCGGCCATGGGATGTCTCCTTTCGTCGGTGGATGATTTTTAAGTGGAACGTGCGGTCGCTGGCCAGTCGGCAGCCACTTTAGGAAATGGCCCCCCTGAAGTCAAGGGATTCGATCAAAAGCCCATAATCCGTTTACGGAAGTTGTTGCGAACACGCTTGGGGCTTCATTTGCCTTCTTTTCTTTACATTAGGCGCAATTTCATCTATTTTTGATGGCTTAATCGGTGTTTCATCCTGTTAAATGCCACTTTCCTTGACCAACAACGGTACGGATCTGATGGCCCAATCGCACATGATTTCAGACATGCTGGCCGGCCTTGGCCGCCGGGCCATTTCTCCTGTACAGGAGCTGGGCCGGGTGACGATCTTTTTTTTGCGCGGCGTCGTGCACCTTTTTACGTTTCCCCTTCAGGCAGACAAGCTCATTGATCAAGTGTATTTTATCGGTATGAAATCGGTGTTTGTTATTTGCCTCACCGGGGCGTTTACAGGGATGGTTTTGGGGCTTCAGGGCTACTATACGCTGGTGAAGTTCGGCTCCGAGGGACTCCTGGGTGCGGCGGTTGCCTTGAGCCTGATCAGGGAAATGGGTCCGGTGCTGACCGCCATCATGGTTGTAGCCCGGGCTGGTTCGGCCATGGCTGCGGAAATCGGCATCATGCGCATCTCCGAACAGATCGACGCTCTGGATACCATGGACATTAACCCCGTTCGCTTTCTGTTCAGTCCCCGACTGGGGGCGGCTTTGATCAGCTTTCCCTTCCTCACGGCCATTTTCGATGTGGTGGGTATTCTCGGGGGTTATCTGACCGGATCATTGTTGCTGGGCATCAATTCAGGGATTTATTTCAGCAGGGTGGAGTCCAGCGTGCTGATGGAGGATATCAACGGGGGGTTCGTCAAAGCCTTTTGCTTTGCCGCCATCGTGGCGACCATTTGCTGTTTTCAGGGTTATACCACCCACATGCGCAAGGAAGGCTTCGGGGCCAAAGGCGTCAGCCTTGCCACCACATCGGCGGTGGTTATCTCCTGCGTGATGATTCTGGTGGCTGACTATGTGCTGACTTCTTTTTTGCTGTGAGACGATGATGACCGTGCCGATGATCCAATTCAATCAGGTGTTCAAGCGTTTTGGCGACAACGCCGTGCTCAAGGGGGTGGATCTGTCCATCTACCAGGGACAGGTGACGGCCATCATCGGCAAAAGCGGCATCGGCAAAAGTGTTTTGCTCAAGCACATCATCGGCCTATTGGAACCGGACGCCGGCGAGATCCTGTTCCAGGGGCGGGCCATCAACACCATGACTACCGCCGAGCGCCGGGCGTTGAAGATGAAATTCAGTTATATGTTTCAGGGAACAGCCCTGTTCGACTCCATGACTGTTTATGAGAATGTGGCCTTGCCGCTTAAGGAGAATAGGCGGGTTCCGTTGCGTGAAATTGGAAGCCGCGTGCGCGACAAGCTGGCCCGGTTGGACCTGGTTGGGATAGAGGACAAATACCCCTCCCAACTTTCCGGGGGCATGAAAAAACGCGTGGCCATGGCGCGGGCACTGGTGACCGATCCGCAGATCGTTCTTTTTGACGAACCGACCACGGGTCTGGACCCCATCCGTAAAAATGCCGCCCACGCCATGATATCCGAATACCAGAAGACATTCGGTTTTACCGGGGTCATGGTCAGTCATGAAATTCCCGACGTGTTCTCCATATGCCAGCGCATTGCCATGCTGGACAAGGGCCGGATCATTTTCCAGGGAACCTCAACGGAGATTCAAAACAGCAACGAACCGGCGATCCGGCAATTTGTCCGGGGCCAGGACCCGGAGACAATCAAAGCTGCGCCAAGCGAGCGATAACGAAGACAGCCGTATCGGTTCTTCTTACGGCGCCGGAGGCAATATGAAAAAAAGATCTGTTGAAATTGCCGTGGGCGTGTTCGTCCTTATCGGCCTGATCAGCGTGGCTTACCTAACCATCAAATTGGGAAAAATGGAGTGGTTTGGCGACGATTATTACGCTCTGGATGCACGGTTTAATTCGGTCTCGGGACTGAAGAGCGGGGCCTTGGTAGACATGGCAGGGGTAGAAATCGGCCAAGTGGCCGACATCCGTCTTGACAATCAACGGCAGGTGGCCATTGTCAGCTTGAAGATCAAAAAGGGTGTCGTGCTCACCGATGATGTCATTGCATCGGTCAAGACGTCCGGCCTGATCGGCGATAAATACATCCGCCTGACACCGGGCGGTTCAGACAGAATTCTCAAATCCGGGGATATGATTATCGAAACCGAATCGGCCCTGGACATTGAAGAACTGGTCAGCAAATATGTTTTCGGAGATGCCGAAAAGTAATACCACTTTGCGTGGATAGGGTTGATTGTAAAACAGACCAAGTGATTGCGGAGGAGGTTATGATCCCTAAAAGGATTGCCGGACTGCTGGCTGTTGTTGTGGTGATGCTGATGTTCCCGGCAACAGCGCTATGCACGGAGCCCATGGCGGTCATCAAAACCCCCGTCGATAGCGTTATCGCCATTCTCAACGATCCCCGGTACCAAGCAGCGGATACCCATGCGGCCCAGCGGGACGAAATCTGGACGATAGTCCAACCGATGTTTGACTTCGAGGAGATTGCCAAACGGTCCGTGGCGCGCAATTGGAGCGATTTTAGCGATGCGGAAAAGACCGCATTCACCGATGTGTTTGCCCAGTTTCTCGGCAACACCTATATCGACAAAATTCAGGGAGAGTACCATAACGAGCAGATCGTTTACCTCGGACAGGAATTCTACGCAGACACCTATGCCGAAGTCAAAACCAAGATCATAAGGGAAACCGTTGAGATTCCAGTTAATTATCGTATGCTGAAGGGCGCGGGTGGCCAGTGGAAAGTTTATGATATAATTGTCGAAGGCGTCAGCCTGGTAAAAAATTACCGCACCCAGTTTGCCACTATCTTGAGCAAGGACAAACCGGCCCAACTGATCCAGCGGCTCAACGAAAAGCTGGCCGAACAAAGGAAACGTCTTGCCGAAAACGGAAAAAATCAAAACTGATGATGCACAGGCAGCGGCTGACCCGATTTAGCGCGCGTGACTTTCAAATGGCGCAGCGATCGATGGTGTCCAAACCCAGACGGTCGTTTTTGATCGTCATGGTGTTTGTGTTGATGGGCAGCATCGCCGGGGCCAATCCTCCGGCAACCGCGGGCACCGATTCCCCGCCCGGTGAGGAGGCCCCGGTGTCGGCTGATGCGGTTCCCTTCGATCCCTTCGACGACCCCAGTGGTGATCGTTACGGGGATGAGGACCTGATGATGCAGGCGGTTGCCGACCCCATCGCCGGGTTCAACCGGGCCATGTTTGTCTTCAACGACAAATTGTATTTCTGGGTGCTCAAACCGGCGGCTGTCGGGTATCGGGTGGTCGTTCCCACACCGGTCCGGGTGAGTGTCAAAGATTTCTTTTTTAACCTTCTGGGACCGGTGCGCTTTGCCAATTGCCTTTTCCAGGGTAAATGGAAATCCGCAGAAGGTGAGTTCGGCCGGTTTATGGTCAATAGCACGGCTGGATTTCTGGGTCTGTTCAACATTGTAAGGGATAAACCGCAGTTCAACCCGCCCGTAGAGGATTTTGGCCAGACGCTGGGGTACTACGGCATCGGAAACGGGTTTTACATTGTCTGGCCCCTGTTCGGCCCGTCAACCCTGCGCGATACGGTGGGCAGTATCGGGGACTGGGCCTTGAACCCGGTTTCGTTCATGCAGTTGATCAATGTGGATGCGGGTGAACTGACCTCCGGCACCACCAACGTGATCGCCTACAGTGTCAGAGTCGTCAACGACACCTCTTTTCGCATCGGCGATTTTGAATCCCTAAAAAATGCCGCCATGGATCCCTATGAAGCCTTTCGCAACGCCTATATCCAGAATCGGCTCAGTGAGATTGCCCAATAGGGCGACGAACTTCAACCCAATTCCTGAAAGTGCCTTATGCCAGTCAAACTGACCATTTTGTGCGATAATTCCGTGGGCCGGCCTTTCGGTGTCGTGGGCGAACATGGCTTCGCCTGTTTTATCGAAACCGAAAACGGCAATGTGCTGTTCGACGCCGGCCAGGGTATGGGCATCTGCGGCAACGCCACAGCCCTTGGAAAAAACCTGGCATCGCTGCGCGCCGTCGCCGTCAGCCATGGCCATTACGACCACACCGGAGGGCTGCCGCAGGTGCTCAGCCACACCGGTCCGATTCCTGTTTACGGTCATCCGGACATATTTGCCCAACGTACCTGGTCCGACGGCAAATCCACCCGCTACATCGGTATCCCTCACCGGATGAGCTACCTGGAATCCCTGGGCGCCCAATTCCATCTGAGTGGTAATCCGGTTGAAATCATCCCCGGAATCCACCTGAGCGGTGAGGTCCCCAGGAGAAATGACTTTGAGAAGCCGGATGCAAATATGACCCTTCATCCCCGAGGTGCAAAGGCCGTATGTCCGGATCCCATCGCAGACGACCTTTCCCTGGTGGTGGATTCGGAAAAAGGCCTCATTCTGGTGCTGGGGTGCGCCCATGCCGGCATGATCAACATCTTCAACCATGTTCTGGCGGTGTTTAAACGCAACCGGATTTACGCGGTGATCGGCGGAACCCACCTTGGGTTTGCCCAGCCCGACCAGTTTGCCCGGACCGTTGAGGCCATCGACCGATACGGCATTGAACGGATGGGCGTCTCTCACTGCACGGGGCTGGAAAAAGCGGCCATGCTCCATGCGCACCTGGGCAAGCGCTTCTTTTTCGGATGCGTGGGTGCTGAACTGGAAGGCTGATTTCGGCTTTACCCGCCGGGGCCCGTTGCGGCTCCCTTGGCGGGCATCCGTTAGCGCGTGGAAGCCCCCGGCCTGCTCAGTTACGTGAACCAACAAACCCCGATAACGGCCACAAGACCATGTATAATCGTTATTTCGGCTTCAAAGAGAGACCGTTCAAGCTGGTGCCCAATCCGGAGTACCTTTACCTGTCCCGGATCCACGAAGAGGTGTTGGCCCACCTGAGATATGCCGCGGGTTATGGCGAGGGCTTTGTCGAAATCACCGGAGAGGTGGGTACCGGAAAAACCACCCTGTGCCGCATGTTCCTGGAAAGTCTGGACGAGACTACTGCAGCGGCTTACATCTTCAATCCGAAACTCGACGCGGTGCAACTGCTCAAAGCCATCAACGACGAGTTCGGAATCCCCTCGAACACCGAGTCGGTAAAGACCCTCATTGATCGGCTCAACGCCTTTCTGCTGGAAAAGAAAGCCCAGGGTAAACGGGTGATCCTGCTGGTTGACGAAGCCCAGAATCTGAGTGCGGATGTGCTGGAACAGTTGCGCCTGCTGTCGAACCTGGAAACCAACACCAGTAAGCTGATTCAAATCATTCTGGTGGGTCAGCCGGAACTGGGTGATCTGCTGGAAACCGATGCCCTCCGTCAGCTGAATCAGCGCATCACCTTGCGCTGCCACCTGATCCCTCTGAACCAGTCGGAAACCCGGGAGTACATTCGTCACCGCATCCATATCGCTTCACGGAAACCGGGGCTGGAATTTACGGCGGCGGCCTACCGGTCGATTTTCAAATTTACCGGCGGTGTTCCCCGGCTGATCAACATCGCCTGCGACCGGGTCCTGCTGACCGCCTTTTCCCTGGGTAAACAAGGCATTACCAATCGCATCGTGAAACGGGCCCTGCGGGAGTTGGACGGTAAAAGAAGCCGGCGATCCCGGCCAGCACTGTTTTATCGCGAAAAGTTGACTGTCGGTCTGTTGGTGGTCCTGGTCATTATGGTGGCCGGCCTATTCATCGGCCAGACCCTCCTGAACCGGCCCGTTGGTGTGCCGGGTATGCCGATTTTCCACCACAAAATTGAAAACGCGCTCTCAGAATTTACCCCGGCCATTTCATCCGAGGAGATCACGGCAACGATTTCGAAGGTCGAACCGCCACCGGAAATGCCCAATCCGGTCGCAGCGCCCGCGCCTACCGAGGCCACCATGACGGTGGCAGCTGATCCGTCAGAACCACCACCTGTACATGACCTCGACCAACTGATCGATGCCACGGATGCGCGCAACTCGCGGCTGGGGGCCTTAACGGCCGTCCTGAATGCTTGGCATGCACGACGGCCGCTGGTAGCCGAATCGGTTGAGGGGATGCAGAGCGACTCTTTTTTCCGTATCTTTGCCAGGCACAGCAACATGGAAGTCCTGCACGTGCAGGGTAATCTGAACCTGATCAGAAAGCTGAACCTGCCGGCCATATTGGAATTTCCCCATCCAAGCGGCAGCGGCTCGCGGTTCTTGGCTGTGGTGGGTCTTGCCGACAATGAAATGCAATTGTCTGACGGTGACACGGTTTTTACCGTTTCACCCGCGGCATTGGCGGGTTTATGGAACGGTGCGGCATACATCCTCTGGAAAAACTATTTTAATTATACGGGGATTATACCGATTTCGTCTCCAGGAGAAGTTATCTTGTCCCTTAAGGTGCACCTGAAAACCCTTGGATATTCCATCCAAGAGATGACCGCCGCCTATGATACCCATACAAGGCTGGCCATTGAAGCGATTCAAGCCCGCAACGGCCTGGATGTGGATGGGATGGTAGGGCCTCTGACCAAAATTGCACTTTATAACGAGGATCAATCGCTGAACGTGCCACGCCTGATGGGCATTCCGCGTGGATGATGGCGATTCAAGGAGCCTAAGCGTTGAGTTCCATTCTGGATGCATTGAAAAAAGTCGAGCGGGAAACGACCTCCGGTCGTGGGTCGAGCACGCCATGGCCCGCCCCGCTGGCCGTGCAATCGTCCTACCGCAAAAGTAGCCGACGGTGGTGGATGCCGGTTGGTGTGGTTGTGGTCGTATGTGTTTCCGGCGTGCTATTTTGGCAAGCCCGGCGACACTGGCCCACAAGTCTTGCAGACCGGGTTGCCGCGTCGGCGCCGTCACAGCAAACCCGTGCTGGTAGGCCCTCTTCAGTTCCCGAAAATCTGAAACCAACCGCACCGCCTGCCGAAAAAAAACCCGCTCGACCTGCCGAGACTCCGGTTCAGCCAGCTGCCCCAGGTGCCGCACCTGCGTCGGCTCAATCCGGGAACATACCAATCCAGGCCTCCGCGCCATTGGCACAGTCTCCGTCTTCAACGCTGGAGGATACGCTGCCTCAGGCCGCCGCCATGACAAACGAATCGGCATCTGCTCCGCCGGATGCCACGACCCGCGGCCTGCCGGATGCATCCAAGGTGCAGGACCAATCGATGCAGGAAACCCTGGATAGCGCGAAAACGTTCAGGAACGATCCGCGAATTGACCTGCAGGCGCTGGTGTGGGCACCGCAAGCCGCCGAGCGATTTGTCGTCATCAACAATCGCCTGATTAAAGAAGGCGGCTCCGTGGACAATATCATGGTTGTTGCCATCAACCCGGACGATGTGCTGCTGGCCGAAGGATCCGATCGCTGGCATGAAGAATTCAAAGTCCGTTAAAAAACCTTGAAAAACCGGTTGATTACCGATTTAGCTTTTGTTAAAGAAGCGACGATGCAAGCTAAAGTTATCCCAAAAGGGTGCCGAAGACATCCTGAGAATGACTGAATGTTTAAAAAGAAAGTTGATTATGCGCTCGAAAATCGGTTCGCTTGCAGGTTTATGGGTCGCAGTCTGGGCCGGGGCAATGATCTTTATTCTGCCCCTGCCATGCCTGGCTTCCGGTCTCCAGGTTAAAATGAACATCCAGGAGACCCCTTCACCCGCGATTCCGCCGGCGGCTCAAGTCAATGTTGTTGAAGGAACCATCCGAAACCGCACCCTATACGAAGCCCTGACGGCCTACGACATTCCACCGGCGGAGATTCTCTCCCTTTCCAGATCCTTTGCCAAGGTTTTCGACTTCCGTTCCTCCCGGCCGCAAGACCGCTACCAGGTCAGCGTTGACGACCAGAACCTGATCCGCAAATTTGTTTATAAAACCAGTCCGCTGGATGAATACGAGGCTATCAAGGAGGATGACGGCGGCTACGCGGTTCGCAAGCGCAAAATTGTGCTGGACCGTCAAATGGTGGCCAAGGTGTTCACCATCGAGACATCCCTGTACCAGGCGGTGGCCGACAGCGGAGAAACCCAGCAGGTCTCCGGTATGATTGCCGATATATTTGCCTGGGATATCGATTTTTACCTCTATCCGCGCAAGGGCGACCGGATCGCCGTCGTCTATGAGCGCTGTTACAAAGACGGCGCCTTTGTGCAGTACGGGAATGTCCTGGCCGCCCGCTATGTGGGCGAGCAGAAGACCTTTTCGGCCTTTTTCTTCAACGACGGAAAGTTTGACGGGTATTATGACGAAACCGGTCAACCCCTCAAAAAGATGTTTTTACGAACGCCGTTGAAATTCGGGAAGATGACGTCCGCGTATTCCATTCGACGGTTCCATCCGGTTTCCAAGCGCTACAAGCCACATACCGGTATCGACTACGGGTCGCCCACGGGTACACCCATCTTGGCAACGGCCAACGGCAGGGTCACATTTGCGGGGTGGAAATCCGGCTACGGCAGGCTGGTGATTGTCAAGCATCCCAACGGTTACCTGACCTACTACGGTCATTGCAGCCGCTTGCTGGTGAAGACGGGCCAGTTGGTGGAACAGGGCCAGACGATTGCCCGGGTCGGTCAGACCGGGGTGGCCACCGGCCCGCACGTGCACTACGAAGTCCGGGTCAACGGTAAACCCATCAACCCCGACAAGGTCAAGAAAAGCCGGGGCAATCCGTTGAATCCCAAGCTGCGGGACGCTTTCACGGAAACGATCAACGATCGGTTGCTGCTGGTAGAAAACCTGCTCAAGGAAAAAACCAGCCTGGTGATGTTGACCCGTGACAACTGAACCCCTTGACGTCGCCGTCAAAAAGACCTAAACAAGCATAATCACAAGCGTGATTGCGCTGAACGACAAGCGAATGGGGATGTAGCTCAGCTGGGAGAGCGCAGCGTTCGCAACGCTGAGGCCAGGGGTTCGAACCCCCTCATCTCCACCAAATCATCATCCTGCTTAGTCCAACTAAGTACGAAAGGCTCTGAAAAATCAGGGCCTTTTTAATTTTCCTTGTCCAGTCAAGTCCGATAAAATCCGTTGACATCCGGGGTAACGGGGGGTAATTTTAAGCATAGTTACCCCAAATGTGTAAAAATAGTTCATTTGTTACCCCAAAAACGGAGGTCGGCCATGGCCCTTTCTGACACCAAGATCCGCAACGCAAAGCCAAAAGCCAAACAGTACAAACTTTTTGACGGAGACGGTCTCTTTATCGTGGTGGCCCCTGCCGGGGGTAAGTGGTGGCGTTTCAAGTACCGTTTTGGGGGTAAGGAGAAGCTACTTTCCCTCGGGACTTACCCCGAAGTAAGCCTTGCCCAGGCCCGAGAACGCCGTTTTGACAGGAGTTTCAGAGATAATCCATCCCGGCGCTCCGATCTAATTAAA
>NZ_JAWOHB010000002.1:0-2934 GCF_046496365.1 Desulfosarcina sp.
TTTCCCGAAAACAATGGTGAAAATAACAATTTGAATCAGCGGCTGTAAAATGGCCCAGGAAAAACCCAGGATTGTTTGCGCATAGAGAACTTTTATTTCACGCAAGACCATAGAAAAGAAGAGATCTCTGTATTGTCGCAGCTCTTCCCAGTCGAATATCTTCCAGCCCGAGTTGGGTTTTATCACGGTGATTTTTTCTGATAAGTCAGCGGCCAATGCGGCCGCTTTTGCATTTTTTGGCATAGCTCACAATTCCGTTTTTCGAGTTTTCCGTGCCCACAAAGCGCAAAGCTAAATAACAATCATTAATCGGTTCAAAAATATCTATCCTGCTCCTCCCTCAATCGATCGACCAACCGATCGTTGGGACGCTGCACGTCGGTGTAACGGATCACCTGATCTTTATCAATATCCTTGAGCAGCCTGCACCCTTCCGCCAAACCCATTGGGAGCAGGCTTTCTTCTCGGCAGACCTCTGAATTTTCAATAGTCCCATAGGCCTTAAACCCCCCGATGCCATCGACGATTTCACCGGCTTTCAGGTCTGTCTTGGCGATGGTAATTACATCACACACGGGCCCGCCCAGCGGTGCCACCGCGGCATCATTAAAAAGCACCGCCCGCGCGGCCGTCAGGGGCCCCTCCAGGTGCGGCAGATGATAAGGGACATAAAAGACATAAAGCGGTCCTTCTCCCATTTTAAAATAACGCATATAATCTTTTCGATCGGGGTGTTCGTTGTAGCCTAAAATAAAAACTCCCGGCCCAGGCTCTGCGCCCAGGATATAATCGACCAACCCGTTCTCGAGCATCTCCTCCAACGGAAACAATGAAACCGCCTCGTTGACATGTTTGCATCTTGGGCCGTACATACCGCGCACGCCCACCTTGAAGCCTGTGGCATTGGCTACAATGGCGTTCTCCATGGAGATTTTCGTCCCGTCGGCAAATGAAGTGGCCATTTCAGGCGAGAGGCCGTTAGCTGCGGCAAAACCCTTTTGCGTCTCCGGTGTACGATAATGATCCTGCAACCCCTTGATGTTACCGGCCAGAACCGGTTGATACCCGATGGTCCGCACAAATCTCAAAAGGTTCATCATGACGCCGGGCTGATCGCCGTCCGCATTGGTAACCACAACCCCAGCCCGGTCGGCATGCACTTTGAGAATAGGCCCGACGGTGGCGTCCAATTCCGCATTCATCAATACAAGGTGCTTTCCGCTTGCAATGGCCTGCTCGGCCACATGGGCGCTGTATTCCACATGGCCGGTGGCCTCGATGATCACGTCAATGCCCTCGGCGTCACACAAGGCCAGTGCGTCTTCCGTGACAACGGGGCGGCCCGCCGCCACCGCCTCGGAGATCTGAGAACTGTTCTGCGCCTGCAGATAATCATCATGACCGGCCTGGTGATACGCCTTTTGGGCATGTGCCGCAGTTCGGTTGGCGATGGCCGCCACTTTCATCCCGGGAATGTAGCGTTCGATTTGAAGGGTCATCCCGCGTCCGATGTACCCCGCCCCGACCAGACCGACCCGTATGGGCCTACCCTCAGCCTCTCTTTTCTGCAAAGCCGTATCGACGATGATCACGGAATTATTCTCCTGGTGACATTAATGGCGTTGTAAGGTGTTTTGGAACGCTCTGGCAGAATCGGGAAAAAACCCCCACCCCGTCCTCGTCGGGGGGCATCCAGAACGCACGGTATTTGTTGTTTTCGATTTATTGCAATTGTGATTACGGATACCTGCGCACAAAGGCCTCCGCTTTGTACAGATCCTCCGGGGTCCCGATGTCCAGGTAGTCGCCATCGTCGAAGCGAACCAGGTCGACGTGAAGGCCCTCTTCCAGGGCTGCCTGGATCACATCACCGACATAGATCTCACGGCCGCCTGCTTCAATGCGGGCCGCGACGGTTTCCTCCCGGGACTGGAGATGGCTGTGCATGAAGCTTGTGAATGCCGGCGTCCACGCGGCGATGATCCACGTGTAGTCCAAGCGGGTTTGACGGGGCTTGATATCGAGGCCGCGGATTTTTCCAGAATCATCCAATTCCACCATATCCATTTTCCGCGGGTTTTGGGCCTTGAACAGACCCAGGACGATATCTGCCCCGGATGCCGTAAGCTGTTTCACCAGGATGCGGTAGGCACTGGGAGGGCTGAACAGGATGTCCGGGAACCCGAAGAGAACCGTGTCGTTGGCGATGAAGGCAAAGGCCTGGTCCAGGGTGTAGGGCGCACCGTAAGGCAGGTCCATCATGAGGTAGGCAAGGTTCAAACCGATAGATTTGCCGCAGCCGAAATAAGCGGGGATGTCCCACTTGCCCTTTCGCAATATGATGAAGGCTTTTTGCGCACCGGCTGCTTTCATGTTTTCCAGCAGGTACTGGCCCGCCACTTTGGGCCTGGGACCGTTCAGGCCGGCGATGGCCTGAAGGCCAATCGGAAATATCTCCTTGCTGCATGGCAGGGGTGCAATCCGATTCGCGCGCCCCGCGGCCGGTATCAGTCCTATGGGTGCTATAGACGAGGTCAAAACTGTTCCAATGGCTCCGACGGCTCAGCAGACCAGGCAGAAATCAGGCCAGGTGCGATCCTTATCCGAGACCATCAGATTGTCGGTCATCGGCCACAGGATGTCGAAGGCCGGGTCGTCCCACCGGATCCCCCGTTCGGCGCCGGGTGTGTAGAATTCGGAAACCAGATAGAGGATCTCCGAATCGTCCGCCAGGGAGAGATATCCGTGGGCCGTGCCCTTGGGCATGTGGAAGAGCCGGGGAGCGTCGGCGGTCAACTCGGTGCCAAACCACCGACCGTAGCTGCCACTGCCTTTGCGCAGATCGATGATCACATCGAAAACCGCGCCCCGGATGCATCGCACCAGCTTGGCCTCTTCGTGGGGCGGCACCTGGTAATGCAGGCCCCGCAGGGT
>NZ_JAWOHB010000047.1:0-2969 GCF_046496365.1 Desulfosarcina sp.
AAAACGGAATATTCTTGAAGATTATCGAAACGCATTCGGTTCAGATCCTCCCGCGATTTCAGGCGTCGCCGTCATGACGGATACAGATAATACCGGTGAGTTGGCGGTCGCCTTTTTCGGGGATATCGCGTTTGAGAAATTTTAGCGGCATTTCGTGTTTTCGTGATGTGTGTTTGGTTTCTTCTGTCGCAATCCTCCTCAAAATCCGGCGATTTTCTCCATATCCCTGTGATATTCCTGCAGGGACCTGACTTTCGGTGCGCCGCCGCGGCGGGCTGCAATGCCCTTGGCTGCTGCAACCGCCGCGGCCGTGGTGGTGATGTAAGGCACCTTGTATTTAATGGCCGCCTTGCGAATGCGCGAGCTGTCAAGGGAGCTCTTTCTGCCGCTGGGCGTATTCACCAGCAGGTTTACCGCGCCGTTTTTTATGGCATCCACCAGATCCGGCCGGCCATATCCCAGTTTACGCAAGGGCGTATTTTCAATATTCCTTTCCGCCAGAAAGTAGTGGGTCCCTTCGGTGGTCATGATGGTGAATCCCAGTTCCTTGAAGAGTCTGACAGCTTCGAGGGCGGCGCTTTTGTCCCGGTCCGCAATGGTGAACAGAACGGATCCTTCCAGGGGCAGCGGGGACTGGGTCGCTTCCTGTGCTTTAAAAAATGACCGCCCGTAGGAATGGGAAAGGCCCAGCACTTCGCCGGTGGATCGCATTTCCGGTCCCAGAACCGGATCCACCTCGGGAAACATATTGAAGGGGAAAACGGCTTCCTTGATACCGAAGTGGGGTATGAAACGATGCTTCAGCCCGAGATCCGCTATTTGTTGACCGAGTATGACCTTCATGGCGATTTTGGCCATGGAGATGTTGCAGACCTTGGATACCAACGGCACGGTTCGCGATGCCCGGGGATTGGCTTCCAGCACATATACGGTGTTTTCAAATATCGCGTATTGAATATTCATCAGCCCGACGACGTTCAGCGCGATGGCGATCTTGCGGGTGTATTCGTTGATGGTTTCGATATGCTTCGGCGCAATGCTCACCGGCGGAATCACGCAGGCGGAATCGCCGGAATGAATTCCGGCCAGTTCAATGTGCTCCATGACGGCGGGCACAAACGCATTTGCACCGTCTGCAATGGCGTCAGCCTCGGCTTCAATGGCGTTGTCCAGAAACCTGTCGATGAGGATGGGCCGCTGGGGCGAAAGCTCCACCGCCGCTTCCAGATAGAACTTTAGGGATTCCTTATCCTGCACCACTTCCATTCCCCGCCCGCCCAGGACATAAGAGGGCCGGACCATTAAGGGGTAGCCTATTTTACCGGCGATTTCCTGAGCCTCGGCCATGGTTCTGGCCATGCCGGATTCAGGCTGGGGAATGCCCAGCTCCCGCATGATGTGCCGGAAGCGGTCCCGATCTTCCGCCAGGTCGATGGTGTCAGGGGATGTCCCCAAAATCTTTACGCCCAGCGCCTCAAGTTCCGTGGCGATATTGAGGGGGGTCTGACCGCCGAACTGGACAACAACGCCTTCCGGTTTTTCTTTTTCATAGATGCTCAACACATCTTCCACTGTAAGCGGTTCAAAATAGAGCTTGTCAGATGTGTCGTAATCGGTGGAAACGGTTTCAGGGTTACAGTTCACCATAATGGATTCATAGCCTGCTTCGCGGATGGCCATGGCGGCATGCACGCAGCAGTAGTCAAACTCGATGCCCTGCCCGATACGGTTGGGACCGCCTCCCAGGACCATGATTTTTTTACGGTCGCTCACCGGAACCTTGTCTGCGGCGTTGTAGGTGGAATAATAGTAGGCTGCATTTTCAACACCGCTTACCGGCACGGGTTCCCATGCCTGGTTCAGGCCCAGTGCCTTTCTTTGTTCGCGAATCCGCTTTTCGGGCAGGTTGAGCAGCATGGCCAGGTAGCGGTCCGCAAAGCCGTCTTTTTTGGCCTGAATCAGCAGTTCGTCGGGCAGGGCGCTATCCCGGCAGGCCAGTATTTTTTCCTCCAGCTCCACCAATTCTTTCATCTGTTCGATGAACCAGGGTTTGATATGGGTCTTTTGGTAGAGTTCGTTCACGTCGGCGCCTTTTCGCAGCGCTTCATACATCAGAAACTGACGTTCGCTGCTTGCAAAATCCAAGCGGTCCATGAGTACCCGCAGGGAAAGAGAATTGAAATTTTTGACGAATCCCAGGCCGTAGCGGTTGATTTCAAGGCTTCGAATGGCTTTTTGCAGGGCCTCCTTATAGGTTTTACCAAGGCTCATGACTTCGCCTACCGCGCGCATCTGAGTCCCCAGCCTGTCCTGGGCCCCTTCAAATTTTTCAAATGCCCAGCGGGCGAATTTGACCACCACATAGTCGCCCGAGGGTGTATACTTTTCCAGTGTTCCTTCACGCCAGTAGGGTATTTCATCCATGGTGAGGCCGCCTGCGAGCAGGGAAGAGACCCTGGCAATCGGAAAACCGGTTGCCTTGGATGCCAGAGCGGACGAGCGGGAGGTTCGCGGGTTGATTTCAATGACAACGACACGGCCCGTTTCCGGATCGTGGGCAAACTGGATATTGGTGCCGCCGATGACCTCAATGGCTTCAACGATGTCATAGGCATACTTCTGCAGACGCTCCTGCAGCTTCAGGGCGATGGTCAGCATGGGGGCCGTACAGAAACTGTCGCCGGTGTGGACGCCCATGGCATCCACGTTTTCGATAAAACAGACTGTAATCATCTGGTTTTTGGCATCCCGAACCACTTCCAGCTCCAGCTCTTCCCAGCCCAGCACGGATTCTTCAACCAGAACCTGGTTGACGAAACTGGCCGCCAGACCGCGGGCGGCGATCGTGTTTAGTTCCTCGATGTTGTAGACCAGCCCGCCGCCGGTTCCTCCCATGGTGTACGCAGGGCGGATAACCACCGGATACCCCAGCGCTTCTGCGGCCGCTTCAGCATCTTCCACCGTAGTGA
>NZ_JAWOHB010000124.1:0-14035 GCF_046496365.1 Desulfosarcina sp.
TATTTCCGTACGACGGACGTAACCGGGATATTGAATCTGCCGGAAGGTGTGGAGATGGTGATGCCGGGTGACAACGTGGCGATCACGGCCGAACTGATCACGCCGATCGCCATGGAGAAGGAGCTTCGGTTCGCCATTCGCGAAGGTGGCCGTACGGTGGGTGCCGGTGTCGTCAGCGAGATAATTGAATAGTATTCCAAGGAGTGCCCTCAAGTGAGAATAATCATAACACTGGCCTGTACGGAGTGTAAGCGCAGAAATTATACAACGACCAAAAATAAACGCACAACTCCCGATAAGCTGGAGTTCAGCAAGTATTGCCGGTTCTGTAAAAAACATACGCCACACAAAGAAACAAAGTAAGCCGACAATCAGACATTGAAGATTTGCTGCAGGCCAGTAGCTCTAATTGGTAGAGCATCGGACTCCAAATCCGGGTGTTGGGGGTTCGAATCCCTCCTGGCCTGCCACACTTTTGGTTGTTTAAAGCAATGGTGCACATGGTCAGTGACTTAAACAGCCTCAGACGATGCACTTTTGACCAAAATGGGGTATGATGGGACGGTTACTTCGAAAAAAAGATCCAGTCAAAAAGACGAAAAGAACGCAATCTGCGGATGAAGTCGCCCAGGAACCGAATTCCCCTGCTGTCCAGGGAGACGCGTCGCCGGTGGTAAAAAAGGCTTATACCCCGGTAAGTAAGGCTGCGGTTGCCAAAGAAAAGAACTTTTTCGACAAGGGGCTTCAGTTCCTCAGAGAGGTAAAGGTTGAACTGAAAAAAGTCACTTGGCCATCGCGCAAGCAGACCATGGGATCAACGCTGGTGGTGCTGGTTATCGTGACGATCATTTCCCTTTTTCTCGGGATTGTCGATGCAGGCCTTGCCGGCCTGATCAGTGCAGTATTGCAATAACGCAGGAGCGTTTATAGTGGCCAAAAAATGGTATATTGTTCATGTCTATTCTGGATTCGAGAACAAGGTGAAAGCCTCCCTCGATGAAAAGATAGCCTCATCCCCGGACCCGGACAAATTTGAAAAGGTCCTCGTTCCGACCGAGGAGGTCGTTGAACTGGTCAAGGGCAAGCGGAGAACATCGTCGAGAAAGTTTTATCCCGGTTACCTGCTGGTAAAAATGGAACTCGATGATGAAACGTGGCACATCGTGAACAATACGCCCAAGGTGACCGGGTTTCTGGGAGGCAGAGAGAAGCCAACGCCGATATCAGAGGATGAAGCAAATACCATCCTCAACAGGATGGAGGCGGGCAAAAATCAGCCCCAGCCCAAATTCTTTTTTGAAACCGGTGATGAAATTCGCGTCATCGACGGCCCCTTTACCAACTTCAACGGAACCGTTGAGGATGTCAATCCTGAAAAAGGTAAAATCAAGGTATTGGTAAGTATTTTCGGCCGTTCAACACCGGTGGAACTGGATTTCGTCCAGGTAACGAAACTATGACCGTCTCGAGGGCGGTTTGGGGTACGGTTTACATAAACTAACTGAATTTTAAGGGAATCGATCGAAAATGGCTAAAAAGGTAATGGCTCAGATCAAGCTTCAGGTTGAAGCAGGCAAGGCAAATCCATCTCCTCCCATCGGTCCGGCTCTCGGGCAGCACGGCGTTAATATAATGGATTTTTGCAAGACGTTCAACGCTCGAACTGCTAACGATGCGGGTATGATCATTCCTGTGGTCATTACCGTTTTTCAGGACCGCTCTTTTACTTTTATTACCAAAACACCGCCGGCTGCCGTTTTGTTGAAAAAGGCCGCTAAAATCGCCAAGGGTGCCGGCGACCCCAAACGCGATCGCGTGGGCAAGGTCACTTTGGCTCAGGTCGAGGAGATCGCCAAATTGAAGATGGAGGATCTCAACGCCAACGATCTGGCAGCCGCCTGTAAAATTATCAGCGGGACGGCCAGGAGCATGGGCATTGAGGTGGGTTAGTTGAGCCTGGGTGTCGATCCGGAAACAATTCGATCACAGCAAAACCAAGGTGTTGAGCAATAAATTATCAAGGAGTGAAAGTTAAAATGCCGAAGCATGGTAAGAAATACAAGGAATCATCGAGCAAGATCGAGTCCACCAAACGTTACGATTTTACCGAAGCGATCGATGCCGCCATTTCCTGCGCCTACGCAAAATTCGATGAAACCGTCGACGTGGCTGTGCGCCTCGGGGTTGATCCCAGGCATGCCGATCAGATGGTTCGTGGAACCGTTGTTCTGCCCAATGGCCTTGGCAAAGAAGTAAAAGTGCTCGTTTTCGCCAAAGGTGAGAAGGAGACAGAGGCCAGAGAAGCAGGTGCAGAATTCGTCGGCAACGAGGATCTGGTAGAAAAAATCAAAGAAGGCTGGTTCGGATTTGACAAGGCCATTGCAACGCCGGACATGATGGGCACAGTGGGAAAAATCGGCCGTCTTCTTGGTCCCAGGGGCTTGATGCCCAACGCCAAAACCGGTACGGTGACCTTCGATGTAGGCAAGACCGTCCAGGAACTCAAAGCCGGAAAGATAGAATTTCGGGTGGAAAAAGCGGGTATCGTGCAAGCGCCGATGGGCAAAGTCTCCTTCGGATCTCAAAAGATCATAGAGAATATCACCGCATTTCTTGAAATGATTATGAAGTTGAAACCATCTTCCAGCAAGGGAACCTACCTGAAAGGGATTGCCGTGTCCACAACCATGGGACCCGGAATCAAAATCGATACTGCAGTGGTGAAAGATTTTGTGAAATAGGCGGCCTGCTGGCCTCCATTTGATCCTCGTGGCGCCATTTTTTTTAACGGCAGGCCTGAAACGGCCTGCTTAATCACACTGTCAAAGACTGTAGGTTCACAAAGGCCCGTTAGGAAAAGGGACTGCGTGTATAATCGGTTGATGCCGGCCTGCCGAGACGGAGTTGGATCGTTTGATGAGCCCCTCCTATAACGCTACCGTTACCATTCCGGATGTTTTAGAAGGACCTCGCGGAAATCAACGCCATCATCATGTGTCCTCCGGTTTTTGCAGATTAAGGAAGGGGGTGTAACAAACTTTGGATATAAAAAAGAAAAAAAAGATCACTGAAGACCTTCATGGGCGGTTTAACAAGTCAACCCTCGTCATTCTGACTGACTACAAAGGGCTTGACGTCGCTTCGCTGAACACCTTGAGGAGGAAGCTCAGAGATGCCAACACTGAATATCAGGTGGCTAAGAACTCACTTCTCGTGCGTGCTTCGGAAGGCAATGACGTATCTCTGATCAAGGACCACTTCAAGGGGCCCAGCGCCATTGCCTTGAGCTACGCCGATCCCGTCGCACCAGCCAAGGTGCTCACTGATTTTTCAAAGGAGAACAAAAACTTTGAAATAAAAGTGGGTGTGCTCAATGGCAAAATAGTCAGTGCGGACGGAATAAAGGCATTGTCTTCGCTGCCGTCCAGGGAAGTGCTTCTGGCTCAGGTGCTTTCCACCATGAACGCCGTGCCGACTTCACTGGTAACGGCACTGAGCGATGTGCCGCGGCGACTCCTGAATGTGCTTCAGGCCGTCAAGGAACAGAGGGAAGCCCAAGCCTGATTGTGATCCCTATGGGTCAGCGAAATCGAAAAACAGAAAAATATATAAAACCTGGAGGAATAATTACCAATGGCTGATATTACGAAAGCAGATGTTATTGAATTTATTGCTAACATGTCCGTTCTGGAACTCTCTGAGATGGTTAAGGAGATGGAAGAGAAGTTCGGCGTTTCCGCCGCTGCGCCGGTTGCCATGATGGCTGCCGGACCCGCAGGTGATGCCGCTGGTGCAGACGCCGCCGAAGAAAAGAATGAATTCGACGTCATTCTGACCACCACGGGTGACAAAAAAATCGCTGTGATCAAAGAGGTCCGCGCCATTACCGGATTAGGTCTCAAAGAGGCAAAAGCGTTGGTTGATGAAGCGCCAAAACCGGTTAAGGAAGGCGTGCCAAGGGAAGAGGCTGAAAAGATCAAGGCCCAGCTCGAGGAAGCCGGTGCTCAGGTGGAACTTAAGTAAATAAAAACCGGCGCCAATCGCCACAACTACCTACAACATTCTTTTTTCATTATAAAAAGCAGTGAATATGAAAATGGGGTGCAAAGGAGAAAAATCCTTTGATCCCATTTTCATATTCCTAAAACATCTATCGGAGTTGCCATGTCGAAAAGACCAACGGCGAGCAAGAGAATTAGAAAAAGCTTTGGCAAAATCAAGAAAATTGTAGAAATCCCGGATTTGATCGGTATGCAGCGCGATTCGTATCAGCGATTTCTCCAAATGAACGTGGCTCCCGAAAAACGGGAAGACATCGGTTTGCAAGCGGTTTTCAAGTCCGTTTTTCCTATCAAGGACTTTACGGGCAGTGCTTCTCTGGAGTTTGTGTCTTATCGATTTGCTGAAATCAAGCATACCGAGGAAGAGTGCGTTCATCGGGGCATGACTTATGAACTGCCGGTTCGTATAACGGTCCGACTGGTTGTTTACGACACCGACAAGGAAACGGGTGTCTCCAACATACGTGATATCAAAGAACAGGAAATCTATTTCGGTACGATTCCTTTGATGACCGCAAAAGGGACCTTTATTATCAACGGAACGGAGCGTGTCGTGGTGAGCCAGCTGCACCGCTCCTCGGGTGTTTTCTTTGACCATGACAAAGGCAAGAGTCATTCCAGCGGAAAAATCATTTATAGCTCCCGCATCATTCCGGTTCGTGGATCATGGATCGATCTGGAAATCGATCCCAAGGATATTGTCTACATTCGCATCGACCGTCGTCGAAAATTCCCAGTTACCGTATTGTTTAAAGCCTTTGGGTACTCCACCGAAGACCTGTTGAGCTACTTTTACAACACCGAAAAGATCATCTTCGACGGCAGGGATTACTACCGTGGATTCGCCCCTGAAATCCTGAAAGGAACGCGGGCAAGCAAAGACATCGTCGATCCGCAGAGCGGTGATCTCCTCGTCAAGAAAGGACGCATGTTCACCCAGCGTGTCGTCAAGCAGATGGCCGCATCAAATTTTGAACGCGTACCCATCGAGCGCGATGATCTGCTGGACAAGGCCATTGCTTTTTCCGTCACCCACCCGGAAAGCGGGGAGTTGATGGCCCACGCCAATGACGTGGTGGATGAAACCCTGCTGAAACAACTCGAAGATGCCAGCATCAAAGAATTCGAACTGCTGTTTATCGACGGCGCATCCAGCAGCGACTCGATCAGGAAAACCCTCTTGTTGGATAAAGTCGCCACCAAGGAAGAGGCGCTGATCGAAATATACCGCCTGCTCCGTCCGGGAAACCCGGCTACGCCGGAAGTGGCCCAGGATTTTCTCGACCATCTTTTCTTCAAGTCCTCGTATTATGACCTTTCCGGTGTTGGACGGCTCAAGATCAACCTGCGCTTGGGAATCGATACGCCGGTAAACGTCAGAACGCTCCGCAAAGAGGATATTCTGCTTACCGCCAAAACGCTGGTGGAACTGCGGGACACCCAGGGGGTCGTGGATGACATCGATCATCTGGGAAACCGGCGGGTGCGGGCTGTCGGCGAACTGCTTGAAAATCAATACCGGATTGGGCTGGT
The DNA here is from genome assembly GCF_046496365.1 of Desulfosarcina sp. Taxonomy (GTDB): domain Bacteria; phylum Desulfobacterota; class Desulfobacteria; order Desulfobacterales; family Desulfosarcinaceae; genus Desulfosarcina. The sequence continues at coordinate 5,595 of NZ_JAWOHB010000124.1, forward strand.
CCGGATGGAACGGGCCATCAAGGAGCGCATGAGCCTGCAGGAAGTCGATGCCCTGATGCCGCATGATCTGGTAAATCCGAAGCCGGTGTCTGCAGTCGTCAAAGAATTTTTCGGCACCAGCCAGCTAAGTCAGTTCATGGACAAGACCAACCCCTTGTCCGAGACTACCCATAAAAGACGGCTAAGCGCCCTGGGCCCGGGCGGCTTGACCCGGGAGCGGGCCGGCTTCGAAGTCCGTGACGTCCATCCGTCACACTACGGACGCATCTGCCCGATTGAGACGCCTGAAGGTCCCAATATCGGGCTTATCGTCTCCTTGAGCACCTACGCCAAGGTCAATGATTTCGGTTTCATCGAAACCCCCTATCGGGTGGTTGAAAATGCCACGGTATCGAATAAGGTCAAATTTCTAAGCGCCTTCGAAGAGAAAGACCATCCCATTGCCCAGGCCAACGCACCCATTGATGACAACTCCCAATATATCAATCCGACAGTTACCTCACGCGTTGCCGGTGAATTCATGATGGTTGAGCGGGAGCGGATCGAGTTGATGGATATTTCGCCAAATCAGCTGGTAAGCGTTTCCGCGTCGCTGATTCCTTTCCTGGAAAATGATGATGCCAACCGTGCGTTGATGGGTTCCAACATGCAGCGCCAGGCGGTTCCCCTGATCAAGGCCGAGGCGCCGCTGGTGGGTACCGGCATCGAAGGGGTCGTGGCCAAGGATTCCGGCGTCACCATCGTGGCCGAGAGGGACGGGGAAGTGGTCGATGTGGACGCGTCGCGGATTGTGTTGAAACATGAATCATCCGAGACCGACTCCGATAAACAGGTGACCATCTATAACCTTTTAAAATTCGTCCGTTCCAACCAGAACACCTGCTTCAACCAGCGTCCCATTGTCGAAAAAGGTCAGTTTGTCAGAGCCGGTGAGATTATTGCGGACGGTCCGGCTACCGAACAAGGAGAACTTGCTCTGGGAAAGAATGTGACTGTGGCCTTCATGCCCTGGGGCGGGTACAACTTCGAAGACTCCATTCTTGTCAGCGAAAGGCTGGTGCGGGATGGCGTTTACACGTCGGTGCACATCGAAGAATTCGAGGTGGTGGCCCGGGATACAAAACTGGGCAAGGAAGAGGTCACCCGTGACATCCCCAATGTGGGCGAGGAGGCCCTGCGGAACCTTGACGACAGCGGCATCATCCGGCTGGGTGCCGAGGTGAAACAAGGGGACATCCTCGTAGGTAAAATAACTCCCAAAGGGGAGACCCAGTTGTCACCTGAGGAGAAACTGCTCCGGGCAATATTCGGAGAGAAGGCCGGCGATGTCAAAGATACCTCATTGCGGGTGCCGCCGGGAGTCGAAGGCATCGTGATAGATGCAAAGATTTTCTCCCGGCGCGGCGTCGAAAAAGATGAACGCACCCAAGCCATCGAGGCTGCCGAGATGGCTGCCATGGAGAAAAACAAAAACGACGAAATAAAAATCATCGGAGAAGGTGTCCGGTCCCAGTTAGAAACGATGCTGGAAGGACAGAAGTGCTCGGCTCCGTTGAAAAAAGGGAAAAAAGTCTATCTGGCAAAAAATACCCCCATCGAACCGAAAAGCCTGAGCCATATTCCGGTTGCCGATCTGGAGGGGCTGCTTTTCGATGATCCGGTCCTCACCGAGAGGGTATACCAGGTGTTGGATGCATATCGTGCGCAGGTTGCACGCTGCCAGGAGGCGTTTGAGGCTCGGCTGGGGCGCTATGAGAAGGGCGATGAACTGCCTCCCGGGGTGATAAAGATGGTCAAGGTCTACGTGGCCATGAAACGCAAGCTTTCGGTCGGTGACAAGATGGCCGGACGTCATGGGAACAAGGGTGTTGTGTCCAGAATCCTTCCCATCGAAGACATGCCCTACTTTGCCGACGGCAGATCTGTCGATATGGTGCTAAATCCCCTCGGCGTCCCGTCACGAATGAACGTGGGTCAGATTCTTGAAATTCACCTGGGTCTGGCGGCAAAAGGACTCGGCGACCAGCTCAATGATCTGTATGAAGAAAATAAGGTTCAGGAGCTTCGCAAGAAACTCGGCAACATATTCGCCGATGCAGCCGGCAACCTTAAAAAGATGAGCGATAAAGAAGTCAAGCACCTGTCCGCATATTACCGCAACGGTGTTCATATGGCCACGCCGGTATTTGACGGTGCCAAAGAGGATGAGATCAAAAAACTGCTCGTGGAGGCTGGCCTGAGTCCCACCGGGCAGACGACCCTCTATGACGGCCATACCGGAGAGGCTTTCAAGGAAGAGATCACCGTGGGTACCATGTACATGCTCAAACTCCACCACCTGGTCGATGACAAGATTCACGCCAGATCCATCGGACCTTACTCGTTGGTCACCCAGCAGCCTCTCGGTGGCAAGGCCCAGTTCGGCGGTCAGCGGCTGGGTGAGATGGAAGTCTGGGCCATGGAGGCATACGGTGCCGCCCATGCGCTGCAGGAGTTCTTGACGGTCAAGTCTGACGATATGGCTGGCCGTACCCGGATGTACGAAAAAATCGTCAAGGGCCAGAACGTCCTTGAGCCAGGCATACCGGAATCATTCAAGGTGCTCACCAAGGAGCTTCAGAGTTTGGGCCTGGATGTGGCCCTGCTCGAGGATTAATCCGGTGATTTTGACATGCCGTACCTTTGATCATCCTCAAGGCCTTTAAAGGAAATTGTTATGGAAACATTATATGATTTTTTCTCAAAACCGACAGACCCCAGGCGCTATACCGGAGTCAAGGTTTCTCTGGCTTCTTCGGACCAGATCCGGCAATGGTCGCATGGCGAAATAAAAAAACCGGAAACCATCAACTACCGCACATTCAAGCCTGAACGCGACGGACTGTTCTGCGCCAAAATTTTTGGGCCAACGAAAGACTACGAATGTAATTGCGGCAAATACAAGCGGATGAAGCACCGGGGCGTGATCTGCGAGAAGTGCGGAGTCGAAGTAATTCAGTCCAAGGTGCGCCGCGAGCGCATGGGGCACATTGAGCTGGCCACCCCCGTCTCCCATATCTGGTTTTTAAAGAGTCTGCCCAGCAAAATAGGCAACCTTCTTGATATCACGCTTAAGAATATGGAGAAGGTGCTTTATTTCGATTCTTATATTGTTATTGATCCCAAAGATACCGCCCTGACCCGCGGCCAGTTGTTGTCCGATGACAAGTATCAGGAAGCCATCGAAACTTACGGCGTGGGAAAGTTCGAAGCTGGAATCGGTGCCGAGGCAGTCAAGGCGCTGCTGGAAAACATTGAACTGGATGCACTGTACCAGGAGCTGAGAAAAGATATCCGGGCCACCAGTTCCGTGGCCAAGCGTCAGAAACTGTCCAAGCGGCTTAAAATTGTGGATGCCTTCATGCGGTCTGGTCTGGAGCCCATTTGGATGATCATGGACGTCATTCCCGTGCTGCCTCCCGATCTCAGGCCCCTGGTGCCGCTTGAAGGCGGACGCTTCGCCACATCAGACTTGAACGATCTTTACCGGCGGGTCATTAACCGCAATAACCGGCTTAAGCGGCTCATGGATCTGAAGGCGCCCGAAATTATTGTCCGCAATGAAAAGCGGATGCTGCAGGAGTCGGTGGATGTACTTTTTGACAACGGCCGGCATGGCCGGGTTATTACCGGAACCAACAAACGCCCACTGAAATCCTTGAGCGACACCCTGAAAGGCAAGCAGGGCCGTTTCCGTCAGAACTTGCTGGGGAAGCGGGTTGATTACTCAGGCCGCACGGTTATTACCGTGGGCCCGAATCTGCGGCTTCACCAGTGCGGTCTGCCCAAAAAGATGGCGCTTGAACTGTTCAAGCCGTTTGTCTATTACCGGCTGGAGCAAAAAGGTTTGGTTTCAACGGTTAAAAGCGCCAAGAAGATGGTCGAGCGGGAGGTTCCGGAGGTGTGGGACACCCTGGACGAAGTCGTCAAGGAATATCCGGTGATGCTTAACCGCGCGCCAACCCTGCATCGACTGGGCATTCAAGCCTTCGAGCCGACCTTGATCGAAGGCAAGGCGATCCAGCTTCATCCGCTGGTCTGTACGGCCTTCAACGCAGACTTTGACGGAGACCAGATGGCTGTGCATGTGCCGCTGTCCGTGGAGTCCCAGATCGAAGCCCGGGTGTTGATGCTCTCCAGCAACAATATCCTTTCTCCGGCCAACGGCAGCCCCATTATCGTACCCAGCCAGGACATCGTTCTGGGGCTGTACTACATGACCCGTGGAAAAGAGGGCTGCAAGGGTGAAGGCAAGATTTTTTCCAACCCGGAAGAAGTCAGGGCCGCTTATGACGGCCGGGTTGTGGAGTTGCACGCCAACATCGCGGTCCGTATTGACGGTAAACGGATAGAAACAACGGTCGGGCGGATTCTGCTGTGGGAAATCATGCCCAAAGAGGAGGTGGTCCGGCTGCGCCATATTATGGTCAAGGATGAGAAATCCATGACCAGGGTCGCCAAGGCGGCAATGGCCGGTGAAGCGTTCTCAGATCTCGTGGCCGCCCATTCAGAAAGCCCGGATAAAGACAACAACGGTGAAATCGGACTCCTCAGAAAAGATGAGTTCATGCGGGTCTTTGATGCAGGCTCCGACGAGGTGGATCAGCTGTTTGGTCTTTCCGAAGACGACATTTCCGCCGTGATAAACACCGATAATGGAAACCACCTGTTCCAGGTCATGGAACGACGTCCGGAGATTCCCTTCGAAATCATCAACAAGGTGATGGACAAAGGGGCCCTTCGGGGCCTGGTCGACTATGTGTATCGAAATCTCGGCTCGAAAGCCACGGTAATTCTGGCCGACAGGCTCAAGGACATCGGGTACAAGTACTCCACCAAAGGCGGGCTTTCCATATCCATTGATGCCATGATCATCCCCGAGAAAAAAGGGGAGATTCTCAGTCGGGCCGACAAGCAGGTTATCGAGATCGGTCGGCAATACACAGAAGGTCTTATCACCCAGGGAGAAAAGTACAACAAGGTGGTGGATATCTGGGCCAAGGCCACCGATGATGTGGCCAATGAGATGATGGATGCCATGAAGGTGATGCCCCTTTATGACGCTGAGGGTAAACCCAGACTGGATGAATCCGGACAGCCGATGGTGACGGAGAGCTTTAACCCCATTTACATGATGGCTGATTCCGGCGCCCGGGGCAGCAAGGACCAGATGCGTCAGCTGGCCGGCATGCGCGGGCTGATGGCAAAACCTTCCGGTGAAATCATCGAAACGCCCATTCAGGCCAACTTCCGGGAAGGCCTTTCCGTGCTCCAGTACTTCATTTCCACCCACGGTGCCCGCAAAGGGTTGGCCGATACGGCGTTGAAAACGGCCAACTCAGGCTACCTGACCCGCCGCCTGGCAGATGTGGCCCAGGATTGTGCAGTGGTCGAGCACGACTGCGGAACCCTGCTCGGCGTTGAAGTGGAGCCGCTTCTAGAAGGCGGCGAGGTCATTCAGCGTCTCAGTGAACGTATATTGGGACGCACCACGGTAAAGGATATTTTAGACCCGTTTACCGATGAAGTGATTGTCAAGGCCGGCAAGGAACTCGATGAAAAAGAGGCCAATAAAATTGATAACGCCGGGGTTACGACGGTCCTGATTCGTTCCGTCTTGACTTGCCGCACCAAACACGGCGTCTGCGCCAAATGCTACGGACGCGACCTGGCTCATGGAAGAACGGTCGAGATGGGGCAGGCGGTTGGCATTCTTGCCGCCCAGTCCATCGGCGAACCGGGCACCCAGCTCACCATGCGGACCTTCCACATTGGTGGTACGGCCAGTCGTCGGGTCGAACAGGCGGATATTCGTGCACGGACTGCCGGAAAAATAAAATTTGTGGACCTCAATGTGGTCAAAAATGCAGACAATGAACTGGTGGTCATGAACCGCCGCGGCGGTGAGTTTGCGATCGTCGGTGAAACCGGTCGTGAACGAGAGCGCTGTCCGGTTATCTACGGTGCCCATATCGTGGTCAAAGAAGGTCAGTCCGTCAATCCGGGTGATCTGTTGGCTGTCTGGGATCCTTTCACAACGCCCATTATCACCGAGGTTGATGGATCCGTCAAATTTGGCGATCTGGTCCCGGGGAAAACCATTCAGGAGAAGGTCGACCCGGTCACCGGTAAATCGAGTCGAACGGTCATCGAATCCAAAACTGCCGAAGAGCGCCCCCGGATATCAATCAAGGGTGAGGACGGTAAGACGGCGAAGCTTCCCAAAGGGTCGGGGATGGCGCGATACATGCTGCCGGTGGATGCCATTGTCATGGTGGAAGAAGGCGACACGGTAAAAGCCGGAGGCATCATCGCCAAGCTGCCCCGGGCAACCACCAAAACCAAGGATATCACCGGAGGTCTGCCCCGGGTTGCCGAACTGTTTGAAGTTAGAAAACCAAAGGAAGTCGCCGTTTTGAGTGAAATCGATGGCTATGTTTCCATTTCCAAGGCCACCAAAAAAGGCAAGCAACGGGTTACGATCACCCCGGTGGATGTCGGCGAGAAGAAAGAGTACCTGATTCCGCGGGGCAAACATATCAATGTCTACGAAGGGGATTACATCCGTGCCGGCGAACCACTGATCGGTGGCGCCGCCAATCCCCAGGATATACTCAAGATCAGGGGAGAGGTGGCCCTGGCCAAATACCTGGTGGATGAGGTGCAGGAGGTTTATCGGCTCCAGGGGGTGCGCATTAACGACAAACATATCGAAGTGATTGTTCGTCAGATGATGCGTCGCGTAAAGGTAGTGGACATTGGAGACACGGATTTCATTCTGGAGGAGCAGGTGGACAAAATCGCCTTCGAGGAGGCCAATGAGGCCATCATCCTAAAAGGGGGCAAACCTGCAATCGCCGAGCCGCTGATCCTTGGCATTACCAAGGCGTCGCTTAGCACGGACAGCTTTATCTCGGCGGCTTCCTTTCAGGAGACCACCAAGGTCTTGACGGACGCGTCCATTGCCGGTGCCGTAGATTGCCTGCGCGGCCTCAAGGAAAACGTAATCATGGGCCGGATCATTCCCGCCGGAACGGGGGTTGCCGAATACCGTGATCTCTCCGTGGTGGCAAGTAGTCCGAAGTGAAGCCCTGCGGGATAGAAAATTGAAAAATTATCTTGACAATCAAAGGCCTAATCTATACAAAGCCAGTTTCCGTGCGCGATGAAATTTGATGTCAATGATCAGTTGAAGGGGTTAATATGCCAACAATCAACCAGTTAGTGCGTAAGGGTCGGAATCGGGTTGAAAAAAAGACCAATACACCGGCACTTAAATCGGCACCTCAGAAACGAGGGGTGTGTACCCGTGTCTATACATCAACACCGAAAAAGCCGAACTCGGCCCTGCGTAAGGTCGCCAGGGTTCGTTTGACAACCGGTGTTGAAGTGACCGCCTACATTCCGGGCGTCGGGCACAACCTGCAGGAGCACTCGGTGGTGCTGGTCCGCGGTGGGCGTGTCAAGGACTTACCTGGTGTGCGGTATCATATCGTTCGTGGAACATTGGATACCTTGGGTGTGGATGGCCGGCGGCAGGGGCGTTCCAAATATGGCGCCAAGAGACCGAAATAATCTGGCTGATATTCGATTTTAAGACGAAATGGTGTGAGTGATGCCGAGAAGAAGAGAAGTGCCTGAACGGGTGATCATCCCGGATGCCAAATTCAACAGCAAGCTGGTTTCCAAATTTATCGCCTCCATCATGCGTGATGGTAAAAAAAGTGTTGCTGAATCGCTGATCTATGGCGCCTTTGATATCATCAGTGAGAAGACCAACGAGAATCCGGTAAAGATTTTTGAAAAAGCGTTGGAGAACGTGAAGCCCTTCATTGAGGTGAAGTCCCGGCGTGTCGGTGGTTCCACATATCAGGTTCCCACCGAAGTCCGTCCCTCCAGGCGCACAGCGTTGGGTATCCGCTGGGTCATCGGCTTTGCTAAGAGCCGTGGTGAAAAAGGGTTTGGTGCCAAGCTGGCCGGGGAGTTGATGGATGCCGCCAACGGGCGCGGTGCATCGGTGAAAAAACGCGAGGATACGCACAAGATGGCCGACGCAAACAAGGCGTTTGCCCACTACCGCTGGTAACGATCCACTTCCATATATATTATCCGCATTAGGTTTTGAGCGCCGAACAGGCCAGCCGATTGCCTGACGATCAAAGCCTTTTGCCTTGTTGGGGTGACAGTCCCCGCTAACAGGAGGACCCGGAGATGGCGAAGCAAAAATTTGAGAGGACGAAGCCGCACGTAAACGTAGGGACCATCGGGCATATAGACCATGGTAAGACGACCTTGACGGCTGCGATCACGAAGTTATGCGGGATGAAGGGGCTGGCCGATTATGTTCCCTTTGATCAGATTGACAAGGCGCCGGAGGAGAAGGAGCGTGGGATCACCATAGC
>NZ_JAWOHB010000126.1:0-8608 GCF_046496365.1 Desulfosarcina sp.
CGGGCATCTCGGCTTTGGCCTTGCGATTGCCTTTGGCCTTGCCGCCGTTGCCGGCATGCGCGGGCAGGTGTGGCGAGGTGTGATGCAACTGGGTGCGCCGGCGTTGGGCGACTGGTTTAGCGTTGCCATTGGCGCCGTTGCCGTTGGACGACGATCCCACCATGGCCACCAGTTCGGCCACGAAGACCTTCATCTGTTCGGCCTGGGCGTTCATCTCCTCGGAGGCCGATGCGGATTCCTCGGCGTTGGCCGCGTTTTGCTGGGTCACCTTGTCCACCTCGTTGACCGCCGTGTTGACCTGGCTGATGCCCTGGGCCTGTTCGCTGGAGGCGGCGGCGATCTCGGCCACCAATTCGCCCACCTTGGCCGAGGACTTGGCCACCTCGCTGAAATTATCGTTGGTCCGCCCGACCAGTTCGCCGCCCTCCTTGACCTGTTTGACCGTGCCTTCGATGAGGTTGGCCGTGTTTTTGGCCGCGTCGGCCGCCCGCATGGCCAGGTTGCGCACCTCGTCGGCCACCACGGCGAACCCGGCGCCGGCCTCACCGGCCCGGGCCGCCTCCACTGCCGCGTTGAGCGCCAGCAGGTTGGTCTGGAAGGCGATTTCGTCGATGGTCTTGATGATCTTGGAAGTCTCCTCGCTGGCCTTGGAAATCTCCACCATGGAACGGGTCAGTTCACCCATGCTCTGGTTGGCCGCGGTCACCACCTGGTTGGCCTCTTTCATGAGCGTGTCGGCCTGGCTGGCGTTGTCGGCGTTCTGGCGGGTCATGGAGGACATCTCCTCCAGCGACGAGGAGGTCTCCTCGATGGAGGCGGCCTGTTCGGAAGATCCTTCGGCCAGACTCTGGCTGGCGCTGGAGACCTGGCTGGAGGCTGCGGCCACCTGGTCGGCACCCTCGCTGAGGCCTTCGATGATTCGCTTCAGGGCACGGTTGATCGATATGCTCAAAAAGATGCCGAAGGCCAGGGCCGCCAAAAACCCGGCGATCATGCCGATGATGGCGATGGTCTTGGAGCGGCCGGACTCGATCGCGGCCTCCTCGGAAGACACGTGGGCCGCATCCTCGTTGATCTTGACGATCTGCTCCAGCAGATCGATGGCCGCCGTCTCTTTCTCGCGGGCCGTCACCATGGCATGCTGACTGGCTTGATCAAACAGGATAGTGGCCTTCTGGGCCTCCTCGCGCAGCGGGTAAAGACCCTTCATAAACCCCTGGGCCGCGGGTTGTAGGGCATTCCTGAAAATATGCCGGGCATTATCCAGGTTGCCCTTGCCAACGGCGGCCTTGATATCGGCCACCGCCTGGTGAAAACGGTGGTGGGGCTCGGTTATCTGGGCGATTAAGCTGTTCATGGTGGGGTTCTGGGTTTTAAAGCCGGCCACCCACTTGCCGAACCCGCAGGTCAAATGGTCCTCACCGCCCTGGAATGTTACCTCATTGGCAACCAGGTCGGATGTTTCGCTCATCAGTTTGTAATGGTCGCCGCGGATCATTTCGATGGTTACATTCAATGCATCGGGGTTGCCCAGGTCCAGCTTGTCCAACTCCTGGATCAGTTTGAGGAACTCGTTGTTCCCATGGCGCCAGGCCTCCCAGGCCGGGACGAACTTGTTCCACTGCTGCGCCTCTTCCGGGGTCTGGGGCAGTGGCTCGTATACCTTCCAGGCGGCTTCATAATGGTTGCGGGCGGCCTGGATATTTTCGAATTGCTGCGCCTTGTGTTCGCGGCTCAGGTCCGGATTCAGCAGGGTGCGCTGGGCCACGATTACGGATTCAGCCTCCTTTTCGATGACCATCAGGCTGTGGATGCTGGGCAGCCGCACCTCTCCAATTTCAACGATGTGGTGGGACAGGCCGTTGACGCCGCGCCAACCGACAAAGCCCACCGCCAGGGTAATCACGGCGACAATCACGAAGCTGCCGATCAGCTTGGCACTCAGTTTCATATTTTTAAACATTTTACGCTCCTTATGAATGATAGGGTTGAAAATCATTTCTGAATTGGGTCGCTATAAGCGACAGCATGATCAAGCGGCCTTGGCCATGGCCTCCAGGTCATCGGCGCCGAGCACTTCGGCGATGTCCAGCAGGATCTTGACCTTGCCGTCCATCTTGGCCATGCCCAGGATGTAGTCCGTGTTCAGGCGCGTGCCGAAGGTCGGCGTGTCTTCGATGTCCTCGCCCTTGATGTTCAGGACCTCGCTGACCGAGTCGACCACGATGCCGATGACCACGTTGACCCCGTGGGCGCCGATCTCCACCACGATGATGCAGGTGCGCTCGTCGTAAGCGATGGAGCTCATGCCGAAACGCAGGCGCAGATCCACCACGGGGATCACCTTGCCGCGCAGGTTGATGACCCCCTTGACGAAGGGCGGGGTCTGGGGCACGGAGGTGATGGCCATCATGCCGATGATCTCCTTGATTTTAAGAATGCCGATGCCGTACTCCTCCTCGGAAAGGGAGAAGGTGAGATACTTGCCCTCGCGATCCAGGGCTTTGCCGGGTTCGCATTGTGCCGTCGCATGCGAATTGGCCTGCTTGATCTGTGCCTGCAGTTCGCCGCGGTCCACGGGTGCCTCTTGTGACTTTGCCATAAACAACCTCCTGAGGTTATGATTGATGCTGTTCGCTGAACACCGGAAAACCGATGAGCTCGCTTAGTTTTCATGCCCATGAAGCCGGGCGATGCGTGTGATCAAGTCGTTGCCGAATCCCGCCTTCTCCGGAACGGGTCCGCGGGAAGGGTGTGTGCGGTCTTCTCGGCCGGCCGTGATCCTGGCAAGGACCGTCTCCAGCACCGAACCGACATCGCTGAAATCGCTGTCCAGGTAACTGATGAACCGGGGGTAGAGCGTATGCCCGAGAATCGCACTTTCGCGGCGGTGATCCGGAAGCACCAGAATGCTTCGGGTGTTCAGAATCAGATCGCTCAAGGCAGAGAGGCGCGCAAGCTCCGGCGGGCTTTGGGTGACCAGCACCAGCCATGTCTCGCCGCCGCAGTTCCGCCGCAGACGCTGGCCGAGGGACCGGAGGGTCATGAAGGTTTCCAGGGCGCACCGGTGGTCGCATCCGTTGAGCGCCTGCAGCAGGCGTTGGTGCTGTTTTTTCTGGGATGCATATACCAGCAGGTTCATCAGTATCGTCGACACGTTTACCTTTCCGCTTTTCTTTTTCACTGATCACGCTTGACCAGGAGACTAATCACAAGGTGTGCCAACGCGTAGATTCAGTTTTAAAAACAGGTAAGATGTTGTTTTTAAATAATTTGCTCGTTCAATCAACAAACGCTTGGACGAAGGCGTGAGGTGTTCAATCCGGGAATCCCGGACAATGTGTCGTGGAAATTCGGACAGGCTCCAGGTTTTCGGGATGGGGACGGGGCATCCATACGGTGGGGACCAAAGACAGCCCGAAGGGGGCAGGATGGTGACTTACGAACGCACCCATACTTGATGAAGGTTCAGTCTCATGCAAACCTAGAAAATACCGCTGACCAGCTGACAAAGCCGTTCAGAGGCCCAGATGATGATGCTTCAGCAGCTCGTAGAAGCGTGAACGAGACAGGCCGGAGATATTCAGGGATTCGTTCAGGCTGTTTTGGGTCTGATCCAGAAGGCTGCGCAGGTATTCGCGTTCGACGCTTGCAACGGCCGCTTTGCGGAAGGCCTTAAAGGTAGTCAACGGAGCCGGATTTAGACCTTTCGCCGGAGGCACGGGATGCGTCATCGCCGCGGTCCCGGGCGGCAGTTCCAGGGCCCCCTGGATGACATGCAGGCGGATGTTTTGCGGCAGGTGCCGTGAGTACAGCGTCGCCTCCGGCCCGGCACTGGAAATGGCCGTTTCCAGCGCATTGACCAGTTCGCGGACATTGCCGGGCCAGGGGTAGCGTTTCAAGGCGTCCATAAAATCCGGAGATATGCCCTTGTTTTCGACGCCGTAACGCCCGGCGATTTTGGAAAGGTAGTGAACCGCCAGCAACTTGATATCCTCGCCGCGCTCCCACAGCGGCGGCAGGGTGATCGCAATGGTACGGATGCGGTACAGCAGATCCTGACGAAAACGGCCGTCTGCGACCATTTGATCCAGATCCCGGTTGGTGGCGGCCAGCAGGCGGAAATTGCTGGGAAGCTCTCTTTGGCCCCCCACGGGTCGATATTTGCGCTCCTGAAGCACGCGCAGAAATACTTTCTGAATGGCCGGCGGCAGTTCACCGACTTCGTCCAGAAAAAGCGTGCCGCCGTCAGCCTGGGCCACCAGACCCTCCCGGGCCTTGTCGGCGCCGGTGTAGACCCCTTTTTCGTGCCCGAAAAGCAGGCTTTCCACCAGCGTTTCCGGCAGGGCGGCACAATCCACCACCACCAGGCTTCGGGATGATCGGCGGCTGTTCTCATGGATGGCCCGGGCAAAGATCTCTTTGCCTGTACCGGTTTCCCCGGATAGGAGCACATTGGCATCACCGGCCGCAGCCTGGGCCAGCTGGTCGTAGCAGGCCGTCAGTGGCTTGCTTTCCCCCACGATACCCTTCAGACTCAGGGCTACCGGTGCCGCACCGTGCCGCACCTTCTCTTTTCTGTACTCCAGCACACGCTTCAGGGAAAGGGTAATGTCCTGGGTCGATCCTCTTTTTTGAATGTAATCCCAGGCGCCATTGTTGACTGCAATCTCGGCGCCATTTACATTGCCGAATCCGGTCATGATGATCACTTCCGGTTGTGCGGGTGTGCGTCGGATCTCAGCAATGGTGTCCAATCCACAGCCGTCGGGCAAATGAACATCCAGCAGGACCACATCGTAGGCGTTGGCCCGGACTTCGCGTAACCCTTCTTCCAACGTCGGCTTCCAGGCGGCCTCATAGCCCATGCGCTGAATCAGGGCCGCCAAGGTTCTGAAGACAGCGTCGTCGTCCTCAATAATAAGAATTTTTTCCATTGGCCTCGGTTCCGTTGTTTTGCGTTCACATGGATCGTTTGCCGTTCGATGGAGTTATCGGTCAATCGACCATCCACTTGAGCCCATTATCCGGGATTGCTGAAAAAAATCCGAATTTTCCGGACGGGTCGTCCTGATTTTCCGTATTTCACTTCACCATTCGGATGCAAAAGGCCGCATGCAACTATTCAAGTAATTGTTTTCTTAATGGATAATGGCGGACTTAAATAAAATCATATGCTGGCACGCCATTTGTAGCCATTTCAACAATAATGCAGGCGCAAAACAATGGGGACACTCATCCACCTGTTGAACAGGGCACTGCCGTGAGCCAAGGATCGTTCCTTTATCCGGAAATCACAGGAGTATTCGTCAAATGGCCTATAAGATCTTGACAACCGATGACAGCAATACCATCCGTAAAATCGTCAAAAAAGCGTTCAATGACTATAATTGCGAGCTTTTTGAAGCCGGAAACGGAGTCGAGGGCCTGGCTGTCGCCGTAAGGGAAAAGCCGGACCTGATCCTGTTGGATGTGACCATGCCGGTCATGACGGGTATGGAAATGCTCGAAAAATTGAAAGAAGAGCCGACGCTGAAGGAGATCCCGGTGATCATGTTGACGGCCGAGTCGGGAAAGACCAATGTGACCCGGGCGGTCATGCTGGGCGTCAAGGATTATATGGTCAAGCCCTTCAAAGGTGATGAACTGATCGAACGCGTCAACAAAATTCTGCGTTTGAAAAAGGCTTCCTGAATACAGGCCTTATTGGGGTGCCGGCGTATGTTTGTGGATCAGGGTCAACGATTAACGAAGCCGTCAACGATTGCGAGTAAGGAGAACAACCAGATGGATGTCAGGTATATCAACCCCTTTGTGGCTGGCATAAAGAATGTGTTCGCCACGATGATCGCCTTACCCTTTACACTCCATAAGCCGAGCATCAAAAAGAATCGGATGCCTGACTTTGAGATCAGCTGTATCATCGGGCTGTCCGGTCCTGTCGTGGGGTGTGTGGTGATCAGTCTCAAGGAGAAACTGGCCCTTGAGTTGGCGTCGGCGCTGACCCAGGAAACCTTTGAATCCTTTGATGCGGATGCGGTTGATGCCATCGGTGAAATCACCAACATGATCGTCGGGAACGCCAAATCCAATTTTCCTGAAGCGGACTGTTCGATTTCGGTTCCAAGTGTGGTCATCGGTCAGCATCGGGTTTCGTTTCCTTCTACCGTGCCGATCATCACCATTCCCTGTGAAATCGGATCCGAGCGCCTGTGCATTGATGTGGCCATTCAAAAGCGGGATTGACAAATTTCCCAGCCTTCAAGCTGTTCGACAATATCATCCATCCAGCGCCTTGCGAACCATCCGCGCCATGTCCGATTTAGTGACCGGCTTCATCAGAAAACCCTTGATGCCGATGGCCTGTGCTCTTTGCGGGTCCATTCGTTCGCTGAACCCTGTACAGACGACAACCGGAATATCCGGTCTGTGTGAAATTAAGGCCTTGGCCAGTTGATCGCCGGTCATGTTGGGCATGGTCATGTCGGTGATGACCAGATCGAAGGCGTCGGGGTTGGCCTTGAACGCTTCCAGGGCCTCCAGGCTGCTGACCCGCGATGTGACGCGGTAACCCAGGCGTTCGAGCATCTGTCGCCCAAGCCGCACAATCGGTTCCTCGTCGTCCACCAGCAGGATGCGCTCGTTGCCGGTCTCAACGTATTCCGCCGGTTCGGCGGCCTCAGCGGGGGCGGTCTTGACGATCAGCGGCAGGTAGATATTCATCGTGGTCCCTTGGCCAAACTGGCTGGCAACCGTGATGTCACCGTTGTGCTGCCTGACTATTCCGTAGACCGTGCTGAGGCCCAGTCCGGTCCCTTTTCCCTGGGGCTTGGTCGTAAAATAGGGTTCGAATATTTTTCCCAACAGTTCCGGGGGTATTCCATGCCCCGTGTCAGCAACAGACATTCGGGCGTATCGCCCCGGTTCGAGTTGGGTGTGCTTGACATTGCCATCGGGCAAACTGGTTTCCACCAGTGCTATGGATATCTTGCCACCGTTCTGCTCAACGGCGTGAAAGGCATTGGTCATCAGGTTCATAGCGATTTGATGCACCTGGGTGGGATCGGCCATGACCAGCCCGCAATCGTTTTGGATCTTTTGGTTTATTTCGATATTTGATGGAATCGTGGCGCGCGTCAACGTGAGAACCTCTCTCAAGACCTGCTGGATCCTGACCGGTTTTTTCTGGTGGTCGGACTGGCGGCTGAACGAGAGAATCTGGTTCACCAGATCCCCGGCTCTGTGTGCGGCTTTTAATATTTCCGCAACATGTTCATGATTCATGCTGTTCGCAGGGAGGTCCTCCATCAGCATTTCGGACATCCCGGTAATCGGAAAAAGCAGGTTGTTGAAATCGTTGGCGATGCCCCCGGCCAGGGCGCCAAGTGCCTCCATCTTCTGGACCTGGGTCATTTTTTTTTCAAGTTCCAGCTCTTTGGTGATGTCATGGGACATCCACACAAAATTGGTGACGATTCCAGCTTTGTCCTTGACGGGGGAAATAGAACACTCACAGGTATACAGCGTGCCATCCTTGCGCTTGTTTATCAGGCGTCCGGACCAGGGTTGGCCTGCAAGGATGGTATCCCAAAGGTTCTTGTAAAACGCCCGATCCTGGCGACCGCTTTTTAACAGGCGCGGGTTCTGGCCGATGGCTTCCCGGCAGGAGTAGCCGGTGATATTCCCAAAGGCCGGGTTGACGTACTGGATCTTTCCCGAAGCGTCGGTGATGACAATGACTTCATGGGCTTGTTCAATGGCCAGGAGCAGCCGCTCACGCTCGGCCTCGGCCTGTTTGCGTTCAGAGATGTCCCGGGTGACGGAGATGACATGTGGTTCACCTTCCAGGGAAATGACCCGGGCAGACATCAGCGCGGTGGTCAGGCTGCCGTCCTTCCTTTTAAAGCGGGCTTCGAGATTTCTGTAAAAGCCTTTTTCCCGCAGTCCGCGGGCCAGTTTCTGCCGGTCGGCGGGATCATGCCAGATACTGATATCCAGAGATGTCTTGCCGGCGACATCGTCATGGGTATAGCCGGTCAACTGGGTAAAGCCTTCGTTGATCTCCACATAGAGGCCATCCTCCAGCCGGTTGACGTTTACCGCATCCGGGCTTGCGTTGAAGGTCAACCGGAACTTCTCCTCGCTCGTGCGCAGGGCCGCTTCGGCCCGGCTACGGTCGGTGACGTCGTGATAATTCACCAATATGCCGTTGATCATCGAATCTTGGACCAGATTGACGGCGGTCAGTTCAATCCACTTGTAGTTGCCGTCTCTGCACTTGAACCGGTATTCCGTTTTTCTTTCGGCTTGGTCACGCCCAAGCAGGGTGTTGAATTCTTTCTGGATCCGCTCCCGGTCATCCGGGTGAACCGTTTCCCATCCATCGGTGCCGATGAGGTCTTTTGGCTCCCAGCCGAACCATTTCTCAATATTTGGACTTATGTACCGGATGATGCTGTCGGCATCCAATATGGCAATGACATCCGAAATATTGGAGATCATTTTTTTGTGTTTGGCTTCACTCCGCCGAAGGGCCGCTTCGGATTGGTATTTCTCGCTGATGTCCCGAAAAATGAGAACGACGCCGATGACATCGCCATTTTCACTT
>NZ_JAWOHB010000128.1:0-14552 GCF_046496365.1 Desulfosarcina sp.
TATTTCCGTACGACGGACGTAACCGGGATATTGAATCTGCCGGAAGGTGTGGAGATGGTGATGCCGGGTGACAACGTGGCGATCACGGCCGAACTGATCACGCCGATCGCCATGGAGAAGGAGCTTCGGTTCGCCATTCGCGAAGGTGGCCGTACGGTGGGTGCCGGTGTCGTCAGCGAGATAATTGAATAAAAAGAGAGCCTAAAACGATGATAATGAACTCCAAAATCAGGATCCGGCTCAAGGCCTACGATCACAAGCTGCTGGACCAGTCGGCCAGCGATATTTTCGACACTGCCCGGAAAACCGGTGCCAAGGTCGTAGGACCGATTCCACTGCCGACAACCATCAACAAGTACTGCGTCCTCCGGTCTCCCCATGTGGACAAAAAATCACGGGAGCAGTTCGAGATGCGGACCCACAAGCGGCTGCTGGACATTCTTGAACCGACTCAGCAGACTGTAGACGCGCTCATGAAGCTTGATCTGTCTCCTGGTGTGGATGTGGAGATCAAACTTTAATACGGGATAAGAGAGATGTGTAAAGGACTGGTAGGAAAAAAACTGGGCATGACCTCGCTGTTTGCGCCCAATGGAAAATACTTCCCTGTCACCGTTTTGCAGG
Organism: Desulfosarcina sp.; assembly: GCF_046496365.1. GTDB lineage: Bacteria > Desulfobacterota > Desulfobacteria > Desulfobacterales > Desulfosarcinaceae > Desulfosarcina. Next base: position 625 of record NZ_JAWOHB010000128.1, read on the forward strand.
TGGGGCCCTGTGTGGTCACCCAGATCAAGAAGGACGAGACAGACGGATATAAGGCCCTGCAATTGGGATTCGGCACCAAAAAAGCCTCCAAGACCACCAAACCGCTGAAAGGGCATTTCAAGAAAAGTGGGGAGGTTTGCTTTTCCACCGTAAAGGAAGTGGGGGTGGAAAAACCAGAGGACTACACCGTGGGACAGGCTATCGGACCTGAGATTTTCACCATCGGTGAGAAAGTCAATGTTACCGGGACCTCAAAAGGGCGCGGATTCTCAGGCGTTATCAAACGCCACGGGTTCGGCGGCGGACGGGAGACCCACGGTGGCCATTGTCATCGGCTGACTGGATCTATCGGCTGCAGCGCCTGGCCATCAAGGGTCACCAAAGGGAAAAAGATGCCCGGTCAATACGGCGGGGATACCCAGACGGTTAGAAACTTGGAAATTATTGATATTCGCCCTGAAGAGAATCTCATCTTGCTGAAAGGCCCCCTTCCCGGGTGCCGTTCTGGAATCGTAACGATTAACAAGGTCCTGTTCACATAAAAACAAGGACTTCAGGCCTCCTTAAACGATGCGTTTCATTTTTTGAAGCGACGGGGTTGCAGGTGGCGCAGTGGACGAGGAACATTATGGCTGTAGTGGATGTAGTAAATATTGACGGCGATGTAGTCTCCCAGACCGAACTAAAAGACTCGATTTTTAATGTTCCGGTAAAAAAGAGCGTTATGCACCAGGTCGTCATCGCACAAATGGCTGCCAAACGGGCTGGCACGGCATCGGTCAAACATCGGTCCGACGTTAAAGGCAGCCGCCACAAGCTGTATCGGCAAAAAGGAACGGGGCGCGCGAGAAAAGGCGACATCAAATCCCCGATCCTTCGCGGGGGCGGTTCGGTTTTCGGACCGGATCCACGGGAGTACACCCAAAAGGTGCTTAAAAAGGTCAGAAAGATGGCGCTGAAAATGGCGCTGACCTGCAGAGCGCGCGACCAGCAACTGGTGGTCGTCGACAAGTTTGATCTCGACGAGATCAAGACCAAGGTGTTTGCCGGCATCATCAATCGGCTCGATGCCAAAAAGGCGCTCATCATCACAGGGGAAAAGAACGAAAAACTCGAGCTTTCCTCCCGTAACGTACCTGGAGTCAAAATTCTTCAGACCCAGGGGATGAATGTTTACGACATTCTTAAATACCCCAAGCTGGTTCTCGTTCAGCCGGCAATTGAAGGGATAGAGGGGAGATTGGGCTGATGAATCAGTATGACATCATAAAAAGACCCGTCATTACCGAAAAGACCAATATCCAGAAAGAGGAGCACAACCAGCTCTCTTTCGAAGTCGACAAGCGTGCCAATCGCGTTGAGATTACCCGGGCCATCGAGAAAATTTTCAGCGTCAAAGTGGCCAAAACCCGTACGGTCCATGTCAAGGGGAAAATCAAGCGCCGGGGACGGATTCTGGGCAAACGCAAGGACTGGAAAAAGGCTGTCGTGACCCTGATGCCCGGTGAACGGATTGATTTTTTTGAAGGTGTATAGACGCTAGGAGCATAACGATGGCAGTTAAAAAAGTTAAACCGACGAGCCCGGGACGGCGCTTTCAAAGCTACCCCGGTTTCGAAGAAATCACCAAGACATCGCCCGAGAAAAATCTGGTCCGGATTCTAAAGAAATCAGGCGGCCGGAACGTAAACGGCCGCATTACCAGCAGGCGGCGCGGCGGCGGCCATAAGCGGTACTACCGAATCATTGATTTCAAACGGGACAAAGAAGGCATTCCGGCAACGGTGGCCTCGATCGAATATGACCCCAACCGGTCTGCCCGCATTGCCCTGCTGCATTATGCAGACGGTGAAAAGCGCTATATCATCGCTCCCCTGAAATTATCGGTGGGCGACAAGGTGATGTCGGGCCCCGATGCGGATATCCAGCCCGGCAATGCGCTGCCCCTGGCCAACATCCCGCTGGGTACCCACATTCACAATGTTGAGCTGCGCATCGGCAAGGGAGGCCAGATCGTACGCAGTGCCGGTACGTTCGCGCAGCTGATGGCCAAAGAAGATCGTTATGCGCTGGTCAAACTGCCATCGGGCGAAGTGCGCATGGTGCTGCTTAACTGCAAGGCCACGGTGGGGCAGCTTGGCAATATCACCCACGAGAATATCTCCCTGGGAAAAGCCGGTCGAAATCGATGGAAAGGCCGGCGACCAAAGGTCCGCGGTGTAGCCATGAACCCGGTTGACCATCCCATGGGTGGCGGCGAGGGGCGCTCCTCCGGTGGCAGACATCCGTGTTCACCGTGGGGTATGCCCTCAAAGGGTTTCCGCACCCGCAAGAATAAACGCACTGACCGCTACATCGTCAAACGACGAACGAAATAGCAACATATCCTGAACAAGCCTGCGAATCGCCGCCGGACGTTCAGCTCGAAATGGAAAACCAGCAGGAGACATCATGCCACGTTCGTTAAAAAAAGGCCCCTTCGTCGACCAGAAACTGTTTAAGAAAGTGAGCGAAGCCCAAGGATCCCGGAGCAACCAGGTCATTAAGACGTGGTCGCGTCGTTCGACCATCCTGCCTGAAATGGTTGGCATCACCCTTGCGGTTCACAATGGCAGGAAATTCCTTCCGGTGTTCGTCACTGAAAATATGGTTGGGCATAAATTGGGCGAATTTTCTCCGACGCGAACCTATTACGGGCATGCAGCGGACAAGAAATCCAAGGTTAAAAGATAGAAAAGGAAGGCCCTAAATGGAGGTCAGAGCAACACAACGATACGCGCGTATTTCTCCTCAGAAAGTGAGGATGATCGCCGATGCAATCAAAGGCAAGCCTGCCGAGGCAGCGATCAGCGCATTAAAATTCATGCCGCAGAAATCCGCCGGCATCGTCGAGAAAATTGTTCGATCGGCTGTTGCCAATGCGGACCAGAACACAAGCATCGACGTGGACCAATTGGTTGTCAGGAATCTGCTCGTCGATCAGGGCCCTTCACTGAAACGGTTTAAGGCGAGGGCCAGGGGAAGAGGGGCGCGTATACTAAAAAGAACCGCTCACATTACGGTCGTGTTAGCAGAAGGTTCCGTACAGTAAGGAGGAAAATAGCTTGGGCCAGAAAGTCAACCCTATTTCATTAAGGCTGGGGATCGTTAAGACCTGGGAATCCCGGTGGTTTGCCGGCAAAAAATATGCCGAATACATCTTTGAAGACTATCAGATTCGTAAGTTCATCAAAGATAAACTCCACCATGCAGGTGTTTCTAAAATCGAAATCGAACGGTCCACACGACGGGTTCGACTGCGAATTTTCACCGCCCGCCCTGGTATTGTCATCGGAAAAAAGGGCTCGGAGATCGAGAAATTAAAAAAGGAGCTTGAAGGCCGCGTGAGCCAGGAGGTTCTGATCGATATCCAGGAAGTCAGGAAGCCCGAAGTGGATGCCCAGTTGGTCGCTGAAAATGTCGCCATGCAAATTGAACGCCGCGTTGCTTTCAGACGGGCCATGAAGCGTGGTGTCTCCTCGGCAATGCGGTTTGGCGCCCAGGGCGTCAAAATAATCTGCTCGGGTCGGCTCGGCGGAGCTGAAATGGCTCGTACCGAATGGTATCGCGAAGGACGGGTCCCCCTGCATACCCTGCGGGCTGATATCGATTACGGAATCACTGAAGCCCGCACCACTTACGGAATCGTCGGAATCAAAGTGTTTGTGTTCCATGGCGAAATTCTTAAAAAGGATCAAGCCGAAAATCGTGGTTAGGCTTGTGGGAGATACGAAATGCTGAGCCCTAAAAAGGTCAAATATCGTAAGAGTCAAAAGGGAAGAATGAAGGGGGCCGCATACCGGGGAAGCGATCTGAGTTTTGGAGAGTATGGATTGCAGGCCACCGATTGTGGCAAGATATCCTCCAAACAGATAGAAGCCGCCCGTATAGCCATGACCCGTCACGTCAAGCGGGGAGGCAAAATCTGGATCAGGATATTTCCGGATAAACCCTTTACCAAGAAGCCAGCCGAAGTTCGTATGGGTAAGGGAAAAGGCGCACCCGAAGGTTGGGTTGCCGTCATCAGGCCGGGGCGGGTGCTATATGAAATGACCGGCGTCACTCGGGAAATGGCCATGGAAGCGCTTCGTTTAGCTGCCCACAAGTTGCCCATTAAGACCCGGTTTGTGGAGAGGAGCGAGCTGTAATGAAAGCAACCGAAATCAGAGACCTCAACGCTGAGGAGATTCAGCAGAAGGTTGCCGATCTGAATGAATCATTGTTCAATCTTCGGTTTCAACATGAAATCGGGCAACTGGAAAATCCTAAAAAGATCTGGGAAACGAAAAAGGATCTGGCCCGCTTGAAAACCATTTTGAACGAAAAAAATAAACCCTCACGGAAGACGAAGAAGCCGGCATGAAAAATCGCGGAATTAAAAGACAACTTATCGGTACCGTGGTCAGCGACAAGATGGATAAAACCGCCGTTGTTCAGGTAGAGCGGCTGGTCAAGCATCCGGTATATAAAAAATACATCCGGCGACGCAATCGATTCGTCGCCCACGATGGGGACAACAGCTGCAATATTGGCGACAAGGTGCTGATTACAGAGTCTCGACCCATCAGCAAGTTGAAACGGTGGCGTGTTACCGATATTATCGAGAGAGCCGTATAGCCATAAAGGACCATAATAATGATTCAGGCCGAAACTAAACTGACGGTGGCGGACAACTCGGGTGCACGGGCGTTATACTGCATCAAGGTGTTGGGTGGGTCCAAACGGCGGTATGCTGGCATTGGGGACATTATCGTCGTAACCGTAAAAGAAGCCATTCCCAACGCAAAGGTTAAAAAGGGCGATGTTCTGAAGGCAGTTGTTGTCAGAACCAAGAAAGCGATCCGTCGGTCCGACGGGTCATTTATCCGTTTTGATGACAACTCCGCCGTGTTGATTAACAATCAGCGTGAGCCTCTGGGTACCCGTATTTTCGGGCCTGTTGCCCGGGAGCTGCGTGCCAAGCGATTTATGAAAATCGTATCTCTTGCACCCGAGGTGCTATAATTCATGCTGCGCCCCTTGGAGAAAATGAAATGATCAGAGACGCAATCCAACTCAAGAAAGATGACAAAGTCAAGGTCATCGTCGGCAAGGACAAGGGTAAGGTCGGCAAGGTTCTTAAGGTCAACCGGAAAAAGAGCCGACTCCTCGTCGAGAACATCAATATCGTCAAACGGCATACGAAGCCCAACGCCCAGAACCGGCAGGGTGGAATTCTCGAGAGCGAAGCGCCGATCCACTGGTCCAATGTCATGTTGATGTGCAACAAATGCATTGAACCTGTGCGGGTGAAAAAAAAGACCCTGGACGATGGCAAGACGGTCCGCATCTGCAGAAAATGCAGCGAAATTATAGATGTATAGGGCTGGTTAAACGGGAGGCTCTCGGAGGAATAACATGTCACAGCTCAAACGATACTACGATGAAACGGTGGTGCCGAAACTGAAGGAAAAATTCAGTTACACCAACCCGATGGAGATACCCAAGATCGAAAAGATCGTGATCAACATGGGTCTGGGTGAGGCAATTCACAATATCAAGATAATTGATTCGGCCGTTGAGGAACTCAAGCTGATATCCGGACAGCTGCCGGTGGTTACGCGGGCCAAAAAATCCATTGCCGCTTTCAAGCTGCGCGAAGGGATGCCCATCGGCTGCATGGTCACCTTGCGCAAGAACCGGATGTACGATTTTCTCAACAAACTGATCAACTCGGCGCTGCCGCGCGTCAGGGACTTCAGAGGCATTTCAGGCAAAGCCTTCGATGGGGCCGGGAATTATTCGCTCGGCGTTAAAGAACAATTGATCTTTCCTGAAATCGACTATGATAAAATCGACAAAATCAAAGGCTTGAATATCAGCATTGTGACGACAGCCAAAAGCAATGAAGAGGGAAAAGAACTCCTCAAATTGATGGGCATGCCTTTCAGGAATTAATCAAGCCGAGCGGTTACAAGGAGAATGCATTGGCCAAGACATCACTCAGAGAAAAAGTTAAACGGACACCGAAGTTCAGCGTTCGGGCATACAATCGGTGCCCCATATGCGGAAGGCCTCGGGCATTTATCAGGAAATTCGGCATATGCCGCATTTGCTTCCGTAACCTGGCTTCCCAGGGAAGACTCCCCGGCGTTGTAAAGTCCAGTTGGTAATTACCAATTGTAAATTGAAAAACCAATAAGAGTAGGAAAGAGCGATGAGCGATCCGATTGCCGATATGTTGACCCGCATCAGAAACGCCGGGAAGGCCAAACACAACAGTGTTGATATTCCCGGATCGAAAATTAAAACCGAGATTGCCAAGGTTCTAAAAGAATCCGGCTATATCCGTAACTACAAGTTCATAAATGATGGAAAACAGGGCATCCTTCGTGTTTATCTCAAATACACCGGTTCCCAGAAACATACCATCATCAACATTGAACGGGTCAGCAAGCCCAGCCGGCGGAGCTATCTCAGGGCCAAATCCGTGAAACCCGTTTACAGTGGAATGGGCATTGCCGTCTTGTCTACCTCTCAGGGTGTGATGACGGACAAGACAGCGCGAGAAAAAAACATCGGCGGTGAAGTGCTCTGCACCCTCTGGTAGGCGCCAAACGAAATAGGTAATTTTTATCCCTGATTCCGAACTAACCCTGGTTGTCGACAGGCTGTGAAAAAGAGGTGCGTTAAATGTCTCGAGTAGGCAAAAAACCAATCGCAATCCCAGCAAAAACCAGCATAGACTTTAAAGACAGCGTGCTGGTGGTCAAGGGGGAAAAGGGTACCTTGACCCGAACCATCCACGCGTCGGTTGGCCTTGAGATCAAGGACAACGTGATCTCCATCATCATCGACCAGGAAGGGCGGAAGGCCCGTTCCATCCAGGGGTTGACCCGCAGTCTCGTGGCCAACATGGTAAACGGCGTCAGCAAGGGATTCGAAAGAATACTGGAGATCAATGGCATCGGATATCGCGCTGAGATGAAGGGCAGTTCCATTGTTTTAAACCTTGGGTACTCGCACCCCATCGACTTTCCTCTGCCCGATGGAATCAGCGCCAAGATTGAAAAGAATAATGTGATTAAGCTCACCGGCATTGACAAGGAACAAGTCGGGCAGACCGCGGCCTCGATCCGTAAACTCAGGAAGCCGGAGCCTTACAAGGGTAAGGGCGTAAAATACGCTGAAGAGCACATCCAGCGGAAGGCTGGAAAAACCGGTACCAAATAAAACATCCGTTGATGCAGTTTCAAAGGAATGGAAAATGGGTTCAATAAAAGAAAAAAAGAAAATTTGGCTGAAAAGAAAAAAAAGAGTCAGCAAGAGAATCGTCAGTTCGGTGGAGAGACCCAGACTCAGTGTCTTTAGAAGCGCCAAGCATATTTACGGCCAGATCATTGATGACACCACCGGAAGAACCATCGCGACTGCCAGCAGCAATGAAAAAGCGGTCAAAGATCAGCCTAAGTTCGATAACAAAGTCGCCAAAGCGGTTTTTACGGGTAAATTGCTTGCTCAGCGCGCCATGGACAAAGGCGTTAAAAAGGTCGTATTTGATCGTAACGGTTTTCTGTATCATGGACGCATAAAAGCCTTATCCGAAGGAGCCCGGGAAACGGGGTTGGATTTCTAGTCTATACTATTAAGGAGGCAGACCCTTGTTCAAGCAAGATACGGATGAAAACCAACTGATTGACAAAGTTGTCCATATCAGTCGTGTGGCGAAGGTGGTCAAAGGTGGTCGGCGTTTCAGCTTCAGCGCCATTGTTGTGGTTGGAGATGGAGAAGGCAGCGTCGGATACGGTCTGGGGAAAGCCGGTGAAGTCCCTGAAGCCATTCGGAAGGGCGTGGAAAAAGCCAAAAAAACCATGATCAAAGTGCCGCTGATCGAAGGAACCGTGCCGTTCAAGGTTGTTGGAAAATTCGGTGCAGGCCGGGTGATGCTTAAACCTGCTTCCGAAGGAACCGGCGTGATCGCTGGTGGTGCGGTCCGGGCCGTGCTTGAAGCGGTGGGTATACAAAATATTCTTACCAAGTGTATGGGAACCAACAACCCTCACAATGTTGTCAAGGCAACCGTCGATGGGTTGAAGCAGCTTGAAAGTATCGAGTCCGTAGCCGCCAGACGTGGACTCAAGGTCCAGGATTTGAAATAAGGATAACGAACGATGAGTGAGATGCTGAAGATTACGTTGGTAAAAAGCATGATTGGAAGGCCCGAAAAACACCGCAGGGTTCTTCGGGGAATGGGCCTCACCAAGCTTAATCGCACCGTTGAATTGGAAAATACCCCTTCCGTCAGAGGAATGGTTGAAAAGGTATCCCACCTGGTGGTTGCCGAGGAGAAATAATCGATGAGACTCAACGACTTGGCACCTGAGAAGGGGCAGCGAAAATCAAGAAAACGCGTTGGACGCGGGGTGGGATCGGGTTCCGGAAAAACAGCTGGTCGCGGAAGCAAGGGTCAGAACGCCCGCTCCGGTGGTGGCGTACGGCCCGGATACGAGGGTGGTCAGATGCCCATCCATCGCCGCCTGCCTAAAAGAGGTTTTAAAAACCCCTTCAAAAAAACGTTCGCCGTGGTCAATGTTCAGGATTTGAACCGGTTTGAGGGGCAATCTGTCGTTGACGAAGCGGTCCTGATCAGAAGTGGTCTTGTGAAAGGCGATCGGGATGGCATCAAGGTGCTCGGCAAAGGTGACCTTCAGGTTCCTGTTACGGTTCGGATCAACCAGATCAGTGAAAGCGCCAGACAAAAAATAGAGGCTGCTGGTGGAAAGATAGAGGTCATCTAAGCATGGTTGGCAGCGGATTCGGAAACATTTTCAAGATCCCTGAACTCAAAAAGCGCATTCTGTACACCCTTGCCCTGCTTTTTGTATATCGAATCGGCGTTCATGTGCCGACGCCTGGAATCGATACCGTCGCCCTGGCCTCCTTTTTTGCGAAAATGGAGGGGACCATCTTCGGTATATTCAACATGTTTTCCGGCGGCGCACTGGAGCAGCTATCCGTTTTTGCATTGGGTATCATGCCTTACATCAGTGCGTCGATTATTTTGCAGCTGCTGACTGTGGTGATTCCCCACTTGGAACGCTTGAAAAATGAAGGCGAACAGGGCCGCAAGAAAATCACTCAATATACACGTTACGGCACGGTGGTTCTGAGTATCATTCAGGGACTTGGCATCAGCATCGGACTGGAAAGCATGACGTCTCCAGGCGGGGCGGCCATCGTAATGGCCCCCGGATGGGGATTCAGGCTGATGACGGTGCTGACGCTGACCGCTGGAACCGCTTTCATCATGTGGCTTGGTGAACAGATTACCGAGCGGGGTATCGGCAACGGTATATCACTGATTATTTTTGCCGGCATTGTCGCGCGGATGCCCGCAGCGATATTGAATACCTTCAGGCTGATGTCCACCGGAGACATGAACATTTTCGCCATTGTGATCCTTATTGTTCTGATGGTGGGAGTGATTGGGTTCATTATTTTTGTTGAGCAGGGTCAGCGACGGATACCGGTCCAGTATGCCAAACGGGTGGTTGGACGGCGCATGTATGGGGGGCAGAGTACGCATCTGCCGCTCAAAATAAATACGTCCGGGGTTATCCCCCCGATCTTTGCATCATCGATCATCATGTTTCCGGCAACCATCGCCAGTTTTATTACGATCCCCTGGATGAAGTCCATCGCCGATTCCATGCGCCCGGGAAATTTTTTCTACGAACTGCTGTTTGTCGGATTCATCTTCTTTTTCTGCTACTTCTACACGGCGGTGACCTTTAACCCCGTGGACGTGGCAGACAACATGAAAAAAAATGGCGGCTATATTCCCGGAATCCGACCGGGGAAGCGCACGGCTGACTATATCGACCGGGTATTGACGCGGATCACCTTGGGCGGTGCCATTTATGTTTCGGCGGTATGTGTGCTGCCTTCCATTTTGATCGCTCAGTTTAATGTTCCCTTCTACTTTGGCGGAACGGCACTGTTGATCGTTGTCGGGGTGGCTATCGACACGATCGCCCAGATAGAATCGCATATGCTAACCCGTCATTACGAAGGATTCCTTAAAAAGGGCGGCATTCGGGGAAGACGCTGAAAGCTGCCAAAGAATAATGCAGCCCATGTGCCTTTAAATTAGGACGCTAAACCAACACAGCAGGAGATTGGAATGCCCAAGGAAGAGGCCATCAAAGTTGAAGGCACGGTACTGGAGACGCTGCCGAATGCGATGTTCAAGGTCGAACTGGAAAACAAACACCAGGTCCTGGCCCATATCTCCGGCAAAATGAGAATGCATTTTATAAAAATTTTACCGGGGGACAAGGTCACGGTGGAACTTTCTCCCTACGACCTGTCGAGGGGTCGAATCACATATCGGTCAAAATAACCGTATAGGAACCTGAATCCCGAAAAGGGGAAACCGGAAACAGTGCGGCAACCTCTCGCACTGCGGTACCAAGGAGTCAATAATGAAGGTCAGAGCATCCGTTAGGAAAATTTGCAGCAAATGCAAAATCATCAAGCGAAAAGGAACCGTTCGGGTTATCTGCGAGAACAAGAGACACAAACAGAGGCAAGGTTAGAGGAGGTTGAACTTTGGCAAGAATCGCTGGTGTAGACTTACCTAGGCGTAAACGGATAGAAATCGGTCTGACCTATATTTATGGTATCGGAAGAACGGCTTCCAATCGTATCCTCAACAAACTAAAAATGGATCCGAATACCAGTACAGACGATCTCTCCGAAGCTGAAATCAACAGCATACGCAAGGTAATCGATAGTGAATTCAAGGTGGAGGGGGAGCTTCGAACGGAAGTTTCCATGAATATCAAAAGGCTGATGGACCTTGGCTGTTACCGTGGTCTCAGGCATAGGCGATCCCTGCCGGTACGCGGCCAGCGGACCAGCACCAACGCCAGAACGAGAAAAGGACCAAAACGGTCAGCAATCAAGAAAAAGGGCGCTGCCAAAAAGTAATCCATTATCTTTCAGGAATAATTAAATGCCGAGAAAAGCCAAGACCAAAAAGAAAGAAAGAAAGAACATCTCCAGTGGAGTTGTTCATATTCAGTCCACGTTTAACAATACCATCGTTACTATCACCGACTCCATGGGAAACGTGGTTGCATGGTCCAGTTCCGGTGTTCATGGCTTCAAAGGATCGCGTAAAAGCACCCCTTTTGCCGCACAGTTGACCGCTGAGGACGCTGCCAAAAAGGCCATGGAACATGGAATGAAAAATGTTGAGGTGTATGTCAAGGGGCCGGGGGCTGGTCGCGAATCAGCACTGCGCGCCCTTCAGGCAGCGGGTTTCAACGTCGCTATGATAAAAGATGTCACACCTATTCCCCACAACGGCTGCCGACCGCCTAAAAGAAGACGGGTATAATAATCGGCCTACCGTTTTTGTAATCCATACAAGACGCGTCACGCTACGGTCTGATTTTAAAGGAGGACGAATTGGCACGATATAGAGGCTCCGTCTGCAGGATATGCCGACGTGAAAATATGAAGTTGTTTTTAAAAGGGGACCGCTGCTACTCTGATAAATGCGCCTTCGATCGGAGAGGGTACGCTCCCGGTCAACATGGGCAGCGACGGCGCGGCAAGCCTTCAGATTACGGTATTCAGCTTCGCGAAAACCGATGACGTGTGGTACGTCGATACCGAGTGTATCACGCGCCCCGGAGACTACATCGGCATTGCGGAGAGGGTCGCCGACATGTCGGGAGGAAGACTCGCGCTATCAGATCTTGAGGACCACGTTGATGTGGAGGCAGGAACTGCATGGCTCGCCTTCAAGGTCGGTGACCGACACTACAAGTGGGACCTTAAGGTTAATGATGATTGGGTGGATCCAGAGGTATTCGTGCGGTTGGACGAGGTCCTTCAGGAGCATGTCCCGGGCGTGCGTCTCATCTACTATGATCTTGGCGGACAAGATTGTCTGGTGCTTATGGGTGACGCGATCCGTCTGGAACAGTTACGGGCAGCGACAGGACTTGACTTCCTCTGGATGACCCATTGACCGGCCACATAACTAGCCGTTGCAGCGGACAGTCGGCCCTGTCACGGCCCGTGCAGGGCACGGGCCGCGCCAGGACCGCCTGCCGCTGAACGCCAGGACGTTAGGTGCACATGGAGGAAGTTCTACGTGAACTGGCTCGAGGCGCACTCTGGACTCGTGACCCTCCTCTTCACTGCAATGGTGGCCGTCTCGACGGTGATCTATGCCTGCCTAACGGCCAGCCTGGTGCGCGAGACAAGACGTCTGCGCCAAGCCGAGACAGACCCGCAATTGAGCGTCTCACTGGTGACCTCCGCTGTCTCTTTCCACCTCCTGGAGTTAGTGATCCAAAATCACAGTCGGGCGCCGGCGACGGACCTAGTATGGTCTATCGCGCCAAGTGCGGCTGAGTTAGCAGACAGGAAGATCGACGCACACATACTCGAATCGCTCAACGGGCTGCAATACCTTGGCCCGGGGCAGGTAATTCGTTCGTTCTTCGCATCAGCCATCGAGATCATGGGGAAGGGCCAGAGCGCGCCGGTGGTCGACGCCAAGGTGACCTACGCGGGCGTGGATGGGAAGAAGCAATCCCAGCACTTCGTCTTAGATCCTAACAAGTTCGCTGGGCTCGTTGGCGTCGGTGACCCCCCTCACGTGGAGATCAGGAAAGCAATAGCGGAGCTGTCGAAGTCTCTTGATCGCGTGACCCGTCTCAATCGCATTCGCGTGGAGACCATTTCCGAGGACCTGGTTGAGCTAAGGTTGGAAGAAGCAAGGCAGGAACGCCGGAGGCGTGGCCCGGGCACCTAACTTGCCGTTGCAGCGGACAGTCGGCCCTGTCACGGCCCGTGCAGGGCACGGCCCGCGCCAGGCCCGCCCGCCGCTGAACGGCACGACGTTAGACATATCTCGAGGGGCGCGATCGCGAGAGAGGTCAGCATGACTCGACACGGTGGCAGGCGAGGACATTGCGGATGGTCGTTGATTCCGGGGGCCGTTCTCTGTCTTGCGGTCTGTGGTTGTACGCCCGCCGCAATCAAGTATTCGGTGCTGACGCCCAACCCTGGTGATGGACTTCAGCTCTGCAGTGAGCTCGCTCGCACGCTAGAGGGCGTGGATGCGGCCAGCCTGGATATGCAGGCTCTGTCGTATTCCGTAATGGGTCTCGCGGATAGCACGGTGTGGAGCTTCACAGCGGCGGAGTATGAGGACCTGCTTGTCGTGGATGTCTACGTCTACAATCTGGGCCATGGAGAGGCTTCCATAGACCCCTCGGAACTAGTTCTGGTGGACGGCAATCGCCTTCAGATGAAGCGGTTGGAGCCCAGTGAGGCCGCCAATCTCTTGCTCGCGCAAACGAAGGGTGCGGCGCCTTTGATGCCACAGAAGTATAGCTACACTGCGGCCACCAGGTTCGTCGGTGACTCTGCCTACACCACGATTACGCCGCACGCAGACCCCTATACCGACTTGGGCAACTCTCTTATCGCTCTCGGAAACAGTATGGCCGCCGAACAGAATCAGAAGTTGATGTCTCTGGCCCGGTGGTTCTACGATGCTGGCCTGATCGACGGGACGACGATCGCATCTGATGCGGCTTTCAGGGGGCTTGTCTATTGGCAGAACACACCTCTCAAAGGGTACCCTCTTGAACTGCGGCTCGCGCGCTACAATTGGAGAGTGTGCTTTGCTCCCACAATCGCCTCCTCAAGGGGGGCAATGTCTAACTAGCCGCTGCAGCGGGCGGTTCGGCCCTGTCACGGCCCGTGCAGAGCACGGCCCGCGCCAGGTCCGCCCCGCCGCTGAGCGGCATCACGTTAGGCTGAGAATCGGAACTGTCGAGCCGCCGAGTGCCGCTGGGCCACGGAACGGGAGCAGTCGTGAG
>NZ_JAWOHB010000061.1:0-13457 GCF_046496365.1 Desulfosarcina sp.
CAGTAGGCGTCGCAGAAGTAGAACTCCGCGTACGCCGACTGCCACAGCAGGAACCCGGACGAGCGCACCTCGCCCGAGGTGCGGACCTGAAAAACAGCATAGTGAAAATTACATGTAACTTGCAAATTTCTTTATTGCAAGGCCGACATCATTCAATCCCATATCTTGTGGTCGGCCGTTTGAACCCGAAATACAGGGACCAAAACTAAGCTGAACCGCATCTCAGATATTGAATTTTAAAGATAGGTAGAGGGCATCGCACCAAATCGCACGACCCCGAAATCCGGTATACCTCAAAATAACCTGGGCCTCACACCACCCGCAGACAGCTGTCCACCAGACCTGAAAATTGACACGCAAAGTAAAGGCCTCAGCCAGGTATCCATCCGGCGGAGGCCCTGCTATTCCCTCAGTCTGGCGAATAAATCAGGCCATCCTGATGGTCCATGCTTACCTCAAACCTTCCGAATCATGGCGACGACGAAGAGAAACAGCAGGGCTACCGGATACATCAGGGCCACATAAGACCAGTTGCGCATGGCCCCCTTGAGGCTGGAAATGCCATAGCGGCCCTGCATGACCAGATGGGTTCCCGACATCGGGCCCGCGCAGGTGCCCAGTCCCCAGCCGAACAGTAAGGTAACCGCCAGCAGTTGCGGGTCCGGGTTGATCGGGGCGAGCAGCGGCACGACCACGGAGATGGTGATGATCGGATGGGCGCCGAACATGGAAGGGACGATCAACCCCGCCAGCAGCAATCCGGCCGCGGTCGCATCGAAGGCCGTGATCACCGGCAGGTTCAGATGCATGACCGTTGCCAGCGCATGCAGTCCGACGGCAAGCACACCGGCGCCAAGAAACAGGAGCAACTCCCCGACCATCATGGGCAGTCCCTGCTGCACGAAGTCGCTCAACTGCCGCCCGGTTTCGACCGCGCCGCGGGATATGAGCAGCACCCCACCGGTAACCGCCAGCGCCGACAGGGCGATGATGTCCAGGATCGACGTTCCGGGCAGCATGACGTGCCCCAGGCAGACGGCCACCGCCAGCAGGCAGGGCAGCCAGAGGCTGGCCACGGTCAGCGGGTAGCCCTCGAATTCGGTCAGCTCCTGCCGATAGCGAAAAATGGCTTCGATGAACACCAACAACAACCCTACGACGCTAAATGGCAGGCCGACCAGCATGACGAACAGCAGGTTGGTCTCGGCAACATAGGTGAGCACCACCGCCATGCCGGCGAAAAACGGCGACCAGGTTGGACAACCGGAAAATGCCCGGGTGATCGACTGGCAGGCAAAGGCGCTTAGACCGCGCTCTCGCGCCAGGCGATTGGCCACCAGCAGCATGGCCGAGATATTGATAAACCCGCCGAACACGGCGACACTGAGCAGGGTGCGTCCGAATGCGCCCGGTCCGCGCTGGGCCTTCGCCACGACCGCACCCCTGGCGATGGTGATCAGTTGCAGAAAACTGACGGCGGCGAGCATCGACAATAAGCCGGCATTACTGTCCAGCAGACGCAGCCATGGCACCTCGGCGCCGAGCGATAGCGCGGCAGCCAGAGCCGACACACCGATCAGCAGCAGAAACACGGTCTGCAGGAACTGGACTCTGGATACCCGGGATACCAGCAGCAAAGCAGCCGCCCAGGCGAACAGGCCGGACGGCCAGGAGGGCAGGGCCGGCGCCAGACCGTGCCCGATGGAGGCAGCAGTCATCAGGGCCACCAGGATCCCGGCCAGGCGGGTCATCGGATCAATGGCCGTTGCAGCGTCATTGTGAATCGGCGGTTCAAACGCAGAACCATGCCCGCCCGGCTGCGAACCGGGAGCCCGGCAAGCTTCTGATCGATTCCTGAACCATATATTGGCGGCCCATTTTTCGAGAAGGTAAGTTGATAGTATGATCGGTACCCGCCTGAAAAAGAACTGGCGATGGGGCTTGGATTGTATTGGGTCAGGATGCACCGCAGCAAGGCGGGCAAAGACTCAACGTGATTATGATCCCCACTTATCGAATGTGATGGTGAATACCGCACCTGCTTCACCTATGGCTTCCACCGTGGCCTTCAGCTGCCGGGCCAGCATCTGCACCAGCCGCAGACCCAAAGAGGGCGCCTGGCGCCAATCCAGGCCGTTCGGCAGGCCGACGCCGTCGTCCCCAACCTCCAACTGTACCCGACCTGCCCCGTTTTCACCAAGCCTTACCGTCACCCGGCCCGCCGACTTGCCCCTGAAGGCGTGCTTGAGCGTGTTGCTCACCAGTTCGTTCAGCATCAGTCCACAGGGCACCGCCTGGTTGACCGGCAAGTAAACCGGTTTCAGGTCCAAATCGAGTCGAATGCCCGAGGCCGCATCACCCTGGGACCGCCACAGGTAGCCCAGCAGGGTTTCGGTGTAGTCGGCGAACTCCACCCGTGCCAGGTCGTGCGACTGGTACAGTTTTTCGTGGACCATGGCCATGGAGCGCACCCGGTGAACCACGTCTTGAAAAATCATGCGCACAGCGGGATCTTGGACCTCGTTGGCCTGCAGGTCCACCAGGCTGGAGATCACCTGCATGTTGTTCTTTACCCGGTGGTGGATCTCCTTAAGCAAAACCACTTTTTCGGAAAGGCTGGCTTTGATTCGCTCCTCGCTATCGCGCAGGGTTTCTTCCGCCAGTTTGCGTTCGGTGATGTCCTGCACCGTACCGACAAAGTTTACGGCGCGCCGGTTTGCGCCGTCGCCCTCGAAAGTGGCGATTCCATGATCCTCCACCCAGCGCACCTGTCCGTCGGGGCGATTGATTCGGTACTCGGTAGCGTAGGGCTGAGGATTCTCTGGATTCAGGGCAGCTGCAATCTCGGCCCACAGCGCAGGCAAGTCCTCGGGGTGGACGATCTGCTTCAGGATCGCATCGTTGGGGCGGGCATAACCGCTCACACCGAAAATGGCCTTGTAACCTTCGTCCCACTGAGCGCCGCATGTGTTTGGATCGAACTGCCACCAACCGAGCTTGGCGGCATCCAGGGCAAGCTGTCGCTGTTCTGCGATTCGCTGGACCTCAGCCCTGGCGGCATCGCGTTCATCCTCGCGCAGCTTACGCTGAATCCAGGCGTAGAGTACAGGTGCGATGCGGTTTGCGAGTCGGTCGAGCGTGTCGCGGTCCGCGTCGGTGTAGCCGCCGTCCTTGTTGGCGATGTTCAGCAGACCGATGACATCGCCGTGGAACAGGATTGGCGTGGCCAGGTTGCTGTGGATGATCGGGTGACCGGGCGGAACGGGCGGAGCTTGGTTTGTGTACATCGACCGCTTTTCTTTCATCGCCCGCGCCCACAACCCCTTCCACTTTTCCGGGGGATAGTGGATGCACTTGCCTTCGATCTCGCAGGCGTCAAGCATCTTCGACAGGCTCGGGCAGTACAGATGGCCGGGTTCTGCGATGTAGCCGAACACGCCGTGCCGGCTGGCCGTTTCATCCTGCACGACCGCCAGTGCTTGGTCAAACAACGCGTCCCCCTCATATTCGACAAAGGCACGCAGGACGCGGTTGGCGAACACGGTTTCGCGGTGCTCCCGTTGCTCGTGCTCCTCGGCTTGTTTGCGTTCGGTGATGTCGCTGGCGACGCCGAACCATTCCACAACGTCACCCTTTGCGTCAAACAGTGGCACGGCACGCGAAAATATCCACCCCAATGTGCCGTCCGCCCGCCGCACCCGGTGTTCAAAATCAAATGTGCTTCTGCTCCGAATGGCTTCATCAATCGCGGCGGACACCTGCGGCTGATCATCTGGGTGAATGTATTCCTGAAGCCAATTACGGTTCGGTCCTTCGGTGTCGGCCAAAAACCCGCCGCCTTGAAGCTGGCGCATTTCGCGCCAATCCGAGCTCATGCGGTACAACACTTCCGAACTGGCCTCCACCAAGGTGCGGAAGCGCGCCTCATTGAGACG
This sequence comes from Desulfosarcina sp., assembly GCF_046496365.1. Classification (GTDB taxonomy): domain Bacteria; phylum Desulfobacterota; class Desulfobacteria; order Desulfobacterales; family Desulfosarcinaceae; genus Desulfosarcina. The sequence goes on from NZ_JAWOHB010000061.1 coordinate 3,936, forward strand.
TAATGTCTCTTCCGCCAGCTTGCGTTCAGTGATGTCCATACCGTAGAGATTGATGTAGTCTTCATCCAGCGGCTGAATGGCAAAGAAGCTGAACGTACGGCCGTCCGGGAGCGTGATCTCGTTTTCCGCGGCATGGCCTTGCTCCCGAACACGCTCCAATACTGCCTTCAAGGGGGCGGGCAGGTGCCGGCCATTCCGCCCGCCCATCACGGACAGCATTTGGCGAGCTGGGGCGTTCGTGTACAAAAGGGTGCTGTCTACGGAGATCCGTAGAACCGGGTTGGGGTTCTCTTCGGGAAACTGCGACAATTGACGAAGCCTCAGTTCGGTGTTTTTCCGTTCGCTGATGTCGGTGTTGGTACCGCTGAGCAGCACCGGTCTTCCCGCCGCGTCGTGCTCAACCACCCGACCGCGGCCCAGAATCCACACCCACGACCCATCCTTCGCGCGCATCCGAAATTCGGTTGAATAGACGGAATCTATACCGGATTGCAGCTTCGACTGAATCAAATCCATGGTAGGCTGAAGGTCATCTGGATGGCACAGGCTTCTCCAACCGTCATAATCCATGGAAATTTCGTTATTGGCATAGCCCAACATCTCGTACCAGCGGGGGCTGTAATAGTTCTTGCCGGTAACCAGGTTCCATTCCCAAACCGCATCGGCCGTGGCGGACAAAGCCATGGAAAGCCTGCGTTCGCTGCGCCGCAGAGCCGCTTCGCCACACTTTTGTTCGGTGATGTCCTGGGTAATACCGAAGCCGCCAAGCAATTGGCCCTCACTGTCGAACTCCAGATATGCCTTCTCCCGCACCCATTTGACCTGGCCGCCCGCCACAATGCGGTGCGCGATGTCGTATGGTTCACCGCGAAGACCAGCCTGCCATTGCGCCTCCACATATTGGCGGTCTTTCGGGTGAACGATGGACAGGAAGAGCTCGTAGGTCAGCGGCGTCCCCTCGGGCACCCCGAAAATGCGGTGATTCTCGGCTGACCAGGATAGCACGTTCTTACGGGCATCCAGGCGCCACCAGCCGATTTTGCCCACGGCCTGGGCGCGGTCGAGATCCGCGCGACTCTGCCGCAGGGCATTCTCGGTCTTAATCTTGTCTGAAACATCCTTGAAAAAGACGGAAACGCCGTCGGGTGTTGGGAATGCCCGCACCTCGACCCATCTGTCGAATCCACTGTGATAAGATGTGAAGCTGACTGGCGTCCCTTCGGCCAGCACGCTCTCATATTGGCTGATGGATTTATAAGACTCTGGGTCGGGATAGACCTCCCGGACATTCTTTCCGAGCAGGTCCTCGCGACGCGCAGCCTGAAGACGCTCAGCATGTTGGTTTACGTATGTGTAGCGCAAGCTGGAATCGAAGCTGACAAAGGCGTCTGGCATACTCTCCAGCACCATTCTTAGATGACGCTCGCTGTCGCGCAGCGCTTCATCAGCCTGTTTGCCCTCGGTGATATGTGGGGACGGATCGGTCAAGGTTCCTCCAGTATGAGCTTTTCGACGGTGCTGAAAACGGCCTTTAGACTGCCTTTTCACATCGGACCATCCGGTCACGTGTGCTGGGTTGAGGGGCGTGGCCGCGCAATAGGTTTTGGACACCTCGTCTGTGAGGATCAGGAGGTTTGCGTTCCTGCCACAGTCGTCTCGAAAGTAATAAGGATTCGGTAGTTGGTTCGACTTGAGCGTAACATGGAAAGGGATAAAAATGAACATCGATTGGATAAATGTACCTGTTTGGCGGGAAAACAGGCCCCTTAAAAAATAGGATTGCTTCGGGACCAGCAGACATCAGTTGAATGCTGTGTCGTGTGATTTGGAGTCGAAATTTAAATCAACATAAAAGCTGGGCTCGTTCTGAGTTCGTCCTTGACACTTAAAATTTGTACCACTTATACTACAAGTGATTTCAAGCATTTTAGATGCGTCCATCGCTTGGAATTAGCCGTGATGTGCATACAAATGTGCAATCGCACACACCTGAAGCGTGGCCATGCCAATTAACGATATACAACCTTTCCAGCTCTCCGTAGCCGATTCGGTTTTAGATGACCTAAGGCAGCGTTTAATGCGCACACGGCTCCCTGACGAACCACCGCTGGCCCCCTGGTCCACGGGAACAAGCGTCGCGTACCTCAAACAGCTGCTTGACTACTGGCGAGAAGGCTTCGACTGGCGCACGCAGGAGGCGAAGCTTAATGCCATTCGCCAGTTCACAGTACCGCTTGCCGGTATCAACCTTCATTTTATCCATGAGAAGGGCAAGGGCCCAGATCCAATGCCGCTTCTGCTATCTCACGGATGGCCGGGCTCGGTGATGGAGTTTTACAAAGTGATACCCATGCTCACCGACCCAGCTCGCTTCGGAGGAGACCCTGCTGATGCGTTCACTGTAGTCGCTCCTTCACTGCCGGGCTATGTGTTTTCTTTCAAGGCAGGACAGAAGCGCTTCGGCATCGAGGAGATCGCCGAGGTATTTGCCTCGCTGATGACTGACGTGTTGGGGTACTCGCGCTTTGGCGCTCAAGGCGGCGATTGGGGTGCTTTTCTCACCTCCCGACTGGGTTTTGCTTTTCCTGAGATCCTCATTGGCATTCACCTCAATCTGCTTGCGGTGCGTCGCGACCAAAAGATGATGGCTGATCCTACGCCTGAAGAGAAGGCGTTTCTGGAGCAGCTTAACCATTTCCTTAAAGAGGAGACCGGCTATCAGTGGATCCAAGGAACAAAGCCGACGACGCTTGCCTTTGCCCTTACCGACTCTCCGGCCGGCCTTGCCGCATGGCTGGTGGAAAAATTCCGAACATGGACCGACTGCGATGGCGACCCTGAGACCGCTCTCACACGAGACGAAATGCTCACAAACATCACGTTGTATTGGATAACTGGCGCCATCGGTTCATCATTCTGGCCCTACTATGCCCGGATGCACGGACCGTGGCCAATTCCGAAAGGTCAAACAATCGACGTGCCTATGGGCTATGTGGAGTTCCCCAAGGAGATCCTGCGTCCCCCGCGATCAGTGGCTGAACGCATGTATACCGATATCCGGCGGTGGACAGCGATGCATAAAGGTGGCCATTTCGCAGCGCTCGAGCAACCGGAGGCTTTGGTTGAGGAAATACGGACCTTCTTCCGGCATTTGCGTTGAAAAGGACAAACGCATACTCGCGATGGACACTTTCGGAAGAGGGGATATCGTTTTTCTTCTCGATGGGCTTTTTAATGAACCCGGCGCACTACCACGGTATGCCATCCACGCCCACGGCAAAGGGCTGCATGTATGCATCCAGGTCCGCTTTGGCCGCCGGAGTCAACGTCGGGCAATCGTCGCCGCCCTTAATGCCCTCGGCCACGCGGGTGGCGAATACCATGCAGGTTGGCTCGCCGCACTCGCGGCAATTCGTTTTTGGCAGGCATTTTAATATCCGGATCACCTGAGGCCGTGGCATACCTTCGTATCGCGGCGTAATGGCCTGGCGGCTTTCCCAAACCCGGTTGATCTCACGCTTCATCCATTCTACGATCTTTCGCGCCTCTTCCTCGTTCTTGTTCGCGTTAACGGCAATCTTGCGACCGTGAACCGTCAGCAGCTTGCCATGCAGTTTGAACGTAACCGACGGTGGGTCCTTGATATATTCAGAACCACCCAACTCGGCGTTCAAATAGGGCAGCGCCTCGGAAACATCCTGGTCCAGGTGGGCAAAGCACTGGACGCTCATGGCGCCGGGCATGCATGTGTTGTTAAAAATTTCAATTCGATAGGATCGGAGCAACAATTCAGGCCTCCTGCCAAAGGTAAGCCGTTTATGGCTTCGAAAAGAACTGCGAACGTTTATTAACCCATTTCCCGTTGGGATCCCAACCAGCTAAGGCGCAACCCCCAGCCGCGTCAGGGTCTTTACGATATCGTCTTCGGACATGAAGCCCACATGGCGCAGCACCTCCTTGCCGGTGGTATCATAAAAGATTTGCGTTGGAATCGCCCGGATGCCGAACCGTTTGACCTGCTCCTGATGTTCCCAGACGTCGATGAAAACAATGGCCGCCTTGCCGGCGTACTTTTTCTCCATCTTTTCCATGATGGGCGCCATCATCTTGCAGGGGATGCACGACTTGGCCCCCAGATCGATCATGGTCACCATGCCCGGAACCGGCAATTTCAACAAGCTCTCCGGCGTGGCATCGGTGGCGTACACGGGTGACACCGCTTGGCATGTCAGCAGCACCCCAAATAAAAGCAGCAATCTCGATCTTGTCATCAACATTTCTTTCATTGTTGCAATCATTTGAACGTAGCACCCCTGTTGAGGTTCATCCACTGCATGGCCGCCATTTGAACCGGGTCCCAGGGAGACGACAGCGGCGGCGTATAGGAGAGATCCAGGTCACAGAGTTCCTTCACGGCCATGCCGTGATACAGCGCGGTGGCGACGATGTCGACCCGCTTGGAAACCTCCGATTCCCGGTGGCCGACCAGTTGGGCTCCGAGCAGACGGCCGGAGGCGCGATCCCCGGTCAGGCGGATGTGCAGGGCCGTTGCGCCTGGATAGTACACCTTATGATCCCAGGAGGTCAGCGGTGCGGTCAGCGCATCAAGCCCGACTTCGGCCGCTTCGATCTCCCGCAGACCCGTTCTCGCCGCCACCCGGTCGAGGACCTTGACCACCTGGGTCCCCAGACTGCCCTGGAATTCGCAAGCTCCGCCCAGCATATTCTCTCCGGCCACCCGGCCCTGCTTGTGGGCCGTGGTGCCCAACGGCATGTAAACATGGCGTTCGAGAATACGGTGCCACGTCTGGACGCAGTCTCCGGCCGCCCAGATATCCGCCGTTTGCGTGGCCATGTGCCTGTCCACCAGGATGGCCTTTCCGGCCCCAAGGCCGATGCCGGCGGATTGGGCGAGCTGCGTGGCGGGTCTGGCTCCGGCAGCCACCAGCACCATGTCCGCCGCTACAGTGTCGCCGGCAGCCGCATGCACCGACAGTTCATTTCCATTTCGCGAGATCCGCTGAACCGCCTGCCCCGTGATTACCCGCACCCCCTTGGCGTGAAGCTCGGCCCTGATCAGTGCGCCAAGTTCCGGGTCCAGTGTGGTCAACACCTCGGGGGCGAATTCCAGCAGGGTGACCGTCATTCCTTTGTGGGTCAGGGCGTCGGCCATTTCCAGTCCGATGTAACCGCCGCCGATGATCACGGCCCGTTTGGGGCTTTCCTGATCCATGAACCCTTTGACTGCGAAGCTGTCATCCATCCAGCGCAGGAAAAATACACCGGGATTTTCAAGGCCTTCGAAGGGCGGTTTGGCCGATTCCGCACCAGTGGCGATCAGCAGCTTGCCGTAACCGATCCGGCGATTGTTTCCATCGGACGAACGAACCTGCACCTGCCTGGCCTGCGGATCGATGGCCAGCGCCCTGTGATCGAGCAACAGATCGATGCCGTGCCGTGTGATCTCTTCCGCGGTGCGGTGGGCCAGGGTGCGCCAGTCAGCCACTTCCCCGCTCAGGTAAAACGGCAGCCCGCAGATGCTGAAGTTGGGGTAAGCATCGGCGGCCATCACGGTGACCGCCGCCTTCGGGTCGATTTCCTTTATGCGCAAGGCCGCGCTGACGCCGGCGTCGCTGCCGCCGATGATTAAGAAACGGCTCATTTCAGGTTTCTCCTAATAAGCACGATTTGAAGTTCCAGATGAACTCGCCGCTTTTGGCTTCGACTCGGGAGATCGTGAAGGGCAGGTCCTTTCTTGGGATGATTTCCACCGCGGCGAGTAACAGCTGATCGGCCGGGCCTGCCAGACACACCCGTTCGGGACTGATTTCGGCGAATTTTTCCACCATGCCGGTGACGGCCACTTGCAACCATGGCCAGTTGGGATCGTTGGTTTGAATCCGCACACTTTCACGGACCTTCTGTCCGCCATACCCGCTGGTTTTGAATTGGACCTGAATGCGGCCCTCCTGCCCGGGAGGGACCTGCCGCGCACTGGTCGCGGCCGTACAGCCTCAACCGCAATCGATCTTGATAATCTCCAGGGGGGCGTCGCCCAGGTTTTGAAGGATGAATTCATGAACGACCTGGGTTCCTTCCACCACCGGAGCGAATTCATGAACGCTTTGCGGAAGACATGCCGACGGACCCGGCGGGGATTGATCCGCCAGGCACCCAAAGGGTGCCCATACAAGGCTCAGGGCGATGATCCAGGACAGCGATTTGCCTGCCATTGCTCCTCCTTTTTTCAATTGTTTGACCCTTCCGGGGGCAAGCCGGCGAGCAATGGATCGATGCCGGCCGGAATGCCGCCGCTGCCTCTGTACGTGGTCATTTCCTTCCCGGGTTGCGTCACGATGCAGGTCGGCGTGCTTTTGACCCCAAACCGATGAATCAGGGCGATGCCGCCGGATCGCCACTGGTTGGTTCCCGAAGCGACCAAACCGGCAATGATGATCAACAGGGGAACCTGCCACAAGGCCTGTCGCAATCTTTCCAGAATCATCGTTTCGCCTTCCGATGGAATCATATGCCGCCGACAAACGGTCCGCTTATGAAATAAACGCCCAACAGCGCAATCACCACGCCCGCACCCCGCCGAAACCACTGCCCCGCGCCCTGCCAGGCGCCGCTCTCCGTCAGCCGCCGCACCATGGCCGTGGAACTGCCGGCCAAGGCGATGGGCAGGCAGTGGCCCACGGCAAAAAGGATCATCATCACCGAGCCGGCCACGATCTTCTGCTGCACGGTGACAATGGCCAGGATCGGCGCGATAAACCCGAAGGTGCAGGACCCGGAAAGAATGCCGTAGGCCAGTCCAAGGCCGAAAGCGCCATGGATGCCGCGCAGGTTGAGCCGGTAGAGCAGCGAGCCGGACATGGAGCAGGCCTGCACGCCCAGCATGCCCAGGGCCACCCAGATCAGCACGATGCCCACCAGCACCTGCCACCAGGTGCCCACGTCGCCGAGCATGCGGCCCAGCATCGCACAGACGATGCCCACCACGGCGATGGTGATGAACAGGCCGATGGAGAACGCGCCGGCATACCAGGCGGCCCGGCGCGGGTTTACAGCGGTCTGCTGGCCGCCCACGTAGGCCACGATCAGCGGGATCGAGGCCAGGTGGCAGGGCGAAAACAGCACACTGACCATGCCCCAGGCAAAGGCCCCGGCAAAGGCGATCGCCGATCCGGCAGTCATCCATTGGTTCACTTCAAGGAAAAATTGGTCGAACATATCGTTTCCGGCTCCTTGTCTAAGTACATCCGTGTTGCCAGCCGTTGTTCTCAGTTGCCTGCTGAATCTTAGTAATGATTGGATCGACCCAACGAAAGCCGAATGTTGTGGCATGTTTCTGACGTTTAAAAGAAATGTCCGAAAATCATGCCGCTGATCGTGGCCATGACCACCACCAGGGTGACAAAGGCCACGGTTTTCTTCGTTCCCAAGACGCTGCGAATCACCAGCATGTTGGGCAGGCTCAAGGCAGGTCCGGCCAGCAGCAGGGCCAAAGCAGGCCCTTTGCCCATGCCCGCGCCGATGAGCCCCTGCAGGATGGGCACTTCGGTGAGCGTGGCAAAGTACATGAAGGCGCCCACCACCGAGGCGAACAGGTTGGCCCACAGGGAATTCCCCCCCACCAGGCCGCTGATCCAGGCCGATGGGATCAGCCCCTCGGCACCGGGTCGGCCCAGCAGCAACCCTGCCACCAGAACACCGGCCAGCAACAGGGGCATGATCTGTTTGGAAAAATCCCAGGAGGCCATGAACCAGGATTCGGTTTCGCCGCGGGTGGTGGTCAGAAGGGAGACGAAGGCGATCAGGCCGATGGAAAAGGCGATCAAGGGATACTGCGGCAGGGCCAGGGCCGGAATCAAAACGGCAGCTGCGGCGATTGCCAATTTGTAGACCTTGACCTGCATCCAGCGAACCATCAGCACACCCAGCAGCAGTGCAAATCCGCCGGTCAGCAGCCATTTGACGGCAAACACGGCCGACCAGAACCCGCCGGCCTGCTCCGGACGGCTCCAGGTGGCGGAGACGAGCAGTCCAATCATGGCGGCAAACAGAAGGGTGGTCTGCCACAAGGGCCGCTCGACATCGGGCACAGGCATGTGTATGGCTGCGACCGCCTTGGCCTGCTCCTCCTTTCTGAACAGGAGGTGCATGAACAATCCGATCACTACACTGAAGAGGATCGCGCCCACGGCACGCGCGGCGCCGATTTCCGGCCCAAGGATCCGGGCGGTGAGGATAATGGCCAATACGTTGATGGCCGGGCCCGAGTAGAGGAAGGCGATGGCCGGGCCCAAACCCGCCCCCCGCTTCCAGATCCCGGCAAACAGCGGCAGTACCGTGCATGAACACACGGCCAGAACCGACCCGGAGACACTGGCAACGCCGTAGGAGAGCACCTTGCTGGCGCCGGCACCCAGGTATTTCATCACCGATCCCTGGGAAACGAAGACCGCCACCGCGCCGGCAATAAAAAAGGCCGGCACCAGACAGAGCAGCACATGTTCCTGGGCGTACCACTTGGCCAGGGCCAGGGACTCAATCACCGCATTCGAGAATCGGGTGCTGTCGATCGGCAGGAAGAAAAAGATCAGAAACCCGCCGACGATCCAGGCGAGAGGTTTCCAGATGGCTTTCCAATCGATCAGGCTGGGTTCCTCCGGTACAGATGTATCGGGAGCATTGCCCGTCACATTCCCGTCTTCGGTTAACGCAAGTGTTTCGTTCATCGCTGCCGGTTCCTTTTTCCTGTTACGGTCGTGGCGGTTGTCCTCGGTCCGTTATATCGAAATTTATGCATATAATAAGATCAAAAAAAATCAGTCCCGATTCATAATTTCGAATCGGTCAATTTCATTGATACCTTCCATTACAGCAGCAATTTGGGCATCTTCGTACAACCAATGACGCAGACTGCCCAGCAAAGACGCGGCATACGGGCTTTGCTGGCCGCCTGCGAGCATGTAATTTACCCACAGCCCATCTTTATGTGACGCCACCAGCCCTGCGTCTTCCAATATTTTTAAATGTTTGCTTGTCGTTGACTGAGCCGCCCCAATCGCGGTCTGCAGTTCACAGACGCACATGGTACGCTTCTCCAAAATTTTTAGAATCTTGACCCGGGTGGGATCGGAAAGCGCCTTCATGACGCGGATAAATTCCTTCATCGTATCCTCCATATCGTTATATCGAAATATATGAAGAAGAACAATCAATGTCAATCACTATTTTTCCAAAAAAGTTTACCTGTCTACCTTCCGTCGTTAAATTGGAGATACGTTCGAAGTCTGCAATAAGGAAAGAATTGATATCATGCACAATCTTGTCAGCTATTGCTTCCGATATTCTGAAGAGGACCTTCGAAAAGATTACGCGGAAAATGGTAAATCATCGATTCTGGAGAGAATCAAGGCGGAAAAAAAATTCGGAAATTGTCATTGTAATAAAAAACCCAACTGGTAAATGATGTTTAGCTGATGTCCACTAGGTGGTGGCCATGTTTACAGG
>NZ_JAWOHB010000068.1:0-37087 GCF_046496365.1 Desulfosarcina sp.
CTGGGGCGGCCAAAGCCCAACTGGACGAACTTTCCCTGAGGATTCAGCTCACGGCGGCCGGAACCCAAGAGAACCGTGCCGGCTGAGATCGATTCCGAAACAAGCATTACCGTTTCCACCACCCGAAGATGACTGCCCCTTCGGGTGTTTTGTTTGGCTGCGGGACAATCCTTGACACCTGCCCGACCATCAACTATCTCATGATGGTACTCGTGACGTGCGACCGGCCGTAAAGAGAAGAAGACGGCCTTGACCCGGGTTCAATATTCATCCATGCTTCAGGAGCATTTATGACCGTGCAACATGAGGTAAAGCTGTCCGACCTGCGCTGCCTGTGCGATCCATCCATGTTCAATTTTGAAACCACCGCCGACATCGAACCGCTGGATCAGGTCATCGGCCAGGAACGGGCGGTTCGGTCCATCACCTTCGGCCTGGAGATGAAAAGCGCCGGATACCACATTTTCGTAACCGGCCCGGAGGGCACCGGAAAAACCACCATCGTGCAGGAGATCGTCCGCAAGGCGGCCAAAGCCCTGCCCACCCCACCTGACTGGTGCATGGTCAACAATTTCAAGGATGAATTCCGGCCCCGGACCATTCCAGTTGCACCCGGCCATGCCGCCCGGTTTGCCAAAAGCCTCAACCGTCTAATCAGCGATCTGAAAATACGCCTGCCCAAGGAATTCCAGGCCGATCCATTCCGCGAGAAGGTCATCGAGATTCAGAAGCGGTACGGCCAGCAGAAAAAGGACCATTTCGACGCATTGGACCGGTCGGCCCTGGAAAAGCACCTCAAGGTGGAAAAAACCCCGTCGGGCTATCAGACCATCCCCATGAACGGCAAGGTCCCTTATACGGAGGAGACATTTGAGAAACTCCCCGATACTGAACGGGCAGGACTTGAAGCGGCTGTGCAGGATTTTCAGGCGGAGGTTCAGGCGGCCATGCGGGAGGTCAACCGGCTCAACCAGGCCCAGCAGAAAGAAATTCAGAAATTGGCCGGTGAATTGGCCCGCTTCGTGGTAAAAAACCGCTTTGACCTGATCCGTGAGAGCTACCGGGATCAAGTGGAGGTTCTCCTTTTTTTGGATGAGATGCAGGAAGACCTCGTGGACAATGTGGGCCTGTTCCTTCCCCATTCGCCGGAATCGGAGGGCAATGGCGATGCGCCGGAAAGCACCATGGAACTCTCCATGAACCGCTATCGGGTCAACGTTCTGGAAGACCGCTCCGGCATGGCCGGTGCGCCGGTGGTGTTTGAAACCAATCCCACCTACCAGAACGTGTTCGGTCGTATCGAAAAAAAAGCCTACATGGGTACGCTGTTGACCGACTTCACCATGGTGCAGTCCGGATCTCTGCTGCAGGCCAACGGCGGTTTTCTCATTCTGGAAGTTGAATCGGTGCTGGCCCATCCGCAGGTCTGGGATTCCCTGAAGCGCTCGCTGCAGAACAAGATGCTCTGTATCGAGGACATGTCCTCTGACATGGGTCTGGGAACCGTCTCGCTGAGGCCGGCACCGGTGGCGCTGGACGTAAAGGTGATCCTTCTGGGAGGATACGAACCCTTCCAGATCCTCCAGAATTACGACCTCAAATTCAACAAAATCTTCCGGGTTCGCGCGGACTTCGACTATGAAGTGGCCCGTACCGACGAAACCGTCAGGCTCTATGCCCAGTTTATCGCCAGGGTCTGCCTAAGCGAAGCGTTGCTGCCCTTTACCGCCGACGGCGTATCCGCAGTGGTGGAGTATGGCGAAAAGGCCATCGACAGCAAAAACAAACTCTCCCTGCGGTTCGGTTCCGTCACCGGGGTGATCAAGGAGGCCGACTACTGGGCCAGAAAGGAGAATGCCGACCGGGTGACATCCACCCATGTGGTCAAGGCGTTCACGGAGTATCGCTTCCGCTACAACCTCTACGAAGAAAAAATCCACGAAAATTACGTTGAAGACACCATCATGATCGATGTGGCCGGAGAGGTGGTCGGGCAGGTCAATGCCCTGGCCGTGTTCCAGGTTGGTGAGATCGCCTTCGGCCGACCGTCGCGCATCACCGCCGAAACCTTCATGGGCAAATCCGGGCTCATCAATATCGAACGTGAATCCAAGCTCTCCGGCAAGATGCATGACAAGGGCGTACTGATCCTCTCCGGCTACCTGGGCCGCACATTTGCCCAACGCTACCCGCTGAGCCTGTCCATCAGCCTGACCTTCGAGCAGAGCTACAGCGGCATCGACGGCGACAGCGCGTCGTCCACGGAACTGTACGCCATCCTGTCCAGCCTGGCAGGAATCCCCATTCGCCAGGGCATCGCCGTTACCGGATCAGTCAACCAGAAGGGGCAGGTCCAGGCCATCGGCGGCGTAAATCAGAAAATCGAAGGATTCTTCGATGTCTGCCGCAGCAAGGGCCTCACCGGCAGCCAGGGTGTGATGATACCGGCAGCCAATGTCAAGAACCTAATGCTGAAAAGAAGCCTCGTCGAAGCGGTAAAACAGGGGCGCTTTAAAATCTGGCAGGTCGGCACCATCGAGGCGGGTATTGAAATCCTCACCGGGAAAACCGCCGGCAGGCCAGATGGCGAGGGACACTATCCGCCAGAAACGGTGTACGGACGTGTGCAGCGCAAGCTGGAAAATTATCTGAAACAGACCCTGAAGCTGAAAAAAGAGTTGATTTCGGGCAAGTGACCGCCGTTTTCCGACCTTCCGTCCAAACAGCGAAACAAACCGGTTGCGGCAGATCGGTGTACACGGACTGAATGAAATTTTTTAATTGACTTTTGCTCTGCAATCTGGCATTTAACTATTATAGTAATCACATTTCAACTATAGTGTAACCTTGGGCTTTCTTTGGAAACCATATCAAAAGGGAAATATTATTTTTCGAAATCGCTTGAAAAAGGGCTGAAAATACTCTCCCTTTTCAACCGGGAAACGCCTGCGTTGACCCAGAGTCGGATCGCCAAAACCCTGGAACTGAACATGACCTCAACCTACCGCTACATCAACACGCTGGTAGAAATGGGGTATCTGGAAAAAGACACCAAGTCCAAGGAGATCCGACCGTCCATCCTGTGCCTGATTTTCTGTGCCAATCTGATGCGGGCCACCAACCACATGAAAATGATCAAGGAATGCGTTGACAGGATCCACCGCGAGAAGAACATCAGCATCGACGTAGCCTTTGCAGTTGACGATACGCTGGTACGAATTTACTATCGAGGGGCGGATGAATCCTTGACCTACAGCCTGCCGGATTTCTCCAAAAACAGCCTGCACAACACCGCCATGGGCAAGGCCTATTTATCGAGCTTACCCGAAGAACTGGTCGCCCAAAAGATCGACAAAATGGATCTTACGGCCAAGACCCCGAAAACGATCGTTGATAAAGCAGTTCTTTTTGCTGAAATCAAAAAAGCCAAAGCCCTACGATATGCGATGTCCGAGGAAGAGTATTTGCCAGGTTTGATCACCATCAGCGCCCCCTTGTTCGACCCGCTCACGGGAAGCGGCGTCGGGGCGGTCTGCTTTGATTTTTCGGTGCTTGAATACAGTGCATGCGATGTCAAAGCCAAGTATGCGGACATGATCCGGGAGACGGCCCGGACGCTGTCGGAACTCCTGCCGCCCGACAAAAGCCGCAGGCAATAGAAGGGGAACGCAAAGCCGATTCGATTAACCCAACGCACAGGGAGCACCCCATGAAATCGAACAGCTGGAAACCATGGGCGTTGCTGGCGCCGTCTTTGAGCGCCGTATTTTTACTTCTGGTCATACCGGTCTGTTTTATCGTCGTCTACAGCTTCTGGCTGCGCGCGCCCAGCGGGGCTGACATTCCTGCCTTCCAGTTCGGCAATTACGCCAAGTTTTTTGAGGATTTCTTTTATCCGAAAATTCTGATTCGGACGATTCGCATCTCCTTCGAGACTGTCTTTCTTTGCGTGGTCATGGGCTATATCCCCGCCTATTTCTTCTACCGCAGCGAAAGCCGCTTTAAAAAAGTCTTTCTTCTGCTGATCATGCTGCCATTCTGGGTCAGCTTCATTATCCGCACCATGAGCTGGATCAACATCATGGGCGATTCCGGACTGATCAACCACTTCCTGTTGAAGATCGGCCTGATCCAGTCGCCCCTATCCATGCTCTACAACGAATTCACCGTGCTCATGGGCCTGCTGATGTACCTGCTGCCGTTCATGGTCCTCAATATCTACGTCAGCCTGGAAGGGATCGACAAGAGTCTGCTGGAAGCCGCCCGCGGCCTGGGCTGTACCGAATGGCAGGCCTTTCGGGAAGTGACCCTGCCCTTGAGCCTCCCCGGTGTCAGCGCCGGCTGCCTGCTGGTCTTCGTACTGACCGCCGGCACCTATCTGCCGCCCATGATACTGGGTGGCCCCGGCAACGACATGATCGCCAATCTGATTTTCAAGCGAGTGATCGGTACGCTGGACTGGCCCTTCGGTTCAGCCATCAGCGTGATCCTGCTCTCCCTGTTGTTCGTGATCGTGTGGACCTACAACCGGTACCTGGGAATCAACCAGATTTTTAAAAACCTCCAGGGGAATTAGACGATGAAACAATTCTCACCGGGATGGACACTGATTCGGATCTACACGATCCTCGTCTACGTGTTCATGTTCGCCCCCATCGTCGTGGTAATCGTGCTGGCCTTCAACCCCAAACAGTTCGGCATTTTCCCCATGGAGGGCGTCAGTTTCAGGTGGTTCATCAAACTCGCGCAAAATGAATCGATCATCCATGCGTTTAAGAATTCGCTTGTTCTGGGATCCCTGACCGCGGTGATATCCACCGGCATCGGCATCCTCGCCGCCCTGGCCTTCATCCGCTTCGATTTTCCCGGCAAAAACACCCTCAACACGGTGCTGCTGTCCCCGATCATGATTCCGGAAGTGGTTTTAGGTGTGGCGCTGCTGCTGTTTTTGCGGTTTCTGCAACAACCCAAGAGTTTTGCGCTGCTGGTGATCGGGCATGTGGTCTTGACCCTGCCGTATGTATTGTTGATCGTCCAGGCCCGTCTGGTGGGGATTAAGAAAGAGTACGAAGAGGCGGCGAAGTCCTTGGGCGCCAATGCATTTCAGACCTTCAGGGAAGTCACCTTCCCGCTGTTGCTGCCGGCCATATTGGCCGGGGCCCTGTTTGCCTTTACCATCTCGTTTGACGATATCACGGCGACGCTTTTCTGGGCCACGGCCCAGAACCAGACCGTTCCGGTCAAGATTTTCAGCATGCTGAGAAATTCGATCAGTCCGGAGATCAATGCCCTGGGCGCCGTCATGATCGTTCTGACCGTCACCACCCCATTGCTTGCAGGCTATCTGTCCCGCAAGTTCTCAAAGATAAAGGATTAGGGCCCCCAACTGACAACCATCACCTGAAAGGAGTACCCATGGCCATCGTAACGAAAGAAAAACTGGATCGGGTTTATGACGCGTATAAAGACGGCAAACTCAGCCGGCGTCACTTTCTCAAATACCTAAGTCTTGCCGGTGCATCCATCGGACTGGTCGGCCTGCCCTTCGGGAATGCCGTCAAAGACGCCTGGGCAGCCAAGTCCATCCGCTTCGATGGCTGGGGCGGCTCGGTTTCCGAGGCGTTCCGGGAAAACGCCTTCAAGCCCTTTACCAAGGCCACAGGTATCGAGGTTATCGAAGGCGAATTCGGCGACATGAACTCCTACCTGACGCGCGTCAAGGCCTCCTTCCCGCCGGGTGGGGAATTCAACATCGCCCATCTCAGTGCTGTTTACGATTATGCCCGCTATGCCGAACTGGGTTTTGCGTCGGTGCTGGATGAAACCAAGATCCCCAATCTCAAGAATGTCATGCCCGCTATGATCAAACCGCTAAGGGATATCACCAATGGCACGCTCTCAGCCGTCCCCTACGATCTGGGCCAGACCGGCATCGCCTATAACACCAAGCACATCAGCAAGGAGAAGGCCGAAAAGCTTGGTGTCTCTCTGCTGTGGGACAAAAGCCTGAAAGGCAAACTAGGCAGTTGGAGCGGTGACTTTCGGACCAACATGTGGTACGCGGCGCTGCACACCGGCCAGAGCCCCAACAACATGACCGACCTTGAGGCCATTTGGGCGGCCCTCAGTGAACAACGCGACCTGTTGAAGAAATATTGGGCCTCCGGCGCCGAGTTGATGAGTCTGCTGGCCAACGAGGAGATCTATGCCACGGTGGCCTGGTCCGGACGGGTGGCGGCGCTTCAGCAGGAAGGCCACCCCATCGGCTACCTCGCCCCCAAGGGCACCTACTCCTGGATGGAATATCTCTATGTTATGAAAGGTACCAATATGGAGATTGCCCAGCAGCTGCTCAATTTCATGCTCGAGCCGGCCGCGGCCATCGCGGTGGCCGAGGGGCAGAATTACCCGCCCAGCCTGGATCCGACCAAGGTCGAGCTAACCGAGAAAATCAAGAAGATGCCGGCCTTCGACCCCACCGGAAAATTGGATGGGTATCTGTTTGCGGTGCCCGCTTACTGGAACGCCCACCAGGTGGAATGGACCGAGAAATGGGATCGCACCATGGCGGGCAGCTGACGGCAATTTTTGAAAACGCAATGAGTATGAACACCATTTGATCACCGAGGCTGGGCAGGCACCGACGGAAATTGTCCGGCCCCGGTGATCAACCATCCTAAATGGGGGACAGTGTAAATTGGCGACCGGCATAAAACAGCCCATGGTACAATTCAAAAGTATTTTAAAACGGTTCGGCGATGTCGTGGCCGTCGAGAAAATGGATTTTGACATCGAAGAGGGCAGCCTGGTGACGCTGCTGGGCCCATCCGGATGCGGCAAGACCACCTTGCTGCGCATGGTGGCCGGGCTGGAGACGCCCACCGAGGGCGACATTTTTATCAAAGGGGTCCGGATCAACGACACACCGATCCACAAGCGCAACCTGGGAATGATTTTTCAGAACTATGCCCTGTTCCCTCACAAAAACATTTTTGACAATGTGGCCTTCGGGTTGAAATATCGCAAGGTATCCCACGCCGAGGTAAAGAAAAAAGTGTCCCAGGCCCTGGAAATGGTTCGCCTGCCAGGCGTGGAGAATCGTATGCCCAGCCAGCTCTCGGGCGGACAGCAGCAGCGCATTGCCATGGCAAGGGCGATCGTGATCGAACCGGATGTCCTGCTGATGGACGAGCCGCTTTCCGCCCTGGATGAAAACCTGAGGGAGGAGATGCGCCGGGAGGTGGACAACCTTCAACGGATGCTCGGCGTCACGACCATATTCGTCACCCATGACCAGCGCGAAGCGCTGAGCATGTCTGACAAGATTCTGGTCATGAAGGACGGCCGCAAGCAGCAGGAAGGCACCCCCGAGGCAGTCTACAATGAACCGGTCAACCACTTTGTGGCCGATTTTCTGGGCCACTCCAATTTCATTTCGGGGGAAGTGGTGGATATCGAAAACGATCACGTAAACGTCAGGATCGAGACCGGAGACATTCTGATCGCGGAAAACAAAGGCAACTTTTCAAAGGGTGATCGGGTGGAAATGATCGTCCGCGCGCAGCGGTTCGACGCCTTTCCCAAGGCGGATTTCAAACCGGTAAAAGGGTTGAATCACTTCGAGGGCCGTATCAAGGATCTCAGCTACATGGGTGGTGAGGTCAGTTACTTTATCGAACTGGCTGCAGGCCGCGAAATCCATATCATCAGTATGATGCGAACCCGGCTCTATAAAATCGGTGAGGTGGTCAGCGTGCAGGTATCGCCGCACCACTGCCATCTGATTGCCAGGGAATGAGCCGGCGGATCGTTGATTCGACATCCCCGTTCAACCCGCAACCTGAAAGCCGACCCTTAGGTTTTCAGGTTTTTTATGGTTGTCGTTCGACCGGAACGGGATTATGCTTGCACAATGGTCCAGCACAACCAAGGAGTAAACCCATGCTCAAATCACATCGGATCGAAAGGGGCTTTCTGGATTGCTATCCGGATCGAATCGTCACCGTCGATTCCCATACCCAGGGAGAGCCCACCCGACTGCTGGTCGGGGGCCTGGGTAACCTGCCCGGCGATAGCATGAAAGCCAAGCGGGATCACTTCGAATCCCGCTACGACCATATACGCACGCTCCTGACGCGAGAACCCCGGGGACACCGCGGCATCATGGCAGCCGTGGTCACGGAACCGGTCAGCCCCCAGGGGGCCTTCGGGCTTTTCTACATGGATGCCCGTCGTTACCCTTACCTGTGCGGCCATGCCACCATCGGGGCCGTGGCCACGCTGGTCGAAACCGGTGCGCTGGAGACGGAGGACGGGGATACGGTGATCACCGTCGACACCCCGTCGGGACCGCTGGATGCCCATACCCGCATCCGCAGGGGGCGCGTTGAATCCGTGGCCATCGATATGGTGCCCTCATTCGTTTTCGATACCGGACGCCGGATCGACGTCCCCGGCTTCGGGAGTCTGAGCATCGATCTGGTCTGTGTGGGCGGCTTTTTCGCCATGGTCTCCGCCCGCGACGTGGGCATCGACCTGATACCGGCCAACAGCCAACGGTTGATTCCACTGGGAATGGCCATCATCGATGCAGCCAATCAGGCATGCGACGTCTATCACCCCCAGCGGCCGGAGGTGACCACGGTGGATGTGACCGAATTCTATGCTGGCGACCCCTTAAAAGAAACCGGTAAAAGCGCGGTGATATACGGCGAATCCCACATGGACCGTTCTCCCTGCGGCACCGGCACCACCGCCAAACTGACCTTGCTTCACCACCTGGGCAAACTCGCTCCGGAGCAGACCATCAGGAATGCCGGACCGCTGGACACGGTTTTCGAGGCGCAAATAGTAAGAACAATCTCCATCGGCAAATTCGAAGGGATCGTTGGCCGGATCCGGGGCAATGCCCAGATCATTGGCTATCATCAGTTTGTGGTCGATGAAAGAGATCCCTTCCCCAAGGGATTCTTATTGTGAAATGAGGGGCTCAAAAAGGTCTGCCCGGGCGTATGATGCGCAAGTAGCGTGATTCGATCGGCCATTCATACCCATTTTGTTCCAAGACCTTCTGGATCCTTGAATCCCCATCAACCCATTTATCGGAGCAACACCCAGCATGGCACCCTTTCCATCCTCCCCTGACCTCATCCTTTTCAACGGGACCATTGCCACCCAGAATTCCCGACAGCCGATCGTACAAGCAGTGGCCATCGGAAAGGACATCCTCATGGCCGTCGGCCGAGACGATGAGGTCCTCTGCCTGGCTGGTGCCGGTACCCACAAGGTTGATCTCGGCGGCCGGCTGGTGGTTCCCGGTTTCATCGACACACATATTCATTTTTACGAATGGGCCCTCAAGCGGCAGGGAGTCAGGCTGGATGATCTGACCCACCTCGAGGGACTGCTCGAACGCCTCCACGAATCCGCCGCCGGCCGTCCGACCGGCCAATGGATCATGGGACAGGGGTGGAACGAAAGCGACTGGACCGAGCCGCGCATGCCCACGCGGGACCTGCTGGACCGGGCGGCGCCCCATCACCCGGTGCTGCTGTGGCGCTGCGACCTGCACCTGGCCGTGGCCAACTCCGCCGCCCTGAAACTGGCCCGCATCGACGCCGGGACCCCGGATCCGGCGGAAGGCCGGATCGAGCGCGACCACGCGGGAGAACCCACCGGGATCCTGCGTGAACTGGCTATCAACCTCGTGCGCGAAGTGGTCACTCCACCGCAGGAGGAGCAAATCCTGGAGGCATTTGACGATGCCACCAAGGCCCTGCACCGCCGGGGTGTCACCGGCATTCACGATGTGCGTCTGATGGCGGACCGGGACGGCGCCCGCGCACTGGGCGCCTTTCACAAGCTGGATCGGGATGATCGCCTCGCGCTGCGCACGTGGGTCACCCTTCCGGGTGATCACCTGGCAGACATCATCAGCCTGGGTCTGCAAACCGGGTTCGGCAACGACCGGCTGCGCATCGGCCATGTCAAGTTCTTCTCCGACGGCGGCATGGGGGCACGCACCGCCTGGATGATCGACCCATTTACAGATGCCGGGCGGGGCATGCCCCTGATGGACATGGCCGACCTGGCCGACAAGGTCCGCCGGGCGGACGATGCCGGCCTTTCCGTCATGGTGCACGCCGTGGGTGACCGGGCCAACCGCGAGCTGGTCAACCTGTTCACGGAGCTCGAATCCCGGCGGTCCCGATCAGGCCGCCCGCGTCCTTTCATCCCCCACCGGGTCGAACACATGCAGATGATCCGGCCCGAGGATGCCGACCGATTGCGCCACCTGAACCTGGCGCTGTGCGTCACCCCGTCCAACATGGTCCTGGACATGAATCTGATCGACCGGGTGGTGGGAGCAAAGGCCCATTGGACCTACGCCTTTCGCCGCCTGATCGACACAGGCGCGGCGGTCATGTTCAGTTCGGACTGCCCGGTTTGCGATCCGGCCCCGCTGACCGCCATCCACGCAGCAGTAACCCGCCAGCGGGCCGACGGTACACCGGTGAACGGCTGGCATCCGCAAAACCGAATTACAGCAGCCGAGGCCCTTCGCGCCTACACGGCCACACCGGCGGCCGTCCACCGGGCCGCGCATATAGGCATGATCGTGCCCGGGAAAAAGGCGGATCTGGCCGTAGTCAGCGAGAATGTGTTATCAATACGCCCCGAATCGATCCCCGACGCTCGGGTTGAGATGACACTTTTCGATGGACGGATTGTATACAGAAAATTTTAGGTCGATGGGGTCCACCGGTTTTGTGTTGCCGGCTTTTAAAAGGATTCCAATCCTTCGCGAAACATTTAAGAATTAAGTGCGCAACGCTTTTTTTTCAGGAGGTCCCATGCCCAAAACCGCTGACCGTTTAACTTTTTTCACCGAATCGGTCATTCGCGAAATGACCCGCGTGTCCGATCGATACGATGCCATCAACCTGTCCCAGGGATTTCCCGACGCCGATCCGCCGGCAGAGGTGCTTGAAGCCGGAAAGCACGCCATGGCAAGGGGGCCTCACCAGTATGCCGTCACCTGGGGAGCACCCCGTTTCCGGAAAGCCCTGGTGAACAAACAGCGCCACTGGATGGGAATCGACCTGGATCCCGAGGTAAACGTGGTCGTGACCTGTGGCAGCACGGAAGCCATGATGGCCGCCATGATGACCGCATGCAACCCCGGAGACAAGGTCATCATCTTTTCCCCGTACTACGAAAATTACGGCGCAGACACCATTCTCAGCGGTGCCGATCCCATCTACGTCCCCCTGCATCCGCCGGATTTCAATTTCGACCCGGATGTCCTCAGGTCCGCCTTCATGCAGAAGCCCAAGGCCATCGTTTTGTGCAACCCGTCGAATCCATCCGGCAAAGTCTTTTCCTTGGAGGAACTGGAAACCATCGCCGGCCTGGCGCGCGAGTTCGACACTTTCGTGATCACCGACGAGGTCTACGAACACATTGTCTATCCGCCCCATCGCCACCACTACATGGCCGCCCTGCCGGATATGTTCGCGCGTACCATTTCCTGCAGCTCCCTGTCCAAGACCTACAACATGACCGGCTGGCGGCTGGGCTATGTGATCGGTCCCGAAGCGGTGATTGCCGGCGCCCGCAAGGTTCACGATTTTCTCACCGTCGGCGCTGCTGCCCCCCTGCAGGAGGCCGCCGTTACCGCCCTGGAACTGCCCTTGAGCTACTATGATCAACTCACAGCGGACTATACCCGCAAAAGGGATCTGTTTTTGGGGTATCTGGATGAGGCCGGTCTGGCTTATACCAGACCCCAGGGAGCCTACTACGTCATGGTGGATTGCACCCCATTTGGCATAACCGACGACAACGCCTTCTGTCGCTGGATGGCCAAGGAAGTGGGGGTGGCGGCCGTTCCCGGTTCCAGCTTTTTTCATGAATCGGTCAACCATCTGATCCGGCTTCACTTTTCGCGTTCAGAGGAGATTCTGGCCGAAACCGGCAGGCGTCTCAAGAAACTGAAATCGCTTCTTTAAGGCTGGATGACACCCAACCCATGGCCGGTGCGGTCGTCCAGCGCGGCCATCACAGCCACCGCATTTCGGTAATTTATCTGCCAACAGCCCATAGCCAAGGCCTTATCCCTCTGCGCGACAGGCTGGCGTCGAGAGACGGCCCGCATCATCTCCCGTTTATTTTGGGCTGTTACCCGTTCCACCATCCTCGGCATCGGCCGCTTCCCGTTTTTTTCTCAATACATACGCGGTGTCGGGCAGGACATCCTGAAAAACCTGCCCGTAGATCTCCCAGGTGGTCACGAAAAGGGCGGCGATGATGGGGCCGATGATCACCCCTATCATGCCGAACATGAAAATGCCGCCCATGGTGCCAAAAAAAATCAACAGCTCGTGCATCTGCGTGTCCTTGCCCACCAGAATCGGCCGCAGCAGGTTGTCCAGGCTGCCTACCACCAGTGCGCAGAAGACAAACAGGCCCACCGCCTTGCCGACGGCGCCCCCGAATCCCAGGATGATCACCGCCGGCACCCAGACAATCGCCGTGCCCACGCTGGGGATGACGGACAGCACCACCATGATCACGCTCCAGAAGGTCGCACTGGGAATGCCCACCGCCCAGAAGGCCAGGCCGGTCAGACCGCCCTGGAGAATACCGATGACGGCAGTGCCTTTCAACGTGGCCCGGGTGACCGATGTAAACCGCTCCAGCATCTGCTGTTCGTCGTGATCCTGAAGCGGCAGGTAGTAGAGTATTTTTTCCAGCAGCTTCTCCCCATCCATCAGAAAGAAATACATGCAGTAGATCCACACGAAGAGCATCAACAGGAAATTGACCGCCCCCACTGCGGCCGACGAGAGGTTGTTGACTAGGAACTGGCCGATGCCGCCGACCAGTTCACCGGCTTTCTTGAGGATCAGTTCACTGTGGGGGGCGATCTGGTCATAATAGGGGATGGTCGACATTAATTGAGTAAAGGCGCCCGGCTGGTTGAGCTGTTCCTTTACCCAGGGGACAGCCGACTGGCTGACCTTGATGGCCTGACCGGTAACCACCCCCGTGAGCAGCCCCAGGGGGACGACCACGACGAAGATGATCAGCAGCAGCGTCAAAATCGATGCCAGGCTGCGCCGTCCGCGCAGACCAGTCTCTATCCAAAGATAGATGGGACGGGTAATGGCTGCAAAAATGCCGGCCAGAAAAATGGCCATTAAAAATGAACGTATCATCGATACAAACACGGCCGAGATGAACACCACCAACACAACGACCACGAAATTGTTTGACCTATCGTCATGCATGACTGTCTTGCTCCCATTTCTTTGGTGGCCTGCCGGCAGGCCGTGACGGTAGATGATTGTATTCCGGGACAATCGATCTTATCCTAAAAACACTGCCAGGACAAACCGGAGCTGTGACCGGTGTCGATCGGTCTCGGCCGGAGTCCTGCAGGCGGGCCGGGTAACCGTTAGATGGCGGCCTTTGCCGGAAACGGTTGGTCCGTTTAATACCCGGTTGAAAAGCCCGCAAGCATCCGTATAATGTGGTTCGGGTACGATCGCTGACTACCGCGCACCCGATGGCCAACAGGAGCGATAAAGCGCATGAAACGATATCGGTCAATGGTGATGATGGTCTTGACAACGGTGCTTTTGGGCTCCGCCTGCGCCGGGCGTTTTGGAACTGAACCGCCGCCGCCCCCGGGACTCAAGGACTGGGTCAGACCGATCAAACAATCCGTCGTAACCGTTGTCAATTATGATCTGGAAGGCGATGTCTCTTCTATCGGCAGCGGCTTTTTCATTTCCACCAGCGGAGTTCTGCTGACCAATTTCCATGTATTGGATGGTGCCTACAACGCCGAAATAAAGACCTCCGACGGGAGCCGATATCCGGTGGCAGCGGTGATGGCCAGAAGCCAGGTGATCGACCTGATCAAGGTTCGCGTCGACATCCCGGCCGACCGGGTGACCCCCATCGTTCTTGCCACGCAAGATCCGGAGGTGGCCGACAGCGTCTTCGTGGTCGGAAGCCCCATGGGCTTGGAGCAGACCGTCTCCGAAGGCATCATCTCCGCCATCCGTGAACTTCCTGGAGGTGCAAATATTCTGCAGTTGACCGCCCCGATTTCACGGGGCTCCAGCGGCGGCCCGGTGCTCAACCAACGCGGGGAAGCTGTCGGCGTGGTCACCTTCCAAGCCGCCAATGGACAGAACCTCAACTTTGCAATCTCCATCAATGCACTGGAGATGTTGTTCGAGGAAACACGAGAACCGTCCCTTGCCGAGTGGACCATACACAACTCGCGTCAAGGTCCGGCCCTGGCCGCAGCCCTGTGCGGCAGGGGCTCCGGACTGACCATACGAGGAGAATATGCAGAAGCCCTGACCTTCTTCAAGCAAGCGGCCGAGGCCAACCCGGATGATCCCAATGCATGGTACGGCCTGGGCAGCTGTTATGTCGGCCTGGACCAGCAGGACAATGCCATCGCGGCCTACAAGCACCCCATCGAAAAGGACCCGGACAATGCCGTGGCCCATTTTATCCTGGCCATGTACTACAAGGCGATCGGACAGCATGTGGCGGTGATCGCCCCGCTGATGGAAGTGATTCGCATTGATCCCGCCAACGTGCGCGCCCGGTTCGAACTGGGCCGGGCCTACGGCGCGGTTGAACGCACCGCAGAGCAGATCGACGCCTTCGAAGCGATCCTGGTCGACCAGCCGGACCACCTGCCGACCCTGCTCAATCTGGGTACAACCTTAGGATCGGTCGGCCGACTGGAAGAGGCCATGGACCTGTTCACCCGGGCCAATGCACTGGAGCCGGAAAACGAATTGATATACTACAACATGGGGGTCACCTATAACCGCATGGACAGACCCGAAGCGGCGCTGCGCGCCTATACCCAGGCCATTCGGGTCAATCCGCGTATGGCCGCCGCCCACTACAATCTGGCCCTGACCCACCTGAAGCAGGGGAGCCGGAAACGAGCCCTGGACGAGTACGATATCCTGAAGGACCTGGATGCGGACGCCGCGCGGGCGCTGTTTGACCGGATCTATCCGGATGAATAGGATGCGTCGGATGCCGGGTGTTTTTCAGCAAACAATCTGAGAGCAAGCAACGCCGATGAAAGCCAGCCCGCCCGCAGATGGGCCGCACGTACTCGCCGGCACCCTGTTCGCCTTTACGGCCTTTCTCATCTGGGGACTAAGCCCCGTGTACTGGAAAGCGCTGCAGGGCGTGGGGGCGTTCGAGATCATCCTGCACCGCATCCTCTGGTCGTTCGTTTTCCTCATGCCGATCGTGGTGGCCGGCCGGCAATGGACCGCATTCAAAAAAGCGATCAAAAGCCCAAAGATGCTGTCCATTCTCCTGACCACGTCCCTTCTGGTGGGTGGCAACTGGCTCATCTACATCTGGGCGGTCAACAACGGTCGGGTGCTCCAGGCCAGCCTGGGGTATTACATCAATCCGCTGGTCAACGTCGTTCTGGGCATGATCTTCCTGCGCGAACGCCTGCGTCGAGCCCAAACCGTGGCGGTGGTTTTGGCAGCGCTGGGTGTGCTCAACCTCACATTCAGGACCGATGGTTTTCCCTGGGTTTCCCTGGCCCTGGCATTCAGTTTCGGCATTTATGGTCTGGTCCGCAAGTTGGCGGCAGTCGGTGCACTGGTGGGCCTCACCGTGGAAACGCTGCTACTGATGGTTCCTGCGGGAATATGGGTATTTCATCTGCACCAGATTGACGCCGGCGCATTCTTGCATGCCGGGACGCAAACGGATCTAATGCTGGTGGGCACGGGGATTCTGACGGCAACCCCATTGCTGTTTTTTAATCTCGGTGCCAAGCGCATCACCCTGGCCACACTGGGGTTTATCCAATACACAGCCCCTACCGGCATGCTCCTTTTGGGAATCACTTTGTTCGGTGAACCGTTTTCCCGTGTTCAGGCAGTGACCTTCGGGCTTATCTGGACGGGCCTGGCGGTTTATTCATGGGATTCAATTCATGTCCATCGGAAAATTACCGATCGTTGTTACTTTTCTCAAGAATCCAAATAACTTGACAGGGTTTTCACCGTATGGTAGCGTTTTTCCGATATTTTTTTCCCACGGTCGCCAAACCCGGGCCAGGCATCACCGTGAGCGACATTTCAGCGAAAATGCTGAAGGGTCCCGGCCAAAACCAGTAACTGGAATTTTTCATCAACCAAGGTTAACGGGAGAAAACTATGGATGGTCGCCAGAAGCCCAATCCACAACCAGAAAACGGTAACGACCTGGACGATGATGAAATCATCGACTTGACGCAGATCCTCGAAGGTCAGGATGACGACATCATCGAGTTGAAAGACATTCTGGAGCAGCCGGATCAGGTTTCGAATCAAGCGGATGCATCCGATGAGCCGGAAATTTCACTTGTGAAAAATTTACTCCCGGAAGAGGCCCCCGATGTGCCGGAAGATACGGATGATGAAATCATCGATCTGATGAACGTGGCAATTATACCGCAATCAGAGACCGCCGAACCCGGGTGGCAAGGCGGCGCCATTCCCGAACAACCGGCCGAGGAAGAACCGATTATCGATCTGTTGGATGCCGTGGAGCCGAAACCCAAAGGGGCAGCGGCAGTAGGTGACGCGGACGAGGAGTTCACTGACCTGGAAAGCCGGGCACAAGCCATACTGAATGATGCATCGGTTTCCTCGGAATATGAAACTCCCGAAGAAGCCGCCGAAACAGCCGGTCCCGACGATGAACGGCTGGTTTTCGAAGCGGAACGGATCACCGCGCCAGCGACGATTCCCACGGCCCGGACGGTGCGGCCTGAACCCTCTGCTGAAGAGCCACCATCTGCCGGAGAGTCGACGGATGCCTCGATGGACGCACCGTTCCCTTCGCCCGCAACCAAGGCTGAGGCCGAAACCCCACCACTGACGGAGCAACAGATCGAAGATGCCTTGGAACGCGTCATCAAAAAAATTTACGGCGAGAAGATTGAGCATTTGTTGATACAGACCATCGACAAAACCATCAGGCGTGAGATCGAAAAAATTAAAAATGCACTGCAGGAGGATGGCGACGGAATGATAGAATAAATTGGTAATCATCCTCGATCGGCATTTGACATTATTTCATGGGGATTAGCCTTAATCCCCTTTTCCATTTTTAGAGATGTTTGTGCAAGGAGCGTTTACCCTATGAGTCGTGATTTACTGGACAAGAGCTACTCTCCAGAAGAAGTTGAAAGACGCTGGTATGCCTACTGGGAGCAGGAAAAACTGTTCGCCGCCGATGAGAACACAACCAAAAAACCGTATTCGATCGTCATTCCACCGCCCAACGTCACCGGCGTGCTGCACATGGGCCATGCCCTGAACAACACCATGCAGGACATCATGTGCCGCTATCGCCGTCTGAAAGGGGACAGCGTCCTGTGGATGCCCGGAACGGATCACGCCGGCATTGCCACCCAAAACGTGGTGGAGAAAAAACTGGCCGCCGAGGGTTCGGACCGGCACCAGCTGGGAAGAGAAACTTTTATCGAGGCGGTCTGGGAATGGCGCAGGGAATACGGCAGTGCCATCATCAACCAGCTCAAACGCCTCGGAGCCTCCTGTGATTGGGACCGCGAGCGGTTCACAATGGACGAGGGGCTTTCCCTGGCAGTGAGAAAAGTATTTGTCCAGCTCTACGACGAAGGCCTGATCTACCAGGGAGATTACATCATCAACTGGTGCTGCCGCTGTCACACGGCCCTGTCCGACCTGGAGGTGGAACATGAAGACCTGGAGGGCAGCTTCTACCACATCCGTTATCCCTATGCCGACGGATCCGGTTCATTGGTCGTGGCCACCACCCGTCCTGAAACCATGCTCGGAGACACGGCCGTGGCCTTGCACCCGGAAGATGCGCGCTATGACGGTCTGTCTGCCAAAGCCGTAATCCTGCCGCTGATGAATCGTGAGATTCCCATTATCCGCGACACATATGTGGACCTTTCAACCGGGACCGGCGCCCTCAAGGTTACTCCGGCCCACGACCCCAATGACTTTGAAATCGGCGTTCGACACGATCTGCCCAGCATCAAAGTCATCGCCGACGACGGCACCATGACCGAGGCGGCCGGTCGATTCAAAGGCATGGATCGTTTTGCCTGCCGCAAGGCCGTGGCGGAAGCGCTGGCGGCCGAGGGGCTTCTGGAACGGGTGGAGCCCCACCGGCACAGCGTGGGCCACTGCTACCGCTGCAAAACCGTCGTCGAGCCCAACCTCTCCCGCCAATGGTTCGTCAAGGCCAAACCGCTGGCCGCAAAGGCGATCGAGGCCGTCGAGACGGGCAAGACGCGCATTATTCCCGAATCGTGGACCAAGACCTATTACGAATGGATGACCAACATCCGTGACTGGTGCATTTCACGCCAGATCTGGTGGGGCCATCAGATACCGGCCTGGACCTGCCAGCGCTGCCGCAGGATGGTCGTGGCCATGGAAGCACCCGATATCTGTCCGGATTGCAGCAATGGCGGCCTGGTTCAGGAAACCGACGTGCTGGACACATGGTTCAGCTCGGCCCTGTGGCCCTTTTCCACCATGGGCTGGCCGGAGCAAACCCAGCTGTTGAAGACCTACTACCCGACTTCTGTGCTGGTAACCGGTTTCGACATCCTTTTTTTCTGGGTGGCGCGCATGATGATGATGGGAATCCACTTCATGAAAGAGATCCCCTTCCGCGACGTTTACGTGCATGCCCTGGTGCGCGACGAGGAAGGCAAGAAGATGAGCAAATCCAAGGGCAATGTCATCGACCCCCTCAACGTCATCGAACAGTACGGCACGGACGCCTTTCGCTTCACCCTGGCCGCCTTTGCGGCCCAGGGCCGTGATGTGAAGATGAGCGAAAAGCGGGTGGAAGGCTACCGCCACTTCATCAACAAACTCTGGAACGCCGCACGGTTTTCCCTCATGCATCTGGACAGGGGCCGGGAAACCATCGATGCAGACAACATCTCCCTGCAGGATCGCTGGATCCTCTCGCGTCTGAGCCGGGTGGCTCGGCAGACCGAAGAAGCGCTGGACGCCTATAAGTTCAACGAAGCCGCCGGCGCGGTCTACCAGTTCGTTTGGCATGAGCTGTGCGACTGGTATCTGGAGGCGATCAAGCCCACCCTCTACGACAAAACCGGAGACCGGGAAAAGGCCGCCACGCTGTCGGTGCTGTGGGTGGTGTTCAAAGAAGCGCTGATCCTGCTGCATCCCTTTGCCCCCTTTGTCACCGAGGAAATCTGGCACTCGCTGCCCGGCACCGACGGTTCGATCATGCAGGCGGCCTGGCCGGATCACCTGCAATCCGGCGATGATCCGGAGGCCGAGGCGCACATGGAAACAGTCATGGCCGTCATTACCGGAATCCGCAACCTTCGCGGTGAGATGAACATTTCGCCCGCCGCCGCCCTGAGCGTGGCTATCCACCCCGAGGACCCGCTGACCGGGGCGGTGGTGGCAAACAACCACGACTTGATCGTAAACATGGCCCGCCTGGACGACATCACAGTGGACGCGGAAATGGAGCGGCCCAAGACGGCGGCAACGGTCCTGATAAACGGAGCCACGCTGTATGTGCTGCTGGAAGGCATCCTTGATTTTACCCAAGAACAAATTCGCCTGGAAAAGGAAATCGGCAAATTAACCAAGGAACTCTCGGGCATGAACATAAAACTGGGCAACGAGGACTTCCTCAAAAAGGCGCCGGTCGAGGTAGTGGTTGGCGTCCGCGAAAAGCATGCCGCCATGCTTGAAAAGCAGCATGCTCTGGCAACCACGCTGGCGCGTATCAAATCCATGCTGGATTGAGCCGATGCATACCACAGAAGACCTGATACAATTGGCCTTGAACGAAGATATCGGCCCCGGCGACATCACCACCGACAGCCTGGTGGAACCAAACATCCGGGGAAGGGGCCTGATCGTCGCCAAACAGGATCTGGTGATCGCCGGCCTCCCGGTTGCCGAGAAGGTCTTCAAGGCCATCGAGGCACAAATTGATTTCAAAGCCCTTTGTGCGGATGGCGATCAGATAGCTGCCGGCAGCAGCGTGATCAGGGTTGAGGGCAGTTTGGTAGCCCTGCTCAAGGGTGAACGCACCGCCTTGAATTTTCTGCAACGGTTGTCCGGTATCGCCACCCAGGCGCGGTCTTTTGTCGAAGCGGTTGCAGACACGCCGGTCAAGCTGGTGGACACACGCAAAACCACCCCGGGATTACGGGTGCTGGAAAAATACGCTGTGCGCATGGGTGGCGCCCACAACCATCGCATGGGCCTGTACGACGGCGTACTGATCAAAGACAACCACATTGCCGTGTCCGGCGGCATCGTAAACGCCGTACATATGGTCAGGCAGGCGATCTCCCACCTGGTAAAAGTCGAAGTGGAAGCCGCCACGTTTGAAGACGTGGAGGCAGCCATGGCTGCCGGTGCGGACGTCATCATGCTGGACAACATGGAACTGGATCAGATCCGCCGGGCCGTCCGTATGATCGACAACAAGGCCCTGGTGGAAGTATCCGGCAACGTCACCCGGGAACGGCTGAAGGATTTGGCCGGAACCGGTGTGGATCTCATCTCCATCGGCGCACTGACCCACTCGGCGGTGGCCGTTGACTTGAGCATGAGAATTGAAAAGATTTAAGTAACCGAATCCATGGCGCCATGATCCCCATTCGCGACACCACACCATCAAAAAGGGTTCCGGTGGTCAACAACACCCTCATCGGGATCAATGTGGTGTTATTCCTGGTGCAGCTGGCCCAGGGGCCGGCCCACGACCATTTCCTCTATCTGTACGGGCTGGTTCCGGCAAAATTCACGGTTCCTCAGGTGTCGGCATACTTCTCCTTCAGCCAGAAAATGCTCTCCTTGCTCACCTTCATGTTCCTTCACGGTGGATTACTGCACCTGATCGGGAACATGTGGTCCCTATACATTTTTGGCGACAACGTCGAAGACCGTTTAGGGTCGGTCCGCTACGGCGTCTTCTATCTGTTGTGCGGCCTGGCATCGGGGATGTCGCACCTGCTGCTCAATGCAAGCTCCAACATCCCTACCATCGGGGCAAGCGGCGCCATCGCCGGGGTCATGGGGGCCTATTTCATCCTCTACCCCCGTTCACGGATCCTTACCTTGATTCCAATCATTTTCATTCCCTGGTTTGTGGAGATACCGGCCTTCTTTTTTCTGGGGATCTGGTTTGTCCTGCAGTTTTTAAATGCTGCGGGAAGCTCCGGACAGGCGGGGGGCATTGCCTGGTGGGCCCACATCGGCGGATTTGTTTTCGGCATTTTTTTCCTCAAGCTGTTCAACCGCATACCGGCCACGGGTGCGAGCGACCGTCTGCGCCAGGCGACAGAAAAAAAGCACTCCCATCGTTTCCAGGTGGTAAAACCCGGCCGCGGCGCGGAGGAGGCCGACCACCACGGTACACTTACCATCACCCAGTATGAAGCCATGGTCGGCGCACGCAAACTGGTCACTGTTCCCTGGGGATTGCAAAATCGGCTGTACAACGTCGTGGTGCCCCAGGGCATCGCCGACGGACAGGTTTTACGCCTGAAGGGCGTAGGACGACCCAGACCCGACGGCACCCGCGGCGACATGATGCTCAAGATCAAGGTTCAGCATATTTGAGCACGGATGGTCATTTTCTCTGATTGTTGCCTTCAACCACCCACAACACCAATGATGGCCCGCATAAAGGCCGGCAGGTCGTCAGGTGTGCGGCTGGTTACCAGGTGGCCGTCCACCACCACCTCCTTGTCCACCCAGTTGCCACCGGCGTTGACCAGGTCGTCCTTGATGGAAAAGTAAGAGGTGACGGTTCGGCCGTGGATGATGTCCGCCGACACCAGCATCCAACCCGCATGGCAGATGGCGGCGACCAGTTTACCGGCCTGGGCGAAGCCTTTCACCAGACTCACCATGGCCGGATAACGGCGCATGTGGTCCGGGGCATACCCGCCGGGAATGACCACCCCGTCGTAGTCGGCCACCTGGATCTTGTCGGCCGCAACATCGACCTTGGCCGGAAGACCGGCTTTGCTCATATAGGTGTCGGCGCTCCCCGATCCGACCACGGTTACCTGGGCGCCCGCCTCTTTCAACCGGTAGTAAGGGTACCAGAACTCGAATTCGTTATAGAGGGTTTCCACCAGAATCAGGATTTTTTTTCCGTTAAGTTCCATCGCTTGACCTCCCTTTCAAAATCAATTTTACCGACCGTACCAGCTTGCACGGATAATAGGACTTCTTGGCCTTGGTCAGCCCGGGAATGCCCATATCACTCTCTTTGTTCAGGTAGGTATAGCCATTGAAGAGCATGCGGGCACAGGCGTTGTCAAAATACTGGTACAGCCCCTTGATGCTGCCGAAAGCCTTCTCGTACTGTAAGGTCGCCATTTCCCGGGTCAAGGGTGCCGAGATACCGAAGGCGCTCACTTTGCCGTCGATGCGCAGCAGGATGCCTTTCAGATCAAAAGCATCGAAGTGATTCAGGGTATTGATGGCCGCCTGCTTCTCGCAGGATAGGTCCACCTGGTCATCGGCGTCGCAGTCACGCTCCCGGCACCACTCTTCCAGAAATACCAGACAATCCTCGGCATTGGCCGGATTGACAGGATCAATGGTCACCTTTCCCGGATCCACATACTCCCTCACGAATTGATTGATGAGGTTGCGTTTTTTGGAATAGCGGTTGCCATTGAGGCCGGCCAGGTCATCGACCCTGTAGACATAGTCGTCATAGGCGCCGTGGTGTTTCACCGTGAAGAATTGCTCGACCCGATCCTTCCCGAAATGATCGACATAATCCTGGGGAACAAACCAGTACTCCGAGTGCCCGGCCAGGTTGGCCACCTTGACCAGGTCCTCGGGTGAATACATCCGTTGCGTTGCGATCGGCAGCAGCAGGTGCCGGTTCTTCTTCAGGGTTTCAAATTCAGCGGCCACAATAAACGCGTCTTCAAACTCAGCTCCGAACGGTGTGTATTCCTGATTGTTCCAGGCGATGATGGAAGAGAGTGAGTAGGCGCAGAGCTCATAGGGTTGGTTCTTGAAATAGTGACGGTAAAGGTTGTAATCTTGGTGGGTTAACTGGGTAAATGTCATCATATTGTTTTAAGCATGGGCACAGAATCGGCCATGGGAGAAAAACCCAGGGGACGATAGAATGGATGCGTCTTCCTTTCTGCGATCAGTCCGATCCAGCCGATACCGTCGGCCTCCAGTCGAGCCACCAACTCCGCCACCATTCGTGACCCAATGCCCTGCCTGCGGAAAACGGAATCCACGGTAACATCCTGGATGTAAGCGTCACTGATCCGGTCGCTGATGGCCCGTCCCATGGCGATGATCGATTCCGCACGCCGGGCGACCAGAAAACAATGGCTGCCGGCGACAATGCCGGCAACCAGGGATGGATTGTCCAAGGCGTCCTTCCACCAGCCGGCTTGTCGGTAAAGCTGAATCAGGCGGTTGATTTCAGGCTGGGTCGGCGTTTTAAGAAAGGTATAGTCGATCATGGCAAAATCAGGGAAAACGGCCGAAGGGGTTTAGCAAAAATCGCTTACCGGTTCCCTTTGAACCGCGATAGCGCGCAATGAACTCATTCAGCGGATTCCTCAAACATGCAGGACACCTTGTTTCTCCCGGCCTGTTTGGACCGGTACATCGCCTGATCGGCACGCTGGACAAAGCAGGAAATCTCCTCTGTCTGCCGGTACTGGGTTACCCCGATGCTGATGGTAATCTTAAGGCCGGGATTTCCACCTCCCGGAAAACTTTCGGCTGCCACGGCGGATCGAAGCCGCTCGGCGACTGTCCTGGCCTCTTCACCATGGGTGCCCGGCAGAATGACGGTGAACTCCTCACCACCGTACCGGTAGGCGGTGTCCATCTTGCGCAGACAGGATTTGATGATCCGGCCGATGCGCACGAGAACCTTGTCACCCTCCAGGTGACCGTAGGTATCATTGTATTCCTTGAATTTGTCGATGTCCAGCAGCAGGAGGCTCAACTTGTGACCGTAACGGTTGGACCGCTCGATCTCACCCTTTAGCTGGGTGTAAAAATAGCGCGAATTATAGAGCTGCGTCAGACCGTCGGTGATGGACAGCTTCTTGAGTTCATCCAGCATCTGCAGCCGCTCCTGGTTGAGTCGCCGTTCGTTGAGCACCCGCTTCAGGCGCAGCAGCAGTTCTTCAAAACGCACCGGTTTAAAAACGAAGTCACTGGCCCCCTTGCTGATGGCCTCCTCGTAGGAATAATCCGTGCTGTATCCGGTCATGACGATCACATCGCTGTCCCGGGTCCGTTTGATCTGGTCAGTCAGCGCAAGTCCGTCCATGCCGGGCAGCATGATGTCGGTGATCACCACCTCCACGGCCCTGGCCGAGAGCACATCCAGGGCCTGCTCAGCGCTGGAGGCCACCGATGCTTCGTAACCGGACATTTGGATAAATTCATACATGGCATCCCGAATGGAGAGGTCATCGTCGACGATAAGAATGTGCGTGGCCATTGGGTTCATTTTTCATTATCGGCAGATCGCTGGCGGTTACCGGTTGACATGCCCGAAAACGATCTGATATTAATAAAAATTTTTAAAAACGCCGTGAGTATAGCTATGTTGAAATCCAGTGTCAACCGGCAGATAAGGCCTGTTTTGAACAAACCCGTATCAATATGAAAAACATACGCAACTTCAGCATCATCGCTCACATCGACCATGGTAAATCCACCCTGTCCGACCGATTGATCCAGTCTAGCAAAATCATCGCGGATCGGGATTTCAAGGACCAGATTCTGGATAGCATGGATATCGAACGCGAGCGTGGTATCACCATCAAAAGCCAAACTGTATGTTTGCCATATAAAGCCAAAGATGGCAAGACCTACGATCTGAATCTGATTGACACGCCGGGACACGTGGACTTCACGTATGAGGTTTCCCGGGCGCTGGCCTCCTGCGAGGGTGCGCTTCTGTTGGTCGATGCCAGCCAGGGAGTGGAGGCCCAGACCCTGGCCAACCTCTACCTGGCCATGGAACACAACCTGGAAATCATTCCGGTGATCAACAAGATCGACCTGCCATCGGCGGACATCGAGCGGGTCAAGGAACAGATCGAAGAGGATCTGGGACTCGACCCCGATGCGGTCATCCTCGCATCGGCCAAGGAAGGGCTGGGTATCGATGCAATCATGGAGGCCGTTGTCCAGAAACTGCCGCCGCCGGCAGGCGACGCCGAGGCCCCGCTGCAGGCCCTGATCTTCGACTCCCACTACGACCCGTTCAGGGGCACGGTGGTCCATTTCCGGATCAAGGATGGCACCATCCGCGCCGGGGACCGCATCCGGTTCATGTCCAACGATGCCACATACAAGGTGGAGGAAGTGGGCATTTTCCAGATCGTACGCGTACCCAGAAAAGAACTGACCGCGGGAGAGGTCGGTTACATGATCGCCGGCATCAAAACGGTGAGCGATACGCGCAGCGGTGACACCGTCACCCACCACCGCAGGCCCTGCAGCAAAGCACTACCCGGTTTCAAGGAGGCCAAGCCGGTGGTTTTTTCCTCAATCTACCCGGTGGCATCCGATGCCTACGAAGACCTGGCCGTGGCCATCGAAAAACTCAAGCTCAACGACGCCTCACTGGTCTATGAAAAAGACAGCAGCGCGGCCCTCGGATTCGGCTTTCGCTGCGGTTTTTTAGGTTTGCTGCACTTAGAGGTGGTTCAGGAGCGTCTGGAGCGCGAGTACGATCTTTCCCTGATCCTCACCGCCCCCTCAGTTCGCTACCAGCTGATCATGAACGACGGCGAGGAGCTGGTCATTGACAACCCGGCGCTTTACCCCGACCCCACCACGATCGAATATGCGCTGGAGCCGTTCATCAAGGCGGCCATCATCATCCCGGACCGCTACATGGGCGCCGTGATGAAGCTCTGCCTGGAGCGCCGGGGCATCAACAAAAACTACCAGTACCTGAACAACAACCGTCTGGAGATGATCTTCGAGGTGCCCCTGGCCGAAGTGATCTTCGACTTCTACGACAAACTGAAATCCATCACCCAGGGCTACGGCTCCTTCGACTACGAACTGATTGAGTACCGCCGGACCGAGCTGGTGAAGCTGGACTTTCTAATCAATGCTGAACGCGTGGACGCGCTTTCCATGCTGATCCATAGGGACAATGCCGTGAGTCGTGCCCGTGTGGCCTGCGACAAGCTCAAAGACGAAATTCCCCGCCAGATGTTTAAAATTGCCATCCAGGGCGCCATCGGCGGCAAGATCATCTCCCGTTCCACCGTGTCGGCATTTCGCAAGGATGTAACGGCCAAGTGCTACGGTGGAGACATCTCCCGAAAGCGCAAGCTTCTGGAAAAACAAAAAAAGGGTAAAAAGCGAATGAAAATGGTGGGCCAGGTGATGCTGCCCCAGTCCGCCTTTCTGGCCGTGCTGAAAACCGACACGGACTGACCGGAGGAGCCATGCGAAAAACCATCGCACAGAAGATATTTGACAACCATCAGGTCGGCAAGCCGGATAAGGACATTCATGTACTGCGCCTGGACGCCGTCTTCTGCCACGAAATCACGACCCCGCCTGCCATCGTAGACCTCGAGCAGCGGGGCAAAGACCGGGTGTTCGACCCGGCCCGCATCAAAGTGGTCATTGATCACGTCTCCCCGGCCAAGGATTCCAAGACAGCCCTGCAGGGAAAAATTCTGCGGAACTGGGCCAGGCGCCACGGCATCGTCGATTTTTTCGACATCGGCGCCAACGGCGTCTGCCACGCCCTTTTCCCAGAGAAAGGTTTCGTCCGGCCCGGGTATACGCTGATCATGGGAGATTCCCACACCTGCACCCACGGGGCATTCGGCGCCTTTGCCGCCGGTGTCGGAACGACCGATCTGGAGGTGGGCATCCTCAAGGGTGTCTGCGCCTTCAAGACCCCGGACACCCTGCGCATCAACATCACCGGAAACCTGCTCGAGGGTGTCTTTGCCAAGGACGTAATCCTGTCAATCATCGGCCGCATCGGCGTCAATGGTGCCACCAACAAAGTGATCGAGTTCACCGGCCCCGTGGTGGCGGCCATGGACATGGAGGCGCGCATGACCCTGTGCAACATGGCCGTCGAAGCCGGGGGAACCTGCGGCATCTGTGCACCGGACCGGGTCACCGTGGATTACCTGTGGCCTTTTATCAAAGATGAATACGACAATCCACAGGCCGCCCTGGCAGCCTATTCTAAATTCCTGCCGGACGACGATGCCGTCTATACGCAGACCATCGATCACGATGTATCCACACTGCCGCCCATGGCCACCTTCGGCTACCGTCCGGACAACGTCAATCCCGTATCCGCAATGGCGGGCACCCCGGTGGATCAGATCTACATCGGCTCCTGCACCAACGGCCGCATCAGTGATCTGCGCATTGCTGCAAAAGTGCTAGCCGGCAGGCGCATCAGCGACACGGTTCGGGCCATCGTTTCCCCGGCCACACCTGCAGTCTACAACCAGGCGCTGGCCGAGGGGCTTATTAAAACTTTCATGGACGCCGGTTTCTGCGTCACCAACCCTACCTGCGGAGCCTGCCTTGGGATGAGCAACGGGGTGCTGGCCGACGGTGAAGTTTGCGCAGCCACCACCAATCGCAATTTCAACGGCCGCATGGGCAAGGGGGGCATGGTCCACCTGATGAGCCCGGCCACCGCCGCGGCCACCGCCATTGCGGGCACCATCGTCAACTCCGCACTGTTCAAGGGATAATGAGGAGGCGTCAATGAAATCATTCAGCGGCAGGGTCCTCTTTCTGGACCGGTCTGACATCAATACCGATGAGATCATTCCGGCAAAATACCTTACGGAAATCTCCCGTGAGGCCCTGGCGCCTTTTCTGTTGGAAGACCTCAAGTTCGAGGGTTTCGATCCGGCCCGAGATATCGCCGAAAAACGCGTCATTGTCACCCGATCTAACTTCGGATGCGGATCTTCACGGGAGCACGCCCCCTGGGCACTGGAAGCCAACGGCATTAACCTGGTAGTGGGCGCAAGCTTTGCACGAATCTTTAGACAGAACATGTTCAACTGTGGAATGCTGGCCGTCGAACTGCCGTCCGACACGATCGCGCGCCTCTTTACCCGCTTCTCCCACCAGGCAACGACGGTGATCACTGATTTAAACAGCCGCGAATTAACCTTCTCCACTGACGGCGTGACTGAGAAAGTTCCCTTCGTTATCTCCGCATTCGATGCGGACCTGGTCGCCGCCGGTGGATGGCTGGAATATGCCGATGCCAACTTCTAAGATCAGAAGACGACGGACTGACCGCAAAGGACCGCGGTCCGATGATTGAAAACCAAAGCAGGGCGTCTTATATTTTCTGAGCGGGCATTTCATGCATGTCCTTAACGGGTTCCATCCGCAATCGGCCCTCGAACGCTAATCCACCGTCCGGCGAAACACGACTGTTGATGAATTGACCGCTGGGGGTAGACATGACCAGTGACGCCTATCTCACCCTTGCGCTACTGCTGGTACTCTTCATTTTTTTAATCAAAACGAAGATTCCGGCAGCAGCTCTCTTTGTCGGAACGTTGACGGTCGCCATGACCGTTGAACTGGCCCCTGCCCATGAGCTGTTGAAGGGCTTCAGCAACCAGGGCATGCTCACAGTGGCGGCCCTGTTCATGGTGGCTGCCGGCATGTACGCCACCGGTGCCATCACCATTATCATGGACAGGCTCATCGGACGGCCCGGATCCATCACCAGCGCCCAGGTCAAGATACTGCCCCCCATCGCCTTCGGCAGCGCATTTTTGAATAACACGCCCCTGGTTGCAATGATGATTCCGGTGATCCGGGACCTAGCCCACGCCAGCCGGCTGCCCGTGCAGCAGCTTTACCTGCCTTTGAGCTTTGCTTCCATTTTGGGCGGCATTTGCACGATCATCGGAACCTCCACCAATCTGGTTATCGCCGGTTTGGTTTTAGATGCCATCGCCAACGGCGCGCCCGGCCTGACCGGCATACGCGCCCTGGAAATGTTTGACCCGGCCGCGGTAGGTCTGCCCATTGCCGCTGCCGGCATCGCCTTCATGATTCTGGCGGGGCGTTTTTTCCTAGCCGGCAAAAGGGATGACTGGAAAACCAGCGTTGCCATGCGGCGCTATACGGCGGAATTCGAAGTCCGGGAGGGGTCGCGGATCGTCGGTCGAACCCTTGAAGATACCGGCATTGCCAGCGATGACCGGGCTCAGGTACTTTATATCCACAGGGATGAAACAACGCTGACCAAT
Source organism: Desulfosarcina sp. (assembly GCF_046496365.1). Taxonomy (GTDB): domain Bacteria; phylum Desulfobacterota; class Desulfobacteria; order Desulfobacterales; family Desulfosarcinaceae; genus Desulfosarcina. The sequence continues at coordinate 29,357 of NZ_JAWOHB010000068.1, forward strand.
GATCTGATGAACGAAAAACTGGAGGCAGGAGATCTGATATCCTTTTCCGCAGACGTCAATGCCATGGTGGCGTTGTGGCGCACCAACGCGCTGGTACCCCATCTGACCCTCAACCCCATGGAAACTGAACGCCACACGCATCATCTGGTAAAAGCCGTGGTCTCCAGACAAAGCAGAGCAGTCGGCAAGCAGATACCCAACCTGCCCAGGGACGTGAACGCCTGCCAATACAAATTCGTAGCCCTTTCCCGGGACGGGCAGCCGGTTTCAGGCCCGTTGGATGAGGTCACCATCGAAGCCGGGGACAATGCCGTCCTGGAAGTCAACGACGATTTCTTCTACGCGTGCCAGATCGATCATGACTTCGCCCTGACCAAAGCCCTGGACGGCTTCCATCTCCAGCGCACGGACCGGGCGGTTGAGGCCAGCCTGATCACCCTGGCGATGGTCATTGTGGCGGCCATGGGCTGGATGAGCATGCTCAATGCCAGCCTGCTGGCCAGCGGTGCCATGCTGCTCACCGGCTGTCTGACCCTTAGCACGGCAGCACGCAGCATCGACTGGGGCACCCTGGTGGTGATTGCCTGCGCCATCGGACTCGAATCGGCGGTAACCCGCAGCGGGCTGGCCATGCAGATCGCCGGCCTGCTCAACGCCGTAGGCGGCAATAACCCGCATCTGGCGCTGGCGGCGGTCTTTGTCGGCTGCGCGTTCATGACCAACCTGATCACCAACAACGCGGCCGCGGCCTTCATGTTCCCCATCGCCTTGTCTACCGCGGGCCAACTGGGCGTAAGCTTCATGCCCTTTGCCATCACCCTGATGGTATCGGCCTCCTGCGCCTTCATCACCCCAACCGGTTACCAGACCAACCTTATGGTGTGGGGTGTTGGCGAATACCACTTCATGGATTTTGTCAAGATCGGCTCAGTCTTGACGGTCATAGTGGCAGTCATAACCATCTTTCTGACTCCGATGATCTACCCTTTTTAGAAACCGCCTCAAAAATCGTTTCAGCGCTACAGGTCCAAACAGCGCCGTGTTTCGACCCCATCGATTCGAAACCGATTGCATGACCTAAAAAAAACCTTGACAGGGACCTTGGCCGCTGTGTATTGAATTTTGAATTCAAAACTCAAAATGAGTCTGTCCGCCTCCCTGCAACCAGACAAGGCCAAAAGCCCGCAGCGACCAACCATGAAAAATTTAGGCAGCGAGCACGAGAACCTGGACCAGAAAGCATACCTGATCGTCAAAGCAATGATCAATGACCGCCGCTTGGCTCCAGGGGAAAAAATCTGCCAGGAGCGGCTGGCCGGTGAACTGGGTATCAGCCGCACCCCCCTGATCAGCGCCCTGAAGTACCTCGAAAAAGAGAAACTGGTGGAGGCCAGGGCCCGTCGGGGATTCTTCGTGCGCGTTTTTTACCAACATGAGATGATCAGCATCTTCGAGCTCAGGGAGGTGTTGGAGGGCCTCGCAGCCAGGCGGGCAGCCATGGCCGTGACCGACAGGCAGATCAACCGGCTGCGTGGTTTTTTCTCCTCCTTTGCAGGCACCAGCCCGATCACCAACTACCGTGACTACTGCCGCGAAGACCGTCGGTTTCACAACTTCGTCACCCAGATCGCCTCCCAGGAGTTTCTGGAAAGTATCCTGTCCACCTACAACATCATCAGCTTTTCCTATCAGCTCGTGTCGTCCGAAGGACTGGTGCGGCCTCCCGACGAGACACGGGATGAGCACCTGGCCATCATCGATGCAATCTGCCACCGGGACCCGGAGGCCTCAGAGAGCAGGATGCGCCTGCATTTCAAAAGAACCATCGCCCACTTGACCGATATGGCCGGGATCAACCACGAAGCCACGCGGCCATTCGATGCCAGCGAAGATATGGGCTCACAACAAGAGGAAAGGAGAAAACACCTTGTTCGGCAAAAATCGGAGTTTCATCCGGTTTAATGGGGAACCACAGATACAACCGTCCGTCGTGTCATGGGTTTCCAAAAATTATTCACACCATCGCAAGGGAGGAATGAAATGAAAAGAATCCTGTTTATCAGCCTGATCCTGTTGCTCGGCGTTGCCACGGGTGTGGCCATGGCCGCCAAAGGGTATCCGCAACGTAACATTACCGATGTCGTGGTCTGGGGTGCCGGGGGTGGCACCGACATCTGCAACCGCATCATCATGGCCGAAATGGCCGATATTCTGGGTGTAAACATCAATGTGATCAACAAAACCGGCGGTGTTGCAGGATCTGTGGGCATGAGCCACGCTTACAGCCAGCCCCATGACGGCTACACCCTGTGCGGCCTGTCCGAGTCCAATGTCACTGCCGGTGTCCAGGGTGGTTGGGACAAGAAGTTCGACGTCTGGGACACCTTCATCGTCGGCGGGTCCCCGGATGTCATCTCCGTCACCCCAGACACACCCTACAAGACGCTTACGGATCTTATCGAAGCCGCAAAAAAAGCGCCTGGCAGCATCAAAGCCTCCGCCAGCGGGGCGGGCTCGATTCATCACCTCAACCTGCTGGCCGTGGAAAACGGCTCCGGGGCCGACTTCAACTTCATCCCCTACAAAGGTTCCCAGGATGCACAGAACGCAGCCATGACCGGTGAAGTATCTGTTGTGGTCACCTCACTGGCCGAACAGCAGCAGCTGCTGCGCGGCGGCAAGCTGCGCGCATTAGGCATGCTGATTCCGCAGCCCTTTGAGATGGAAGGCCTTGGAACCATTCCGTCCACCTTTGACGCTTATCCCGGCCTAGCCAAGTACCTGCCCATTTCCCAGGCGATCGGGTTCGCCGTGCCGGCCGACGTCCCTGCCGATATAAAAGCGGTGCTGAAGGATGCCTTCGACAAAGCCATGGCCACCGAAAAAGTCCAAACCTGGGCCAAAGAGAACTACTACCTGCTCTCCGGCAAATCCGGTGCCGAATCCAAAGCCGTATTCGATGCACTGGAATCCAACTTTGCCTGGACCTTGTGGGAACTGGGTGCCGCGACCATTGAACCATCCAAACTGGGCATTGCCAAACCCTGAGTGAAAATTTCGTAACCTTGCACGGATTCCCTCTCTCCGGTTGGGGAGAGGGAATCATAAGGACCCTTGGCCATGATGGAAAAAGACAAACTTCGCAGGGCCGACGCGTTTTCAGGGGCCGCCATCCTCCTCTTCGGCCTCTGGGTGGTCAGCCAGGCCGTTAAAATGCCCATGAAGGGCTCGTGGGGAGGGGTTCAGAACGTCTGGTTCGTCTCCCCCGCCCTCTTCCCGCTGTTCGTCGGCGCGATGATTGCGCTCCTGGGAGCACTGCTGGTGAAAAACGCCCTGAAAACCGTCGGCTTCAAGGCCATGGGAGGCATCATCGGATGGATGGTCAGCCGGGAGCTGATCCTGTTTCTCAAGACCCCTGCCCTGATTCGCTTCTATGCCATTGTAGCGTTGTTTTGCAGCTTCGTTTTCATGAACATTCCGCGTGTGGATTTCTTTCTGGGAGCCATTCATTTTCTGCTGGTATTTATCAGCATGTTCTATTTTGACAACGACCGGCTGCTGATAAAATTGCTGGTCTTCTACCTGTGCAGCACGCTCGTATCGATGATTTTTTTTGCTGTCGGCTTACCGACAGCCCTTGAATTTTACATCCCCTTTTCCGGGGATTGGCTGACCCTCGTTCTGATCGCTGCCTACGGAATTTATACCTGGACGCAGGTGCGCACCGATGCGGCGCTTCGAAAAAAATATGCCACCATGCTGATCCTGGCGGCCCTGGCCCCCTTTTTGATCGGATCGGCCTTTAAATATCTCTTGCTGGTGCCCATGCCCAAAGAGGGGCTGGTGGTTTTTCTTTTGGATGCCATCCGCTACTGGGAATTTTAAGGAGCGCGACAATCCATGATCCTTTTTGAACGCATCGGCGACTTTTTCCAGATTGTGTTTCGCCAGGCTTCCAATCCCATGGACCTGCTGATCCTTTTCGGATCGGTGCTGCTGGGCATTCTCTTCGGCGCCATGCCGGGCCTGACCTCAACCCTGGGTGTCGCCCTGCTCACCGCCCTGACCTACGGCATGGAAACGGAAAAGGCCATGATCTGCCTGCTGGCCATTTATGTGGGTGGGACCTACGGCGGATCCTACTCCGCCATTCTGATCAACATTCCTGGAACGGCCGCGGCGGCGGCCACCGCCCTGGACGGCTATCCACTGGCCTGCAGGGGCGAAGGCGGCCGGGCCATCGGATTGACCACCACGGCATCGGCCATCGGCACCATCATCAGCATGCTCTTCGTGGTGAGCATATCACCGGTCATCTCCCACTTCGCCCTGCAATTTACCTCCTTCGAATTCTTCCTGCTGGCTTTTTTCGGCATTCTCATCAGCGGCACCCTCACCAGCCCGGATCTGGTAATCAAGGGCTGGATCGCCGGATTTCTGGGGTTGTTTCTGGCCTGCGTGGGGCGCGACCTGCTGCAATTCTACCCGCGCTTCACGTTCGGATATCCCGAATTGGACGGCGGTGTCGAAGTGGTACCCGTTCTCATCGGCGCCTTCGGCATTCCCCAGATCATCCAGGTGCTCAAAGATCGTTTTCAGATGGGTGAAGCGCAGAAGGTTCAGCGGATCCTGCCTGAATTCGGTACCGTGGCCCGCAACATCCCGGCAATCATCCGCTCGGCCCTCATCGGCGTGGGCATCGGAGCGGTGCCGGGCATCGGCGAGGACATTGCCGGCTGGGTCTCCTACGGCACGGCCAAAAACACCTCCAAACACCCGGAGACTTTCGGCACGGGGGAATTGCAAGGTGTCCTGGCCTCGGAGACGGCCAACAACGCTTGTGTGGGCGGCGCCCAGATTCCGCTGCTCAATCTGGGCATCCCAGGCAGCCCGCCGGCAGCCATGCTGCTCGGAGCGCTGATGCTCCACGGCATCACCCCCGGCCCAATGATCACCTTCGAGCACCCCACCTTCATCATGGAAGTGGCCGCCATCCTGCTGCTCTCATCCATGGCCATGTGGATCGTGGGCATCCTGCTGGCCAAGCAGGTGGTCAAGGTGCTGCACATTCCCACGCAGATTTTCATGCCCATCATCGGGGTGTTGTGCATCATCGGTTCCTATGCCCTGGGGTTGAACATCTTCAACCTATACCTCATGCTGCCGGTGGGCATCATCTGCTTTTTTCTCACCGAGATGGGCTTTCCCATCGCACCACTGGTCATCGGCGTGATCCTGGGGCCCATGGCCGACGAAAACCTGCGCCGGGCGCTGATGGTCTCCCAGGGCAGTTTCATGCCCGTCTTCACACGGCCGGTTTCCCTGATCCTGTTCATTATCATCGTCTGGACGGTCATCAGCCAGTTCCAGTGGTTCCGCATTCACAAGAATCGGGCCCTGGCCTTGATTTTTTCCCGTAAAAACACCTGCGAAGCGACTAGCGATGCAGACAACCCAGACAGATAGACACCCGCACCCACTACCTGCCAAGGACGGCCATCATCACCGTCCAGGAGACGCCAACATGCTTAAAATGGCCATCATCACCGGTTTTCTGTCCAAAACCAAGGACCGCTTCCATGAATACAACGCGCCGTTGAGTCTGGACGAGAAGTTTGCCCTCATGGCCGGAATAGACGGCTACGACGGTGTTGAGATCGTATATCCCTATGAAGCCAATGACGCGGCGGTCACCCGGCAATTGCTGGACAAACATGGGCTCACGGTGGCCGCCGTCAATGTCAACGTCAAGGCCGAACCTGAATTCCGCAACGGCGGCCTCACCTCCCACCTGCCCGAGGTGCGCGAAAAAGCGGTGTGCTTCATCAAGCAGGCCAAGGATTTCGCCCAAGCCGTAGGCGCCGACAAGGTCACCTGCTGCCCACTGGGGGACGGCTACGAGTTCGCCTTTCAGTACGATTATGCCAAGACCTGGCGGTACCTGGTGGAGGCCTTCGGGGCGGCCGGTGATTACAAGCGGGAGTTGCCCCTTTTCATCGAATACAAACCCAGCGAGACCCGCGGGCGCTGCTTCGTCGACTCGGCTTCCAAGGCCCTTTGCCTGCTCAATGACATCGGCAACACGGACATGGGCGTCACCCTTGATTTCGGCCACTCCGTTTACGGCAACGAGAACCCTGCCGAAGCCCTGGTGATGCTGGCCGAAAGTCCCTACCCCTACTATATCCATGTCAACGACAACGATGGCCGTTGGGACTGGGACTACTTTTGCGGCACCAAGCATTTCCTCGAGTATGTGGAATTTATCTATTATCTCAAACGCTACGGCTACACCGGCTACCTCACCTCGGACACCTCGCCAACCCGCTGGGATATCCAGGGTACCTTCGAGGCCAACAGCCGTATAACCAACCGCATCTGGCGACTGCTGGACGAGGTAGACAAGGGCAGGTTGGCCCAATTCATGTCCGGCGCCGACTACCTGAAAACGTGGAAATTTATCGAAAACAACATCTTCGGCCTGAAATGATGCTGCGACCCCGGAGCAGCGTCGGTGGTCAACCTTAAAAAATAGCTGGCGACGGCAGCGTGATTGCTGCCATAAATCGAAGCCAACGGAAGCCAAAGAACATAACCACATGACCGATGCGGTTACCACCCATGCACATCTTCTTGAGACCCTGCCGCCCAACTGGCCCGAGGATTTATTTCCTGCGGTCCGCAGGGCAGTTGTCGAATCGGCGACCCGGCTGGTGATCCTGGACGACGACCCCACGGGTACCCAGACCGTCCATGGCATGCCGGTACTCACCAACTGGTCGGCGGCAGCGCTTGAAAAAGAGCTGTCAGCGGAGGGCCCGGGTTTTTTCATTCTGACCAATTCCCGCAGTCTCACGGCTGCGGCCGCAGAAACATTGAACCGGGAAATCGGGGCCAATCTGCGCCGGGCCATTACAGCCACCGGGATACCCGTTGAGGTAATCAGCCGCAGCGACTCCACTCTCAGGGGCCACTTTCCCGGTGAGATGGATGCGCTGATGGAAGCCATGGGCGACCCAGACCTGCCTCGCATTTTGGTGCCCTGCTTTTTCGAAGGAGGCCGCCTGACGGTTAATGACATTCACTACGTTGCCGAGAGGGATCAACTCATCCCGGCGGCCCAGACACCCTATGCCCGGGATGCGGCCTTTGGGTACAGCCACTCCAACCTGCGGGACTGGGTGATGGAAAAGACCGGCGGTGCGGTTCCCGGTGATCGGGTGGCATCGGTAACGATCTCAGATATCCGCCTGGGCGGCCCCCACCGGGTAGCCCACCGCCTGAATGCCCTGACACCCGGCAGCTGTTGTATTGTCAATGCCCTGGACTACCGTGACCTGACGGTTTTCGTTGCCGGCCTGCTGACCATCGAATCCCTGGGGCGCCGGTTCGTCTTTCGCAGCGCCGCCTCCTTTGTGCGGGTACGCGCCGGCGTTCCGTTCAGGGATCTGCTCGCGCGCGCTGAGCTGACCATCGAAAACGGCAGGGGCGGCCTTTTCGTGGTCGGCTCCTATGTACCCAAGACCAGCGCTCAACTGGCCGCCTTGCTGCAGCAGGAAGGGGTGGTGGACATCGAGGTAAAGGTCACCGACCTTCTGGATGGTTCTCGTCGTCCGGCCGCCATTGCAGCAGCCGTCGCCACAGCCAACCGGGCCTTGGAGAAAGGCCGCGACGCAGTACTGTTCACCAGCCGCGATCTGGTCGCAGGCGGTGACGCACAAAGCAGCCTAA
>NZ_JAWOHB010000202.1:0-7095 GCF_046496365.1 Desulfosarcina sp.
CGAGTGTTGGGCCTCTGGCTATGGAATCCGGCGATCGGCCCGTAATAACCCGGCAGGCTCCCGTCGCGGCTGAGCCACTGCCCGATCGACTCTCTCCCGTATGGGGGCGGGTGATCCATGGCGGGATCAAAAAAGCCTTTGCCTGCGTGGTGGTTTGGGTTATAGGGACGGCTTGCTGATTTCAAGGGCAGCCTACCACATCCGGGTTCAAAAAAACAGCCATCCGGTTGCGGTCGGCCCGCAACCAGAGATGACGCCCGACGATGCCATGAAAACATCAACAAGCAGGCCGGTGGATTCCCGCTTTCATGGCACAGCAGGGCCTCTCCGTGGACATGCGCCGGCAAGGTCCGGAAACCCAGACTCCAGGAGCAGTCGCTTGAACGCTTTCCCCAAGCCAATGCCGGTTGACGCCATGACCGCCGAAACGTATCGCATCGATGCGGTTCTCTTCGACTTCGACGGCACCCTTACCCGGCCCGGTGCGCTTGATTTTTCAGTGCTCAAGCGCGCTGTCGGCTGTCCCGACGGAACCCCTGTGCTGGAGTTCATGGCCGGCATCAGCGACCATGCCCGGCGGCTGGAGGTGGCCCGGCAGCTGGACCGGTTCGAACTGGAGGGGGCGGCGATATCGCATCCCAATGACGGGGCCGAGCGGATTATCCGCAGGGTTAAGCAGGCCGGCCTGCCGGTGGGTATTCTTACCCGCAACAGCCGCGCGTCGGTGGCCAGGGCCCTGAAAAACTTCCGATCCTTGTGTCTGGCCGATATCGACGTCATGGTCACCCGGGAAGACCCGGTCAAGATCAAGCCGTCCGGGGAGGGGGTGCTGCTGGCGGCCGGGAAAATGAACGTGGATCCCGCCCATGTGCTGATGGTGGGTGATTTTGACTTCGACATGCTGGCAGGCAGCAATGCCGGGGCGCTGACGGCCTATCTCACCAACGGCCGACCGGTCTCTGCGGCGCTTCACTGCCGGTTCGTCGTTGAAACCCTTCTGGACCTGGAACCGATTCTCACCGAGGGAATCGCACTGCCTGCCGGCAAGCTGCCCAACCCGTTTCTCGAAGAACTCCTGGCGGACTGCCATATCGACGACCCGTCGGTGATTGTGGGACCGTCGATCGGTGAGGACACGGCGGCCGTTGATATCGACGGAGAAGCGGTGCTGGTGCTCAAGACCGACCCCATCACCTTTGCCACCGAATCCATCGGCCGCTACGCCGTCTTGATCAATGCCAACGACATGGCCACCGCCGGAGCCGAGGCGCGCTGGATGCTGGCCACCGTGTTGCTTCCCTGTGGATTCTCCCGGGCCCAGGTGCGGCGGATCTTTGTCGACCTCCGGGATGCCTGCACCGCCTGGGGGGTTACCCTGTGCGGTGGCCATACGGAGATCACCGATGCCGTTTCCCGACCGGTCGTGGCCGGGATGATGGCCGGGACGATCGCCCGCAAGGACCTGATCCGCAAGCGCCGGATGGCTCCCGGCGACCGGGTGCTGGTGACCAAAGGCGTCGCCGTGGAGGGTACGGCCATCATCGCCGCTGAATTCAGGGGCCTGCTGCTGGAAAAGGGCATGACCGCCGCCGAGATCGACGATTGCAGCCGCTTTCAGAACCGGATCAGCATCCTGCCCGAAGCCCGGATTGCCTGGACCGTCGGCGGGGTGTCCGCCCTCCATGACGTGACCGAGGGGGGCATTGCAACGGCACTGGCGGAGCTGAGCCAGGCCGGCGCAAGGGGCCTTCGCATCCGGCGGGATGCGCTGCCGGTTTACCCCCAGACGCGGCGCATGGGCGAGCTGCTGGGAATCGACCCGCTGGGGCTCATCGGGTCTGGCAGCCTGCTGATCTGCTGCCGGCCTGATCGTACGGACCGGCTGCTGCGCGCAATGGCGCAAGCCGGAATTGTGATTACCGAAATCGGGGTCGTGACGGCAGCCGGGCCCGGGATCGACGCGCTGGAGAATGATCAGCCGGCGGCCTGGCCGCATTTTGATGTGGATGAGATCACGCGGCTTTTCAGATAGTCAGGCCGCGCCGGCGCGGCCCGACTGATCCAGTGGGTTCAGTCGGGTCCGGGCAGCGGCGTCATTCGAGTCCGGCCTTGACCGCCATGCCGATGGCCTCGAGGCTGTAGGGCTTTTTGATGTACTGGCGGGCGCCGAGCCGCTGAGCTTCCCGGACGCGGTCGTTTTCCGAAAAGCCGCTGGCGATGATCGCCTTCTGGCCTGGATGAAATTTGAGAATCTCACGGTAGGTGTCCAGCCCGTCCATGCCCGGGTCCATGATCATGTCCAGGATCAGCAGGTCCGCCCGCCCGGTGCGCATGTATTCGACGGCCGCCTCGCCGCTTACGACCGAATCCACCCGGTATCCGAGATATTCCAGGATGCGGGTGGCTATTTCCCGCTGGTCGGCGAAATCGTCTACCACCAGGATCGTCTGGCCATCGCCCCGATAATTTTGAATCAGGCCGGTTTCGGCGTCGTCTGCCCGCAATTCCCGCGTTATGGGAATGTACAGTTCGAATGTGGTGCCCCGGTTCGGGGTGCTCTCCACATCGATATAGCCGTTGTGGTCCTTCACGGTTCCCCACACCACCGCCATGCCCAGCCCCGTGCCGCTTCTCCCCATGACCTTTTTCGAGTAAAATGGCTCGAAAATCCGTTTCAGGTCCTTGGGGGCGATGCCGATGCCGTCATCGGCCACCGAGAGGACGGCATAGTCGCCCTGCCTTACCTCGTCGTAGCCCCGGACAGGGCGTTCCACATACTGGTTGCGGGTTGACAGGCGGATCAATCCCCTGGCCGGATCCACCGCCTCGAAGGCATTGGAGACCAGGTTCATCACGGTTTTGGAAAGGTGGACCGGTGATCCTTTAACGTCCATCAGCCGATCATCCAGATGCACCTCGATCACCGCATTGGGGTGGTGCTTTGCCAGCTTCTCATGTTCGGGAGCGTGCAGGTATTCGGTGACGATGCGGTTCAGGTTGGTCACCTGGGAAATGGCTACCCCGCGCCGGGCCAGGGTCAATAGGTCCTGGACGATGGCCGCCGCGCGTTTGCCCGAGTTTTCGATGGTTTTTATGGGATGGCGCAGGGGGCTCTCTGCGGGCAGGTCCAAAAGCAGCAGCTCGGGGTAGCTGACCAGCCCGCTGAGAATGTTGTTCAGGTCGTGGGCCACCCCGCCGGCCAGCAGACCGATGGCCTCCATTTTCTCCGAGCGGTGGAGCTGGTTTTCCAGTTCCCTGCGTTCCAGCGCCTCGGTGTGACGGGCGGTGACATCCGTAAAAAACCCCAAATTGCAGCGGAGACCGTCGATGACGACCGCCGTCGCCTTGATATCCGCAAAAATGGTGCCGCCGTCTCTGCGCACACAGGCAATGTCTGCGGCCATCGATTTGCCGGTGTCGTGGAGCTGCTCCGCCAAATCGGCCAATATTTGCACGGCCTCGTCCGGCGGATGAATATCCAGCATGGTCATCGATACCAGCGTCGCTTCGGAATAGCCCAGCATGCGGCAGATGGCGGGGTTGGCGTAGCGGATGCGGCCGGTGGATACCTCGGTCACGAGGATGCCCTCGGCAGCGCTGTCGAAAAGTTCGCGATAACGTTTTTCGGACTCTTTCAGGGCAGCGATGAGTTCCGACACCTCCTTGTTCTTTCTCTCCAGGCCACCCACCATGGTGTTGAATGCCTCCACCACCTGACCGATCTCATCCCTGCGCAAATTGGGCAATTCAGAGAGATTTCCTTCGGCAACCTTGCGGGTGGCGTCGGCCAGACGCTTGAGCGGTGAACTGATCAAGCGGTTGACGACCACCAGCAGGACCAGCCAGATAGCCCCCAACAATCCGAATGTCCCGCTGAGAATGATGCGTCTGGCCAGGATCAGCGGGGCCTGGTAGTCGCTCTCGTTAATATAGCCGACCAGGTACCAGTCCCAGAAAGGGAAGTATAAATAGTGCGCGCGGACCGGGTTGCCCCAAAAGGAGAGATCCCGTATGTCGCCACCGGGCATCGGTTTGATCAACGGGAGCTTGACAGGGTCCCGGGTCAGCTTTTCGGAGACTGCCACCAGCGCGCCGTCCTTGCGCAGCACCAGCATGTGAATGCCCTGAAAACGGCTGGCGAGCCTCTTGATCTCTTCGCCGGCCTCCCTCTGAAGGGCGGCGTTCATCTCCCGGTCATCTTCCAGCCGGAGATCCAGCAGATAGTTGAGATGGTTTTCACAGATCTGAAGCGCCATGCCCGACATGTGCGTCAGTTCCGAATCGATGCGTGCCCGGATAGAATCGCTGATGGGTGGGGTGATCAGACTGGTGGCGATCATGCAAAGGATGACACCCACGGCCAGAACAGGCAGCAGAATCGACAAGAGGATGCGGTTTTTAAAGGGGCGGGCGATTTTCTTATTCAAGGCCTGTGCTCCGGAGGCGATTAAAACCGAGGGGGTGCGGTCTGCATTTTGGTGGGGTAGACGATCTCTTTTTTACCCGCCTGCCATTGCACCACAATGGGGTTGTGGCCCACCTGCCTGCCCTGGTGATCCACCTTGAACCGGCCGATGACGGTGACGGTGTCCAGGGCGCTGATGTAATCCCTGATCCGGTCGTGATTGATCCCATTCAGACTGGTGACGGCCTGCTCCAGAATCTGGCAGCTGGCGTAGGCCGAACCGGCATGGTAGGAGGGCAGCCGGCCGTAGAAGGTTTTGAAATCCAGAATAAATGCCTTGGTCCCGGGGAAAGGGATGCGTTCGTCGGGCTCCCATTGGGAGGGGCCGAAGATCCCCTCGGCAATGGGGCCGGCCTGGCTGTAAAAGTCCGGGTGGACGGGGGTGACGGTCATGCCCAGGGCCCTGGGGCGCCAGCCGGTCCTGCCAAGCAGTTCCAGGATGCGGTATCCTTCTTGCGGGTAGCCGGCAATGATCAATCCATGCGCATTCTTTGCAGCGGCAGTGTCTATCAGCGCGGGCAACTGGCCCTGTCCGGGCACAAAGGGCTTTTTCAGGAGCACGGCGACGCCGAATCGGCCGGCCCACCTGGCCGAGCCCTCGGCCACATCGATGCTGAAGGGGCTGTCGTCATAGATGATCGATACGGTGTCGTAGCCCTGCCTGGCCATCAGGTCCAGCATGCCGATAAAATAGCGCTCGGCCAGCGCATACATGCCGAACACATACCGGTAGCCGCGATCCCAGACGGAATTGCCCGAGGCCGCGCAGGCCAGCATGACCATCTGACGGGCTTCGCTGACCTGGGAGGCCTGCAGGGTCAAGGGCGTTCCGTAGGGGGAGAGAACCAGGTCGACCCGGTCGTGATGGATCAGCTGCTTATACTGGTTGAATGCAATTTCGGGATCGCTGCGGTCATCCAGGATCACCAGTTCCACCGGGCGGCCGATCAGCCCGCCGCGCTGGTTGACCTGCATTTCCCACAGCCGGTAGCCGTCCCGAACCATGGCTGCCGGTTGGCTGTAGCGGCCCGAAAGAGAGAGTGTGGCGCCGATCCGGATCGGCAGCGGGGGGGCCGCGGCGGCCGACAGGGGAAGCAAAAGGAGCAGGACCGCCAGGATCCGTGTTCGCCGCAACATGTTGCCTGTATCCATAAAGGTAGCTATCATCTTTGACGGCGCCGTAAAAAGTCCAATATCTGCGTTACGCTTCATCCCTCGTCACTGCAACGTACGTTAAGTAAGCCTCATTCCTCGGGATTCGCAAGCCTTGATCTTGGACTTTTTACGGCACCGTCCGATAATCGACTTTTTACCAGTTCACCATCTTTGATGAACCCGTAGAAAGTCACAAACAGTGTCACTCCCGCGGAGGCGGGAGGCTATAACTATCTGAATCTTATGGATCCCCGCCTTCGCGAGGATGACAATAAACCTGAAATTTCGACTTTTTACGGAACCATCATCTTTGACACTCTTTCACCGCCGGATCAATTCGTCAAGTATGATGAGCGACCCGGCTTATGCCCGGGCAGCCAAAATCGATGCCAGGTGGGCGGTCCGGAAATTTTTGAGGTTGCCCACGAAGCAGTCGGTTTGCACCGATTGGGAAATATTTTTCCTATTCAACGGCCCCCCTTTTTTGCGGCGGAAACGTGCAATTTCAATAAAATGTTTAAAATCTGGTAGGTTATATAAATGCGGCCTGGCTTGCATGCAAATTGCTTGTTTGTTGATGAAAAAATTGAATATTAAACACATGTGTTATATGGAAATGCCTGACATGCGCTGGCACAACCATCAGCCAACGCATGCAGCCGATCCTTTTTTGCCCTGAGGAAACAAGCAGATGGACCAGCCCGCCAACCCCGACATCCACCGCAAGCAGCTGTTTGCGCTGTATCGCGCCTATACATGGGTCGGGGTTGTGGGTGTGGTCATGCTGGTTTTCATCTGGGTCCACTACATCAATGCCAGACGGTTGGACGAGCTGACCTCACCCCTGTGGATGGCGATCAAGGAAGTTAAGCTGGAAGCCACTGCCGTTCAGCACGAAGCCATCGATCTGCTGCGCGGCGAGATTGATCCCGCTTCCGATGGTTTGTGGCTTTATCTCGATCAGTCCATCTGGCATCTTGCCACGCTTTTGAACCCGGATCGGCACAGCAGCCGATTCTGGCTGTTTATGGAAAAAACCGAAATCGGCGAGCGCATAAAAACGATCGACGCGCAGTTGGTCCGGTTGAAGTTGTTTTTAATGCAGCAAAAGGGTTCCCTCAAGACGCCCGAAAGCGTGGCCGCAGGGATTGCCCGGCTGAACCTGCACTTTGGCGATTTCCAACACCAGCTGGACCAGGTCGAAGCCGACATCGCGAGGCTGATGACCGCCGAGCAGCTGCAGCAGCGCATCGCTCATGCGGCGCTGGTGTTGATCTGCGCGGGCATGATTGCGCTTGTGATCTTCCAGATCCGCCGGTATGAGCGCTATCGACGGGAAAGCTACGAATCATTGGACCGGGCCAATATCCAGTTGGCCCGGCAGATCGATGAACGCGAGCGGGCCGAACTGGCCCTCAAGGAGAGCGAACAGCTGTTCAGAACCATTTTTGAAACCAGCCCGGATACGATCGTCC
>NZ_JAWOHB010000210.1:0-9066 GCF_046496365.1 Desulfosarcina sp.
ACGCTGATGATGGGCATGCTGCACCTCTTTCCGGTTGAGTTACCGCGGCAGATAGCAAACGGTCGTCAGCGGACATTGCTGTTCCGAGGCGTTCCGGTGTGTAGCCGGGTGAATCGCTTCGATGGCCTGTTGCATCGTCGGGTAAAGGTGATCCTGACCGATCTTGGCGTCCAGGTGCGTCCGTTTCATCACTCTCATGACCGACTCGTTCACGCCGCTGAGCGAAACATCCAGCCCGGCACTGCGAATCCGGTCGACCAGCAACGACAGGGTCTCTTCGCCGGAGGCATCCATATCGTTGATTCCGTTGGCGGCAATGACGATGTGCTTCAGATGTTTCTTGGCCCGCATCCGCTCCGTGACCTGGTCTTCCAAAAAACTGGCATTGGCAAAAAACAGGGGTGCGTCAAATCGGATCAAGGAGATGTAGTCACATTCTCGGAGGCCATGGGTTTCAGCACAGCGAAAGGCTTGGTCTTCATGGCGCGCCAGCACCGCGAAGGTGGGCCGCATGACCTTGTACAGGAACACCAGCAGCGAAAGCACGACGCCCACCAGGATGCCCTTGTCTAAGTGGGGCGCAAAGATCAGCGTGCAGACGAACGCGATGATCGAAATGATCCCGTCCGTGCGTTTCGCCTTCCAGGCATGGACAAACCCATGAACGTTGATCAGGCCGATAACGGCCATCATGATCACCGCTGCCAGCACCGACTGGGGCA
Organism: Desulfosarcina sp.; assembly: GCF_046496365.1. Classification (GTDB taxonomy): domain Bacteria; phylum Desulfobacterota; class Desulfobacteria; order Desulfobacterales; family Desulfosarcinaceae; genus Desulfosarcina. The sequence goes on from NZ_JAWOHB010000210.1 coordinate 723, forward strand.
GGTGATAGAGCAGCGGGGTCAGGAACAGCAGCATGATCACCACAATCAGGCTGGTAAACACACTGGAGAGGCCACTGACCGCTCCGGCCTGAAGATTCACGGCCGAGCGCGAAAACGACCCGGAAACGGGATAGCTCTTGCCGAAGGCGCCGATCAGGTTGGCCAATCCCTGCCCGATAAGCTCTTGGTTGGGATCCAGCCGCTGACCGGTTTTCCCTGCCATGGCTTTGGCGATGGAGATGGCTTCCATAAACCCCAGGAACGAGATGATAGCGGCATAGGGCAAAAGATGCAACATCAACGCCAGGTCGATCTTGGGGAGTGTAAAGGCCGGCAACCCCTTGGGCACAACCCCCACCACGTCTCCTCCTCCGGTGAGCCGGAGGCTTTCGGCGTTGACGGGGTTATTGCCCACGTGGATGCGCCACCGGTAGCCGTCATCCGCCGTTCCCTGAGGGGCTTCGGCTGATGGGTAGAACAGAGTTCCGCCGGCGGCCTGAGGGATACCTTTGAGGATCATCGCCCGCAGCGCTTCCCGGTGGAGGTGGGCCTTGTCTTTACGCAGTTCGATTGTCAGCGAGAGAACCTCCACATCATGCACCGCATTGAGTACGGCCACGCTCTCTCCGGAGGCCTTGGCTTTCTCGAGGCCCTGCGCCGCCTGCAGACGTTCTTCTCCCAGCCGGGAGATATCCTCAAGGGTGTCGTTGAAGCGCTTGACCAGCTCATGTATTTTGGGGCTCTGGACATCGGTCAATTTGACTACGGCATTGTGCTGGTATCCGACCGCCCAGGAGATTGCGGTGGTGAGGACCACGGCAACCAAGACGTTGGGCACCCGTGGCGCGATGCGCTTTAGGGTGACCATAATGGCAAAGGCCAGCGCACCCAAAAGAAGGGTCGGCCAGTGGGTAAACCGGAAGGCGGCCTGAACCACCCGGATGATGGTTTCATAATGGTGTTCGGCCGTATCCACGTGAACCCCGAACATCTTGGAAAGCTGCGAGGTGGCGATAATGATGGCAGCAGCGTTGGTGAACCCGTTTACCACCGGGTGAGATAAAAAGTTTACGACCAGTCCCAGCCGCAACAGCCCCAGCGCCAGCTGCACCACCCCCACCATCAAGGCCAGCGCGATGGCGTAACCGATGAACCGTTCGCTGCCGGCCGTCGCCAGGGGCGCCAGCGAAGCGAAGGTCATCAGCGACACCACGGCGACCGGGCCGGTTGCCAGCTGCCGGCTGGAGCCGAACAACGCCGCGATCATCGGCGGCAGAAACGCAGCGTAGAGCCCATAGTAGGGCGGAAGCCCTGCCAGCTGAGCATAGGCCATGGATTGAGGTATGAGCACCAATGCGACGGTCAACCCGGAGATCAAATCCGATCGCAGACCGGCAGCCGAGTAGCCCCGGAACCACTTCAAAAATGGAAAAACTTTTTCCAGCACGTTGTTCTCCTCAGGTTTTCATGCGCCCGGTTTCAGCATGCGCCGACATGAGGTCATCAACTCATCGTACAGCGCGCCGGCCTCATACAGATGATGCGTGTCGAACCGCACCACGCCGTCTGCCATGGCAAACACCACCATGGCTTTTTTGCGGGCTGAACCTTTCGTGACGGACCCATCCTCCTGCCCCGCACGAATCGCCCTCTCGAACAGGTCGATGAAGCCTTCGTAAATGGCCGCCAGGCTTTCACGGCAGGAGGGATTCACGGCCGCCAGCTCATGGGGATAGCTCCGGTGAAGCAGCATGAACCAGTGCGGGTTGCTCTTCGCCATACCGAGATAGGAGGCCACCAGATGTTCGATCATGCTCATTCCGCCGGTGAACTGCTGGCCGCTGAGCAGATGTTCCATTTGCGTGAGCATGTCGTCTCGGATGGTTTTCAAGACAGCCAGGAAAATATCCTCCTTGGTTTTGAAGTGATAAAAGATATTGCTGCCGGCCGTCGCAGTCATGGCGGCGACCTCTGCCATCGAAGCCTCCTTGAAGCCCTTGGTGGCAAACAGATAAGCCGCTGCCCGGAGTATCTCCTCTTTTTTCGACATTGAAAATAATCCTTGACTGATTGATCAGTCAGTTTTAATATGAATTTAAATTCGTGTCAATACATTTTTTGGGGGAAACTGTGGAAAACTCACTATTTGAAGCGGCTGAGCTGCGCTGCGGAGGGCGACGATGCAAAAACTTGAAAACCTTCTCGAGCGAATCATCCGGAGACTCAACCTCAATCTAAGAAGCTTCGATTTCGATGCCGGGCCCTACCTGCGGGAATGCATCCCGCTTCCACAGCTGCTTAAGTTCTATGGATTTTATGCGGTCTCCGCCCACCACCCGATCCATTTCCATTTCAGCAACTCGAATCTGGCCGGCAGTTATTTTCTTGGCAAATGCCGGGTGGAAAACGCCATACTTTACAAGAGCGATATCCGCGGCGATGAGCTCAAATGCAAGGGCGACGCCTTCCAACACCGCAATTTCAAGCTGACCCTCGACCAGGATGAGCTCATCTGGATTGCGGACAGCTTCCTGATCAAGACCCTTGTCCACAATCGTTCCCATGATCCTGAAAATCCCGAAATCTACCACATCAGAAACTCCGCGGCCTGCCACTACGCCAACATCCATGGCGCCCCGATGGAGGGAAGCTTCCTGGGAGCGTTCTCAACCGCAGACCTGACCGCTCTCCACGGCTGTGTTTTAGGCTCCTATGCCTATGTTCAGGCAGGCGAGTTGTGGCATCAAAAAATCGAGCCCGGACAAGTTTGGATCAATCATTACAACAACTTCGATTTCAAATACCAGTTCCCGGAGGCGGTGCTGGAGCGCTATGTCCAGTTCACTGCGGGCAACCCGCCGCGGGGGCTTTTCATGGACTTTATAGAGTCTCGTAAACCAGACTTCCGCAAAGTCTTCGATGTCGTCAACCTCGACCCTTCCACCTCCGTCCCGGAGAGCTCCTCCGCCAGCCGCTATGCGGTCATCAAACCGGAAACCCACATCGGCGAAAACGTCCTGGTGGCCCAGCGGGCCTACATCGAAAATTCGGCTTTAGGAAACGGAACGAACGCCCAAGAGAACTGCTTTATCATCAACTCAAAGCTGGCGGGCAACAACGTCACGGCCCATGGCGCCAAAATCATCAATGCCGTGCTTGAAGAAAAAGCGTTTGTCGGTTTCAATTCTCTGGTGCGTGGAGCCCCCGACACTCCTCTCGCCATCGGCAGAGGCACGGTCATCATGCCCCACACCATCATCGACGTAGAAGCGCCGCTCTCGATCCCGGCCGGTCAGCTTGTCTGGGGCTATATCTCCACGCCGGACGAGCTTGCAACCCACAGCCTCGCGCTGCAGGATCTGGAAAAAACCACGAGCGGCCTGAACATCGGCCGGATGGAGTTCCGCGGCAGCGGACCGCGGTTCGTCGCTTCGTTCCGAAACCGGATCGAACACATTCTGGAGGCAAACGGCGCCTATTTCGACGGAACGGGGCGCAGAGGCCACGGCCAGAAATCCCAGAACGTCTCCTACAACATCATCCAAGCCTACCCTTTCGGTCCTCGACAGGGCATTTATCCGACGATCGACATTCAACCTTGACCACTTCCAATTATGGAATCGGTTCGACGATGGAAAGGAAAAAAATCAAGCCAGCAGGCTCCAGGCCGCGACGATGACCAAGGTTAGAAGGGTCAAGACGATGGTTACGCCCAGGGCCGGGCGGTCGAGATCGGGGTCGAAATCCCGGGTGGGAGAATGCAGGGAGCGCAATACCTGGATCGGATTAGCCGACAGAGTGGAGACGCCATGGGCCAGGTCGAAGGCCCGGCGCTCGGCGGCAGCGAAAAAAGTGTTCACCCAGCCCACGAAGACCCGTCGGAAGAGCGGGGCCGAAGCGCGAAAGAACCAATCTGTGTCAAGAGAGAGATGGTTCTTGGGTGCCAGCTTGGCCCGCACCGCCCAGAACCCCAGGAAGGTGAAAATCACTATCTGGGTGGCCTCCACCAGGTAGCGGATGGAAAAGGGACGGTAGTCCATCGCATAGGGCAGCTGCCTATAAAGATAATCAGGCAGGATGCCGTATAAGAAGCACAAGAGGGACGTGGCGGCCATGGCGGTCATCATGCCCTTGGGAATGGGCTTTAATTGATACTCCACCTTTTTTTCGTGGAACCAAGTGTAATAGGGCAGTTTGATGCCCACCGACAGGAAGGTACCGACAGAGGCCAGAATCAACAGGAATTTGGCCAGGTAGTAATGGCTGTCTCCGGCGGCAGCGACGATGATGGACTTGCTGATGAAGCCGTTGAAAAGCGGCACGCCGGAGATGGAAAAGGCAGCGACCATGTAAAACACCAGGACCCAGCGCATCCGTGGGGCCAGGGCTCCCAATTGGTGCAGTTTGCTGGTACCCGTGGCGTGCAGCACGGCACCGGTTGCCATGAACAGCAAGGCTTTGTACAGGATGTGGCTGTAAGCGTGAGCAGCGGCGCCGTTGAGGGCCAGCTCCGTGCCGATGCCGATGCCCGCCACCATGTACCCCACCTGGCTGATGATATGATATCCTAAAATTTCACGGATGTCGTTGGCCAAGAAGGCGTAAGTGACGCCGTACAGAGCCATGACCACGCCCATGGTCAGCAGGATGGGCCATCCCGGAAACAGGGCGGCTAAAACGTAGACCGCAGTCTTGGTGGTAAAGGCGCTGAGAAACACCGCCCCCGTGACCGTGGCCTTGGGATAGCTGTCCGGCAGCCATGTGTGGAACGGGACCATGGCCGCATTGACGACCACGCCGGCAAGGATCAACCAGGCCGCAAGGGATTCCCCTGGGATGAATGCGGTCAACAGCAGTGAGCCGGTGGCCTGGACGTGGACAACGATGCCGCCCAGGAGCAAACCGCCGCCCAGCAGGTGGTAGAGCAGATAGCGCATGCCGGCGTCTTGCGCCTCTTTGCTCCGGCTGGCCCAGATCAGGTAGGTGGAGCCTGCGGCCATCACCTCCCAGCAAACGAGAAGGGTGAAAAAGTCGCCGCAGAAGGTCACGCCCAAGGCACCCCCGGCGTAAAGCAGCGCCGCGGATTGCTGGCCGGTTTCACGTAGGTGCAGGGAGTAGATCCCGCCCAAGAGCGCAATCAGGGCAAAGATGATCCCGAAGACCCGGTTCAACTGGGTCACCTGCAACACCACCAGTTCATAGTGAGCGAAGGGCATGGTCCTGACCGTGCCCACGGCAATGGTCAGCACAAGGAATAGGGCGGATAAAGGAAAGGCCAAGAACGCGGCCGGGCGCATCTTTTGCGGCAGCAGGGGCAGAATGAGCAGCCCCAACCACATTACGAAAACAGGAGGCACCTCAATGGTGGGCATCGGGGCTGGCCTCCTCTTTCTGAGCGAATTTTTCGTAATAATCGGTCTTCTTGGAGACCAGCCGGCCTCCAAGGGCCTTGGCTCCGAAAATGATCAGCCAGCACCCGACAAGGCCGAACGCGGCGAAAAATCCGGGGACGGCTTCCCACCAATAGCGTGATTCCATGAATTGGCCGATAAGGGTGGCCACGGTCAGCAGAGCAACAGCAATCCAATGCCAGGCTCTCATTGCAGGCCTCCAAAAGCGGAAAGGATTGGGGGCAGGTGAAAGACGCTTTGGGAGGCGCCGGCCGCCAGCTCAAAGAAGTTGAACAGCAGGTTGGGTTGCAATCCCAGCAGAATTGAAAGAGCTGCGACCATGCAGATGGGTACCACCATAAGGGGCGACGCCTCGCCGTGATGGTCCAGATCCTTCCCTCCCTGCCTGAAAAAAGCCCGATGCACGATGGGAAAAAAGTAGGCGGCGTTAAGCAGTCCGCTGACCAGGAAGATCCCCAGAATGAAAAGTTGATCGGCCTGCAAAGCGCCGCGGCAAAGGTACCATTTGCTGAAGAAGGCATTGATGGGGGGGACCCCGGCCAAGCCCAGTGAGCCGATGGTGAAGGCGGCCATGCTCCAGGGCATGACCTTTCCGATTCCATCCAGTTGAGAGATCTCGGTTTTGTGCAAATTGACGTAGATGGCCCCGGCGCAAAAGAACAGGACAATCTTTGTGGTGGCGTGGTTGGCCAGGTGCAGCAGCGCACCGGTGAAGCCGTCCGGGGTGATCAGCGCCACGCCAAGCACAATGTAGGAAAGGTGGGAAACGGTCGAATAGGCCAGCCGCATTTTCAGGTTGTCTTGCTTCAAGGCAATAAAGGAAGCCGTGATGATGGTGACGCCGGCAAAAGCAGCCAGAATCACGTCCAGGCTGAAAGTTCGCATGGCCTGCGGCCCAAAAACAAAGCCGACGATCCGGATGACCCCGAAAACCCCGGACTTGACAACAGCCACGGCGTGCAGCAACGCCGAAACCGGCGTGGGGGCGACCATGGCCGCGGGCAGCCAGCTGTGAAGCGGCATGATGGCCGCCTTCACGCCCACCCCAGCCATAAACATCAGGAACAGCAGTTTGGCTGAGGCACCCTCAATCGGCCCGTCGAGGAGAAACCCCCCGGGGGTAAACTCCATTGTACCGGTCATCTGAACGGTCCACGCAGTTGCAATGACCAGCAGGAGCCCCGCGGAAAGCGCGTAGGTCAGATACTGACGGCCCGAGCGAAGGGCCTCAACACTCTCTTTGTGAATCACCAGAGGGTAAGTGGCAATGGTGAGCATCTCGTAAAAGATGACGAAGGTGAGGAGGTTCGCCGAAAAGGCGATCCCGATCGTGGCCGAGAGGCACACCGCGAAGCATGCAAAATATCGTGTCTGCTTGGCCTCGTGGCTGCCTCTTACGTAGCCGATCGAGTAAAACGAAGTCAGGATCCAAAGTCCTGAAGACACCAGCGCAAAAAAGATGCCCACCGGGTCGGCCCGCAGCATCAGCTCAATGCCCGGGGAGATAAGGAGGATGCGGGTCTCGGCCACTCGGCCGGCAAGCACATCGGGCAGCAGGCTCAACACCAGCAGGAATTTGATGCAGGCGGCGGCGAGCGTCCAAAGCTCTCGCAGGTTGGGCCGCCGGCCGGAGGCTACGATGAGAGGAACGGCGAGCAACGAGGCCAAGACTGCGAGAAACGGTACGAGTGAGCTGTAAGTCTGGGCCATCATCGCGTGCCTCTCTCAGAGTCCGGCAGGGATCATGGGCAGGATCAGACGGCTCACGATCCAAGCGTTGCCCACTCCCAGGACCAGTAGCGCAACGGCCAGCACGAGGGTGGGCAAAATCATCGCCAACGGAGCTTCTCCCTGCCCGACCGGCTCTTGTTCCTCGGCCTCCCCCTCGATAGGCCCAGCAGGTACGGCCTGGGGTTTGAGGTAGATGCGTTCGAGCACCCGAAAAAAATAAACGGCGTTAAGGAGGCTGCTCAAAACGAGAACAAGCACAAAAAACCAGTTGGCCTGTTCGAGGGAGCCCATGATTAGGTACCACTTGCTGAAGAACCCCGCGGTGGGGGGCAGCCCGATCATGGACATGGCGGATAGGGCAAAGCAAGCGGCGCTAACGGGCATGGAAGCACGGAGAGTGTCCATAAATCGCGGGATGTTGCTGTGGCCCAAACGCAAGCGCATGTTGCCGCTGATGCAAAAAAGACAGGCCTTCATGCACGCGTGGTTAAGGGCATGCAGCACCGCACCGATGAACCCCAGCGGGGAGGATAGACCTATGCCCAGCGCGATGTAGCCCACCTGAGCAATCGAGCTGCAGGCCAGCATGCGTTTAAGCTCTTTCTGGCATACGGCCAGGACCGAGCCCCAGATCAGGCCAGCTGCACCCAACAGCCCGATCACTGTGGTCAAGGGGGTCTCGACCCGCATCAGGTTGGGATCGGCCACAAAGAACAAGAGGCGGATGAGCACATAGGCGGCCACCTTGGTGCCCAGGGGCGCGATCAGCGCCGTTGCCGCCGAGGATGCGTGGGTGTAAGCGTCGGCCAACCAAGTATGCATGGGGAACAGCGCCATCTTTAGCCCCATGCCGAGCACCATCAGGCAAAACCCTACCAGTACCGGCGGTGTTTTCTCCACGGCCAGCAACAGCTGCGCCACATCGGCCATGTTCAAGGAGCCGGTACTCATGTAAACGAAGGCCAATCCGGTCAAATAGAAGCTGGCGCCGATGGTTCCCAGGGTCAAGTAGCGGAAAGCGGAGAGGGGCGCACGGCGGTCCCCGATGGCAACTAGGGCATAACTCGCCAGGGCGCTGATCTCAAGGAAAACATAAAGATTGAAAAGGTCGCCGGTGACGACCATACCGGTCAAACCGGCCATCAGGAGCATGGCGAGCGAGTAGAAGCCGATGCGCTTTCCCATGATCTCCTTGGCCGCGA
>NZ_JAWOHB010000093.1:0-2933 GCF_046496365.1 Desulfosarcina sp.
TTTTCATCAACCGCGAGCATGAAGCGGACACCATTGAGAAAATGGCTGAAATCGACGTGTCCTCGAAGCTCATCAAATTCATTCCTGAAAAAGGCGTCACCATTGTTGAGTTTATCGACGACGCCGTTGTGTTGAAGAACGACCACTTACTGGACCCTCCCCTTCACCCCAACATCGTGGAACCGATTCGAAAAATACATACGAGCGGCGTCCAGTTGCGACGAGTGTTCAATCCCCTGCATGAAGTCATGAAAATGTCCGCCATCCTCAAGCGGCTTGACATCGATTATCCGGAATTTGACATCGCCGGCACCATCCAGCGCCTCATTCAGCTGTCAGCGATCATCAACATCCCCGAATCCGAATACACCGCCTGCCACAACGATCTGCTGGCGGATAATTTTATCCTCATCAAAGAAAAAGCGGCCGCCAAATACCCCTCCCCCATGTACATCATCGACTGGGAATATGGGGGCATGGCACCCAAGTATTATGATATCGCCGACATGTTTCAGGAAATTCTGGTCCCCCGGGAAGTGGAAGAACAGATCGTGAAGCAATATTGCGAGGGCCAAAATTTTGACCGGGTTCTTTTTCTCATCGATCTTCACAAACCGTTTCCGGATATCTACTGGTTCATCTGGAGCCTGATCCAATTAAACATATCCAAGATCCCCTTCGACTATTACACCTACGGCAGGGTAAAATATGAAAATGCCTTGAAAAACCTCGCGTTCATCCAGAATGAATATGGGATTGCCGTATCCCGCTGACCTTCCGTCCGAGCTTCAAATTAATTTTTCGTCGGCATCGTGTTTTTTGTTGACAAGGCACTCGAAGGAATGTATTTTGCACTGCAAGATGTCTATACATCTATAACAATAGACACTGCGCGCGGCCAAACTGAACATGAGGCAGCAAAACTTTGGGCTGCCGCGGTTGTCAGGAAGGCGGCAGGCGGACGGTCAGCAAGAACAGCGTGTACCCATGGAGGCAGCAAATGACATTTCCCATCGATCTGAGCGTATTCAAAACACTGAAATTTTCTACGTCGCAGCCGGAACTCACCGATGAACAGGAACGACAGCTGAGCATCAACATCGAGCTGGTCCGCAACAGTATCGTCTTTTTTACCGCCTATGCCAACACCAAAGGCCTGGGCGGCCACACCGGCGGAGCCTACGACATCGTTCCGGAGCTCCTGATCGTCGACGGATTCATGAAGGGAAGCGATACGATCTATCCCGTATACTTCGACGAAGCCGGCCACCGCGTCGCCATCCAGTACATGATGGCAGTGCTCAACGGCTACAAAGCGCCGGAATCGCTGCTGCATTATCGCGAATTCGGCAGCGGCCTCTACGGCCACCCCGAAAGAGATGACGCCCAGGGCGTATTTTTCAGCTCCGGCCGGCTGGGCCACATGTGGAGCTATGTCAACGGCGTGGCAGCAGCCAACCCGGATAAAACCGTAATCATTTTCGGCAGCGACGGTTCCCAGCAGGAGGGGGGCGATGCAGAGGCTGCCCGTTTCGCGGTCGCACAGCAGCTCAACATCAAACTGCTCGTTGATGACAATGACGTGACCATCGCCGGGCATCCCAGCAGCTATATGAAAGGCTTCTCCGTCGAAAACACCTTGAAAGGCCATGGGATTCAGGTGGACACCGGCGACGGCGAAAACCTGGCCGCCCTGTACCGCCGAATCCAAAAGGCGCTCATCACCGACGGACCGGTGGCGCTGATCAATAAACGCCAAATGGCCGTGGGCATTCCGGGAATCGAAGGTTCGCCCAAGGGCCACGATGTCATTCCCGTGGATTTTGCCGTCAGCTACCTGAAGGCAAAGCACGCGCATGCGGCGCTGAAAGCCCTGGAATCTTCAGCCAAAAAGTCCCAGGCCGTCGCGTACCTCGGCAGCACTCAGGAAACGGCGAAAAACAGGGATAATTTTGGAAAAATCATCTGCGATATCCTCGCACAGACACCGGATCGGGAATCCAGCGTGCGGGTCGTTGATTCGGATCTGGAGGGGTCCTGCGGACTGCATCATATCCGCAAAGCCTTCCCCGAAGTTTACTTGACGGCCGGAATCATGGAACGTAACAATTTCTCCGTGGCCGCCGGCTTCGGCGGCGAAAAAGGCAAACAGGGCATATTCGGAACCTTTTCCGCATTTCTGGAGATGGTGATCTCTGAAATCACCATGGCCCGGCTGAACCGGGCCAATGTGCTGGCTCACTTTTCCCACGCCGGCGTGGATGATATGGCGGACAACACCTGCCATTTCGGCATCAACAACTTTTTTGCCGACAACGGCCTGCCGGAAAACGACACTACCCGCTTATACTACCCGGCGGATTCCAACCAGATGCGGGCAATCCTTCAGGCCGTCTTCAATGACGAAGGGCTGCGCTTTATCTTTTCCACCCGTTCCGCAACCCCCTTTATTCTGGATGAAGCGGGGAAAGCCCGATTCGGCGGCGACTATTCGTTTACACCCGGCCGGGATGAAGTCATTCGGGACGGAGATCAGGGAACCGTCGTGTCTTACGGCGAAATGCTCTACCGGTGCCTCGATGTGGTGGAGCGCCTGCGGGCGCAAGGCATTCAGATAGGGCTGATCAACAAGCCGACGCTGAATGTGATCGATGAAGCCATGATGGCAAAGCTGATGGACAGCCGCTTCGTTCTGGTGGTGGAAACCCAGAATGTGAAATCCGGCCTCGGCGCCCGCTTTGGCACCTGGCTGCTGGAAAGAGGATTTGCGGCACGCTATGCCCGCATGGGATCAACCCGGGAAGGACATGGCGGGCTGGAAGAGCAGATCCCTTACCAGGGACTCGGGACGGATGAAATACGGAACAAAATCATGTTCTTGTGCTCATCCTAACGCATTGGATAAATGGCGAGATAGATTAGGGCAAAAAAAC
>NZ_JAWOHB010000072.1:0-14834 GCF_046496365.1 Desulfosarcina sp.
GATATCAAAATTGAAAAGCCCCGTTTTGTCGGTGACACCTTCCAAGATCAGCTGGTCCTGGCTGTCATAAACAAGCACCTTGCCGCCCTCCACGGGTTTGCCGTCGGAAAATAGCTCTCCGTATAAATTTTTCCACCCTCGGCGTAGGCAAACAAGTTGACTTTGTGCGCCAGCGCGGTTCCGCTGAGCAGCAGTATCACAAACGTGGCGACAAGCAAAAATTTAATTATCTTCATGGTGGCTCCCGTCTCTTGCCGTTAAAAAACCAGCGCCCTACCAAATAGCGAAGGGCGCTGGATGGGGGTTGGACAAACCGCCTGCGCCTATTTCATGTCAAGGGTGTGCACCCAGAAGACCGCGCCGATTTCCACGCCCTTCTCCTGTCCATCGTGCTTTATTTTCCAGTCCGCTTCGTTCAGCGCCGCAAATCCCCACCATCCGGCCCTGGGCATGGCGTAGCTGAAAACACCTTTGGCATCGGCCTTGACCACCTGCGTCACGTATGGATCGGACGGGGGCACAACAGGGCTTTTATTGTCCGGGGACGCGTTGAGATACTCGACCTCCACCTCGGCAAAGGGGACCGGCTTGCCTTTTAGCAGCACCTGGCCGGTGAACAGATTCCCGGTCCACAAGCCGTAGGGCCTTGTAAAAGGAATGATTTCGGTTTCCAATTCCACGTGCTGGTCCCAGCCTTCCTCGAGCCCCAGCGCATTGACACAGACCTTGGTATAGTGAACGATGAACACGTCTTCGGCGGGCTCCCAATAGGGTGTGGGCTCGACATAAAACGTGTAGTCACCGGGCCTGCGAATCTGGAAATCCGTTTTCCAATAGGCAAACGAATTTTCCTGATCCGGGCTCTTTCCCTTGGATGCCTGAAGCGTGTCGAGCAAATCGGTCTTTTTCCCGCCATGCATCACGCCGAACTGTTTGGGTTTGACCATCTCCATGTAGTGCCCCTCCATGGGGTGGATGAACCTGACCTGAACCGCCACGGTTTTGTCGTCATCCTGAGTTACGATGTCGTCCGACGGCGTAATCGTACCGAAATGGGCCGATGCCGGATTGGCTGCCACCATTATCCCCATTGCCATCATTGCGAATAACATAAAACGTTTTGTATGCATCGCCGCTGTCTCCTTTACAGGTGTTTTGGAATTTTTGTTGATTGTCAGAATTCAATGGCAAGCTGAGCGGTAAGGGTTTCCACCTCCTGGAAATCGTCTTCGTACTCGTCGTGCAAGTATTCCAGGGCCAGATTGGTGTTTTCGAAAAATCCCCAGTTAACCACGATGCCGTACTGGGTTTCCGACAAAAAATCATTCCCGCCATCATCGGACCCACCATAACGAACGGCCAGTTCCAAGCGGTCGATGATCATCGCGCCAAGCTCAATGTTCCAGGCTGACAGATCGCGTTCCTTTGTCTCCCCTGGGTCGTAGATTTCACCAGCCCTGAATGAGTCAAGTGCACCGACATATTCAGCGATGATTTTGAAACGCTCCAAGAACGCATAGCTGACATAAGCACTCCAGCCGCCCACCAACGAATCAAGGTTGTCGGGATCGACAACGGCTTCGTTAAAGCTATCCGAGCCGGCCAGATTCGAGTTATACGATGCGCCAAACGTCAAGCCTTCAAGGGGATTCACTGCAACACTTGCGACAAAGCTGTCTATCACATCATCATCGCCGGTTTCCTGAGCGCCGCCATTGAAAACCCCGGCTGCAATATGGACCATTTCACCTCCAAATCGATAACCGGCCACAACCGCCCCTTCGTTTGTTTCACCCAATACCAAAGTTGTCGGATCGGTGACAAAATGACTGTCAAAATTGCCAAAAGGGATGTATTGCCGCCCGGCGATCAAATAAGCGGGAAACGCCTCCGTACCGGTCAGGGTGATGAAGCCTTCATCCATAAAAACGTCATCCTCCTCGTATTTAAACAACACATGCCCGTCAACATGATCGACAATTTTGACGTCCACATCCAGTTCGACGGTTGCCAAGTCCACATCGCTGGTTTTCTCATCTGCCTCAGCGGGGTCCTCGAAATCGATTTTTCCGTACCCGGCTTCGACTTCAATCAACCCGCTGATCTGCAGGCGGTCGTACCACCGGTCACCCTCAACTGTTCGGCCGATCGCCTGTTCCAAATGTTCAATGCGGTCTTCGATGCTGGTGACGCCGCCGGCTTGGGGTTCGGTTGATTCTTCCGCCCCGGCGGCCGAAAGCATCCCCGTCAAGCATAACCAGACGACGGTAGCCATCCCCAACAAAACTGCCTTGATCGTTCGAGCCTTCATCCTTTTCCCTCCTCCTTTTATTGCACCTCACATGTGATTAAGCATTTTCCTCAGGTTTTCCGAGAAATAAAAAAGCCACGAGGTCGTCCGTGTTCCAAACGGAGAAGACCTTCGTGGCTTAAATATTCCGAAAAAAAATTACGTATTTTGTTTGTTATGCAGGCTTCAGCCTGTTCATTGAGGACGGTTTTTAACCCCAATACACGATATAGTCAACAAGTTTATGCGTCGTCATCCATGGGATCGAGCGCAGCAATGAAGCCGATTTGCTTCGACAGCGCATGGTTGCCTGAGCAACGGGTCCAAAGACCTTCTCGGCTGTTTAAAATGCCTCTTTTTACAATGGGCATAAATTCCTTTGAGTATGATTTGCCGTTTGAGAAGTCGCTTGTAAATATCAGGAATCTGATCTTCCATGGCCGGTCTTAGAGCCCTGACGTCAACAGGGGCTGCATTTCCTTCAACCGCTGTCCACTGCTTGGTTTTGTAATTCAATGCAATTGAGAATCGCTCCTGGCCTGATTTATCCAGTTCCTTGTCTGTAAAAAATGTCAAGGTTGTGTCGGTACATGAAAGCGGTCAACCCTGTTGGAGTTCACTGCAAACTGAACAAATCCACCATCTCCTGCGGCTTGATGTCGAACATTTTTCTGAAGCCGTCGGTGATATGTTTGCGAACGTTGTCCAGATGGATGCAGAGTGCCTGCCGCAGTTCTTCTGTATTTCTGCCGGCCAGCGATTTGAAAATGTGCACATGCTCTTTCAGGGAACTGTCCGTTATGCCCATCAGAATAAGGTTGCGGGTGTATTTGAGCAGCAGCATGTCGAAGAGTTCCTGCAGCATTTTCAATTGGATGTGGCATTGGGAGATCGACGCCAGCGTCAGGTGGAACTTCATGTCCGTCATCAGCCGGTTGTAGTAGTTTTCCTCATTGACCGCCTTGCGATAGGCATCAAAGGCGCCTTCCAGGCGTTTAAACGACTGATCGTCCAGATGGTTCATGATTTCCGGGACAAGGGAAACTTCCAGCAGAAGCCGGGTGTCATAGATTTCCGTGATCTCCTTCAGGCTGACCTCGTTGACGAAATAGCCGCGGTTGGCTTCGTGGCTGACGATGTTTTTGAATTCCAGCCACTTCAGCGCATGAATCACCGGCGTGATGCTGACGCCGATCTTGTCGGCCAGATCCTGGTATTTGATTTTCTGTCCCGGAAGTATTTCGTTGTAGAACAGCATCTGCCGAATGCCGTGGTAGGCTTTCTGCGCCAGGTCGATCTTTTCCGCTTTTTTGTGCTGTTTTTTTTCTGCCATGCAATCTCCGATTCAAATAACAAGGATGATGGTTGGTACGAAGCGAAGCCTGTCGAAACGGCTTTTCATATGATAATCTTTTATAAAATTGTTAATTAAATTGCAATCCAGGAATTGGGATGGATCTGGATAAAATAACCCAACTCATAACGGTTACGAATTTTATAAAATAGATAATAAATATTTTAGGCATTCAACCAAGACGAACGTCATAAATGGTATAATCTACATATATCATTGAATAATCTAAATTGATGAATTTGAATTATACTTTCTTGACAAATAAATTTTTGAAGTTTAATGATGGAGTTGATTTTATTTTCTTTTTAATAATAAAGGAGGCTTTTTATGCAGTGGAAAATCATTAAGGCAATGGTGTTCCTGTCACTGGCGGTTGGGCTGGCGGTTGGTGTCCCCAATGCATCGCGGGCGGAAGAACTCAGCCCCACGACCCTTTCATGGGTGGCGGGCGGTGTGGGCGGGGGATGGTATGTCCAGGCCGGCGGCATCGCGGCGTTGATTTCGGAAAAGGAGCCCAAACTGACGGTCAAGGTGGTCCCGGGCGGTGGCCTGGTCAACCCGGTGCGGGTATCCAACGGTAAGGACGACCTGGGGTGGGGAATCACGTTTGTGGACAAGATGGCCTTGAGTGGCATGGCGCCGCTTTATGAAAAAGCCAATCCCAATGTCCGATCTCTGGGCGGCATTTTCGGAACCTACTACGTTCATTGCATGGCCGGCAAAGACCAGGGGGTCAAA
Source organism: Desulfosarcina sp. (assembly GCF_046496365.1). Lineage (GTDB taxonomy): Bacteria > Desulfobacterota > Desulfobacteria > Desulfobacterales > Desulfosarcinaceae > Desulfosarcina. Next base: position 4,383 of record NZ_JAWOHB010000072.1, read on the forward strand.
TCGGTTGCGGAGATGGCCAAGGCGGTCAAGGATGGCAAAGCCTTCAAGGTGGCCATGCCCATGAAGGGTACCTCGGATCTGCCCCTGATTGAAAATATTCTGAAATTCAACGGGATTTCGGCCGCGGATATCGAAAAGGCGGGCGGCAAGGTATTCCAGGCCAATTACGCCGACATGGTCAGCCTGTACAAGGACCGCCATGTCGATTTTGTTTTCACGCACCTGGCGCTGCCGGCCTCGGCCATCACAGAAATGCTGGTCAGCCGAAGCGGCGTTCTGCTTCCGCTTTCCGATGACTGTATCGACACCCTGGCCAAGGATCTGGGAACCCTACCGAGGTCGTCCGGAAAACAGATCATCCCCAAGGGGACTTACGCGGAGCAGGAGAGCGACGTTGCCACCGTGGTCAGTACCGGCGAACTGCTGGTCGGAAGCCATGTGACAGACCTGGTGGCTTATACCATCACCAAAATCCTGTGCCAGCATGTAGAAGAACTCCACAAGATCAACAACGCCAACCAGACCTTCATTCCGGAAAAGGGATGGGTCAGTGTTGCGGTTCCCCTGCACCCGGGTGCGGATAAGTTCTATAAAGAAGCCGGATACAAGCAATAACCTTCGGTTTTCCATATTCATGTCCATGTAGATATTGCACATGGGAGGTGCCGCAGGTCGGTGGACCCGGAACGTGCCTGGGAACCACCGACCTGCGGCACCGGACGCTTCGATTGGAATTGCTGTGCATGGCGCAGGGACCCAAACCAGCGGACACCGAGATGGAGGGAACCCGTTGAGAGAATTATCCGGCTGGAAAAGAACGGTGATCGGCGCATGGTTGACCGGGGTCTCGCTGTTTGCGATTTACACGGCCACCTTCGGTGTCATGCAACCGAGGATTCAGCGGGGGATTCACCTGCTGTTCCTTCTGCCCATGGCCTTCGTTCTCTTCCCGGCCTCCAAGCGGACGTCGAGGAAGACCATCCCCGCCTATGACTGGATAATGGCGTTTCTGGCGCTTCTGCCCCCGCTCTACCTGATCATCAACCGGGATGCCCTGAGCACCCGCCTGGAATTTATCGACCCGCTCACCTGGATGCAATTGGGCTTGGGCGCCCTGAACGTCCTGCTGCTGCTCGAGGCGATCCGGCGGGCCGTGGTGCCGGCCATGTCCATCCTGATCGTGGCCTTTCTGGGATATCTTCAGATCGCACCCTGGCTCAGTGGTGTCTTCTTTTCCAAACCCCTGCCCGTGTCCGAACTCATCGAAATGCAGTACCTCCTCACCGATGCGGGCATCTATGGTTCTATAACCGGTATTTCAGCCACCTTCGTGGCCCTTTTCGTCATCTTCGGGGCCTTCATGGAGAGTACGCAGACCGGCAAATTCTTCACCGACCTGGCCTGCCGGCTGGCCGGCCGAAGCAGGGGCGGACCTGCCAAAGTGTCGGTGATCAGCAGCGCTTTTTTCGGGTCCATCAGCGGCGTGGCGGCTGCGAACGTCTATGCCACCGGCACCTTCACCATCCCCATGATGAAAAGGCTCGGCTTTCGACCCCAATTCGCCGGGGCGGTCGAAGCCGTGGCATCCAGCGGCGGGCAGTACATGCCGCCGATCATGGGCGCCGGGGCTTTCGTCATGTCGGAAATCACCGGTATCCCGTATCTGCAAATCTGCGTGGCGGCCGCCCTGCCGGCCTTGCTCTACTACACAAGTCTGATCATCCGGGTCCACTTCGTCGCCATAAAACAGAACATCGAGGGGCTGGGCGAAGAGGAGCTGATGCTTCCGCTTTCCGTGATCATCAAGGATGCCTATCTGCTGACGCCGCTGGTGTGTCTGATCGCGATGCTCCTCTACGGGTATTCGGTCTTCATCGCCGCCATGGGGGCGATCACGACATCCTTTGTGATCAGCTTCTTCAAAAAGAAGACCGCCATGACCCCCCGAAGACTTCTCGAGGCCCTGCGATCGGCCGGCGAGAAGATGGTCATGATCGCCCTGGCCTGCGCCGGGGCCGGCATGGTGGTGGCCATCGTGACCCATACCGGGCTGGCGCTGGGCATCGCCTCGGTGATCAGTCACTGGTCCGGCGGATTTCTTCTGCCGGCCCTGCTGCTGATCATGATCACCTCCCTGATCCTGGGCATGGGCATGCCCTGCACCCCGGCCTATATCATTGCGGTCACCATCGGCGGACCTGCCCTCGTCGCCCTGGGCACCGACATTCTGCCGGCGCATTTGCTGGTTTTTTATTATGCCATCCTGGCTGAAGTCACGCCGCCCGTATGCATTCCGGCTTACTGCGCAGCCTCCATCGCCAGGTCGGAGCCGCTGAAAACCGGATTTGAAGCCTTCAAGCTGGCCATTCCGGCTTTTTGCATTCCCCTGATTTTTACCTATAACCAGGCGCTTCTCCTGAAAGGGAGCGTCGTGGAAATTGCTTCCCTGGCGCTGACGCTGATCATCGGGGTCATTTTGCTTTCCGCCGCGGTTACCGGATTCTTTGTCAAGCGTCTCTCCATGCTCATGAGGGCCATGTTGGGGGCGGGAGCCGCGGGGGCGTTTATCCTGTGCGCCCACCGGGAAATGCTCGCCCAGCCGGTCATACTCCTGGCCGGCGCTGCGATCATTGTGGCCTTTTTGTTCTGGCGTTTTTCCCGTCGGCGCAGGCTGGCTCCGGTGACAAGCGTGAATTGAACCGCGATAGCGAGCGCATTCCCCGCTGCTTGCGGCGGGGTCAGTGAGCGAACGGGGAGGATTCAATCCATCCGCACAGTGGTGAAAATGAAATCAGCACCCATCGTGGTCATCGGCGGCGGTGTGATTGGCACCTCGATCGCCTATCACCTGGCCCGGCGCAACCTGCGCGTGATATTGCTGGAACGCGGCGATTTAGCCGCCGGCAGTTCTGGGGCTTGCGACGGCCTGGTGTTCCTGCAGTCTAAAAAACCGGGAATCCATCTCGAACTTGCCATGCAGAGCCGCCGCCGGTTCGAAGAGCTGGCCCGGCGCCTGCCCGTGCCTTTTGAATTCAAGGCCACCGGCGGGATGGTGCTCATTGAAACCGAAAGCGAATTGGCCGCCATGGAGCAATTCGTCCAGGCGCAGCAGCAAATCGGCCTGGATGTCGCCCTGCTGGATGCCGCTCGACTCCGGCGCTTGGAACCCCATCTTTCCGAACATCTTCTGGGCGCCACCCATTCACCCATGGATGGCCAGGTCAATCCCATGGCCCTGACGCTCGGGTTTGCGCTGGGCGCCAGGGCCATGGGGGCGCGCTTGATAACCGGCGGGCCGGTGCGCGGTATCGAGATCACCGGCGGCAGGGTATCGGCGGTGATAACGGGTGCCGGGCGGATCGAGACCGAAGTGGTCGTCAATGCGGCCGGCGCCCATGCCCCTGACATCGGAAGCATGGTGGGGCTGGTGATTCCCATCAAACCCAGACGCGGACAGATCATCGTCACCGAGGCCTGCCCGCGCATGATCCGCCACTGCATGATCTCGGCCAAGTACATTGCGGCCAAGTTCAACCCCGAGATCGCCCGGGGCAACGGGGAAGGAATCTCCATCGAGCAGACCGAAAACGGCAATTTCCTCCTGGGATCCACCCGCGAATTCGTCGGCTACGACCGGCGCACCACCACCGGCGGTCTGCGGACCATTGCCGCTCAGACAGGCGCAATCCTTCCGGCGCTGGCGCGCACGAACGTCATCAGGTCCTTTGCCGGCCTGCGTCCCTACACCCCCGACGGGCTGCCCATCCTGGGCCCGGTGGCGGAGGTTCCCGGGTTCATCATGGCAGCCGGGCACGAGGGCGACGGCATCGCCCTGTCGCCCGTCACCGGCGAACTGATCGCCCAGCTGATCGCCACGGGAAAAAGCGATATTGCGCTGGATGCCTTTCAGCTGAGCCGCTTCAAGAACGCAAACCACACAACGGAGGCCGCCCATGGGTGATCTGCGGATTGTTTCACCGGCGCGCGGTCGGGCGATCACGATTGTGGTCAATGGGCGCGCCTGTTCCGCCGTCGAAGGCGAAACTGTCCACGCCGCCTTGTGGGCCGCTGGCATCCGGGGACTGCGCAGAACCGCCAAAACCGGTGATCCCAGGGGCATCTTCTGCGGCATGGGGGTCTGCTACGACTGCCTGGTCACCATCGACGGCGTGCCCAACCAGCGGGCCTGCATGACCCTGGTGGAAGACCGTATGGAGATCCGGATCGATGAATAACCGGCATCAGGTGATCATCGTGGGCAGCGGGTTGGCCGGCATCGCCGCGGCGGAACTGCTGTCCGGACACGGGCTCGATCTTCTGGTAATCGACGACAACGCCCACATCGGCGGGCAGCTGCTGCGCAACCCGCCCCATTACTCCCGCGTCCGCCGGTGTTTCGAGCCCGACCGCCTCAAAAGCAGGGGCCTGCGGCTGGCGCAGCGGATTTCGAAACAAGGCGTTCATTTTCTCCACCGCACCCAGGTGTTGGGAATCTATCCGGAACGCACCGTGCTGGTGGAAGCGCCGGGCGGCCGTGTATCCGAACATCAGGCCGACACGATTGTGCTGGCCACCGGTGCGCGCGAGCGGCATCTGCCCTTCAAAGGTTGGACCTTGCCGGGGGTCATCTCTACCGGGGCCGCCCAGATCCTGATGAAAAGCTCGGGCATCCTCCCGGGCCGCAGCACGTTGATCGGCGGCTGCAGTCCCTTGATGCTGGTGCTGGCCGCCGAAATCGCATCCCATGGCGGCGGCGTTCAGGCGGTTCTCGATCAAAGCCCCCTGGCCGGGAAGATCGACGCTTTGTTCGCCGGGCCGGCCATCTGGCCCAAACTTCTGGAAGGTGCCTTCTATCTCCTGGACCTTGCCGCCCGGCGGGTGCCCGTGAAACAGGGCGTGCGCATTGTCGAGGCCAGAGGGAGGAGCGAACTAACGGCCGTTGTGTCGGCGCGCACCGATTCCGGCGGGCGCATCCTTCCGGGAACCGAGCGGATTTATCACACGGACACCCTGGCCGTCGGGTATGGCTTTTCGCCCAACATCGAACTGCCGCAGCAGGCCGGATGCGCCATATCCTACGCCGCCGATAAAGGCGGATGGATCGTGGATGTGGACCCCGCCATGGCCACCTCGGAGCCCGGCATCTATGCGGCAGGCGAGACCACCGGCATCGCCGGCGCCGGCAAATCGTTCATCGAAGGCCAAATCGCCGCCTGGGATATTCTCTTGAAAACAGGGCGGGTGGATCGCCGGTGCCATGGCCGCCATGTCCCCCCGTTGGCCCACCTGCGGCGGCATCAGGTCCGCTACGGCCGCTTTTTGAATCGCCTGTGCCGGCCGGCGCCGGCGTGTTATGCCGATATCCCCGACGAGACCATCATCTGCCGCTGCGAGGAGGTCACCATGGATGAAATCCGCAGGCAGCTGACCCGGGGGTTTTCTACTCTGAACGGCATCAAACGGGCAACCCGGAGCACCATGGGAAATTGCCAGGGCCGCACGTGCGGCCCGATTCTGGCGGACATTATCGGCGCGTTGACCCACCTGTCGCCGGAGGCGGCCGGATGTCCATCGGCACGCGCACCTGTAAAGACGGTTGCCCTGGGGGCCCTGGCCAAGCTGCCGGATTGTCGCTCAGGACACCAGGACTGTGTTCAGTGCTGAGCCGGGGGGAGTGTTGGAATATGAGCGCAGCCACGCACGGCAGCAGAAATTCACCGCTGATCGGCATTCTGATGCTGGATACGACCTTTCCACGGATCAAAGGCGACATCGGCAACCCGGATACCTTCTCCTTTCCCGTTGTGCATCAGAAGGTCCATGGCGCTTCTGTCCAGAAACTGGTCATCGAGGCCGATACGGGCTTGATCGATGACTTCATCGCAGCCGGAAAAATCCTGGTGGCCAAAGGGGTCAACGCCATCGCCACCAGCTGCGGATTTTTAGCCCTGTTTCACCGCCATCTGGTGGAAGCACTTCCGGTGCCGGTTTTCTCCTCCAGCTTGCTGCAGGTGCATCTGGCCCAGGCCCTGATCCGCCGCAATCAGAAAATCGGCATTATCACCGCCCGTCGATCCTCCCTGACCGATGCGCATCTGGCGGGGGTCGGCATTCAGCATTATCCATCGGCCATCATCGGCATGGAGCACGCCCCGGAGTTCAGCGCCGTCTTCATCGGCGGGAAAGCGACCCTGGACCAGGGGCAATGCCATCGGGAAATGCAGGCGGCCGCAGAACACTTAATGCGTGAACATCCTGAAGTCGGGGTGATCGTTCTGGAGTGCACCAACATGCCGCCCTTTGCCAATACGGTGCGACGGGCGACCGGTTTGCCAGTGTTCGATGTGGTGACCATGGTCAATCATGCCCACAGTCTGCTGACGTCGGGATGAGTGGGAGTAAGAGTAATGGGGTCATCCATTGTGACCAAATATGTTCAGGGTTAACCCCCGTTTGCAGGTCATCGAAAATAATACGCTTATTTATTTGCGTGCGTCTATGCCCTCCAGTCGATTCATTGTAAAATCGCCGAAACGCATAGACGCGATTTTTACCTTTCCATTTGAACCTTAACCGGCACAGCCCTGGTGATGGTGTCGAAAACCGGTGAGTAGGTCGGACCCAACTGAACGATTTCTTCAAGCTTTTCAGGTGGCGCATCGGCATCTATTTTTACAGACATGCGGATTTCTTTATAGCCCCTGGGGACATCGTCCCGCATGCCCAAAAACCCTTGAAGGTCGATATCCCCTTCAAGTCTAGATTCCATCGAACGGATGGCGACCCCTTTGGCTGCGGCATGGTAAACGATAGATGTGGTCACACAGGCGGCCAAGGCAGTGAGTGCATACTCTACTGGGTTGGGACCCAGATCTCTTCCTAAAAGAAGAGGCGGTTCATCCGCGTCGAGTACAAACGGTTCTTGGTGTTTGTGATCCTGCTGAGTTCCATAGAAGTTCTTGATTGTGGTTCGGTTATGACCGCCGCCCATCCACTGGTTGTCGGCCTTGAATTTAAAGGTAGCAATCACCGGCGCTTTTTTGATGGCATTGATGGTCCCAAACAATTCATCAACATCAACGCCATTAACAACGTTATTCACCTCTATATTTTTAGCTGCCTGTTCCATTTTATGATTCTCCTTTTGAGTTGGTTTTTTTTCGCAACCTTTCTTTGCGGTTGACAGCTATGAGAGCATGAGGCATGCCAACTGAAATTAATTGTGATTTTTTCAATATAAACATGATGATAGGCTTACGGAATGGTTGAATACAAGGACAACGAAATTTCGTCGGTAACGAGATTTCGTGGCTTAAAACGACGAGATGTCGTTAGGATGCGGGGAAGTCACTGATGGGAATTATTTAGCAGTCAAAGGCTGATAGGGGCGCTTTATCCCCATGGCCTTCATTCTTGACTGGAAGGTTGATGGGGGTATGCCCACCAGTTGTGCAGCTCCCTTTTTGCCACCAATTTTCCATTGTGATATTTTTAATGCCAGCAGAAGATTTTCACGCTCCTGTTGTTGAAGCTGCCGGATGGTTTTTATGCCATTTTCCGAAGGCGTCTGTTTTTCGAAATTTGTGGGGTTCATGTGCCCTGGCAAGGCGTGGTCAAGGTTGAGACGACCCTGACGTGCAGTGATCACGCCTCGCTCAATAACATTTTGCAACTCACGTACATTGCCGGGCCAGTCATAGTCTTTCAGCCGCTCGACGCACTCAACACTGAGCGGATCGATCTTTCGGCCCATGCGGGCTGAAAACCTGTGAACGAAATGCTCTGCAAGCAAGCGGATGTCGTCTTCCCGCTGCTTTAATGGGGGTATGTTGATGGGAAATACATTGAGCCTGTAGTATAAATCCGTTCTGAATTTTCCCTCCTGAACCGCCATCGAAAGATCGCTGTTCGTTGCGGCAATCACCCGCACATCCGTTCTGCGGGTCTTTGAACTTCCTACCGGGTCGAACTCTCCCTCCTGTAGTACCCTCAACAGTTTTGCCTGCAGTTCTTTGTTCAATTCACCCACTTCGTCAAGAAAGATAGTGCCGCCATCGGCTAGTGCAAAGCGTCCCTCTCTGCGCTTGGTGGCACCAGTAAATGCCCCCTTCTCGTGACCAAAAAACTCACTTTCCATCAGTGTTTCCGGAATAGCTGCACAGTTCACGGTGATAAGCGGACGATCTTTCCGCTTGCTGGATGCGTGGATTGCACGTGCGATCAATTCTTTTCCCGTGCCTGTCTCGCCGCAGATTAGAACGCTTGTATCCGTAGAGGCAACATCAGCCGCAAGTTGAAGTGTTTTTCGAAACGCCTTACTTTCCCCGATTATTTCGCCCAGGTTGTAAAGCGATTGAATTTCATCTTTCAGGTATTCAGTTTCATCGCGCAGGAATTCGATCATTTTCTGAGCTTCATAACGTTCGTTAACATCCCTTAAAATAAGAACATAAGTATGCCTATCAGAGCTATCGATTTGAGATAGGGTGGCTTCTGCCTGAATCTTTTTCTTATCAGCACTCAAGGCTAACAGCCCCTCGGGGACCCAGACACTTCGTTGATCTTTCGGGTGAAGCTTCAATTTACGGATGATTTTATACAGCCTGTCGATATCTTTAGATGTTGCAAACTGCTCGAAGGATCTGCCTATGCACTGATCGCGCTGGCAGCCAAATATACGTTCAGCCGCTGGATTCATCATCAAAATATTGAATTTGTCATCCAACTCGACAATGGCATCCATTGCCCCATTAAACAATCCCTCCAGTTTCTCCTTTTGCACTCGAACTTCAGATTCGGCTCTCAAGCGCAGCAGTTCGGCAGTGGCGCGGGCTGCAAAAATCTGAAAGAGTGCCAGGTTGAGAAACGATTCCGGCATCGGGCGGGTATGCAGGACGGCCAGGTTGCCCAGAACGCTTTTTTCTGGGCTCAGGAGGGGATACCCCATGTAGCTGACGGCTCCCATTTTGGGTAAATCAGGGTCGCCGGGAAACAGCTGAACCACATTTTCCGGTATATGCAAGTGAGTCTTTTTCCGGATAGCGGGCTCACAGGGGGTACCCACGATGTCATACTCATAGTGATCAATATAATCTTTTCCCAGCCAAAAGGCCAATGCCCGCAATCGTTGCACCTCTGGAAGGTATTCTGCCACCCATGCGCCGTGGGTCCCCAGCGCAAGGCTGATATTTTTTACAAGCACCCGGAAAAACCGTGTGCCCGTTTCAGATGCCGTTCCTTCCACCAAGGACCGCAATATAAAATCTTCATTTATATATGAATCAGTCGGACTCATTTTGATTCCTCCCGGAATGAACAAATCGGCCCAATATTGATAGAAACGTTTGCCAAAAGTGTTGGCTCGCCGCTGTACAGGGCTGTATTTGAAAATCAAACCAAAAGGATGAAAGCTGGCAGGCTGCTGAATATTAGCGTTACATGGCACCCTTACCGTATCTACCTTGAGGGACAGCTCCGCGGCGGCTTGATCTGGTGTCAGTATAGCGTTTCGTCATTGACTGTCAACGTCCGCCTTCTACTCCATTGTCCCCTCAACGTGTGGGTCCGGCGCCGTCAGCGCCGATATCCTCAACGCTCTTGTTGACCCATTGATTTTGTTCTTGCGAGAATTTCTGTCGCATGGCTTCGACTCTCCTTCGATTGACCCCAAAATCAGAGTATCCAACGCGTGAGGCGGAGCGGACATGGATAACTTCATCTTTCACGTCCATCCTGAACTCTATGTCGTCCACGAATCGGAATAGTCGTGTCTTGAAGATGGCCCAGATGTAGCCGCTGCCTTCTTGCTCAATGACTCCACCCTTGTCCTGAATAGAACGCTTCAGGCACATCCATGCTGTTTCGGGTGTGCCTGTGAAGGTGAGCGGTTCAATCTGGGACGGCCCGGCATCATCTTCGCTTGATATGCAATTAGGGCGTCTTGGACAGGGTGACAGTTTGCCATCGGTCATACCGAGCGGCCTCTTGCCTTGCGAAGCGCAGGACACGGCGAACATCGCCAAAACAATCAGTGCAGGAATCAGCAGGTACATGCTCGTTTTCGCAATCATCTCGTCAACTCCTGTTCCGCACGCCGACGTCGAAGCTCAACGGCTAACGAAGGCCGTGCACTGGCTTGAAGGGTTTGGCATTTCAAGATCTGATCCCTTCGTTCGTGAATGCCTTTCCCGAATTGTCAGGGACGTCGAATTGTCGGCAAAAGGGGCAGATCATTCGGTCCGGTTCCTATGCAGCATCAGGTATTCGGTTTTGATTGGAATGATTCAACGCACTCTTCAATCGCCTTACGAACCGGTGTGTAGGATATTCCTAATTCCCGTTCCGCTTTGGAGCCATCGGCCCTGAATCCGGTCATTGCGTTGTGGACAAAATCAATGGATAAGCCCCAGGCTGGAGGATTTTTTGTAAGGTTTGCCAATGCTGTCAGAAAGA
>NZ_JAWOHB010000102.1:0-23661 GCF_046496365.1 Desulfosarcina sp.
TATAGATACAATCTTTTGTCTGATGACATATCTAATCCCCCCTTGCACACCGGTTTTCATAATTGAAGAACCTCGCCGCAAGCGGCGAGGAATCTTCGACCGTAAGGATACGGTCTATTTTAGATTCACTCGCTAACCCCGCCGCAAGCGACGGGGAATGCGCTCGCTGTTGCGGTTCAAACTGAGCAATTTCTGACTCACGCTTTTCCCATCGCTTGCACAGGGGGGCGAACACGCTGAACACCCTGATTGCATTTCAAGGAGGATCCCATGAGCCAAGAGACGCTAAACGTTCCCAATATTTCCTGTGGCCACTGCGTATCTGCCATCGAATCTGAATTGGCCGATATGGACGGGGTAGCCTCGGTAAAAGCCGACGCCGCAACCAAAACCGTTACCATCCGCTGGGATGCCCCGGCATCCCTGTCACGCATCCGCGACACCCTGGCGGAAATCAATTACCCGGCCCAACCATGACCATCAAAAACCTCATGCTGCCGGTCACGGGCATGACCTGCGCCAACTGTGCCGCGAACATTTCACGGGGGTTGAGTAAATTGCCCGGTGTCAGCGAGGCCAATGTCAACTTCGCCGCAGAGCAGGCGTCGGTGGTCTACGATCCCGATCTGGCGTCACCGCTCGATCTGATTCAACATATTGAAAAACTTGGATTTTCAGTCGCCACTGCCCGTATCGATTTTCCGGTCACGGGTATGACCTGCACCAACTGCGCCACGAACGTGGAGCGGGCGCTAGGCCAGAAGGTCCCGGGGGTGGTTAAGGCCGTTGTGAATGTTGCCACGGAACGGGCGACGGTTGATTATCTTCCATCCATGGTCACCCTTGACGATTTGGCGGCAACGGTTGAAAAGGCCGGCTACGGTGCCCTGATCGAACCGCAGGGCGAACCGCAAGACGCCGAGGCCGAAGCCCGCCGGCGGGAGGTCGCCGACCAAACCCGCAAGTTTGTTGTCGGCGTCATCTTCGCCCTGCCCCTGTTTATGATCAGCATGGCCAGGGATTTTGGCCTCATCGGACCATGGAGCCACCAGCCATGGGTAAACGTTTTGTTTTTATTGCTGGCTACACCGGTGCAGTTTTATACCGGTTGGGACTATTATGTCAGCGGATTGAAGAGCCTGCGCAACAAAAGCGCCAATATGGACGTGCTGGTGGCCATGGGGTCATCCACCGCCTACGGCTATTCCCTGGCTGTGCTGCTGCTGCCCGCCTTGGGTGGTCATGTCTATTTCGAAACATCGGCAGTCATCATCACCCTGATTAAAATGGGCAAGCTGCTCGAAGTCCGCACCAAGGGCAAGACGGGCAGCGCGATCCGCAAGCTCATGGGACTGCGTCCCAAAACCGCCACCGTGCTCCATGATGGAATCGAGCAGGAGACGCCCATCGATCAGGTGCGCGCGGGCGACCTGCTTCTGGTTCGACCGGGTGAACGCATCCCCGTCGACGGTCGGGTCACCGATGGTGCCTCCGCAGTGGATGAATCCATGCTAACCGGGGAGCCCCTGCCTGTGGACAAAAAGATCGGCGACACAGTAGCCACCGGTACCATCAACAGCCAGGGGTTATTGGTATTCACGGCCACCCGGGTGGGCCGGGAAACGGCCCTTGCCCAGATCATCCGCCTGGTGCAGGAGGCCCAGGGCAGCAAAGCCCCTATCCAGGCCCTGGCCGATCGAGTCGCCGCCGTCTTTGTTCCGGTGATCATTGTTGTCGCCGGGTTGGTTTTCGCCATCTGGTGGATTGTCTCCGGTGATTTTGTGACTGCCATGATCCGCATGGTGGCCGTCCTGGTAATCGCCTGCCCCTGCGCGTTAGGTTTGGCCACGCCAACGGCCATCATGGCCGGCACCGGCAAGGGTGCCGAACAGGGAATGCTCTTCAAAAACAGCCGCGCACTGGAGGGTGCCACCCGCTTGTCCACCGTGGTTCTGGACAAAACCGGTACCATCACTGCAGGCAAACCGGTGGTCACCGATCTGGTCCCCGCCACAGGCAGCGGAATAACGGAAAATGAACTGCTGCGCATGGCTGCTTCCGTGGAAAAAGGCTCTGAGCACCCCCTGGGCAGGGCCATCGTCAAGAAAGCACAGGAATCGGGACTGACGCTGACGCCGCCGGAGGCATTCAAGGCCCATGGAGGTGACGGGGTGGAGGCGCAGGTAAACGGCCGCCTGGTTCAAGTGGGCAAACCCGACTGGTTTGACAGGCAGGCAGAATTGATTTCGCCCGCAATGGCCCAACTGATTTCGTCTTTTCAAGCCCAGGGGAAAACCACCATGGTGGCCGTTGAAGCCAACCGGGTGATAGGGCTGATCTGCGTGTCCGACCGCATCAAGGCGGACTCACCCGGGGCCATTGCCCGTTTGAAACAGATGGGCCTGGAGACGGTGATGCTCACCGGAGACAACCGTCAGGCAGCCGAAACCATCGGTCGCCAGGCCGGTGTGGACCATGTGGCGGCCGAGGTGCGACCCGAAGATAAAGCGTTGCGGGTCAAAGCCCTGCAGGCGGCGGGGAAAACCGTGGCCATGGTGGGAGACGGCATCAATGATGCCCCGGCGCTGGCCCAGGCCGACGTGGGCTTCGCCATCGGCACCGGCACCGATGTCGCCATCGAAACGGCCGATGTAATCCTGGCTGCCGGATCGTTGACCGGTGTTCCCAGGGCCATCACCTTGAGCCGCGCCACCATGGCAACCATCCGCCAAAACCTGTTCTGGGCCTTTTTTTACAACGCCGTCCTGATCCCGGTTGCGGCCGGTGTGCTTTATCCGTTTGAGGGTCTACCCATGATGCTGCGGCAGCTGCATCCCATCCTGGCAGCCCTGGCCATGGCCTTTTCCAGCATCACAGTGGTCTCCAACAGTCTGAGACTCTATCGTGCTAAATAGCTGACAGCAATAGGCAATCGGTCCATGCCCGGGTCGACAGAAAATAACCGCCATGACCATTTTCACATGGTTGTCAGCCTTGCGCCACCGGCTGAAAGCTATCCGTCCGCCCTTGCCAGCAACTCATTCGCCAGGTCATTGTAGTCGATGGCCCCATAGCTGCTTCGGCGGTAGAACACAACGGGCTTGCCCACCTCGGCACTTTCGGCGATGGTGGTATTGCTGCGGATAGCGGTTCGGAACACCAGGTCCCGATAGCGTTCATCGGTTTTGAGTTGCTCCATGACAACATTGGCCACCCGGGTACGCAGATCGACCAGCGTCGGGATGATACCGGAGATGACCAGACTGGGGTTGATCTCTTCACGCACCGCCTCGATGGTGTCGAAAAGCTCGGCGAGGGCCCCGAACGCATAGGGGTGGGTCTGGCAGGGCACCAGCACTTCGGACGCACACGAGAAGACATTGATCGTGAGCAGAGAGAGGCTGGGTGGTGTGTCCATGAGAATGAAATCGTAGTTGCCGAAAACCGGTGCCAGGGCATCCTTGAGCCGGTTTTCACGCCCTTGGACATCAACCAGCTCCACTTCGGCACCGGAGAGATCAACATGCGAAGGAATCAGGTGGAGCCCGTCCCACTGCGTGGGAATGACTGTTTCCGAGACTGGTTTACGGCCGTTGTTCATAACCAGGTCGTAAACCGAGGACCGTTCGTCATCGGGCATTACCCCCAGCCCTTTGGTGGCATTGGCTTGTGGATCCATGTCCACAACCAGCACGGATTTATTGGCCAACGTCAATGCCGCCGCTAAATTAATCACCGTAACCGTCTTGCCCACCCCGCCCTTCTCGTTTGCCACCGCAATGGATCGGGTTTTCTTTTTGGCCATTTTGTCTCCCTTCCGTTATATGGGTCGAATCCGGATATCAGACCACCACCGACAATGCACGGTTATGGATTGCGTCAGCCTTTGATTTTCTCAAGATCCGCCTTCATGCGGCCGATTTCCGCCTGGATGGTTCGACAGGACGCTTCCATGCGCACGAGAGCCGCCGACACCTTCTCCTTGTCCAGACGCTGCTCGACCACCAGTTCAACCAGCCTGGTCAGATCGGCACCATGGTGCTGAAACCGTTCCAGAATCCGGTGGTGCAGGGCAGCGGCGGCAGCATCGACCAGCCTCAGCATGTACTGGAACTTGAGGTTCTCCTTGTAGTCTTTCAGGTGAAACAAAATGGACCGTTCGGTCTCACGCTGCATGCGTTTTACTCCCGAAGCGAGCGCGAGGAACTGTTCCTGGTGAGCCTTGTCAGCCGATTTTTTCAGGGCTTTCTTGACCAGGTTGACAATCTTGTAGAACCCGAAGCGCATGACCGCTTCGGTTTTTATCTGGCCGGAATAGCGCATGGTTGCCGCCGCCTGCGGCAGCGACAAACCCGCCGTCCTGCGGATCGTTTCCAGGTCCGCACCAATGCTTACTGCAGTGGACGCCCGCCGTTTGGGTGTCCTGCCATCCTCCATGGCGTTGGCATCGTTTTCCAGGGCGTCGTCGATCATGTCGGCATAGGGTTCGGCAATCTCGTCCAGATAGCCGACGAGCCTTTTTTCCTGCGCCTTGACGAATCGGATAACCTGGGGGTTGACGACTTCAGCCATGTGGGCGTCCACTGCCTGTTTAAACTCCTGGAACACCATGTACAAGGTTTGGGTAAACCCCACGGCAATCAGGCTTTCATCGTAGCGTGGCATCTCCACCTGATAAGCACGCACAAATCGGACGGTGCCGGCAACAACGCCGTCGGCATGCGCGTCGAAAAACCGGTCAATGGCGGCTTTAAGGTCGCGTTTAACCTGGAAAACCGCCCCGTCCAAGGTATTTTTCACCGTCAGCCTGAGACGATCGAGATGGCCCCTCTGGTGATTGGCGCGATCGGCCAGCTCACGCACACCACCGGCATCCCGGGCCAGCAGATCCCGGCTGAAAGTGATCCAGCTGCCAATGCTGGTTGATGCGACCTCTAATCTTTCCAGATGGTTTTTTAACATCAGGGCGCTTCGCTCCCGGTTGATCTTTTGATCCAGGAACCGCTGAAAACGGGTATGCTCCGCCGTTGCAAAATCAACCATGGCCGTCTCCCGGCGCCAATGGACCAGCCGGTCGCGTTCTCTCTCGGGCAGTTCGGATTCCATCCGGACCATGAGCAGAAACAATGCAGAAAAGGTAAACACCTGGGCTTCCGGGCAGATCAGATTCAATTCGGATTCGATCTTGCCAACCCCTTCGCAAAGATCCGCCAATGATTCGTGCTCGCTGAAATCGCAATTCACCACGAAGACCACCGTGTCCAGAATTCCCATTTTACGGATGATGGACAAAAACCGGATGTCCGCCTGGCGGAGCCCGGTGCGGCTGCTGATCACATAAATCGTGAGATGGGCAAGGGTCAGGTAGTCCTGGATCATGGCCAGATGCATCGGATTGGGGGAGTCGCTGCCCTGGCAGTCGGCAATCTCGACCGTCTGGCCAAGGCCCGGGGCGTCGATTTCCAGCAATACATCCTTGAGGTAGACGGCCAGTGAATCATCACCGACGAAATCCCGCTGCAGCGGGAACCGGTCCTTCTCGAAAACAACAGTGGCATGGTCGGCTTCAACAATCGGCTGCGCCCGTTCATAGCCCTTCAGATAGGAGGTCAACAGCACGCTGCCGGCACTGCGGGTATCGTTGATTATCAACTGATCGGCGGGCAGCTCGTTCAACGCCCGTTCAAGCACCTGCCGATCCTTTTCCCGGCGAATGTCAAAGGAAGGTTCACCGTCGGACCGTTTGTGTGCAGGCAGCAGCACCGAGGCCTGATTGATGTCACCATTCACCTCGTCCCAGTTTTTAAGGTAGAGACTGGCCCGCAGTCGACTGCCGGTTCTCACCCGGGTGACGATGGAAGTTACCACACCGGCACCCCGCTTGAGGTAATCGCCGCCCAAAAGGGTATTCACAAAGGTGCTTTTCCCCGATTTGATGGCACCCACCACGGCGACGCGCATCGTCTCCTCGGACATCTGCCTGGATATGTTTCGGCAGGTGGTCCTCCACTGAGAAAACCCCTGATCAACCAGCTCAGGAACCTTTTCGATATCGTTGAGCAGGCGCAGCGTATCATCGCTGATCAGGGCAAGCTGGTTCTTCAACGCTTCGTAGGTATGCATGTGAGTCGATTCTCGGGTTTGGTAATTGTTACGCATGCAAGGGATGTGGGTGCCCAACGGTCGAGGCCGACCTGTGGGTGATCATCCAGGCGCCGGTCACCGGGTTTTTACATTTAAACGGATCGATTGTCAAAGCATTCTCAACCTTCGGCAAAGGGGTGCGTGCATCCTGTCCATGCACACAATGGATTGTAAATCTTATGATTTAATGATATACAGCCAACCGGAAAGTGACGAAATGGGCGGTTCAAAGGCGCCAAATCCAGCATAAGGAACACCAGGGACATGTCAGAAAAACATCCGGAATGCCCATTATACAATCCACTTAACTGCAAGGAGTATTATAATCCCAAGCTCTGTGCGTTCGTCAGAAAGGACAAGGATTGCCTGAAAAAGAAAAAACCCAAGCAAAAACAAAAAAACGACGACACGGAAGCCTAACGGACCGGATTACAGCCCCTGCCACCCGCCCCCCTGAGCATCTTTCTTTTTCACCCATCACCCCACCCCCGACCAGAAGGTGTCAATCGTTTCGACTCCGGTAATTTCAGGCATGGCCGGCCGTGTCGGAGAGCAGCGCCGGGTCGATGCCGATCATCTGCATGGCTGCTTCCCAGCGCCTCTCGGCTTCGATCCGAAAGGCGATCTCCTCCGAATACGGACCGTTGATCCAGGTATTGCTGCGGATCTCGCTTTCCAGCTGTCCGGGTCCCCAGCCGGCACACCCCAAAGCGATAATGAACGCCTCGGGCCCATGGCCCGAAGCAATGGCTTCGAGGATATCGCGCGAATTGCTCAAGGCCAAATCCTCAGTTATCATCATGCTGCCTTCCCAGACTAAAGGCGCACCATGAAGTACAAAGAGTTCATTCATGTGAACCGGCCCACCGATGTGAACGGGAATTTTTATTGCGCCGGCAGAGGCGGGTAGGCGCAGTTCATCGAAAATCATCTTGGCGTTGACTTCGGGGTGGATCCGCGTGACCACGATTCCCATGGCCCCTTTCGGATTATGCTCAGACAGGCAGGTAACGGACTGGTAGAAGTTGGGGTCAGCCAACCCGGGCATGGCCATGAGAAACTGGCCCTTCAAGGATTGCCAAGTTTGGTCCATGATGCAAATCTCCTCTGACGCCCATCCCGAAAGGGGTGATTGTGGGCCGGCTCAGGCTTCTTCAAGCTCAAAAATCCTCGCCATTGCGCCGCTTCGCAGGCAGTTATTGAACTGCTGCGGCTTTGATCGGGACCCAATCCACCTTTCAGCGATGGACAATTATGTGTGCCTATGGCACTCACTTTAACGGTGTGCCGGATCAAAGGCAAGAAAAAGCTTGACTTGCCGGAAACAGGCTGTTACGGGAAGGTCAACATCAAATTGGTAAGATAAACAGATGAATATCCGTTTCGCCCTTATTGATATTATTGGTCTTATTCTTATCCTCGTAGTGGGTGTCCTTATCCACGACGAGGAAACGGGGGCGATAATGGCCTAAACCAGCCAACACCGGAAAATACATAATCCGTTGTCACCCCCCAGGGCGATAACGGATTTTTTTTTGGGAAACCATTTAAAACAGGACATCGAGGCCATGAAAAGTGACTGCGTCAAAAAAGGGATCGAACGGGCGCCCCACCGGGCACTGTTCAAAGCCATCGGCTACACGGATGAGGAGATCAAGCGGCCGCTGATCGGCATCGCCAACGCCGTCAACACGGCCATTCCCGGCCACGTTCACCTGGATACCCTCGCCCAGGCGGTCAAAGCCGGAATTTATATGGCCGGCGGTACACCGGTGGAATTCGGCACCATCGGTGTCTGCGACGGAATCGCCATGAATCATACCGGCATGAAATACTCTCTGGCCAGCCGCGAACTCATCGCCGACTCCATCGAAGTGATGGCCACCGGCCATGCGCTGGACGCCATGGTAATGATCCCCAACTGCGACAAGATCGTTCCGGGTATGCTCATGGCCGCCGCACGACTTGATCTGCCCACAATTTTCATCAGCGGCGGTCCCATGCTGGCCGGCGAACACCCGGAAACACCCGGACAGAAAATCGACCTGATTACTGTTTTTGAATCCGTCGGCGCTGTCAAAGCCGGCAGGATGGAAGCCCGGCAACTGGCCGCCATCGAAGAGGCCGCCTGCCCAACCTGCGGCTCATGCGCCGGCATGTTCACCGCCAATTCCATGAACTGTATGACCGAAGTGATCGGCATGGGCCTGCCGGGCAACGGAACCATCCCGGCCGTCTATTCCGCCAGGGTTCGCCTGGCCAAGCAGGCCGGCATTCAAATCCTGGATCTGTGGAAAAAACAGATCACCGCCAGAATGATCATGACCCCCGAGGCGTTCCACAATGCCCTGACCGTCGACATGGCCCTGGGGTGCTCCACCAACACGGTCCTCCATCTGCCGGCAATCGCCGCCGAGGCCGGCGTGGAACTGAACCTCAAAATGATCAACACAATCAGTGAAAAAACACCCCACATCTGCTCCCTTAGCCCCGGCGGCGCTCACCACATTCAGGATCTGAACCGGGCCGGCGGCATCAGCGCAGTCCTTAAAAGCCTGGCGACGGCAGGATTGATCAATGCGGACTGCTTGACCGTCACCGGCAACACCATCGCCGAAAACACAGCCGCTGCCTTTACCCGTGATCCCGAGGTAATTCGGCCCCTGGACCGACCCTATCACCAACAGGGCGGTCTGGCCGTGCTTTACGGCAACCTCTCCCCGGAAGGATGCGTGGTCAAACAATCGGCGGTACGCGATGGAATGATGCGCCATGAAGGCCCGGCCAGGGTTTTCGAATCCGAAGAAGCGGCAACTGCCGCCATCATGGAGGGAATGATCAACAAGGGAGATGTGATCGTCGTGCGTTATGAAGGCCCCAGGGGTGGGCCGGGCATGCGCGAAATGCTCACCCCCACCTCGGCCATCGCCGGCATGGGGCTCGACGCACACGTGGCGCTGATTACCGACGGCCGCTTTTCGGGTGGATCCCGGGGCGCCGCCATCGGCCACATCTCACCGGAAGCGGCTCAGCGCGGCCCGATTGCCATCGTCCATGAAGGGGATCGCATCGCCATAGATATCCCTGCAAAATCGGTCACCCTGAAGATCGCTGACGACGAGATCAATGCGCGTCTGTCAAAGTGGCGGACGCCTGAACCAAAAATTACCCACGGATACATGGCCCGCTACGCCCGACAGGTATCGTCGGCCAGCCAGGGAGCGGTGGTAAGGTAATCACCGGGAGCCGGGGCACAGGAGGACAAAGTCCGCCCTTTAAACGCAGTCATCCGATCTCCAACCGCTGGCCCACTAAAAAAGGAGTACAAGCAAATGCAACTCACCGGAGCGCAGATTCTGATGGCAATCCTCAAAGAAGAAGGTGTGAATTCCATTTTTGGGTTTCCCGGAGGCGCCACCATCGATATCCACGACCACCTGGATAAGACCGATATCAACCACTACCTGGTCCGCCATGAGCAGGGTGCGGTGCACGCGGCCGACGGTTACGCCCGCGTCACCGGCAAGGTGGGCGTCTGTCTGGTCACCTCCGGACCGGGCGCCACCAACGCCGTAACCGGCATTGCCACCGCCTATATGGACTCGATCCCTGTGGTGATTATCAGCGGGCAGGTGCCCACCCACCTCATCGGCAACGATGCGTTCCAGGAGGTGGACATCGTCGGCATCACCCGTCCCTGCACCAAGCACAACTACCTGGTTCCCTCGGTGGAGGCGCTTCCCCGAATCCTCAAGGAAGCCTTTCACATCGCCCGCTCCGGCCGCCCGGGACCGGTGCTGGTGGATATTCCCAAAAATGTCCAGCAGGCATCGACCCGTTTCAAACCCAACCAGAAAGTCAACCTCAAGTCCTACAACCCCACCTACAAGGCCAATACGAAACAGCTGCGCAAGGTGGTAGACCTGATCAAGGCCGCCGAGCGCCCGCTGATTTTTGCCGGTGGCGGCGTCATTCTTTCCAAGGGGGCTGAAGCGCTGACCAAACTGGCCCGCAGCGCCCGAATCCCGGTGACCATGTCCCTCATGGGATTGGGGGCCTTTCCCGGGTCCGATCCCCTTTCCCTGGGAATGATCGGGATGCATGGCACCTACCGGGCCAACATGAGTACCGCCGAATGCGACCTGCTCATCGGCATTGGGGTGCGCTTCGATGACCGGGTGACCGGCAAGACCGATTGCTTTGCGGCCCAGGCCAAGATCGTGCACATCGACATCGACCCCACTTCCATTCGCAAGAATGTACCGGTAGGCGTCCCGGTGGTGGGAGACTGCAAAAGCAGCCTGGAAGTGATCAACACCTACCTGGCTGAAGAGGATCTGGACGACCTCACCGCCAGGCGGGGCCCCTGGCTGGATCAGATCGACGCGTGGAAGCAGAACTTCAAGCTGGCCTACGTCCAGGAGGAAGAGATCAAACCCCAGTACGTGGTGGAAAAGCTTTACGAACTGACCCGCGGCGAGGCCATCATTACCACGGAGGTGGGGCAAAACCAGATGTGGGCCGCCCAGTACTATCATTTTGACCGTCCGGGGCATTTTATCACCTCCGGCGGTCTGGGGACCATGGGATTCGGCCTACCGGCGGCCATCGGCGCCCAGGTGGCCTTTCCCGATGCCCTGGTGGTGGACGTGGCCGGAGACGGCAGCATCCAGATGAACATCCAGGAGATGGCGACCGCGGTACAATACAAATTGCCGGTCAAGGTGGTCATTTTGAACAACTGTTTCCTGGGCATGGTCCGCCAGTGGCAGGAACTGTTCTACGATAAACGCTATGCCTGTACATGTATGGATCATGCGCCGGATTTCGTCAAACTGGCCGAAGCATTCGGTGCCGTGGGTCTGCGGGCCACCCGACCGGAGGAGGTGGAAAATGTCCTGCGCCAGGGACTGGAAACCCCCGGCCCGGTGATTATGGATTTCAGGGTCGCCCGGGAGGAGTGCGTGTATCCCATGGTACCCGCCGGCGCACCCATAACGGAAATGCTGCTGGTTTAGGATTGACGGATTCTTAAAAAGCGGGTGCACCCTGGGGGGGCGCCCTTGTGGATGGAAATAAAATGACGGAAGAGAAACACATCTTGACCATGCTGGTGGACAATGAACCCGGGGTGCTGTCCCGGATCGTCGGGTTGTTCAGCGGCCGTGGTTTCAACATCGAAAGCCTTTGCGTGGCTGAAACGATCGATCCCAAGGTATCACGGATCAACATCGTCACCCAAGCCAATCAACCGCTGGTTGAACAGATCGAAAAGCAGCTTCGAAAACTCATCAATGTGATCAAGCTCAGGGACCTTACCGGGTCCGGATCGGTTCAACGGGAGATGGCACTGGTCTGTGTGCGGGCCAAACCGGAAAACCGCGACGAGATTCTGCGGATGGTGGACATTTTCAGATGCAAGGTCGTCGATGTGGGGCCCGAGTATTACATCATCGAGGCGACCGGGACCGCAGACAAGATGAAGGCCCTGGTCAACCTGCTCAAACCCATGGGCATCAAAAAGATCGCCCGCACAGGCACCATCGCCCTGTTCAGGGAGCCCCGCTGAAGCATCGACGGTATGCCGTTGGGGCATGGACCATTGAAAAGTTAAACCGATTTATTAGGCATTATACACCAAACAATTGGAATAATAAATTTTTAAGGAGTAAAAAATGGCAACTATTGATTTCGGCGGAACGATTGAAGAAGTGGTCACGTCAGATGAATTCACCCTCCAGCGGGCGCGTGACGTGCTGGAAAAGGAGACCGTGGCGGTACTCGGCTACGGCGTCCAAGGTCCGGGCCAGGCACTGAACATGCGCGACAACGGTGTTGCCGTGATCGTTGGGCAGCGCAAAGGCACTGCCTCCTGGGACAAGGCCGTGACCGACGGCTTCGTTCCCGGCAAGACGCTTTTTGCCATCGAGGAGGCCGCCAAAAAGGCCACGGTGATTCAGTACCTGTTGTCCGATGCCGGCCAGGTGGCCATGTGGCCCAAAATCAAGGCCTGCCTGGACGAAGGCGACGCCCTCTATTTTTCCCACGGTTTCGGGATCGTTTACCGCGATCAGACAG
Organism: Desulfosarcina sp.; assembly: GCF_046496365.1. GTDB lineage: Bacteria > Desulfobacterota > Desulfobacteria > Desulfobacterales > Desulfosarcinaceae > Desulfosarcina. The sequence continues at coordinate 12,223 of NZ_JAWOHB010000102.1, forward strand.
GCATCGACCCCCCGAAAAATGTGGATGTGATCCTGGCGGCACCCAAAGGTTCCGGCACCACGGTGCGAAGCAACTTTCTGGACGGCAGCGGCATCAACTCAAGCTTTGCGATTCACCAGGATTATACCGGACGGGCCAGGGAGCGCACCATCGCCCTGGGCATTGCCATCGGATCGGGCTACCTTTTCCCCACCACCTTTGAAAAGGAGGTCCACAGCGACCTCACCGGCGAGCGCGGTGTGCTGATGGGCTGCCTGGCCGGTGTCATGGAAGCCCAGTACGCGGTACTGCGCAAGAACGGCCACAGCCCCAGCGAAGCCTTTAACGAAACGGTGGAAGAGTTGACCCAGAGCCTGATCCGCCTGGTCGCCCAGAACGGCATGGACTGGATGTACGCCAACTGCAGCACCACCGCCCAGCGCGGCGCCCTGGACTGGGCCCCCCGCTTCAGGGACGCCGTGGCCCCGGTATTCGAACAGCTCTATGAAAGCGTGATCACCGGCGAAGAGACCCGCCGGACCCTGGAATGCAACAGCGCCCCGGACTACCGGCAGCGTCTGGATGCAGAACTCAAAGTCATCCACAATTCGGAAATGTGGCGGGCCGGTGCTGCGGTGCGCGCCCTGCGGCCGGAAAACCGGTGCAAATAATCATCCCAGGGGGCCTGGCCGAAACCACGCGCCAGCCCCCGTGGTTACTGCAGCGTCAGGAGAAACCATGCAACCGATCCTAATCTATGACACCACCCTCAGAGACGGCACACAGGGAGAAAACATAACCTTCACAGCCGATGAAAAACTGAAAATCGCCATGCGGCTGGATGACATGGGTGTCCATTACATTGAGGGCGGCTGGCCCGGCTCCAATCCCCGTGACATCCGCTTTTTTGATCTGGCCAAACGGGAACGCTTCACGACCGCCCGGATCACTGCCTTCGGATCCACCCGCAAACCCGGCATCGACGCTGCTGACGATTCCAACCTCAAGGCGATCCTTAAAAGCGACACGCCGGCAGCGGCCATATTCGGCAAAAGCTGGCCCCTTCACGTGCAATCCATCATGGAGACCACCCTCGAAGAGAACCTGGCCATGATCGCCGACAGCGTCGTCTTCTTAAAAGCCAACCGACGAGAAGTGATCTATGATGCCGAACATTTTTTCGATGGTTTCAAGGATGCCCCGGCCTATGCATTGGAAACCCTGGCGGCGGCCTATACCGCCGGCGCTGATTTTCTGGTCCTTTGCGATACCAACGGCGGCACCCTGCCCCAGGAAGTTGAATCGATCGTCCAGCAAGTCAACGCAGACCTGCAGCAGCGCTTCGGAAACACGGGGAATCCGAAACTGGGCATCCATACCCACAACGACTGCGGCATGGCCGCGGCCAATGCCATCTGTGCCGTCAACTGCGGTGCGGTTATGGTTCACGGAACCATCAACGGCTACGGCGAACGCTGTGGCAACGCCGACCTGACGACCATCATCCCCATTCTCAGCACCAAAATGAACCACCCCTGCATTCCCAGAGAAAAGTTGGCCGGTCTGAAGAGTCTCTCCCGGTACGTAAGCGAAACAGCCAACATCGTGCCGCTGAACACCCGTCCATTCGTGGGGCGCAGCGCCTTCGCCCACAAGGGCGGCATCCACGTCAGCGCAATCATGAAAGAATCTCGGGCTTACGAACACATGAATCCGGAAACCGTGGGCAACCAGCGCCGCGTCCTCATGTCCGACCTGGCCGGCAAAAGCAATGTCGAGTACAAGGCCAGGGAGATGGGCGTAGACCTGGGCGCCAATGGCAGGAACAGCAAGGCCATCGTTGCCGCCATCAAGCAGATGGAAGACGAAGGCTACCAATTCGATGTGGCCGACGGCTCATTTCAAATCATGCTGGAAAAATTCACCGAGCAGTTCAAGCCGCTGTTCGACCTGGAGTCGTTCCGGGTGACCATCGAAAAGGACAAAGATCTGCCCTGTTCGGCCCATGCCACCATCAAGATATCGGTCGGCAGCAGCCATGAGATCACCGCCGCCGAAGGGCTTGGCCCGGTGAGCGCCCTGGACAATGCCCTCCGGAAGGCGTTGGGCAACTTCTACCCGGATCTGGACACCATGAAACTGGTCGACTTCAAGGTTCGCGTGGTGGATGGCCGGGATGGAACCAAAGCCAAAGTGCGGGTATTCATCGAGTCGCGGGATCAGGACCAGATCTGGAGCACCATCGGCGTCTCCGAGGATATCATCGAGGCCAGCTGGCAGGCACTGGCGGACAGCTTTCAGTTCAAGCTGGCCAAGGAAGCCAGACAGGCAGGCGGGCCATCCGAACCCGCGGGCGCCCGGGATTTACAACTGGGCTGGTCCATGTCGTACAATACCTGACCCGCTCAAGGACCATTCAATGAGCAGTAATCGCGGCTTGAAACCGCTCCTGCAAAAAAAGACAGGCTCATTTTTAAAAGGGCCTCAAATCTGAAGGAGAACAGCAATGACCGAACGCGTTAAAATTTTCGACACCACCTTGCGGGACGGCGAACAGAGTCCCGGCGCCAGCATGAACACCAATGAGAAGATGCGTCTGGCCGTCCAGTTGGAAAAACTGGGCGTAGACACCATCGAGGCCGGCTTTCCCGCCGCCTCCGAAGGAGACTTTCAAGCAGTTTCGGAGATATCCAGGCGGCTGAAGACCACCGAGGTGGCCGGCCTGGCGCGCGCCAACAAGAACGACATCGATCAGGCCTGGGGCGCCATCCAGCACGCCGTGAAACCCCGCATCCACACCTTCATCGCCACTTCGGACATTCACCTGGACTACAAGCTGAAAATGTCCCGGGACGAGGTGCTTGACGCAGCGGTCGACGCGGTAAAGTATGCCCGAACGTTCACCGACAATGTGGAGTTTTCCGCCGAAGACGGTTCGCGCAGCGACCGGGACTACCTTTGCAAAATATTCGGCGCAGCCATCGAAGCCGGCGCCACCACGGTCAATCTGCCCGACACGGTGGGCTACGCCATCCCGCAGGAGTTCGAGGAAATGGTCAGGTATGTCGCCGCCAACACACCCAACATGCACAAGGCCACCTTGAGCGTCCACTGCCACAACGACCTGGGCCTTGCCACCGCCAACACCATCACCGCCATCAATGCCGGGGCCCGGCAGGCCGAAGTGACCATCAACGGCATCGGCGAACGGGCGGGTAACACCTCTCTGGAAGAGGTGATCATGGCCCTGCACACCCGCCGGAACCTCATGCCTTTCGACACCGGCATCCAGACCGAGCATATCTATTCCACCAGCCGACTGGTGAGCATGATCACCGGCATCATGGTCCAGCCCAACAAGGCCGTCGTGGGTGCCAATGCATTTGCCCACGAAGCGGGCATTCACCAGGACGGCATACTCAAGAATCCCATGACCTATGAGATCATGAAGCCGGAAACCATCGGCCTGAGCCGCAACCAGCTGGTGCTGGGCAAGCATTCGGGTCGCCACGCCCTTTACACCCATCTGAAAAACCTGGGATACGACCTGTCCGAAGAGGAGCTCAAGACAGTCTTCAAGCAGTTCAAAACCCTGGCCGACAAGAAAAAGCACGTCATGGACGAGGACCTGGAAGCCCTGGTCACTGAAGGCGTGCTCAGGTCGGCCGAAGTCTTCTCCTTGGAGTACCTGCACGTCACCTGTGGAACCACGGTCCTGCCCATGGCCAGCGTGAGGCTATCCATCAACGGCCGCAGCGTCCAGGGGGCCAACTATGGCAACGGCCCCATCGATTCGGCCTACAACACCATCGCCCAGCTGACCAATGCCAAGGCCGAACTGCTGCGCTTCACCGTCAGTGCCCTCACCGGCGGCACCGACGCACAGGGCGAGGTCACCGTGCGCCTGCGCGAAAACGGACTCATGGCTCTGGGCCGGGGCTCCGATCCGGACATCATCACGGCCAGCGCCAAGGCCTATATCAACGGGTTGAACCGGCTGGAGTATCTGAAGGCCCATCCGGTAATGGCGTCACAGGGGCTGTAGGCCGGAGGGCGCAAAAGGGCTTAACCCGTTCACCTTCCTGAACTGTCTGGGGTCGGACCGGCCAGGCTGGTGAACGGGAGTGGTTTTTCGGGCCATCCGGGTAGCGCCCCAAGCCCTGGCCCAGGACCACCTATTTCCCCAGTCCAAGCAACCCCTCCCGAATCGTCCGGTCGGCCTTCTCGCCCACATTGTAGCGATAGACCATCTGGGCGAAGGCGCTGCCCGGGATGGTGCCTTTGACCTGTCCCTGGTAGGTCAGCGTAATGCCTTTGCCGGGGACATAAACGGACTCGGAAGTCAGTCCCGGGGCCATATCCTTGTCCAGCCACGAGGCGTATTTCTGGATATCGGCCTGGTTGGCATCCACCAGCTCCTTGGTGTTGCCCTGCTCCATGAGTTCGATAAATCCCTCGCTGATCTTCTCGGCCGTGGCCTTGCTGGTCAGGTAGTGGGTGAGCAGGTATTTGACCTGCTCGGATTCGATGACTTCCGTGGAATCCTTGGTGGGGTTCTCAAGATAGAGGCCCACCGCGTAAACCTTCACGAAGCCGAGCTTCTTGAGATAGGAAACCCCGTTCAGCTTGAGGGTTTTGCCCTCGATGGTCTTTTCGGTGGGGAATTTCACTCCCAGGATCTCCACATCCTCGGCATACCCCAAACCGGCAGCGACGAATACGAACACCACGGCCATGGCACAGGCAAACACGCTTCTGCTCATTCTTGTCTCCTTTAGTTGTCGGCGCCGACCTGACGGCCCGCCATCAGATGGCACGGTTTTACCCACCGGATCAGGGTTGTGTTGACGTTGCCAACATCGCGGGTCAATTTATCCCAAATCAGAAAAAATGCAATCGATTTCACCGGGCAATCGGCCGATCGTGCCGCATCTTCATCACTCAGCCATGGGATCTGTGTCAGGTCGCCAGTGTACCGATCAGTTGTTTGACATCCTCGATGCCCTGCTCCTGCAGCCACTTTTGCATACCGTCGATAATCTCCATGGCGGCGCCCGGGTTGACGAAATTGGCCGTTCCCACCTGAACGGCCGTGGCGCCCACCAGCATGAATTCCAAAGCGTCCGTGGCGGTCATGATGCCGCCCACACCCACGATGGGAATTTTCACCACCTGGGCCGCCTGCCAGACCATGCGCAGGGCCACGGGCTTGATGGCCGGTCCGGAAAGACCGCCGGTGATGTTGGCCAGTTTAGAGCGGCGGGTAGCCAGATCAACGGCCATGCCGGTAATGGTGTTGATCAGCGAGAGCGCGTCCGCCCCGGCATCTTCGGCCACCCTGGCCATCAGGGCGATATCGGTAACGTTGGGCGAGAGCTTGACCATCAGGTGTTTGGTGGTCTTTTCCCGGACCGCCTGGACCACCTCCCGAGCCAGCTGCGGATCCGAACCAAAAGCCACGCCGCCCTCTTTGACATTGGGGCAGGAGATGTTCACCTCCAGCCCTTTGACCGCATCGAGCGGCTCGATGCGTTCGGCCAGCCGGGCATACTCCTCAACAGTCTTGCCATAAATATTTACAATGGTGGGCGGGCAAAGGGTTCTTAAAAAAGGCAGTTTGTCCACGATGAAAGCATCGATGCCCACGTTTTCCAGTCCGATGGCGTTGAGCATGCCGCAGTCGGTTTCGACAATCCGCGGGGGTGGGTTCCCCTTGGCCGGCTCCAGGGAAAGGCCTTTGACGATGATGCCTCCCAACCGGTTCAGGTCAAGGTAGGAGGCATACTCCCGGGCGTAGCCGAAGGTGCCCGAAGCGGTCATCACCGGGTTTAGCAGTTTCAGACCACCGATGTCGACGGTCAGGTCAGGTGCGGTCATATAATGATCCCTGCTTTTGGAAAATGCGATGCACGTCTGCCATCCAGCCACCAAGGTCGAATTTTCAATGTGGATATTTTCCGAAGCTTAATTTGAAACCCGCCATTTTCGCAGTATGGTGTTGACACGTGCCTCCAGGTTGAGCACATAGGCCGGTTCGGGCTGGCGGAGCCCGGGCTTGCCATCCCATTCATAGGTTTTGACCCGCTGCATGACGGCATGGATATTGCTTTTTTCCTCAACCAGAAACTGTTCCACCATGCCCCGAAACCGGCGGCTTTGTGCAAGGGATTCAGCCATATGGTGCCTGGCATCACTGCCGGTGCAGGAGTAGATGTGGCCCAGACAGAGGATCTCTACGTCCAGGGTGTTCAGCCGCTGCATGGATTGATAGTGGACATCGTAGTCAACCAGGCAATCGGTCACGATATAACCGGTTTCATCCGGTGTACCCAGGGCCTCGGAAGAGACGAGCAGCCTGCTGCGGGGAATATGGTAGGCAAGAAAATCCCAGGTGTGGCCGGGTGCCGCCAGTGCGTGGACGGTTATTCCCGGTGAGATCTCGAAACAATCCCCCTGGCCCGCTGTAGCCTCCACGCTGAACGGTTCGAAGCGCGCGCTGCTCGGCTCGAAACCAAACTCAGGGGCCATTCCGGCGGCAAACCGGTTGAGTTCGGTGATCAGGGCAATGGCATTGGGCCGGCCAAACACAGCGGCGGCTTTTGGAGAACAGACCACTTTCATCCGCGGAAACTGGTTTTTAAGATAGGCTGCGGCTCCGCAGTGATCAAAATGGGAGTGCGTGAGAAAACACCACGCCGGTTGGCGATGTCCCAAGACGTCCCGAATCTGTCGGGCATAAACCGGTCCGAGAAAGGCCAACCCGGCATCGAACAGGGCCGGATGGTCGCCGTCCACCAGAAAGACCGGCACGGCACGGTGACCCAGCATGTGCACGCCAGGGGCGATTTCTCCGATCGTGTCAACGACCACGGTACCTCCACTGCCATCGCCTGGTATAGGTTGGACATTGGCTCGTGTTTCAACCGGCGGCAATGCCTCGACACAAGTAAAATCGGGTGATAATATAGACGAGTCCGGGCTATTGATCAACCCGGAGTTTTTGCCCGCAGTTTCGATCCCGGGTCGCCGGGATTGACTGCCCGGTCGAGACGTCGCTTTCACTGCTTCAGGATTTGTGCTAAAGCGAACCATTTTAAACCCATCAACACCTCAGGAACCAACATGGATATCAGCATTCAATATTGGCACTGGCTGGTGGTTGGCATGGTCCTCATCATGGCCGAAATCTTCATTCCAAGTTTCACCATCTTCTGGTTCGGTTTAGGGGGCCTGTTGGTGGCCGGCCTGATGCTCCTTGCCGACATCAGCTTCACCTGGCAGCTGTTCACCTGGGCCATTGCGTCGTGCGCATTCACGTTTCTGTGGTTCAAACTCATCCGGCCAAGAATGATCGATCGGACCCGGGCAGGCCTCGCCCGCGAGGCGGCCATCGGTGAGACCGGACAGGTGATCCGGGAATCTAACCACAACCAGCGGGGTACCGTACGGTTTTCCGTCCCGCTGCTGGGATCGGAGGAGTGGCCCTTCCTTTGCGACTCAGCAGTCTCCGTCGGCGACCGGGTGACCGTAGCCGAAATTTCCGGCAATACCCTGGTGGTCAGAAAAACATAGTCTGGTGGCCCTTCGGGCCGCATGCTCACACAGATAACCCCATTCATTATTGTTTTGATCGGAGGAAGGCATGGAAGGATTCATCGTTGTGGTTGTTTTTTTGGTTCTGGTGATCGTAACCCTTTTTTTGGGCGTCCGCATCGTTCCCCAGGGCAGCAAGCACGTGGTCCAGCGGCTGGGTAAATACCATAAGACACTGGGCCCGGGCCTGAATGTAATCATTCCCTACATTGACTCGGTAGCCCACAAGGTCACCACCAAGGACATCGTGATGGACATTCCTTCCCAGGAGGTGATCACCCGGGACAATGCCGTGATCATCACCAACGCCGTGGCCTACATCAATATCATCTCTCCGGAAAAGTCCGTCTACGGCGTGGAGAACTACCAGTTCGCCATTCAAAACCTGGTGCAGACTTCCCTGCGTTCCATCGTGGGTGAGATGGACCTGGACGCCGCGCTCTCCTCGCGCGACCATATCAAGGCCAAACTCAAGGCGGCCATCTCCGACGACATCTCGGACTGGGGGGTTACCATGAAGACCGTCGAGATTCAGGACATCAACCCCTCGCAGACCATGCAGGCCGCCATGGAAGAGCAAGCCGCCGCCGAGCGCCAGCGTCGGGCTGCGGTGACCCGGGCCGAGGGGGAGAAGGCCGCGGCGATTCTGGAGGCCGAAGGCCGCCTGGAGGCCTCCAAACGCGATGCCCAGGCCAAGGTCGTCCTGGCCGAGGCCAGCCAGCGGGCCATCCAGAAAGTCACCGAGGCCATCGGGGACAACGAAATACCCATTATGTACCTGATCGGTGAAAAATATGTGGAGGCCCTGAAAAGCCTCGCCACGTCGACCAACGCCAAGGTGGTGCTGATGCCGGCGGAGATCCCGACGGCTATCAGGGGTATTCTGGGTGGAACCAAATGAAGAAGATTCTGGGCATCGTCAGCTCTGCGCGCCGATTGGGCAATTGTGAAATCATGGTCAAGGAGGTATTCCGCGGCCTTGACGAACCCTGCGAATTGCACCTGCTGCGGCTGACCGATTTTCGGATCGACCCGTGCCAGGGGTGCTATCACTGCCTGTTCAAGGACGGGCACTGTGTCATCGAAGATGACCATGCCACCGTGCTGGAAGCCATCGCCTCGGCTGACGCGGTCATCCTTGCCGCGCCGGCTTATTTCCTGGGTGCTCACAGCGCGTTGAAACGATTTCTGGACCGCGGGCTTTGCCTTTACGGTTCAGTGGATCGGTTGTGGGGCAAGCCAGCCGTTGGGGTCGCGGTGGCGGGCATCCCCGGTATGGAGGGCAGCACCCTGCTGGGCATCCAGAACTTCCTCAAATTGATTCTGGCCGACATTCGACAAACCCAGGTGGTTTATGGCGCCCTGCCTGGGGAGATCTTTCTGGATGACGGCAACCGCAGCATCGCCCGAAGCCTGGCCCAGCGTCTGTTCGATCCCACGGTTTCCCGCGTCGATCCCTGCTGTTCCTTGTGCGGTGGTGACACCTTCCGATTCCTGGGCCGCGACAGGGTCCGCTGCATGCTCTGCAGCAACTCCGGCAGCATTTACATGCATAGTGATGGCACGACCGGCGTCCGGATGGAAGCGGCCGACCACCAGCTGTTTCTGACCCGTCAGGATGTCATCAATCACAGGAACTGGCTCATCGGCATGAAGCAACGATTCATAGACCTGCGCAAGGACCTGAAACCGATAACCATCGACTATCTCAAGGATGGACACTGGATCAAACCTTGCAGCATGGGGCACAGCACCGATTGCAACAAGGATGACCAGGCATGACGCTTTTACGAAAGACCGCATCCAGTTTTGCGGAATTGTCGATGATGAATGGAGGATCGAATGTCCACCCCCACCCACACGATTGAAAACCTGATGAAAGTGTCCCTCAACCTCGCGGCCGGCAACGCACCGACCGGTGAAACCGCAGACACACCCTTTACGTTCATTTACGGTGTCGGTCCCGCGGGTATAACGCCCTTTGAAAAGGCGCTTTTCGGCAGAGGCGTCGGTGAAAGCGTTACATTTGATATCGCTCCCGGGGACTATTGTACAACCGTCGGCCATCTCGAACTGCCCCTGCGCGAACAAACCGGCATAGCGGCCCCCGATTCCCTGCGCGTCACCATCACCGCTGTGGTCCGGGCAAAGGACCGTGAAGTGGTCAGGGCAATGGCCGCCGGCGGAAGTTGCAGCGACTGCGGCTGTGGCTGCGGTGGCCACTGATTTTCCTTTATGCACAGTCCGCCTCGGATTGATGGGCCGCTGTCGTTATAAGCTTGATTTGTTTACAGGTAACCCTTATATCTACTATCGTTTCTCGCGCAAATCGCTGATTTCACCACTCGCGCCAGTCTGCCGTCCGGAGACGTCCATGTATCGTGACAACTATATCACCGCCCTGCGCACCGAACTGCTGGAGATGGTCTCCGGGCATTTGACACCGGTCTCCATGCGCTACGGATACAGCGAGGTGCCCCTTGAGACCAATATCAAATGGCGGCCCCAGGTGCTGGTACTGGGCAACTATTCTTCGGGTAAATCCACCCTGATCAATGAGTTTTTGGGAACGACGGTTCAGGGTACCGGGCAGGCGCCGACGGATGATTCCTTTACCGTGATCACCTACGACGAAAGTGAACCCGATGGCGCACCGATCCGGGTCACCGATCAGCGCGACGGCAAATTTCTGCTCAATGACCCTGAATACCCCTTCGAGACCATGAAGAAGCACGGCCAGCGGTTCGCGTCCCATTTCAAACTCAAAAAAGTCAATTCACCTTTTTTGAAAAACCTGGCCATCATAGACACGCCAGGCATGCTGGACAGCATTACCGAACGAGACCGGGGTTACAACTATCAGGATGTCATCGGCGATCTGGCCCAGATCGCCGATCTGGTGCTGGTATTGTTCGACCCCCACAAAGCCGGAACGGTGCGGGAAGCGCATACCAGCCTGCGGGACACCCTGCCGGCCAAGACCTTCGAAGACCGGGTGTTGTACGTGCTCAACCGCATTGACGAATGCGCCTCCATGACCGATCTGCTGCGTGTTTATGGCACCTTGTGCTGGAACCTGTCCCAGATTACCGGACGCAAGGACATCCCCATGATCCATCTGACCTACTCCACCGCAGCCGCTGAGAAAACCAACCGGTCGGAGGACCTCCAGGCCGCCTATCTGCACCATCTTGAAAACCAGCGTGAGGAGCTCAAAAAAGCGGTGCTTCAGGCACCCTGCCATCGGCTGGACAATCTGGCTTCCTTTGTGGAAACCCACGGTGAACGGCTTGGCCATTTCCTGGAAGGCATGATCAGCTACGGCAAGAAAGGGTTTCACGGCCAAAAATAAAAATGACCCCATAATCAGGGTTGCGTCCGCCCATGTACCCTCCCACGGGATAGACCAGGAAGTATATCCCGGTAAGGACAGCCAGCAATGCCCCGAGGAATAGCACAGCATCGATGAGCCAGTTGTATCGTAACTTAGGTGAAAGATTAGATTTTTTCATATATCCCTTTAAATTCATGTAATAATTGCTCAATTCTAACCATCACTGTTGAATTTTTCCTGTTAAGCTTGTGTAGAAGTTGTGAATATTCAATTATTCAGACTAATCAGCCTATAATGTAATTGTAAACCGTCAAATTAGTGACAAGTTGTGAATCTATGGCAAAGATACTGGTTGTTGAGGACGAAAAAGAATTGAATAAAGTGCTTCAGGCATACCTGGTGCGTAATGGATACCAGGCGCTTGGCGCATACAATGGAGATGAAGGACTGTCCCTTTGGCAAAAAGAAGACCCGGACCTGGTGTTGCTGGACTTGAACCTGCCTGGCATGGATGGGCTTGAAGTTGCCCGTGC
>NZ_JAWOHB010000035.1:0-5702 GCF_046496365.1 Desulfosarcina sp.
AGGTCCAGCAGCACGAGCTCCGGTTTTACCTTGCGGATGCGGCGGACCGCTTCCAGACCATCTTCAGCCTCGCCGACGATTTCAATGTCCTCTCGCTTGTTCAACATGGCTTTCAGGCCTTCGCGAAACAACCGGTGATCCTCGACGATAAAAATCTGGTGTTTCTTTTCCATTGCAAAGCCCTTCTGAAAAATGGTGAGCATACGGATAATCGGTTAAGCGGCGGGCGTGAGCATCCGCCGGCCGCATCAGAAACAGGATTTTTATGGGAAATTATAGGCCAGATCCTTTTTTTTGGCAATGCGGAACCCAATTGTGTGGGGTTGATCGAGGAATCAGGCGCCACCGTTTTGGCGGATGATTGTGCGAATGCCATCGATCGGGCGCAGCCCACCGGAGCGCGCTTTGGAAAGAAAGTAGTCCGCTCCTTGCCCGATCGAAGCTGCCTCGTGCGCTGCCGAAATGCGCCAGTGCCTTTATTTTTAATGGCCGGGCTACCAATAGTAAGGTCTTCCGTAGAAATCGTAAAGAGTCATCTCATAGCCCCGGTTCACCGGCAGCGTCGGGTCAAATTCAGGACTGTTCTTGATCTGGCTGCTGGTCAGGTCCATCAGGACCTTGCTTCGCTTCCAGTCGACCCGGTCGACCCAATCGGGTGCGACCAACACCTTCCTGCTGGCAGGCAGCCAGTTGCTGGTATCGATGACCAGATACCGGATGACCCAGGAGTCCTGGTCCACGATAAAATCTTCGATGTGGCCGATGTCGGCATCGGTCGCCTGGATATGGTATCCCGCGACCTCCTTGCTTGATCGGAGGTTGGTGTCGGTATCGGTGTTTTCGGGAACACCTCGTTCCACTTCAGCCCGGTTGAGCAAGCGCGGATAGGGATGGGATCCCCACACTGACGGCCCGCCCCAGTAGTGGGCCCAATCATAATATTTGTTAAGCGCGATCTCATATTGCCGTGACACGGGTGCATCGGCATCCAGCGGGGGTGAATCCCTGATTTGGTCTTTGGTCAAGCCGATGTTGAGCGTGCGTGTCGTCCCGTCCGCCTCACCGATGGAAATTGGTGAAATCAGCACCTTTCGACCCGGAAGCCATTTGTGCGTATCGGCAACCATGTAACGGACCGTCCAATCCTTGTCATCGAACAGAAAGTCGCTGCAGCGCCCGATCTCGCCATCCTGGGCGCCCAATACGTATCCTTGAATATCTTTCATACTTCTCAACATCTGCATGATCGCCTCCTTATTGGGTTGCTGAACAGCCGTTTTGACGTTAGTCTGGATCACGGTCATTTTCTCTCCTTTTGCAAACAATTGGGTGTGGTATATGTTATGTTCTACCGGAACGGTGATTTTTAGATATGGGGGCTGTAACTGATTCTGCGGTTGTCCGGAAAGTAGTCGGGAACACCAACGCATCGAAGCTGACTTTGGGCACATTTGCCACAAAGGCCGCATCGTGGTTGCGGTCCGGCTTGGCGCCGTCGCAACCGGCAACGGCGACCGCCGAAGACAAAATAAAGTCTTCACTGCGGGCAACTACAGTCTACGTCCGATACCGACGACCGACTGATTAAGTTATTTTCCGCTAACGGCTGTTTTGAGTTTGTCAGCGGCGAGATAACCAAAAAGGAGTGACTCACATGCCTCAGACCAAAAACAATAATCGACGCATCGTGCTGGCGTCCCGTCCGCACGGTCAACCGGTTTCCGGCGATTTCCGCCTGGAGACCACGCCCGTGCCTGAACCGGGCCAAGGACAGGTGTTGCTGCGCACGGTCTATCTCTCGCTCGACCCATACATGCGGGGGCGCATGAGCGATGCGCCCTCCTATGCCGACCCGGTCGAGATCGACGCCGTCATGGTGGGGTCGACCGTTTGCCGGGTGGAAGCCTCCCTGCATGACGGTTTCCAGCCGGGGGAGTGGGTGCTGGCCTACACCGGTTGGCAGGATTATGGCCTGTCGGATGGATCGGGGCTGACGCGGTTGGGCCAGGAACCGCAACATCCCTCTCATGCCCTGGGAATATTGGGGATGCCCGGTTTTACCGGCTACATGGGGTTGTTGGATATCGGCCGTCCCCAAAAAGGTGACACCCTGGTGGTGGCCGCCGCCACCGGGCCGGTAGGGGCGACGGTGGGACAAATTGGCAAGCTCAAAGGATGCCGGGTCGTGGGGGTTGCCGGCAGCAGCGAAAAATGCCGCCACGCCACCGAGACGCTCGGGTTTGATCACTGCCTGAATCGCAGGGCCGCCGATTTTGCGTCCACGCTCAAGCAAACCTGCAGCGACGGCGTCGACATCTATTATGAGAACGTGGGCGGCGATGTGTTCGATGCCGTGCTGCCGCTGCTCAACACGGGTGCCAGGATCCCGGTGTGCGGGCTGATCGCCCACTACAACGACACCGAACTGCCTGACGGACCGGACCGACTGCCGCTTCTGATGCGCACCATTTTGACCAAACGGGTGACGGTCAAGGGATTTATCATCTTCGATGACTACGGCCACCGCTACCCCGAGTTCGCCGAACAGATGGCCGAGTGGGTCGGCAGCGGGCAGATCAAATACCGCGAGCAGGTGGTGGACGGATTGGAAAATGCGCCCGACGCGTTTATCGGCCTGTTGGAAGGTCGCAACTTCGGGAAATTGGTGATTCGAGTGGATACGGATACTGATCTATATCAGTAAACGAAAGGATCGGCACCTTGTTCTCACTCGAATTCTGGACCCCATACGGCGAGGCAGCCAAGACAGCCGCCGGTTTCTTCTGGAAGTCGGGCTGGGCCTTTGTGCTGGGCTATTTTATCAGCGCCATGATCCAGGCATTCGTGCCCAAAGGCAGGCTCACGCATTATCTGGGAGGCGCCGGCGCCAAGAGCGTCAGTCTGGCCACCGCCTTTGGCAGCATCAGTTCCTCCTGCTCCTTTGCCGCCCTGGCCGCCGCGCGTGCCCTGTTCATGAAAGGAGCCCATTTCGTGGCCGCCGTCGCCTTCATGTTCGCCTCCACCAATCTGGTGATCGAGCTGGGCATTCTCATCCTCATCTTCCTGGGCTGGCAGTTTCTGGCCGCCGAAATTATCGGTGGGCTGGTGTTGATCCTCATCAGCCGGCAATTGGTGGTGTGGACCTACCCCGAGGCCTGGCTGGAGAAGGCGCGCCAAAAGGTCGAGGACGCCTCCGCCTCCGAAAATGAGGACTTCAACTGGCGCAAGCGGATTCGAAGCGCAGAAGGCTGGCATCTGGTGGGCCACCATTTCGTGTCGGAATGGGCCATGGTGTGGGAGGAGATCGCCATCGGCTTCACCGTGGCGGGGTTCGTGGCGGTACTGGTGCCCGAGACCTTCTGGCAGTCCATCTTCCTGGCCGAACGGGCAGCCGAGAATCCGCTTTACTTCCCGTTGGTTCTGGAAAATGCGCTATTGGCACCCTTTGTGGCCGCGGCCACGTTCATCGGTTCCATGGGCAACATCCCCCTGGCCACGGTACTCAACGCCAGCGGGGTGCTTTTCGCCGGCATCATGGGCTTTATTTACTCCGACCTCATGGTGCCGCCTTTGGTGGCGATCAACGCCCGTTATTACGGCTGGCGCGTGGCACTTTATATTGCCGCGGTCATGTATGTCAGCATCGTGTGCACCGCCTTGATCCTGCACTATTCATTTGCCCTGGTGGGGGTGACGCCGGAAAGTGCGAGGGCGATCAAGGATGTGGCCCAGTTCAAACTGGATTATACATTCTGGATGAACCTGGTCGCCCTCGGCCTGGTGGGATGGCTGGCCTGGCTGAACCGCGTCTGGCATCGACAAAACAAGCAAGCGGAAATGGATATGGCGGGCGGAGGCAGGATAAAGAAAGCTGTGGCCGTGACAGCCATGGGGGCCCTGGCCGTCGGGATCATGGTTAACCTGTTTTTGACGCGGGGGTGAAGAATGATGGAATCGTAAAAAGTCGAAATCTCAGATTTATTGTCATCTCCGCGGAGGCGGAGATCCATAAGTATCAAATAGTTACAGACTTCCGCCTCCGCGGGAGCGACACATCGGGGACTTTTTACGAGGCCATCAAGAGTGGGTCAAAGCACAAATAAAGAATGCGTGATACACCAAAAACAGCAAGGCACGCGCCAACTGAAGCGTTCGTGGAAAAAGAGGTTTTGCAATGGAAATTTTTTATGTTTTACTGATCCTTCTGGTAATCACGCGTGCCTTCGGCGAGGTGGCGGTTCGCCTGGGACAGCCAGCTCTAGTCGGTGAGCTGCTGGCCGGCATCGCCCTGGGCGCGGCCATCCGGTTTTCACCATCAAGCTTTCCGGTCATGCATGCCATCCCGAACAACGACGTCTTCACGGCGATCACCGACCTGGGAATTTTCTTTTTAATGCTCATGGCCGGGCTTGAGATGCGTCCCCGGGAGATCGCCGAGAAGTCCAAGGGGGCCATGTTCATCGCCGCCGGCGGGTTGATCATTCCTCTGCTGGTCGGTTTTTCACTGGGCTGGTTCTTTCTGCCCCGATCGGAGATCAAGCTGGCGCAGACCCTGTTCATCGGCACGGCATTGGCGATCACGGCGGTTCCCGTGGCTGCCAAGGTCTTGATGGACCTGGACAAACTTAGGTCGACCGCCGGTAAAATGATCCTTTCGGCTGCAATCATAGACGACATATTGGGCCTTCTGCTCCTGGCCGTGCTGACCGCGGTGATTCGTACCGGCGAGATGCCTGATCCGGCTGGATTGTTGTGGCTGGTCGGCCAGATTGTTTTGTTTATAGCCATTGTCACGGCCATCGGGCTTTATGTACTGCCGCGCCTGGAACGTGTGTTTCACCGCAGCATGAGTGAAGAGTTCGAGTTCAGCATACTACTGGTGGTGGCTTTCGGGTTTGCGGTTCTGGCGGAAGCGCTGCACATGCACTTTATTTTGGGTGCCTTTGCCGCGGGTCTTTTTTTTACCAAACGCACCATGGATTCGGAGGTTTTTAAAGGGGTGCAAAGCCGTATTTCAGGAATCACCACCGGGTTTCTGGCACCGGTCTTTTTTGCCTCGATCGGTTTGCACCTGGATGTCGCCGCGTTCACCAGCATACCCTTGTTTCTGGCGGTGCTGATTGTCGCTGCGGTGTTGTGCAAACTGATCGGGGCCGGCCTGCCGGCGTATTGGATAGGCTTGTCCGGCAAGGATTCGCTGATCGTTGGCTTCGGCATGAGCGGACGGGGGGCGGTGGAGTTAATAATTGCCGATATCGCTCTGCGGGCCGGCCTGTTTTCGCATCCTGATCCGCCACCGGCCATCGTGGCCAACCTGTTTTCGGCCATCGTCATCATGGCGGTGGTGACAACGCTGTTGACACCGATCGGCCTGCGCTTGATCGTGTCGCGGGTGTCGTAAGGTCCTAAGCCCCCACATATAGCGAGATGGGTGGATAAGCAGTCTAGGCAACGATAAGGTGTCCGCTTGACATGTCCAATCACCGGCGATGCGCAGATGTCGCTTTTAAAAAAAAGAAAGGAAGCCGCTATGTTGTTTATTGGTCATTTCTCGTTTGACGAAATCGATGCCGACAGCCAAGTCAAGCATGGATATTTCAGCAGCATCGTCGATGCAAAAAGCCCCGACGACGCCGTGGCCAAATTCGAAGCCCATATCAAACAGATGAAAGATACCGCCAAGCAGATGGTCAGCATGGTCA